>JBEKQU010000012.1:0-81029 GCA_049519415.1 Spirochaetia bacterium
GCCAACAGGTCCATCGGGATGCTGGACGCGGCGCTGCGCACGATCAACAAGCAGCGCGCGGATCTGGGCGCCTACCAGAACAGGCTGGAGTACGCGGTGAAGGGGCTGGACATCGGGGCGGAGAACCTGCAGGCGGCGGAGTCGAGGATCCGCGACGCGGACATGGCCACCGAGATGGTGGACTACACCAAGAACGCCATCCTGACGCAGTCTGCCACGGCCATGCTGGCCCAGGCGAATACCAAGACAAGGACGGTCTTGCAGCTGCTCCAGTAGTGGAGTACATTGACTAGTTGGCTGCGGTGTGTGCGGGAAACCGTGCACGCCGCGGCGCCGTGCATTCGATCTTTGACAAAACACCCTCCTGAGGTGTGGTGGTAAAAAGGAAGCCGGACCCAGAGCCGGATTCCTTGTTGATCGGGAAAAGGGGAACGGGGGGAAGGAATGCGCGAGTCCTTCCCATGACGAATCCCGACAGCACACCGGGCAACGAATGCCGCGAAACTGCGCCGGGTACGGCGCACGCCGCGGCAGGAACGCCGGAGGCACGGATGCCTCCAAGGCAGTCAAGGAGGGTTACATGATCATCAACCACAACATGAGCGCTCTGTACGCGAACAGGCAGGTCAAGTTCAATGAGCTCGATCTGAACAAGGACATACAGAAACTGGCCACCGGGATGAGGATCAACACCGCGGGCGACGACGCGTCAGGATTGGCGGTGTCGGAAAAGCTGCGCTCGCAGATCCGCGGGCTCAACCAGGCGGGGCAGAACATAGAGAACGCGGTGTCCTTCATTCAGACCACCGAGGGCTATCTGTCGGAGACTCAGGACATCATGCACCGGGTCCGGGAGCTGGCTGTACAGTCGGCGAACGGCATCTACACGGATGAGGACCGGATGCAGATCCAGGTCGAAGTCTCGCAGCTTGTCGATGAGGTCAACAGGATAGCGTCCCACGCCCAGTTCAACGGAATGAACATGCTCACGGGCAGATTCGCCAACCCCGCACGCGGGGGATCGGCGACAGCCCAAATGTTCTTCCAGATAGGGGCGAATATGGACCAGCGCAAGCAGGTGTTCATCGGCACCATGACGGCGGCAGCGCTCGGGATGGCGGGGATTTCGATCTCCACGCCCGACAAGGCGAATGCCGTTATCGGAACCATGGACAACGCCCTGAAGCAGGTATCCAAGCAGCGGGCGGATCTGGGCGCATACCAGAACCGCTTCGAGATGGCAGCCAAGGGGGTGGCAGTCGCGGCGGAAAACATGACGGCCGCTGAATCGCTGATTCGCGATACAGACATGGCGACACAAATGGTCGATTACACCAAGAATTCGATCCTGATGCAGTCCAGCACCGCAATGCTGGCCCAGGCCAATCTGAAACCCAGATCGGTCCTGACGCTGCTGCAGTAGCAGGACAGGCTGAAGGATGCACCGTTCCCAACGGAAGAGGCTTCTGGACGTCGCTTCTTCCGCGCAAGGCGATGGGGCGGGGAGGTCGCGCACTCCTCCCCCTCTTTTTTGGCGGTATTCCCGCCAAAAAAGACCGGGCAGGTTTCATGGGCTTGGCGACGGAGTCGCCAAGGATCATCTTCCGGCGTGTTCCAGGCGCGCCGGCAAGGAGAGTACACGGAGGTACCACAATGGGTATGGAGATACCGGGGATTCTGAAAACGAATCCCGTGCAGGATGTCCTCCTGAAGGAGGCGCGGGTGCTGCCTGAGCGGCAGCCGCGGCAGGTCGATGTGACCGTCGATCAGCAGAAAATCACCCGCCAGGAGATCGAGAACCAGGCAAAGGCATTGGAAAAGACGTTTCTTGCCTTCAACCGAAGGGTTGTTCTGTCCGTCAACGACACCATCAACCAGGTCATCATCAAGGTGGTTGACGCGGACACCGATAAGGTAATCAAGGAGATCCCCGCCGAGGAAATCCAGCATCTGATCGCCAGGATCAAGGAGACGATTGGCCTTTTGGTCGACGAAAAGATCTGATCGTGACGACTCGGGAGGGAACAACGTCCACTGCCATGTCTGACCTGTCCATCCCGGGCGTCACCGACAAGTACAACACGCAAAAAATCATCGACGCCCTGATGGCGGTCAAGAAAGAGCCCATGACGCGCATGCAGAAGGAGCTCGATGCCGACCAGCAGAAAAAGACGGTATGGCAGGACGTCACGCGAAAAATGTCGGGGCTGCGCGACATGGCGCGCGCTCTGTACGGATTCCAGAATCCCTTCAATGACCGGGTGGCCGCGTCCTCCGACGAATCCAGCCTCACGGCCACGGCCACGCGGCAGGCCGTGGAGGAGACCAAGCACATCCTCGTGAAAAAAGTGGCAACCGCGGACCGGTTCCTCTCCCGTTCTCTTCCCAGGGATTTCACCGTCGATGCCGGGCAGTACACCTTTCACGTGGGAGACAAGGAAGTGTCTCTTGCCTGGAAGGGCGGGACGCTGAAAGCGTTCGCGGACGCGCTCACCGCCAAGGGAGGCGCGCTGCTCTCCGCCTCCGTGGTGAATGACACGACCAGCACGCAGGTCCTCCTTATAGAGGGGAAGCTCACCGGCAGCACCAATCGTCTCACCTTCCTGGACGCGGCGATTGATCTGGGCGTGAAATCGGGCATGCTGCAGCGCTCTCCCAATGCTTCCCGCGCCGTGGCGCTGGACCAGAAAACTCCGGTTGCATGGTCCGTTCCCTTGGCCCCGGACGGATTCCAGGTGCAAAACGGCATACTCACCGTGAACCCGGGCCAGGAGCTGAAGATCCCCATCAGCCCCCCGGCGGCTCTCACCCCAAACATGATCCTTGAGCTTTCCGTAAAGGTGGAGAAGCTGCCGGAAAAGCCCGTGGTGGAGGCAAAGCCGCCTCCGGGCCCGTCGGTTCCCTCCACGGGGGGGATCGATTACAAGGGAATCCACATCGACAGCAATCCCTCGCAGACCCCTCTTCCCGAATGGCAGCCGCCCAAGCCGCCAGAGAACATTACTGACCTGAAATCCCTCTTCATGGAAGGGGGCGGCGCCGTCATCCCCCTGCCGGACGTGCCGGATACCGCGGAGTTCCAGACCCTCCAGATTCCCATCGGGGAGATGGCCGCATCCATCGATTCCATCGACATCCGCAATCGCAACACCTATCGGAAGATCGACGTGAAGGACATCTCCATCTACGACAAGACGCAGCGCGGCGACTACATTCCCACCAAGGCGCTTTCGCAGGCGGGGGATGCCCAGATAGCCATGGACGGAATCGACGTGCAGCGCGGCTCCAATGCGATCAGCGATCTCATCCCAGGGGTCACCCTGACCCTGAAGGCGGCCAGCACGGCGCCTGTCGACCTTTCCATCAAGCACGACGTGGAAGGGATAAAGAAGCAGATAGAGAACCTTGTCGGATCCTACGACGGGATCATCACGGACATCGACGTGCTCACCCGCAATGACGAGTCGGTCATCACGGACGCCACCTACCTCACCGACGAGGAAAAGACAAAGGACAAGGCCAACCTCGGGCTGCTCATGGGCGACCTTTCCCTGCAGCAGTTGAAGAGCTCGATGCAGTCCATCATGATGAATCCGTATCCCACGTCGCTGGGCAGCGGCCTCAGCCTTCTGGCGCAGATCGGCATCTCCACCGACATCCGCGCGCCGGGGACAGCCAGCATTGACAAAACGCGGCTGCGGGGCTACCTAGAGGTTGACGAGCAAAAACTTGCCGCGGCGATTGACCAGAACGCGGAGGCGATCAAGCAGCTCTTCGGCAACGACACCACCGGCGACCTGGTGGTGGACTCCGGCGTCGCCTTCAAGCTGGACGACCTGCTGCGGCCGTACGTGCAGACGGGAGGCATCTTTGCCCAGCGCGTGACCACGCTCGATTCACAGATATCCTCTTCGAAGAAGGAGATCGCCGACTACCAAGTGAAGCTTGATGATTACCAGGCGGAGCTGAAGAAGAAGTACGCGCAGATGGGAAGCGCCATGGACTCCCTCCAGCAGAACTCCCAGACGATACAGAACTTCAACAAGCAGAATTCGACGCAGTGAGAGAGGAATCGCGGTGCGCCTGACGATCAACGGTGAAACAGTGAGCTACTCCCTGGAAAACGAGCGATCGCTCGGGGAGGTGGTGAAAGGCGTCCAATCATGGCTGGCCGCTGCCGGCTTCCTGGTCACGGAGCTGCGCGCTGATGGCCGCGACCTGCTGCAGGAGCAGCCGGAGGCGTGGGGGGACGTGGCCTTGGTCCAGGCCCTCGACGTAAAGGCCACGCATACCGGCGACATGAAGATCGCGCACTGGCAGACCGTGGATGTATGGTTCGGCATGCTGGCCGAAGAGCTGGGCAGGGCCGCGGGAATGCCGCCAGGAGCGGCCGCGGGAATGCCGGATCCCCTGGAGGACCTGCTCGCCGGCCTGCCGCAGATACTGGAGGGGTTCACCGCCAATCCCTTCCTTCCGCCCGGATCAGATATGGCCAGGCGATTCGAGGCGCTGTGGAAAAGCCAAGGCCGGGTCGAAGATCCCCGGGCCTGGCCGGCTGAGCGCCGCGAGGAAGCCGCGGGCTTGATCCGCGATCTGCGCGCCGCCGTGCGGCAGCGGATGGAGGATGCAACGCATCCGAAGGAGCCTCTGGCCCGGCGCACGGCAATGCTGCGCGACAGCCTGGGTGATCTGCGGGAGGTCTCGCTCCTTCTGCAGACGGGACGGGACAAAGCAGCGATGGACATCATGGTCCGGTTCACCGACGTCGTTCAGTCCCTCATGGACCTTCTGCCGTTTCTCCCGCCGGACCCCGAGCGCGCCCGGCTTCTCACCGAGCTCACCCCCGTGCTCCGAGACCTGGTTTCCGCGTTCGATGCCCATGACGCGGTTCTGATCGGCGACCTTCTGGAATACGAGGTCGCACCCCGGATGGAGCGGATCACTCCGCTGTTGGAAAAAACACAATGATACTCCTACAGACAGGCGCCTTTCTCGGAAGGGCCGTGGACACGCGAATCACCCTCTATTTCATCGCCGGCATCGTCGGCGTCATCGCCGTCATTGTGGTGGGCGCAATTCTCAGCCGCAGGTCCCGGCCCCGCACGGCGGCCGACGTTCAGAAGTACTCAAGCGGCGTGTTTCGGCGCGCGGCCAAGGCGATGGGACTGGGCGCGCAGCACATCGATGTGCTGGAGAATCTGGTCAACATGTGCCATGTCAAACAGCCCCTGCTCGTCTTCTCCAGCGCCAGCCTGCTGGACGATACGCTGAAGAAGGGTCTGTACTCCCTGGAAACCATACGAGACCTCACGCCTGAGCAGAAGGAAAACCGCAGGGCGATCATCTTTCAGATCAAGCAGATCCTTGAGCGCACGGCGCGCAAGGACGCCGCGCTGCATTCCACCACGTTCCTCAGGCCGGGCCAGCTTCTCTCCATCACGCCGGAGGGCGGCGGAGCGTTTTCCAGCAAGGTGATCTCCAACATGAAGGACTTCCTCACCGTGGCGGCCCCTGCGCAGCCGGCCGGCGCTGACACGCGCTGGATGCGCGGCACCAAGCTCTCGGTCTACCTCTGGCGCGACAATGACGCCGGGTATTCCTTCATTTCAAAGGTCCTGGGATACGACACGGTGAAGGGAGTGGCCAGCGTCCTGATCCAGCACTCGAAGACCCTCCGCAAGGAGCAGCGCCGGCGCAACCGCCGCCGGGAGATCATGCGGCCGTGCTTCTACTACCCCATCCGGATCACGGAGACCGGCCAGGGACGGAAAGCGGAACACAAGGCGACGGTGGAGCAGAACATGCGCACCCTGGGCACGGTGGTGGATCTCTCCGCCGGCGGCTGCGCCATCCAGGCCATGAACCCTTTCGACAAGGGCAAGCTGGTCATGATCGAGTTCGATATCGACAGGAAGGCCCCCATTCGCGCTTTTGGCAAGGTGATGCACGTGCATCGCCAGAAGGGGCGGGGCGGCGTCATGCACGTGATGTTCACCCGGGTGACTCGGCAGTACCTGAACAGGATAAGCGAATTCGTCTATGACTTCTCCCGACCAACCACGATCGGCCAGGCGCGCGAGCAGATGGACCGTGCCGTGCCCAGCCGGACAAGCTCAGCGCCCGTGGACAGGAGCATCAATCGCGGCCATGCGGGCCCAACGTCTCATTGACCCCGGTCCCGGTTTCGGCTACCCTGGGGACGTGAACCCGCTCACGTGCGCCCCGCTGCACAGCAGGAGCCCCGAACAAACCCTTGCCGCTGGCAAGCGTCTCGGCGAGCGCCTGGCCGCTCAATTCCCGGAAGGGATGCTCGTGCTCCTGATCGGTCCTCTGGGTGCGGGGAAAACGGTCATGGCCAAGGGAATCGCCCGGGGGCTGGGGATTCGGGAGCCTATCATCAGTCCCACCTATACCATCATTTCGGAGTACCACAGCGGCACAACGTCGCTGCACCACGTGGACCTGTACAGGATCGAGGGCCGGGACCAGATGGAAAACCTGGGCCTCCAGGATATCCTGGCGGGGACCGGTTTCGTGGTTGTGGAGTGGGGAGAGAAGCTCCAGGCCGGAGGCGCGCACGTTCGCGTGACCCTCTCCCTCGCGGCCGATGGCGGCCGCGACATCCTTCTGGAAGAAGCGCCGGCATGAACGCCCTCTCCCTGGATACGGCCACCGAGGTGCTGGCGCTGGCTGCCATGCGTGATGACTCCTGGGCCACCCTCTGCGTGCGCAGGGGGCTCCAGCACTCCCCCGCCCTTCTCCCCCTGGCGGACAGGCTCCTTGCCGAACTGGAGATGCGCGTCTCCGATCTCCACGTGATCGTCTGCTCGCTGGGACCGGGATCCTTCACAGGCATCCGCATAGGGCTTGCCACTGCCATGGGCATAGGCGAAGGCCGGCATATTCCGGTTGTCGGGGTGTCAACCCTGGATGCCGCTGCCGACGCCGGCAAGTCGTACCCGGGTGATCTGTTTCCGGTCATTGACGCGCGCAAGGGCAGGATCTACACCGCCCGGTATCGCGGCGGCGAACGCCAGGGCGACTACCAGGACGTGCACCCGGCAGACCTTGCGCGGCTGCTCGCGGAATCTCTGCAGCCCATGCTGGCGGGACCGGACGCGGCTCGGATCCGCGGGCTCCTCGGCAACGCGTGGCAGGAACTGCCGGTCATGGATG
Organism: Spirochaetia bacterium; assembly: GCA_049519415.1. Lineage (GTDB taxonomy): Bacteria > Spirochaetota > Spirochaetia > SZUA-6 > Fen-1364 > Fen-1364. The sequence continues at coordinate 7,177 of JBEKQU010000012.1, forward strand.
TCGTGGACCCGCGTTCTCTTCTCCGGCTGGGGATCGAGCGCTACAATAGGAACGGAGCGGACGGCACGGCCCTCGTGCCCCTCTACTTAAGGAAGAGCGAGGCTGAATTGATGAGCGGGCGGCGACAATGAGCGATGACATCCCGGACAACAGGGGCGATGAGGCGTCAGACCTCGAGCCAATGGAAGAGATCGGCGCGGAGGAAACCGGGACGCAGCTTCCGCCTTCCGCTGCCGCTTTTACGTCTTGGAAATCCTGCTACCTCAATGAGAAAATTCCCAGCCTTTACATGGACCAAAGCCTGAAGATCGTGCAGGCGAACGAAAGCTTCTGCCGCTTCTTCGGGTGCGATCCGCGCGTGTCGGGCATACACTTCACGCAGTTCTTCTCTCCCTTCTTCGACAACGTGAAAAGCGGCGAGCTGTTCCGCGCCATCCTCTCCCCCGCCTCGGGATACACTTGGCACGGCAGGGTGGAAAAGATCGGCACGGATCAGCTTCTCACCGTGTCCAAGGTGTGGGTCGTGCCTCTGGGTAATTCCTCGGGCGCCAAGCCTGCCGCCTACGGAGCGATCTGCCTCGACATGACCGACGAGCATCGGCAGTTGCTGCAGAGCACGTTTACAAGCCTGCTCGGCGCGGCGCGGCTGAAGGACAACGACACGGGAAACCATATTGAGCGGGTCAATAGGTACGCGCGCTTGATGGCGCAGGATCTCATGGCCCGACCAGGCGCGCCTCCCGTTGACCGGCAGTTCGTGGAGAGCATCGGGCTCGTTGCCGCCCTGCATGACATTGGCAAGATCGGCACACCGGACGATATTCTCAACAAGGCGGGGCAGTTGGAAGCATGGGAATGGGACGTCATGAAGCAGCACACCACCAACGGCGCCTTCATCCTGTCCACCTACCCCAATCCAATGGCCAGGGAGATCGCCCTCAGGCACCACGAGCGATGGGACGGCACGGGCTACCCGCATGGCCTGAGCCAGGACCTGATCCCGCTTTCGGCCAGGATCGTCGCCGTGGGGGACGTATACGACGCGCTGCGGATGCGCCGCAACTACAAGGACGCGTTCACGCACCAGCAGACGGTGGAGAACATGGCGGCGGAGCGGGGAACACACTTCGATCCCTACCTGCTCGGCAGGTTCCTCGAGACAGCGGAGAGCTTTCGGACGGTTTTCAGCGAGCTGGCCGATTCCCCGTAGAGGAACCCGGCGGCAATAAATCGTTCAGCGCGGGCAGGTTCTGCGGCGCCGCGGAAGCCGCGGCCCGGTTCTCCTCCTGGATCGCCGTGTAGACTTCCCTGCGATACACCTTGATCTGGGTGGGCGCCTTGATCCCCACCTTGACCTGGTCTCCCTTGATGTCGACCACGGAGATCTCCACCTGGTCCCCGATCATGATGCTCTCGCCGATGCGGCGCGCAAGGATCAGCATGAAGCGCCCTGTTTCGCCTTTGCCAGCTCATCCATGATGACATGACGCACGGCCCAGCGGGGGTTGGTGCTGATGGACTGGCGGGCAACGTGCGTGCGCCGGTTCATGATCAGCGGTCCCTGCAGGTTGGCCGTCATCCGCTCTGCGGATTCCGGGATCGTGACGATGGCCAACACCAGCATGTCGTCGCGATCCGTGATGCCGATCTCCTCCAGCTCAATAGCGTCCACGTCCGGCGTGTACTCCGGGCGGAAGAACCGGGGATCGATGAGCACAAACGCCACCTCGACGCGCTCCAGGGACTGCAGCCAGTAGAAGGGCTGCTGCGCGGCGTCCAGGAGGGCGAACTCTTTCAGGTCCTCGAAGCCGAACAAACCGCGCGGGAAGCTGATCTTCTGCGCGTCGTCGATCTCGATCTCCCCGTAGGGCTTGGTGCGTATCTTCATGGGCTACCTCAGGAAGTCGAGAAGCTTGGGCCTGTTCATGATCCGCGCGGTGGCGGAGAGCGCCGCTTCATGGGTGACCTCCAGCGTCCGAAGCTGCGTGATGGCATCCGCCATGTCCAGGTCGCGCTCCTGGGAGTCGAACCGGACCATCTCCGGCTTCTGGTACTCCAGCCGTTTGGCCACCGTGTCCAGCCTCGCGTCCCGGGCGCCGACTGCGCCAAGGACTCCGGCCAGGTTGGTAAGGGAATTGTCGATCCCGCGCAGTCCCGCTCCGCCCACCTTCTCAGTGGAGCCCTCGAACAGGGCATCGCGCAGATTGATCACCATGTCGAACATGGACCCGCCGAAAACGCGCGCGCTGGGGGAGACGTTCAGCGGAGGTCGGTCGCTTCCCGGAGCCAGGATCCCGAGGTCTTGCAGGACGGTCCCTCCGTGGAGGTCCTCGGCCCAGATCTGGTGCGGCAGCGTGGTTTCCAGCACCAGCCCATTGGTGACGGAATCCAGCCGCGCCCGGACGGGCGCGTTGGCGTCGTTTATCTTTGCCGCGATGGCGGAGACGGTGTCGCCGGGAGAGAGCCGGACCTGGGCGCCATCGATGCTGATCGTGGATGCGGTCTGCACCTGGTAGCGGCTGGCGTCCACGGTGGAATAGATCTGCTGCTGCTCGGCCCAGAAGGCCACGTTGCCCGGCAGGTTGACGTCAACCCGCGAGCCTTCGGAGATCTCCGCCGCGCTGGCGCCGATGTTGCCCAGATAGTCCACGGAAACCACCATGTCCCCGGCCCCTCCCGGGACCCGTCCCTCCGTGGCGCGGAACGGGGTGGTCCGCGCAAGCGTTCCCGCGAAGAGGGAGTTGCCGACCTGGTCCTTGGAGTTCGCGATGGAGAGCAGCTCCTCCAGGAGCTGGTTCACCTCTTCTCCGATGTATCCCATCTGGGATTTGTCGTACGTTCCGTTGGCGCCCTGGACGGCCAGCTCCCGGATGCGCTGGAGGATGTCCATGGCGCTGCGCAGGTTGCCCTCCGCGGTGGAGAGCGTGTCGCGCACGGTTTCGATGTTTTTATCGTATCGGTCCAGCCGCGTGATTTCCGACTGGAACCGCGTGGACCGCGCGGCGGCCATGGGGTCGTCCCGCAGGTCCTTGATCTTGGACTGCGCGCCCATCTTGTTCGACATCTGGTTCATGTCGAACTCCCGCAGCCGCATGTAGTAGCTGCTGTCGTAGGTGGGAAGTTGTGAGCTGATCCTCTTCATTGCCTCTCCGTCCTTACACGCCCATCTTGTTGATCACAATGTCCAGCAGCGCGTCGAACGTCGAAACGAACCGCGCTATGGCCGCGTACCCGTTCTGATAAGTGATCATCGTGGTGAGCTCTTCATCGGTGTTCACCCCCGAAAGCGATTCGCGCATGTCGGTGAGGTCCTTCATGACCAGCTTTGCCGTGTCCACGCTGCGGTTCGCCTCCTCGCCCTTCAGCCCGATGCCGGCCACCCGGTCGGCAAAGTAGCCGTCGAAGGTGGAGGTCGCGCCCACCATGACCGGCGTGGTGCGAAGCTGCGCGATGGCCAGCGCCGCCGTCCCGTCGCCGATCCCCGCGGATTTCCCGTCTCCGCCGGACGCGGCCGCGATGGACCCCGGGTTCTGCTGGAGCTCCGGATTCACCTCGATCCAGCCCGCGGGATGAGCGAGCGGGGCAACGGAAAATTCCGCGCCCTCCTGCTGGCGCAGCGCTTGCACCGCGTCCGCTTTCCGCCACGTGTACGCCCCGCCGGGGCCCGAGGCGGAGAGAATGCCGCTGTAGCCCACGAGGAACTGGCCCGAATCCTCCAGACCCCGGATCACGAAATCGGGGTTCGCTGTGTCGGAGGAGGGCGTGGCCTTGAGGGAGAGCTTGCCCTCGGAGTTCAGCCGCGACGCCACCTCGGAACCGGAGAGGTTGATCCTCGTGATGAGGTCTTCCACCGTGTCCGTGGGATTGTACTGCACCTGCACGTCCCCCTGCCTGCCAGGAAGGGTGAGCGTGCCGGCCAGGCCGATCTGGTCCTTGGCCTTCAAGGCGTTGGCGCCGGTAACCCTGAACACCCACGTGGAGTCATACACCCCGTCTCCCTTGGAGTCGTAGTTGCCCGCCACGTTGGTGATGAAGGGCCGCTGCACGAAGAAGTCGTTCCCCTTCTCCCCATTCAGGCCAAAGCCCTGGCGATGCACCTCGTTCACCAGATCTGTGAAGTTCACCGCAAGCAGGTCAAGGCCCTGTATCTCCTGCCGCGCGTCCCCGTCGCGCAGCTCCAGGAGGGAGGCCAGCTTGCCGCCGCGGAAGTTCACCGCCTGCCGCGTATCCTCCCAGACCGGCGTTGAATACCCCTCGTTCATCCTGTCTTGCTGCAGGGCGATGACCTCGTGGTGGCTGCCCTGCACAAGATGCATGCCGCTTGTGCTGACCACCATCTCTCCCGCCGGGTCGTTGTACCGCACGGTGATGTCGATGAGGGTGGAAAGCTGACCCACCAGGAGGTCCCGCCTGTCCAGGAGGTCGTTCGGATTGTCTCCCAGCGCCTGCGACTTGACGATCTGGTTGTTGAGGTCCGCGATCTGGCCCGTGAGCTCGTTCACCTGGGTCACCGTTCCCTGCACGTCGCCTTCCACCATGTCGCGCACCGCCTGCAGGCTCTTGTACCGGGAATGGATCCCGTCAACCAGGGCGGCGCCCTTTTCCAGCACGGAGCGGCGGGAGGCCATCTCCGTGGGGTTCAGGGAAAGGTCCTGCCAGGAGCTCCAGAACTGGTCCATGAGCGCGCGCACGGAATGGTCGGTGGGCTCATTGTAGACCTGCTCCATCATGAGGATGTACTTGTCCCGGACGTCCCAGTAGCCCTGCACGTTCTGCTCGGAAACGATGCGGCCCTCCAAAAGCATATCCTTGATGCGCTCAACGCGCGTCGCGTCCACACCCTGCCCGATCTGGCCGGGGGTCTCCTCCCGGTTGAGCTGCGGCTCGTACAGCGGGGAGGTCGCGCTCATTTCCACCCGCTGCCGGCTGTACCCTTCCACGCCGGCGTTGGACATGTTATGCCCGACGGTCTGCAGCCCCTCGGTGGTGGCGATAAGCCCCCGCTTGCCAAGCTCTATGGGGGCGAATGTCGATTGCACGGCGTCCTCCTACAGGTTGTGGTCGACGAGATGGGCGGCGCCCACGCTCGTGGGTGTTCCCCGCCGGGAGTAGAGCTTGCCCTTGCGATACGGGAACACGTGCTCCAATATCCTGTTCAGCGTGTCGGCCATGGCCTCCGCCGAGTACCGCATGCGTCCCGTCGCGGTTTTCAGCCGCACGATGGACATGCGCAGGCAGCGCCAGCTCGTCTCCAGCTCCTGGCGCTGTTCGGGAGAGAGCGCGGGCAGGACCGCGGACAGGGCCGTCTCCTGGGGAAGGTCCAGCGCGTCCCGCAGGAGCGCGAAGGCATCATCGCGCGCCGCGTCCACATCCTCGATTCCTATTGCCGAGTGCTCAATTCCTTGGGCAATGGCCAGGCTGGGGCCCCAGATCTTCTTGTGGAAGGAGTCCCGCAGGCGCTCCACCTCCTGGCCAAGGCTGATGAAAAGCTCAGCCTCCCGGTCCATACGGTCCTTCAGCGTTCGTACCAGGACATTCGTCCGCTCATCCATGGCTCTTTTCCTCTTTCTTGCTTCCTTTCCTCAATGTCGGTATTACTTTCCTTCCCATGAGCGCGGCAATCTGCTATCTTTCACCCGGGAGGGATTGCATGACCACTGATCGGGACCTGATCATCATCGGCGCCGGGGGCGCGGGGCTTTCGGCGGCGCAGTACGGCGCCCGGGGGAACCTGCGCACGCTGGTGCTGGAGGAGATGGCTTCCGGCGGCCAGGCGCTTCTCATTGAAGGCCTGGAGAACTACCCGGGCATCCCTGAGCCGATCAGCGGTTACGATTTCACCCAGAAGTTCGAGGAGCAGGCCCGCAGGTTCGGCGCCGAGTTCCAGAATACGACCGTGACGGCCATCCGCAAGGACGGCCGGATCTTCACCGTGGAAACGGACAAGGGGCCGCTCACCTCCCACGCGGTAATCCTTGCCACGGGCGCCGTGCACCGGAGCCTCGGCGTGCCGGGGGAGGCTGAGCTTACGGGCCATGGCATCTCGTACTGCGCCACCTGCGACGGCCCATTTTTCAAGGGAAAAAGGATGCTCGTGGTCGGGGGGGGAGATGCCGCCTGCGACGAGGCCATGTACCTTGCAAACCTCGCATCCGGCATCCTCATGATCCACCGCAGGGAGAAGTTCCGGGCGCAGAAGGGCCTTGCCGCCCGGGTGCTTGCCAACCCGAAGATCGAGGTGCGATTTAACACTGAATTGAAAAGCATAGAAGGGGCTCAAACAGTGTCGAAAGTGCATCTGATAGAAAAAGGATCGGGCAGGGAATACGTAGAACAGGTTGCCGCGGTCTTCATCTTCATCGGGTCCGACCCCAAGAGCAGCCTCGCCGCGCCGCTCGGCGTGCAACTGGATGACGCCGGATACATTCTGACCAACCAGCGCATGGAGACCTCCGTGCCCGGCCTGTACGCGGCGGGCGACGTCCGGTCCAGTCCCTTCCGGCAGCTCGTGGTCGCGGCCGCGGAAGGAGCCATAGCCGCCCACGCGGCGGGCCAGTACATCGACGAGCTGAAGGGAGAAGCCTACCATTGAATGCCGCAACCGCGCCGGGAGCGCGAGGGAGCGGCGGGCCAAGGTTCCGGTTGATCCTTCACCCTCGGATGGAGGGAAGGCTCGACATGGCCATCGACGAGGCCCTGGCCGAGGCCGTGGGAAACGGCGCAAGCCCCCCCGTGGTCCGTCTGTATGGCTTTTCCCCACCCACCCTTTCCCTGGGAAGGTTCCAGAAGATCAAGGGACTGCAGGCGCCGGGAATGCTCGCGGATGACGGCGTCACCCTGGTGCGGCGTCCCACGGGCGGACACGCGGTGCTCCACGACAATGAGCTCACCTACTCCGTGGCCCTCCCCAAGTCGGAGACCGGCCCGCTCCTGGGCGGCGGACGGAAGCGCGACGTGTACCTCTTCATCGCCCGCGTGCTCCTGGCAGGGCTGGCGCACCTCGGGATCACCGGCGCCATCAATGCCGCGCGGCAGGGGGACATCCACAACCCCGACTGCTTCGGATCGGCCGGTGAATACGAGATCGCGGGCCGGGACGGCCGAAAGCTCATCGGCAGCGCGCAGATGACAACCCGCCGGGCCATCCTCCAGCACGGGTCCATTCCCCTGGAGAATCCCGGCCGCCGCGTGTTCCGCTATATCCTTGCGGACCAGCCCGTGGACGCGCGCGAGCCCACAAGCCTGAACGAAGAGTCCGGCCGGTCCCTCAGATTCGAAGAGGTCCGCGCCGCTTTTGCGCTGGCCTTTCGCGAAATCCTGGGAGCCGAGGAGTCGGATCTGCGCCCCGGGGAAAATGAGGCTGCAGAGCGGATCCTTTTGGAAAAATACTCGAGCGACGCATGGAACCTCGCGTACTAAAACCGGCGATTCGCGGACGGCGGCGGGCAGCGCTGTGCCTCATCCTCGCCCTCGCCTCACCAATAATCGCCCCGGCGCTCAGCTTTAAGGATCCCGGCGACCCCGTGACGCTCGCCGGCCGGCTGGCTGACTCCATGACCGACGAGGAGCTTCTGGGCCAGGTCTTCTTTCTGGGGTGGCAAGGGGTGGGGCCGTCGCAGGACATCCTGCGCTGGATCGGCGCGCGCGGGATCGGCGGCGTGAAGATCTTCCCGCGCAACGTCTCCGACCTTCCCTCCCTTGCCCGCGACATCGCCTCCATGCAGAAGCTGGCATCAAGGAACAGGCTCGCCATCCCGCTGTTCGTGGCCACCGACCAGGAAGGCGGCTGGGTGCGGCAGATCAAGGACGAGACCTCAGTGTCACCGGGCAATCTCGCGCTGGGCGCATCGGGTGATCCGGGCGATTCCTACCTGACCGGTTACTACCTCGGTGAAGAGCTGTCCGCGCTGGGCATCAACATGGATTTCGCGCCTACAGCCGACGTGTATTCCAACCCCGAAGCGAGCGTCATCGGCCCCCGCTCGTTCGGGTCCGATCCCTCCTCCGCGGGATTGCTCTCCGCCGCGTACGCGCGCGGCATGCGGAACGCCGGGGTCCTCTGCACGGCAAAGCACTTCCCCGGGCACGGCTCCGCTGATCAGGATTCACACGGCCACCTGCCCAAGATCGACGTGAGCCTGGACCAGCTCATCAACCGTGACCTGATACCGTACCGCATCCTGATCCGGGAGGGCATTCCAGCGGTGATGTCGGGCCACCTCGCCTTTCCCCGGATCCTCGGCAGCCTCACCCCCGCGTCGCTCTCCCCTTTTTTCCTGCACAGCGTGCTCAGGGACAAGCTGGGGTTCAAGGGTCTGGTGATCACGGACGACATGGAAATGGAGGGGGTGCTGGATGATGGGCTGGGAACGCCCAGTGCGTGCCGGCGCGCTCTGGAGGCTGGAAACGACATGGTGCTGATCTCCCACACGCCGGCAACCCAGGAAAAGACCTGGAAATTGCTCATCACCGTTGTGCGTTCGAACAAGGCGTTCAAGGCGGCGCTGCGGGAGTCGGTCGAGCGGATACTTGAGTGCAAGCTGCGTTATTTCCGCTCAGGCGCTGCGGGCAGTGTTGCCGCGGCCGCCGTCCGCGCCCAGATACCCGCGCCCGGCGCCAAGGATTTCTTCTCGCAGGTCTCGGCCAGGGCAGTGACGCTCGTTGCCGGAAAAAAGGTCCCCTACCGGCCCGGCGCGCGCGAAAAGGTCCTTCTCTGCGGCCAGTATCCCGAGTTCCTGGCCGAGGGGAGGCGCCGCTACCCGGCCGCCGACACCTACCTCTTCCCTTTTGATCCCTTTTACTCGGCCCGTCCCCAGGACAAGGCTGCCGCGCGCGCGCGCGCCGGCTTGTACGACACGATCATCTTCTGTCTTGCCAACTACAACAGCCTGGATGTCCTTCAGCAACTCGAAAACGCGAGCGCGAAAGTGATCGTCATTTCCGCCCTCAGCCCCGTATACCTCGCCGAGGCGCCCTGGCTTCAAACCGCGATCGCCGTGTATGGGGATGGCCGCGATTCCTTCCGGGCCGGCTTCAGCGTCCTGGCAGGGGACTACGTTGCCACGGGCGTCCTCCCCGTCAAATTCCCCCAGGCAAGCAAATGAGCTGGCAGCAGGCGGGACGGAAGGAGCTTCCCACAGTTCTCGATTTCCTCCTGCGCCAGGAAGCGCTTTGCGTCCCGTTCACCTCGCGTCTGCGCACCAGCGCGCGCGGGTGCGATGTGTATTTCGACCGCGATGCAACGGGCGCCATGGCGGAGTGCATCCTCTTCACCACCAGCGGCCTGCTGCTCCCCGTTCTCTCAGGATCCCGTGAGAGCCACGCCGAGCTGGCGGACATCCTGCTGGCCGCGCGCACGATGGTTCATTCCATCATGGGCGTCGGCTCGTGCGTAGCGATTGCGGAATCTCTTCTCCCCCTCCCCCCGACAACGAGGATCGAGTATTTCCTCATGACCCTTGCCCGAAGCTCCCTCCGCCCCCCGCTCCCCATTGACGCGCCGAACGCGCGGGTGAGGAAGGCCGACCCGTACGACGCGGAGGAGATCTTCCCCCTTCAAAAAGGATATGAGCTGGAGGAGGTGGTCATCACCCCTTCCCACTTCAACGATGCGCAGTGCATGAAGATGCTGAAGGCCGCGCTGCGGGAGCAGCTTGTTTATATCCTGGAGACGGACGGCACGGCCGTGGCCAAGGCAGGCACCAACGCGCGCGGCTTTGGGGTGGACCAGATCGGAGGCGTTTACACGCTGCCCCCGCAGCGCGGCAAGGGGTTTGGCCGGGTGGTGGTGGGAGAGCTTCTGAAGGCTGTATTCTCAGAGAAGAAGGATGCCTGCCTGTTTGTGAAAAAGCACAATCGTCCCGCGCTCGCGCTGTACGAAAGGCTGGGGTTCACCCCCGTGACCGACTACTTCATTTCATATTATGGGATTTAACGCGGCGACGTACCCGGCGCATTCATCGCGGCGACGTACCCGGCGCATTCAACCCTCGACCACGACGTTGATGGTCGCCCCCGGCTTTCCCGGCGGCACGACCTTTGAAGGAATCACCGCACCGTCAACGAGCACCCTCTGCTCCGCCCGGCCGCGCCCTGAATTGCGGACCTCTATCCGGTACGTGCATCCGCGGAATACGCGCGTAATTTCCACCCTGCGGCACTGACGGGGCAGGCATGGCTCGATGCGAAGCCCGTCCCAGTCCGGCCGCACTCCGAGGATCCACTGCGTGATGGCCACCAGGTTCCATGCCGCGGTGCCCGTGAGCCAGGAGTTCTTTGCCTCGCCCTGACGCTGGGCAGCCTTGCCTGCGATCATCTGGGAGTAGACGTAGGGCTCCATGCGGTGCAGCTCCTGGATGTCGTCGAGGTATGCCGGGCAGATCTTGCGGTAGTATGAAAAGGCCTGCTCGGGTCTTCCCGCGATGCACTCCGCGATCATGATCCAGGGATTGTTGTGGCAGAATACGCCGGCATTCTCTTTGTACCCGGGCGGATATGAGGAAACCTCTCCCAGCTCCACGTGGTAGCCACGGTAGGGCGGGTCGTGGATGACGATGCCGTACTTCGTGTCCAGCCGCTCGCGCACCGCGTCCAGCGCGCGCACCGGCAGCCCTTGCTCTGCTCCGATCTCCGCCATGGCGCAGAAGGCGTTGGACTCAATGAAAATCTGACCGTCCTGGCACTCGCGGGAGCCCACCTTGGCGCCCGCGGCGTCGTAGGCGCGCAGGAACCATTCCCCGTCCCACCCGTGCTGGAGTATGGCTGCGCGCATGCGCTCTATGTGTTCCTGAGCGCTCAGCGCGTCTCCGTCCCGGCCGGTACGCCGGCATATCTCTACAAACTCCCTGCCGATGAGCACGAACATCCCGGCTATAAGGAGTGATTCCGCTATCCGGCCCTCCCGTGTACCGGCGGTCTGGAAGGAGTCGTTGGGATCAGTGGAAAAACAGTTCAGGTTGAGGCAGTCGTTCCAGTCGGCCCGGCCGATCAGCGGCAGTCCGTGCGGCCCGCGGTTCTCCACGACGTGCAGGAATGACCGGTTGAGGTGCTCGAACAGGGGCGCGGCGTTCGATGGATCGTTGTCAAAGGGAACTGGAACGTCGAGGAACCCCCAATCACCCGTCTCCTTGAGGTACGCCGCGACCCCCAGGATGAGCCACAGCGGATCGTCGTTGAACCCGTCGCCAACGTCCGCATTGCCGCGCTTGGTCAGGGGCTGGTACTGGTGCCAGGCGCCGCCATCCGGAAGCTGCGTCGACGCCACGTCGAAAAGCCGCTGGCGCGCGCTGTCTGGCACCTGGTGCATGCATCCCAGCAGGTCCTGGCTGGTGTCCCTGAACCCGATCCCCCGGCCGATGCCGCTCTCAAAGTAGCTCGCGCTGCGGGCCACGAGGAACGTGACCATGCACTGGTACTGGTTCCAAACGTTCACCATCCGGTCCAGCCGCTCGTCGCCAGTTTTTACCGTGTACCGTGACAGGAGGCCGTCCCAGTGCGCCCGCAGCGCGGCATGCGCCTCCTCCACCTTCGCGTCAGTGTCGAACTGCGCAATAAGGGCGCGTGCTCGTGCCGTGTCGGGCACGCCCGGGCTGGACCATTTCTCCTCCGGCGGGTTCTCAACGTAGCCCAGCACGAACACGAGCGCCCGCTCCTCTCCTGGCGCAAGGTCGATGTCCAGGTGGAAGGCAGCGACAGGCCACCAGCCCGAGGTCACGGTATTGCCCAGGCTGCCGCGGATCACCGCCTCGGGCTGATCATAGCCTGCGTACCGGCCCGTGAAGGCTTCCCGGTCGGTCTCATATCCGCTCACGGCCGTGTTCACCGCGTAGAAGGAGAAATGGTTGCGCCGCTCCCGATATTCCGTGACATGGTAGATCGCGCTGCCTTCAACCCGCACTTCCCCCGTGGAGAGGTTGCGCTGGAAGTTGGTCATGTCGTCCAGGGCATTCCAAAGGCAGAACTCGGTGAGCGCGAACAGCTTCAGACGCTTCGGCCCGGCAGTAGTGTTCCTAAGCACGAGCCGCTGGATTTCGCAGTCGGCGCCCACGGGCACGAAGAAGAGCAGCTCCGCCTCCACTCCCTGCTTTGCCGACCTGATCTGGGTGTAGCCCATGCCGTGCCGGCACTCGTAGGAATCCAGTTCGGTTCGCGTGGGCCGCCACCCCGGGCTCCAAGCCGAATCGCCGTCCTTCACGTAGAACAGCCGGCCATTACCGTCCATCGGCACGTCGTTGTACCGGTAGCGCGTGATCCGGCGCAGCCGGGCGTCCTTGTAAAACGAGTAGCCGCCGCCGGAGTTGGAGATGAGGGAAAAGAAATCGTCGCTCCCCAGATAGTTGATCCAGGGCCACGGCGTGTCGGGCCGGGTGATGACGTATTCGCGCTTGTTGTCGTCGAAATGTCCGTACATCATGCCGCGGTCATCCTTTTATGGCGCCCGCGGACACGCCCTTGGTGATCTGCTTGCGGAAGATGATGTAAAAAACGAGCATGGGCCCCATGCCTATGACCAGAGCGGCGAACTGCTTGCCGTAATCCGCCATCATGGTGCCGGAGAACCGCATGACCCCGAGGGGGATCGTCTTCAAGCCCGTCTTGGAGACCAGGATGTTGATCAGGGCGAACTCGTTCCACAGACCCGTTATGTTGAGGATAGCCACCGTGGTCGCTATGGGCACGCACATGGGGATGATGATGCCGCGGAAAATCCTGAAGTAGCCGGCACCATCAATACGCGCGGCCTCAACGAGGGCTGTCGGGATGCCCTTGATGTACTCCGTGCTCAGGTAGAGAGCGATGGGGAGCCCCGAGCCTATGTAGACGATGAGCACCCCGACCCGGCTGTTGTAGAAGAAGTGGAAGTTGTCCGCGCTCTTGATAAAGTGCACCGCCTGGAAGAGCGCGCCGAGGAGCTTGTCGAACTGGGAGACCTCGATGAAAAGCGGGACCATGAGCGACTGGATGGAGAGGAGGATCCCCATGACAAAGCTGCCGTAGATCAGCGGCGTCGCCTTGGACCGAATCTTGGCAAACGCGAACCCTGCCAGGATGGAGAAGAAAATGATCCCCAGAGTCGCCCCGGCGGTGTAGATGAACGAGTTGCCGATGAGCTCCTTGAAATCGCCGATGTCCCACGCGCCCTTGAAGTTCACCCACTGCAACTTCTGCGGGAGCGCCAGCTTGCTGAGGTAGTACTCCGCATTGGATTTGAAGGAGTTGATGATGAGCCACACGATGGGCAGGATCGTCATGAGAGCGAAGGTCCCCATGACCAAGTAGGCGATCACCCTGCCGGTGATCCCCAAGATGCGCGAGGAGGTTGACTGGCCCAGCATTGCGCGCACTGTCTACTCCTTCCCGCCGTAGCGCTTCTCGACGAGCTTCGTTAGGACGATGAGCACGATGCTGAAGATGACGATCGCCATTGCGATGGCATTGGCCAGGGGGAAGTTGGGGACCCCGACGAACGCGTTCCTGTACATGTAGATGGAAAGCAGCTCCGTGACCCTGCCGGGTCCGCCGCCCGTCATGGCCCATACGAGGGCGAAGCTGTTAAGAGATCCCGCTATGCAGAGGATGGCCGCGTTGACAATGACACCGGAGAGGAGAGGCAGGACGATTCGCCCCATGACCTGTCCTTCTCCCGCGCCGTCTATGCGGGCCGCCTCGAGGAGCTGCGGGTCGATCTTCTGCATGTTGGCAAGGAACAGGATCAGGTACATGCCCGTCCAGCACCAGAGTGTCACGAACATGATGGGGACCATGGCGACGTTCTGCTTCGAGAGGAAGTCCGGCGTCCACTTGCGGGCCAGCAGGTTCGTCATGTCGGACAACACGACCTTCATCTGGTCGGGCTGATACGCGAGGAGGAGGCCCTTCAGCTCGGTGAGCGGGTTCGAAAAAACCGTCAGCGCCTTCGGGTCACTTACGGCGAGGATCTTCTTGACCACCCCATCGGTGATATTGAGCCCGCCGGCCTGGCTGAAAATCTGGGTGAGATGGTTCGTGAAGGCTGACGCGTAACTTTTATTGAATACATCGGCAATCAAGCCGGTGGGGGAAAAGATGACGCTCCACATGATTCCCAGAACGATGGTTGAAATGATGGCGGGCATGTAGAGCACGCCCTGCCAGAAATCGCCGAACTTCACGATTCTGCGGTAGATGAGGTAGGCGAATATAAATCCCAGCGGGAGCTGGCCGAAAACCGAGATGAGGACGATGTACACGTTGTTCTTCAGCGCGAGCCAGAACTGGGGGTCCCAAACCAGCCTTTCGTACTGCTGAAACCCCACCATTTTCCAGGCCTCGCCACCGAAGAGTTTTCCCCCGTTGTAGTTGCTCAGGGACAGGACGATCGAAAGGACGATCGGGAATGCGAGCACGAGCAGGTAGAGGATGAACGCGGGCAGGACCATTGCCCAGTAGGCCCGCACCTCCTCGGCCCTGCTCCGGATTCCTCGCCTCATGGGGGACCTCCCTCTCTCCGAGAACGCAACGCAAATCGGGGGTCCTCGCGGACCCCCGAAGGGGTGCCCGGGGGAGCCCCGGGCACCGCCGTGCCCGCGCCATTATAGCGCGAATAGGCTCACAGGAGACGTTACTTCTTTGCGGCCAGGAGAGCGTCCTGGGCCTTCTGCATGGCTGCCGCCACCTGCGTGGGGGTCTGCGCCCCGAGCCCGATGGCCTGGAGGCCCGGGTTCAGCACGTTAACGACCTCGGGAGCGAACACGCCATCAAACACGTAGCTGGACTTGGCAACGTTGTTCTTGAAGTCGGCTATCATGCCGACGAACGGCTCGACCTTGTCGCTCGTGATGCCCTTGCGCGAGGGGATGTAGGCGCCCGTCTCGTATTGCAGGAGCTGGACCTCAGGGCCGTAGTAATACTTCAGGAGCCGGACAGCCGCCTTCTCCACGTCCGATCCGGAGGAAACCGAAGACGCGATGGCAAGACCCGTGCCCGCGATGCCGGGGACCGTGTTCGGGAACTTCTCACCCGGGATCTGGGGGAACACCATGAAGCCGAAATCCGAGCTCTGGTTCTCGGGAGGGATGAGTGCCTTGCCGGTGGCCCTGTCGGTCATATATGCACCCGGCCTCCAGTCGCCGTCCACGATGAACGCAGCCTTGCCTCCGGCGAAGAGCCCGGGGCCGTCGCCGTAGGGCTGCTGGATGTTGGTCCAGGACATGACGCCGTCGGTGAACATCTGCTTCCAGAATGTCAAGGTCGCGACGAAAGACGGATCCGTGAATTTCGCCTTGCCCGTCATGAGCTTATCCTGGAAATCCGTTCCCACCATTCGGTCGACGATCGTGGAGAAGAGACAGGACTCTCCGGGCCACCCGTCGCCATCAGGCAGCAGGATCGTCTGGATGTTCTTCACTCTCAGCTTGACGACCATCGCCTTCAGGTCGGCGTAGGTCTTGGGAAGCGGGATCCCCAGGTCGGAGAGCAGCTTCTTGTTCGTGTACATGACGGAGCAGAACGTGAATGACTGCGGCAGCTCGAGGAGCATCTTGGAGGACTGCTGGTTGGGATCAACGGCCGTGGGGGCGAACTGGCTGATGAAATCAGCGCCCAGCAGGACCTTGAGATCCTTGGCCAGCTTCTTCGACTGCACGATGGCCGAGCTGTCCTTCATGGAGGGCCAGAGGTAGAACACATCGGGCATCTGGCCCGCGGCGATGTACGCCGTCAGCTTGTCGTGGTACGCGTTGCTGAACAGGATCTCCTGGTTCAGGTTGATGTCGGGATTCGTGTCCTTGAACTTCTGCCAGATCTGCACATCGGTCGAGTACCCCGCCGTCGTGGCATCGATGTACCACAGGAAATTGAGCGTGGTCTGCTGTGCCATGGCGCTCACGGGAAGGAACAGCAGTGCCATCAAAGCGAAGAAAATCATTTTCTTCATGACTCAAACCTCCTTAAAGGATTAATTCCCCCTCAACGAGGGGTTTTTTTCTCTGTCTCGAGGCGCGGCGCACGAGCCGCGCTCTACAAGCCGGGGCGCGATAATCATGGCCTTGCGCTCCGGCTCCCTTCCCGCCATCAGCTCAAAGAGCATCTGCACCGCCGCCGACGCCAGCTCCTCTATGGGCTGGGCAATAGCGGTAATGCCGTGCGCAAGATGCGCGAAAAAGGGGTGGTCATCGAACGACACAATGGAAACATCCAAGGGCACGCTGAGCCCCATGTCAGCGCACGCCTTCAGGGTGCCAACGACGAGGTCCCCCGCGGCCACGAAGATCGCCGTCACGGCGGGCCGGGAGAGGAGGATTCCCTGCACGCAGCGGGCCGCCTCCGCCGTGTCGTAAGTGCAGTGCACTACCACAGGATCCGGCAGACCGTGCTCGCGGAAGACATCCCGGGCGCCGCGGATTCTGTCGTGCACATAGGGGAGCCAATCAGGGCCCGCGAGAACGGCAATCCTGGAATGGCCCTTCAGCGCCAAGTGCTCGGCGGCCATGCGGGCTCCCAACGCATTGTCCACGTCGACGTAGTAGGAAGAGATGTTGGCGCTTCGCCCCATCATGACAAAAGGAAGGTTTTTAAGAAGCAGCTCCGCAAGCTGCTTCTCTCCAAACTGCTCCGCGCCAATGATGGCGCCGTCAATGCGATGGCCCCTGAGGATGGTCCGGAACGCTGAGTCAACGTCGTCTTCCGAGCGCGCCGTTGAGAGAAGAACATTGATCCCGCGGGCTGCAGCCTCCTGCGTGACGATGGTGAGGAACACTGGCCAGAAGGTGCTGGTCAGGGTGTACTTGCCGGTATGGGGGATCACAAAGCCCAGCGTATTGGTTTTACGCGCCGCCAAGCCGCGCGCGGATGCATTGGGATGGAAATCAAGGGATTCGATCAGCTTGAGGACCCTTTTCCGTGTGTCATCCCCGACGCCGGTAACCCCATTAATGACCCTGGACACGGTGCCCTTGGAAACATGGGCCATTTCAGCAATATCACTTATGGTCATGCAGGGTTCCCCGGAAACCCCATAAAAACGGTTTTGTTAATATGGGAAAAATGCTTAATTAACATATATTCCTGCAACCGGTTACAGATTATTACACGGCCAGTGGCCAGTGTCAAGAAAAATCGATCAATATTTTAATTCTTTATATAATAAATAATTAAAATTAGTTCCTTAAAATACTTCTTATGGCCAGTAGTCAGACATTCACAATTTACTATACCGGTTTCTCTAATATCAGCGCTCATTCCGAGCGTCTGGCGATCTTTCTCTGCAGCCTCTCCTTCCGCTTCTTTATCCCTTCTCGCTGGCGTGCGTCGAGCGGCAGTCCCCACGAAAGGATGAGCTGCACCATCTCCAGCGCCCGCTCAAGCTGTCGCGCTCGGTGCTCGTAATATTTTGCAAGCTCAATGGCGGAAAAAACGCTCCTGGAAGTCGCAATCATGGATTCCCACACTGCCACGGCCTTGTCCCACTCCCGGAGCCGCTTGTAATGGAGACTGAGGGAGGCGCCGGCCTCGGCATTGCCCCGGCCGAATGCTTCCGCGAGAATGGTGGCGCCTGTCGCGTGCTTGCGGGAAAGCAACCAATGGCCCAACGCCCGTTCATCGACCGGGGCCGAGGAGAGATCGCCTGCCAGCAACCTGCCGATGAGGCTGTACAGCCGCGCCAGTGAGGCGGTATCCATCACGTTATGGTCAAAGACCACGGGGAGCGTGCCGGGCTTTCCCGTGCGCAGGAACTCCAGCCAGATCAGCGGGATGTCCTCTCCCGCCACATCCAGCTCCCGGGTGAAGCCCAGAACGCGCGTCTCTATGGAACGCAGGCTGCAATCGCCCATGATCGATTTCCAGAGCCTGCGTGAATGGTGGAGCAGGTCCACCTGGAGCCCCGGCTCCCACGGAATGCGGTTCATGAGGAAACGGTTTCTCAGGAGATGGCTGTCAAAAGTCTTTCCATTATAGGAGACAAACGCCCTGTACGGTGAAAGGAGATCGCGCACGGCAAGGAGGAAATCGGGCTCGCCGGGAAAATCAGAGAGGAAGAGCTGCTCCATGGCTAGATCCCGGCCTTCGCACCACGCCGCTCCGAAAAGGAAGATCACGGTGCCCGCGCCGCCGGACAATCCCGTTGTCTCCGTGTCGTAGAACAGCAGTTGGTCGGCGGAGTCAGCCTCGGGAGAAAAAAGATCGGGCCAGACATCGGTCCCCCAGCCTTGGAAATACTGCCGCCTGCGGTAGAGGTACTCCCCTTCCCTCCTCCAGCCGGGGAAGCGTGGATCGCTCGTCATTCCCCGAGCGCGGCCGTCCAGGCCGCCAGGAAGGCGCGTACCGCCTGCTTCGCATTCACCGCGCTTGCCTGAGCAACGGCTGCCGAGATGTCATCAGGAGCTGGTGCTCCGCCAGGCGCGGGCGCGGCCGGGCCGGCGCCCGGGACCACAAGCGCATCCGGCGCGCCGATGCAGGAGGGGCACCCGCTCTGGCAGGGGCAGCGGTCCACCACCTCCCTGGCGCCGCGCGCGATTCGCGACAGGTCTCCGAGGAACCCCTCGGACAGGCCGATGCCGCCGGGGTACTGGTCATAGATGTACAGGCAGGGCGCGTCGAAGTGCGGATCGCGCACGCGCTCCGCCACGCCGATGTCGTGCGGATCGCAGAGAAGGAAAACGGGGGCAACAGTGCGAAGGAGCACGCCCAGCCTCTGGATCACGATGCCCTGCTCCGACTCAGAGAGCGCGCCGAATATCTTGCCCGGCCCGGTAGATGGATCGAACAACAAGGCAACAAAACGCGTGTGCATCTCATCAGCCGGCAGGGCGATGTCGCCGTATCCTACGTTCTCATTGGTGTGAAACTTCAGCTTCTTGAACTTGGTGGCCTGGGTGCGCACCAGTATGTCGCCCAGCACGCAGCGCAGGCCGGCAGCCATGCGCTGCTCGTCCTCGGCAAGCACCTTGATGTCGGTCTTCACGATGGAGTCGGTCCAGTAGTCGGTGTCAGCCTCTTCCACGAAGCAGCGCCTGTTCGATATATCGAGCTGCTTGACGGCGAACTGGTCGCCGAGGTGGATATAGATGGCGTGATCGAACACCAGGAGCTTGGCGGATGGCATGTCCATCTCTCCGATGACCTGGTCGCGGCCCTTGGTGGTATCCACGATCACCACGTTCTCCGGCGTAGAGGTGCGCAGCGAAACGCCTTCCGCGGGATACGAACGGTCAGCCCAGTACCACTTGGAACCCGCGTGCCGGATCACCCCCTGTTCCGAAAGGTAGCCGAGCAGATCGCCGGTTCCCTCCCCAAACGCCTCCCCTTGCTCAAAGGGCAGCTCGAACACGGCGCACTTCAGTTGGTCGGTCTGGATGAAGATGTTGCCCGGATCAATATAGCCGTTCTCCGGAGACCGGGAGAAAAAGTACTCAGGGTGCTGGATCACGAACTGGTCGGTCGGAGAGGAGGAGGCCACGAGTATGGAAAGGGAAACGGCGTTGCGTCTGCCCGCCCTGCCCGCCTGCTGCCATGAAGAGGAGATGGTGCCGGGGAATCCGGCAAGGATCGATGCATCCAGGCCCCCGATGTCAATGCCCAGCTCCAGAGCATTGGTGGACACCACGCCCTGGATGCTTCCGTCGCGCAGCCCCTTCTCTATGGCCCTGCGCTCATTGGGCAGGTACCCTCCCCGGTAGGACTGCACCGTGATGCCGTGGTTGTCCGTGTAGAAGTTTTTCAGGGAATCCCTGATATAGGTGGCGATGAGCTCGGTGCGCACGCGCGATCGGGCAAAGACGATGGTCTTCACACCCGCCTTTAGGAGACGGGTGGCGATGCGCTGGCTCTCCAGCACCACGCTGCGACGGATCCCCTGCACCCGGTCCACGAGCGGGGGATTGTAGAGAACGAAATGGCGCTCTCCCGAGGGCGAGCCGTTGTCGTCTACGAGGGTCACGTCCTGCTCCAGGATCTTCTTGGCCAGCTCGTGCGGGTTGCCGATGGTAGCGGAGCAGCAGATGAACACCGGCCGGGCGCCGTAGAACTCAGCGATGCGCTTCAGCCTGCGGATGACGCTGGTCATGTGGGAACCGAACACGCCCCTGTAGGAGTGCATCTCATCGATTACCACGTAGCGGAGGCGCTTCAGCGCCTTGATCCACTTGGGGTGATTGGGAAGGATGCCGGTGTGCAGCATGTCGGGATTGGTGATGATGATCCTTCCCTCGTCCCGGGCCGAGATGCGGATGGATCCGGGAGTATCGCCGTCGTAGGTGAACACCTTGACCGGGATGTCGCCTCCCAGCACCACCTCGTTCAACTCTGATTGCTGGTCCTGGGAAAGGGCTTTTGTGGGGAAAAGGTACAGGGCCCTGGCATCGGGGTCTTCCAGCAGGGTCTGGAGAACGGGAAGGTTGTACGCCAGCGTCTTTCCCGAGGCGGTGGGGCTTACCAGCACGACGCTCTTTCCCGCGCGCACCTCGTTCCACGTGGCCAGTTGATGGCTGTAGATCCTGTCGATTCCCCGATACTTCAGGGCGGCGCGGATGCGCTGGTCAACGCCGGGAGGAATGTCGGCAAACTTCCCCGGGCGGGCAGGCAGGACCTCCCAGTGCGTGACTCTCTGGCTGAACTCTGGATCGCGCCGCAGGGACTCAATGACGTCGGTGAGCATCCCCCTCCCCTTGGGCGCGCAGCGTTTGCTTGCGTGCTCTGCCGGGCGCCCCCAGAAGGGGATAGTAGCACGCCTTGACGGCACCGGGAAGCCGACATACACTTTTTGGGGGGAGCACATGGCAAAGATCGTTTCGATCATCATGGGCGGCGGCAGGGGACAGCGGCTCTACCCCCTCACGGCCAAGCGCGCAAAGCCGGCCGTGCCCTTTGGCGGCAAGTTCCGGCTGGTGGACATCCCCATTTCCAACTGCATCCACGCGGGATTGAGGGAGATCTACATCCTCACGCAGTACCTTACCGCGTCGCTGCACCGGCACATCAACAACACGTACAGGTTCGACGCATTCAGCAAGGGCTTTGTGGAGATCCTCGCCGCGGAGCAGACCCTGATGTCCAATGATTGGTACCAGGGGACGGCGGACGCGGTTCGGAAGAACTTCGTCCACTTTGTCGACCAGTCCCCCACCCATTACCTCATCCTCTCGGGGGACCAGCTCTACCGCATGGACCTGATGGATCTGTTCCATCGCCATGTCGAATCCGGCGCCGATGTAACGATAGCGGCAAAGCCCGTCACCCGCGACAAGGCAAGTCACCTGGGGATCCTCCAGGTGGACGCAAACTACCGCATCACACACTTCATCGAAAAACCCTCTCTCGAACAAGACATCACGGCCCTCGCCATACCCGCCAAGATCAAGGCGAAGGAGGACTTGCAGTTTGAGAGCGATGAATATCTCGCTTCCATGGGGATCTATCTTTTCTCCGCTTCCGCCATGATGAAGGCGGTGGACAATACCTTCGACGATTTCGGTTCCCAGATCATCCCCGCCTCCATAGACAGCATGAAGGTGTCGGCATACATCTTCGACGACTACTGGGAGGACATCGGGACAATCCGAAGCTTCTACGAGGCCAACATCGGCCTCGCTTCCATCAACCCCGACTTCAACCTGTACATGGAGAATACCCCCATCTTCACCAACCGACGCGACCTTGCGCCGTCCAAGATCAATTATAGCACCATCTCCATGTCCCTCGCCGCCGAGGGGAGCATCATCACGAACGCGAACATCTCCAACTCCATCGTCGGAATCCGCACGATCATTGAAAGCGGGGCCAATCTGGACGGCGTGGTCTGCATGGGAGCTGATTTCTACGAGACCATCGAAGACCGGGAGAACAACGTCGCGGTGGGCAAGCCCAACATCGGCATTGGACGGTGCTGCATCATCAAGCGGGCCATCATCGACAAGAACGCGCGCATCGGGGAGAACTGCCGGCTGGGGATCGACTCCATTCCGCGGCCCGACTGCGACAATGAGAATTATTCCATCAGGGACGGGATCATCGTCATTCGCAAGGACGCGGTGCTCCTGCCTGGCACCGTGATCTAGCGGTTAAGCCGCAGCAATGAGTGAAAATGAACTGAGCGAGAACGAGCCCAATTATCGTAATATAATCGAAAGCCTTCTCCAGGGATTGGCGATCATCCAGGATGGCCGGATCGTTCTTTGCAACGAGGCCCTTTGCCGCATGAGCGGGTTCTCCAAGGAGGAAACCTACCGCATGTCATGGGACGATGTCGCTGCAACGATACACCCTGAAGACCGACCGCGGGCTCTTCAAGCGATGACCGAGATAATGGCGGCCGGAAAATCCTGGCCTGCCGATACGTTGCGGATGTTGGACAAGCAGGGGAATGTTCGGTGGGTTGAGGTGCTCGCTGTTCGAACCGTGTACAATGGCAAGCCTGCATTACAGATCTCCTATGTTGACATGACCGAACGGAAGCGGGTGGAAGCTGCTCGTCATTCGCTGGCGGATCATGCTTTCGAAGGTTTCGCGATTCTCCAGAATGGGAGGGTGATATTCGCGAACCAGGCCCTGGCCACCATAACCGGATATTCCGTTGCCGAGCTTCTTCGGGCATCAGCGGCAGAAATCATGGCGATGATCCATGAAGGTGACCGAGCGCGTATATTGAATGACATGGCGCGACGCCTGGAGAACGAAGGCATTCAGGCTACACAACATTTCCGGTTTATGCGCAAGGACGGAAGCTTTCGGTGGGTTGAAACAAATGCCGTTGTCATCGACATCGACGGCGGCCCGGCCATTCAAATCTCCTATCAGGATGTCACCGCGCGCCGAGAATCCGAAGAGGCGCTTCGCGAGAACGAGGTAA
Organism: Spirochaetia bacterium; assembly: GCA_049519415.1. Lineage (GTDB taxonomy): Bacteria > Spirochaetota > Spirochaetia > SZUA-6 > Fen-1364 > Fen-1364. The sequence goes on from JBEKQU010000012.1 coordinate 29,999, forward strand.
AGTGGAGAAGCCTCGTGGATCAATCCATCGTGGGCGTGGCCATGATAGACCAGAAAGGGAAACTCACCGAATGGAACGATTCGCTCGCGCGCATCACCGGCATCCCCGTCGCAGAAGCTCTTGGGAAGGACGTGAGGAACCTGCAGTGGCTGCTCGGATTGGAGCCAACCTACGGCTGGAGCCGAATGCAGGAGTTACTGACTAAAGCGCGCGCTAGTGAAAAGGATCCCATGAGCGTGGAAATGACGCGCGAGGTGGAGATCAACCTTGCGACGCGTGACGGCGCACGGAAGATCCTCCAAGTAAAATTCTACCCTGTTCGTCTCACCTCCCTGCTGTTGTACGGAATGTTGGTGGAAGATGTCACGGAAAGGAAAGAGATCGAGAGCCAGCTCAAGGATGCGCACAAGAGAATGCGGAACCTGGCTGTGCATCTTCTTCACGCTCGCGAGGAGGAGAGGCGGAAGATTGCACAGGATGTCCATGACCAGCTCGGTCAGACACTCGCCGCTCTGAAGATGGACCTGCACTGGCTTTCGAAGCGTCTCGGGGGAGATGTGGCATTACTGCGTGACAAGATCAAGGGGACGATTGATCTGAGCGAGCAGGCGATCAGCACCGTGCAACGAATTACATCGGAATTGCGACCAAGAATGCTGGATGACCTGGGGCTGGCGCCTGCTCTGGATTGGCTTGGCGCGGATTTCACGCGACGCACAAAAATCGTTTGCAAGGTGACAATGGAAATACCTCCGGGAATAGTGGGAGGAAATGCCGCAACGACCCTGTACAGGATCGTCCAGGAGTCCCTGGCAAACATCGAGCGGCATTCACACGCGAATCACGCCGTTGTCCGACTGAACGTCTCCGATGACGTGCTCAACCTTCACATCGAAGATGACGGCATCGGGATCACCGCTGAGCAGGCGGCGGCGCCTGATTCCTACGGTCTGATCGGGTTGCGAGAAAGGCTGGAGGGGTTGGGCGGAAGTCTATCAATCAATGGAGAACAGGGATTCGGGACAATTTTGGCGGCCCAGATCCCGCTACCGAAAGAAGGCGGGCTCGCGTGATCCGTATTCTGGTCGTTGACGATCATAGCGTGGTGAGAAAAGGACTCATTCAGATCGTGACGGACAGCCCCGGGATGGAGGTGGCCGGGGAGGCGTCGAGCGGCCAGGAAGCGCTGGAGCTGGTGCGTTCGCATCCGTTTGACGTCGTTATACTGGACATCGCGATGCCCGGCAGGAGCGGCTTGGACATCCTGCGGGAGTTGAAGGCGGAGAACCCGGCGTTAAAAATGCTCGTTTTAAGCATGTATTCCGAGGAACAGTACGCCATCCGGAGCCTTCGGGATGGCGCTTCCGGGTACCTCACAAAAGGGTGCCCACCTGAAGAGCTGATCCAGGCAATACAAATAATCGCCACTGGAAAGAGATACATCACCCCTTCGATTGCGGACAGGCTTGCCGCGTATGTCGAGGATAGCTCCCGGCAGCTTCCGCACGAAACCCTCTCTGACAGGGAAATGCAGGTTCTTGTCCTCATCGGGTCCGGGAAAAAGGTGTCGGAAATCGCGGAGGAGCTGAATCTCAGCTTCAAGACCGTGAGCACGTACCGATCGCGGATCCTTATAAAGATGGGCATGGAGACAAATGCTCAGCTCATCCGCTACGCGCTCCAGCATAGCTTGGTGCAATGATGTAGGAGAAACACTGACAGGACTATTCTCCCGGCACTGACAGAAACATTCGACACTCTCTGATATCGTTCTGAACCGCTTCGGACAATGATCATGATGTGAAAGTGCTTCTCATTGACAGCAATTCTCCCCTCAGCGAGCGCCTGGTGGGGGTACTCTCCGAATTAACGGACGTTCAGGTTGATGTCCACGAGCCGGGCGATTTGGATGTAGATCGAATAATTACCCGGCTTCATCCCGACGTCATCCTCATCAATATCGACGAGTCTCGTGGCCGCGGCCTTGAGATCATCAGGCAAATCCATGGGCAGCGAGGGGAACGGGCACCCATCATTATGGCGATCGCCAGCTCGGCTTCCATTCAATACAGGGCGAGCTGCCACGAAGCAGGCGCCACGTACTTTTTCGACAGGGTACGTGAGCAGGAATGGCTTCTGGATTCCCTGGAGTCAATCCGGGAGCAGTTGGGGTGATGGGGACCAGGCAAGCCATGACTGATGCAGCGACCATCCTCCTGGTTGAAGACAGCCCCACGCAGGCGGAACAGATCCGCGGCATCCTTGAACAGGGCGGCTACAAAGTACGTATGGAATCCAATGGGCTGGACGCCCTTACCGCCCTGAAGCGAGAACCGGCGCAGGTGGTGCTCAGCGACATCATCATGCCTGGGATGGACGGGTACACCCTGTGTCGAAACATCAAGGACAATGAATCCACGTGGGATACGCCCGTCATCCTTCTTACATCGCTCTCCGACCCCGAAGACGTTATAAAAGGACTTGCCTCCGGAGCGGACAACTTCATCATCAAACCGTTCGAGCCTGCATACCTTCTCTCGCGGATTCAAAACATTCTGACAAGCCATGCCCTTTCCTCCGGGGATGATGCCCGAATGGGGCTGGAGATTTTTTTCGGAGGCAGGAAGCATTACATCAATTCAGACCGGCTTCAGATACTCAACCTCCTCATTTCAACGTATGACAACGCGGTTCACGTGAATCAGAAGCTCGCCGCTTCCCAGGCGTACCTGGAAAAAATGAACAACGAGCTTGAGTCTATGGTCAGGGAGAGGACGAAAGCCCTTTCCGCCGAGGTGGAGGAACACCACCAGACCATGGCCGCCCTGCGGAACAGCGAAGAATATTATCGCGTGCTTCTGGAGAACGATCTCAGCGGCGTCGTGGTTACGGCCCCTGATGGGAAGATCACCGACTGCAACCAGGCATTCTTGCGCATCTTCAGGTTCTCAAGCCGTGATGAAGCTCGAGAACACCTGATCTCCGAGCTGTACTGGGACCCCGCGGATCGATTGAAATTCCTGGATTTCCTGGCGAAAAACGAGAAGGGGGAGTATCACGAGCAGACGTTCCGCCGCGTCGATGGAGAACAGATCATCGCCTTGGAGAACGGCATCGGGAAGCGGTCGGAAACGGGTGAGCTGGTCCAGATCATTCGCTATATCCTGGACATCACCGATCGCAAAAAACTGGAAACCAACTTTCTGCACGCGCAAAAGATGGAGGCCATCGGAAGGCTGGCCGGCGGCATTGCGCACGATTTCAACAACATGCTGATGGTCATCCTCGGGTTCACCGACATCCTGGCCATAAAAAACGCCGCGGACGACGGCCAACGCCGCTACCTCGGGGAGATAAGAAAGGCAACGATGCGCGCGGCTGGGCTCACCCAGCAGCTTCTTGCGTTCAGCCGTAAGCAGGTCCTCAAATTGGAGACATTCTCCCTCAATGACGTTATCGAGGAAACGGCCAAAATGATCTCCCGGTTGATCGGAGAGGATGTCGCGCTGCACCTTGAGCTGCAGGAATCGGCGCGGAATATCAACGCGGACCGGGGCCAGATCAGCCAGGTCCTTATGAACCTCGCGGTGAACTCCCGTGACGCCATGCCCAAAGGGGGCAGGCTTGAAATCGAAACCAACAATCAGGCGCTCACCGAAGAGGACATGTGCGTGCATCCGTACGTCCGGCCGGGGCAGTATGTCCGGCTCCATGTCCGCGACACCGGGGAGGGCATGGACAAACAGGTCCAGGCGCACATTTTCGAGCCATTTTTCACAACCAAGGAGCGCGGAAAAGGAACGGGCCTCGGGCTGGCCACGGTCTATGGAATCGTGAAGCAGAGCGGCGGCTATATATGGTGCGACAGCGAGCCGGGCAAAGGGTGCACGTTTGTCATCCACTTTCCCGCTTCAGAGGCGGACCGATCAGCGCAGGAGTTCATCAATGGAGAGTCCGAGCTCTTGACGGGCACGGAAACCATCCTCCTTGCCGAGGATGAGCAAATGGTGGGGGACATACTGGACGAGAGCCTGGCGCAGGCCGGGTACACCGTCGTCCGTGCGGCTAATGGACGTGAAGCGCTGGAATTGTGCCGGTCCCGCGGGAAGTCCGTGGATCTTGTTCTCTCGGATGTGGTGATGCCGGACATGAGGGGTCCGGAGATGGCGCGTCTCATCCGCGAAACACTTCCTGACGTGAAGTTCATCCTGATGTCGGGGTATCCAGACCTGGGGGACGTGTCACAGATCCTGCCGGGGCCGGACGACGTCTTTTTGCAGAAGCCGGTAAGCGCGCAGGCGCTGCTCGGCACGGTGCGGAAGGTCTTGGACAGAAGAACGCAAACAAAGCCTGAGAACAATAAGGAGGCACGGCAATGAAGGTCATGATAGTGCGGAGAATGGGAATGGCGGTTGCGATCGCCGCCTGCGTGGCCATGGGAGCGCCGCTATGTGCGAGCGCGGCTAGCATAAGGATCGGCGCCGTCCTTGCGCTCACCGGCAACTCGGCCGTGCAGGGGCAAAGCATCCGCGACGGCCTTCAGCTTGCAGTCGATGAAATCAACAAGAGAGGCGGAGTGAACGGCAGCAAAATCGATCTTGTCGTCGAAGACAGTAAAAGCGACCCGCAAGCAGCCGTCGACGGATTCAACAAGATGGAAAACTCGCAGCGACCCCTTTTCTACGTATCCCATCTCAGCGGCGTGGGAATGGCACTGGCCCCCCTCGCGGAAGAGAAGCATGTCGTGCTTACGGGACTCGTCACCGCTGCGATCGATTTTACCCGTAGCCGTGAATGGGTCTTTTGCTACTGGCCAAAGGGATTGGCCAATACTGTACCCCTCCTGCGCATCCTTCAGGATTTAAACGTGAAAAACCTGGGCATCTTATACCAGAACGAGGAGTTTGGAAGAGACCAACAGCAGCTAATGACGAGGGAGTTCACGAATGCTGGGGGACGCGTGACGAGCCAGATGGTCGAAATAGCGGACAAGGATTATCGAGCAAAGATCGCGAAGCTGAACGACCAGGAGGCGATCTTTGTCTCATGCACCGGTGCGGTTCTTCTTGGCGCTCTGCAGCAGATCAGGGAGGCGAACTATCACGGGGCCGTCATGACAACGGCCAGCGCGGCCCAGCCCGGTCTTTTCAGTCTGCCTGAACTGCAGGGCATCTATATGGGAGCAACGATTATACATAATCCCAATTATCTCTATGCGAAGGATGCGGGAGAAAAGTACGAAACCCGGTTCAAGAAGGCATTCGATCAGTGGTCGGCATCCGGGTACGATTTCATCAAGCTGATCACCGGCCTGCTTGAGGATCGGCAAGTTTCCCGGCAGACCGTGAGGGACCTTCTGGCAGGCGGGTTCGATTATTCGGGAGTGTTCGGTCAGGTAAGGGCAAAAGCCGGAGACCACGATCTGACTTTCCCGCTATTCCCCACGCAGGTCGTGAATGGTGCCCTCAAGTACTGGTAGAACCGAGGAGGCGACGACGTGATGAAAACACTGGGCATGAAACTCATTAGCGGCTTTCTTCTCCTTCTGCTGATGATTATCGCGGTTGCTTTCTATTCATCCTTTGCAAGCCAGAAATCCCTGCAAGACGCAATCGGCCAAAGCTCCGTGTTCGTGGCCAATGAGATGCTCGTGAACATGAACATGGCAGTATTCGATTGGATCGACCGTTTTGAGGTGCGCAGCCTCGACCCCTTCATCCAGCAGGCTGTGGAGGTTTCAAACCGGCAGTTCAGTGCCATGGGCTCTCCCGATGTGTATATGGATCGCATGGAAGCGGAATGGCGCGCCTCTGCGAAGGGCGATCTTTCACCCGCGGTCAATAAGGTTGTCGGCAGCGATCTCTCGGAAATGTTACGCAATTTTTACTTCAAGCACTATCAAAAAAAGCAGGGCAGCACTGACGTTGCCGAGATCATTGTGACGAACAAGTATGGGGCAACGGTCGCGGCAACAGAGGCGGCATCCCACTATCGCTTTGACGGGAACGCCTTATGGCTCAAGGCAAAAGAGTCGGGCTCCACAGCGGGGGAAGTCGAGCTGGATGAACAGAGCGGCCAGGCCAGTATTCCTCTCGCTGTGCCCGTCACCGATGCCCAGGGGCAATTCTCGGGTGCGATACTGGTCAAGGTCACCACTGACTCGATCATCCGCAATGCGGTGATCACCTACAAGAAATACGAGAGCACCCAGGTCAGGCTGACCACGACAGATGGCAAGCTCCTCTATGCGACCAAGGCATTTCATTTCATGGAGGATGTGTCGGCAAAGCCCTATTTTCAGAACATCAAGGGAGACAGCGGTTCGTTCGTAGCTACTGATGGTGGGCGAGCGACTCTCTTTTCCTATTCCCACTCCCAGGGATATCTCGAGTTTTCCGGCATGCCGTGGATACTCGTGGTGGGCAATGACGTGAGCGAAGTCCTCGCGCCAAGCTTCGCCCTCCGAAACAACATCATCATTGCTTCAGGGATACTCATTCTGCTGGGCATACTTGTCGCGTTTTTGATTTCACGCTCAATCACCCGGCCCGTTGTGGCGCTTAAAAACGCCGCGGCAGAGATCACCCGAGGGAACCTGAGCCGCGTTATTGAGGTGCGAGGCAGGGATGAGGTGGGCATGCTCGCGCGATCGTTCATGGAGATGCAGAAGGCGCTCCAGGGGGTTGCCGCGCTCGCCGAGCGGATCGCTTCGGGAGACCTCACGGTGCAGGCGGTGAAACGCTCCGAGGAGGACAGTCTGGGTATTGCACTTGAAAACATGTTGGAGAACCTGAGACGTATCGCAGCTTTTGCCGAACGGATCGCGTCGGGAGATCTCACGGTGCAGTCGGTCAAACGCTCCGAGGAGGATAGCCTCGGCATTTCGCTTGAGAACATGCTGGAGAACCTGCGGCGGATTGCCGCTTTTGCCGAGCGGATCGCCTCCGGCGACCTTACGGTGCAGTCAGTGAAGCGCTCCGATGAGGATAGCCTCGGCATTTCGCTTGAGAACATGCTGGAGAACCTGCGGCGCCAGACCCGTGAGATCCAGGACGGGGCCGGCGTGATAGCGGCGGCGGCAAGCGAAATCTTTACGTCCACCAGTCAGTTCGCCTCCAACTCCAGCGAGACTGCCACCGCGGTGAGCCAGACCACCACGACCATTGAAGAAGTGAAGCAGACCGCGCACCTTTCGAACGAGAAAGCCAAGCAGATGGCCGACAGGGCCCGAAGGACCGAGGAGATAGCGGAGACAGGAAGAGTCTCCGTTCAGGACACGACCCAGGTGATCGGACGTATCCGCGAGCAGATGGACACGATCGGGGAGAGCATCACTCGCTTAAGCGAGCAGAGCGCATCAATCGGGGAGATCATTACTACGGTGAGCGATCTGGCCGACCAGTCGAACCTGCTTGCGGTGAACGCGGCCATTGAAGCAGCGAAAGCAGGAGAGCAAGGCAGGGGCTTCGGCGTCGTTGCCCAGGAGATCAAGAGCCTGGCGGAGCAGTCCAAGCGCGCGACTGCGCAAGTCCGATCCCTGCTCACGGAAATCCAGAAGGCCACGAACGGCGCCGTCATGGCAACTGAGCAGGGCAGCAAGGCGGTGGAGCAGGGCACGAAACAGGCCGGGGAAGCAAAGGAGGCCATCGAAAGCCTTGCGGAGACGGTTGCCGAAGCGGCGCAGGGGGCCGCGCAGATCGCCGCGTCCAGCCAGCAGCAGCTAGTGGGCATGGACCAGGTGGCCATAGCCATGGAGAGCATCAAGGTTGCCAGCGTCCAGGGGGTTGAAGGGACGCGCCAGCTTGAGATGGGGGCGCAGAACCTGCACGGGGTAGGGCAGAAGATGAAACAGCTCGTGGAGCTGTACAAGATGTAGGACGCGGAAGAGATGCGGATCGAGGACGCCGATTCTATTCTCGTGTTCGCGGTCGCGGATATGAGGCATGCGCTTTTCATTTCGGGGGTGGAAAAAGTCGAGTTTGCCGTTGAGGTGACCCCATTCCCGGAAGCCCCGAGCGTTGTCATCGGAGTCATCAACTGGAGGGGCCGGATACTTCCGGTCTTAAGCATGCGCCGGCGCCTTCATTTGCCGGAACGGAGCGTCATGATGGCGGATCGGATAATCATCGCGCAATCCTTCCGCCGGCGCATTGCGCTTTTGGTTGACGAGGTCATTGGAGTGCGGCCTGCGGAACGGAACGATTTCATCAGCGCCGATGCCATCTCCGATGGGCTTGGCTGCGTGGCGGGGGCCACCCGGACCGAGGATGGCATCGTGCTGATTCACGACCTGGAGCTGTTCCTCACTGAAGAGGATGAGAAGGCATTGGAGAAGCTATGAATGCCTTAGCCTCGGAAAGCCTGATTTCCGATCTCAGCGACTACATCAGGTCCCGGCTGGGAATGAGCTTTCCACGGGAAAGATGGGGAGAGCTGGAGAAAAAGATCTCCCTGGCCGCGGATTCACTCGGGTTTCCGGACGCCGGTTCGTGCATTCAATGGCTGCTCTCCTCCCGGACGGACAAGCGCGCATTGGAGATGCTTGCCAGTTGCCTTACGGTCGGAGAAACCTATTTCTTTCGGGAAAACAGCGGGCTTCGCGCAATGGTCGAGCGGGCGTTTCCAGAAATCATTCGCGTACATGCGCACGGCGACAGGCGGGTGAGGATCTGGAGCGCCGGGTGCAGCACCGGCGAAGAGCCATATTCCGTGGCAATAATGGTGGCTGAATATCCCGCGCTCAAAGGCTGGGACGTGAGCATTCTGGGCACGGATATCAACCAGGATTTTCTGAGGAAAGCGGAGGCCGGAATCTACACGGAATGGTCTTTTCGCGGCGTGGCGCCCGGCATAAGGGAAAAATTCTTTCAGAAGAGGGACGGATCCACGTTCGAGATTCTGCCCGCGCTCAAGCGCATGGTGACCTTTGCCCACCTCAATCTCATTGACGACGTCTATCCCGCCCTTTTGAACAACACGAACGCGATCGACCTGATCCTGTGCCGGAACGTGCTCATGTATTTTACACCGGACTTCATGCAGAAAGTCATCCTGAAGCTCCATCAGTCGCTTCTCCCGGAGGGCTGGCTCCTGGTGAGTCCCGTGGAGGCGCCCGTGGTTCATGGCTTGTATTTCACGCCCCTGCTTCACGCGGGAACACTCCAACAGAAGAAAGGGGTTGAAAAACCTGAGCAGAAAGCCATCCCGCGCAAGCGGATGCCGAAACGCACGTTAAAACGCCTTGCGCCAATCGCGGAACGGCCCAAACAAGCGGCGACATATCCTATCGCAGCGGAGCTCTATGCCCACGCGGACTACAATGGCGCGATTGAGGCGCTCAATGTCCTTGCGGCTCGCCCCGTGACGGACTCCCCCGTATTTCAGCTCCTCTCGCGCGCTTACGCCAACAAGGGAATGCTCTCGGAAGCGGAACACTGGTGCGCGCGCTCGATCAGCGCTGACACAATGAATGCCGCCAGCCGATACCTGCTGGCGTTGATCAAAATCGAGCAGCAGAGGCCCGACGACGCAATTGCGGCCTTGAAAAAAGCGATCTACCTCGAGCCGGACTTCGTGGTGGCGCACTTCACGCTGGCAAACCTTTACCGCCGGAAGAGCAAGCGCCGTGAAGCGGATCGGCACCTCAATAACGCGCTCCTGGCGCTGCGGAGTTTCCGACCCGACGAGGAGCTGCCGGAATCGGAAGGAATGACGGCGGGGAACCTGATCGAGATGATCACAACGACACGTGCCAATGGGGAGAAAAATGGACAACGGCGCATCGATTGATGACGGTGAGCGCAAAATCCTCAAGGCAAGGGCCAGGTTGCTGGCTGTTGTACCGGTCGCGCCGCCGGGGGACCAGGAAATCATCCACGCCCTTCGATTCTCTCTGGGCGCGGAGAGTTATGCCATCGAATATGGATGCATCCGCGAGGTTGTTCCGCTTCCCCGTGTCACTCCACTGCCCTGCGTGCCCTCTTTTATACGGGGGATCATCAACGTGCGGGGAAGAATTGTGTCACTTTTGGATTTGAAGCCGATACTTGGTCTTCCCGACACGGAGGTCAGCCCCGGCTCCAGCGTGATCATCCTCCAATCGCCAATCATTGAGCTCGGCCTGCTGGCGGACGAAATCGTAGGGCTGGCCGTGATTCCCCTTTCCAGCATCCAGGCGTCGCTCCCCACGTTGACGGATGCCAGGGCCGAGTACCTGAAGGGAATCACCGCGGAAGGGCTGGTGCTTCTGGACGCGGGAAAACTTCTCTCGGACAAAAAACTGGTGATTAATGAAACCGTTGGGAGCGCGGGATGAGCAAGGAAAGCGAGTTCCTGGGCAGGTTGAAGGAGACCTTCAAGGGAGAAGCCGAGGAACACCGCGCGGCAATGTTGTCCGGCCTGCTGGAGCTGGAAAAGGGGAAATTGGGGCCGGAGCGCAATTCCGCCATCATCGAGATCATATTCCGCGAAGCGCACAGCCTGAAGGGAGCCGCACGCGCGGTGGACATAGGGGGGATCGAAAGGCTTTGCCAGTCGGTGGAGACCATCTTCTCCGCCTTGAAGCAGGGGCACCGGCGGCCCGGGAAGAAGATGTTTGACGCGCTGTACCGGGCGCTCGATCTGATGGCGGAGTTAACGAAAGGAACCGTTCCCGCGCCCGACAAGGAGCTGGAGGACGTCCTCAAACTGCTGCAGGCGGAGGCGAAAGTGAGCCCTGACGCCACGACTGGCTCGGAAACACCGGTCGTTGTCGAAGATCAGCCCGGGGCCAAGCGTCCCCTGAAGGCGCCGATCATCATGTCGGAAACCGTCCGAATCTCCGCCGCAAGGCTGGGATCGATTTTCCTGCGCGCGGAGGAAATGCTCTCCGTGAAGCAGGCAATGGCTCGACATGCGGCCGACCTCCGTGAGCTTCAGGAGCAAGCCAAGGCTGGTCCCTTCAAACAGAAACTCGACGGCATGGCCGCCGTTGCGGAATTGGACAGCCTCCACGCGGGGGAGCGCGTGGATTCCCTCCTGACGGAGATCAGAACGGCTCTTATGCTGCCCTTCTCCGCGCTTCTGGAGCTTTTCCCGCGGATGGTTCGCGACCTTGCCGCGGAAGATGGCAAGGAGGTGACCTGGGAGGTCCGGGGAGAGGATACCCAAATCGACAGGAGGGTGCTGGAAGAAATCAAGGATCCCCTCATTCATATCGTGCGAAACAGCATCAGCCATGGGATAGAAAAACCCGGCCAGCGGGAGAAACGCGGCAAGCCGCGCGCGGGGACCGTTTCCCTCCGCGTCGAGCGGGCGGACAACGACAAGCTGGAGCTCACCATGAGCGACGACGGAGCGGGGGTCGATCTGGTCCAGGTGAAGGCCGCAGCGGTTGCGCGAGGCTTCCTCACGGACGCGGATGCGGCCGGGATGAACGACCAGGATGCCTTGGGGCTTATTTTTCTTTCGGGCCTCTCGACGAGCCCTATGATCACCGACATCTCCGGACGAGGGCTCGGCCTGGTGATTGCGCGCGAGAAAATCGAGTCAGTCGGAGGGCAGCTCTCGGTGGCGACAACACAAGGCAAGGGGACGGTTTTCCGCATCCAGATCCCTTTAACGCTTGCCACGTTCCGCGGCGTTCTGGTGAGAAGCCGCGGTCAAATATTTGTGATCCCGACCGTGAATGTCGATCGGGTGCTTCGCGTGGATCGCTCCCTGGTGGTGTTCGCTGAAAAAAGTGAGAGCATCCCGATCGATGGCCAGGCCGTCTCCGTTGTGAACATCGGCGACGTCCTGGGCCTGAAGAAGATTACGGAGGAAGAAAGCGGAGCGGAGAGCTGGCCTGCAATTGTCCTGCTCGTTTCCGGGACAAGAATAGTTTTCAGGATCGACGAGGTGTTGGGAGAGCAGGAAGTGCTGGTGAAAACACTGGGAAAGCAGCTTGCCAGGGTGCGCAACATCAGCGGCGCAACGGTCCTGGTCACCGGAGAGGTGGTGCCCATCCTCAATCCATCCGACCTGCTGAAATCGGTTTCCCTTGCTGGAGTGCCGGCCCCCGGTGAGGGTGCTCCGGAATCGCGGGACGCAGCGATCCGGAAAATCCTCCTTGTGGAGGACTCAGTCACTTCCCGGATGCTGCTGAAAAGCATACTCGAATCCGCTGGATTTCAGGTGAAAACCGCTGTTGACGGCGTGGAGGCCTTTGCCTCCCTGCGCGTGGATGAGTTTGACCTCCTGGTTTCCGACATCGACATGCCCCGGATGAATGGCTTCGCTCTCTGCGAAAAGGTCCGGGGTTTCGCCAAGACCGCGGACCTTCCCATAGTGCTCGTGACATCACTGGGCTCCCGGGAAGACAGGGAAAGAGGCATCGACGCCGGCGCCAGCGCTTACATCGCAAAGTCCAGCTTCGATCAGAGCAACCTGCTGGAAGTAGTCAAAAGGCTGATATGAAAAAAGGGGACGAAAATGATCCGCGTGCTCGTTGTTGAGGATTCGCCAGTCGTGCGCGACCTTCTTGTTTATATCCTTGGATCCGATCCGGACATTACAGTGGCTGCAACCGCCGGTGACGGCTACCAGGCAATCGAGCTGGCACAGAAAGAGCATCCCGACGTCATCACGATGGACATTCACATGCCGCGGCTTGACGGGATCGAGGCGGTTCGGCGGATAATGGCCACCAACCCGATTCCAACGGTGATCATCAGCGCCAGCATGGATCCGGGGGAAGTGGGGGACTCATTCCGCGCGCTGGAGGCGGGCGCGATTGCGGTCTGCGAGAAGCCGTTGGGCATCACGCATCCCCTCTATCAAGCTCAGGCGCGAAAAATCGTGCAGATGGTCAAGATGGTTTCGGAAATAAGGGTGGTTCGCCGTTGGAAACCGTCGGGCAGCGCCGCATCCCGGCCCACGAAAGATGTTTTGGAATACCTGCCCGGAGCTCCCAAGCTGGAGCTTGTCGCGATTGGAGCTTCGACCGGCGGGCCGCCCGTCCTCCGCGAAATCCTGTCCGGATTGAAAAGCACATTTCCCGCTCCCCTCCTGATTGTCCAGCACATCTCTCCAGGTTTTCTCCCCGGCCTGGTCGGGTGGCTCACGGCAGCGACGGGTGTTCCCGTGGAAATCGCATGCGACGGAAAGATCGCCCAACCCGGCCACGCGTACGTTGCTCCGGACGGCGTTCATATGGAAGTCCAGAGATCATGCGGCATTCATCTCACGCAAAGCCTTCCCGTGAACGGGATGTGCCCGTCCATCTCAGTTCTCTTCCGATCCGCGGCGGAGGCATTCGATGGCTCCGCGGTTGGCGTCCTGCTCACGGGTATGGGCAGGGATGGCGCCGAGGAGCTTCTGCTGATGAAAAACAAGGGCGCTCTCACCATTGCGCAGGACAAGGAGAGCTCCGTGATTCATGGCATGCCCGGAGAGGCAATCAAGCTTGGAGCGGCGCGACACGTCCTGCCGCCGGATAAGATCGTGGAGTTTCTCAACAGCCGCACGGGGAGGAAGCCGTAAATGGCGGTGGAAAAGGCTGGGAAAACCATTCTCATTGCCGACGACGAAGAGGGCATCACGATGCTTCTGACCACGCTCTGCGAGGACAAGGGATACCGCACCATCACGGCGTCAAACGGTCGGGAGGCGGTGGAGATGGCATTCAGGAACCTCCCCGACCTTATCGTCATGGACGCGACCATGCCGGAGAAAAGCGGGTTCGACGCCACGCGGGAGCTGAAATCCAACGCGCGAACGGGGCATATACCCATCGTGATGCTGACGGGATTGCGGACGCGCGAGGATCGGCTGAAGGGAATCGCCGCCGGCGCGAATGATTTTCTCACCAAGCCGGTGGATGGAGAGGAGTTCGCGCTCAGGGTGTCGAACAACTTAAAAATCAAGGAATACCACGATTTCCTGGAGCACCACGCCAGGATTCTAGAGGAGCAGGTCAGGGAGAGAACGGAGGAGATCCGCAAGGGCTACATTGACACGATTTACCGGCTGGCCGTTGTATCAGAGTTCAAGGACGAGGATACCGGTTCTCACATCAAAAGGATCGGCTACTTCACCAGGGAGCTTGCCTCCGTTCTCGGCATGGGCAACGATTTCATGGAGGCGATCTACCATGCCTCCATGATGCACGACATCGGGAAAGTGGGAATACCGGACAGCATCATGTTGAAACCGGGCGCCCTGAACGATGAGGAATGGAAGATGATGAAATCACACGCGGAGCGGGGCGCCCGCATCCTGAGCGGCTCCGATTCTCCCTATCTCATCATGGCGGAGCAGATCGCTCGCTCCCATCACGAACGCTGGGATGGGAGCGGGTACCCGGCGGGTCTCCGAGGCGAGGCAATCCCCATTGCCGCACGGATCACCACTATTGCCGATCAATATGACGCGCTTCGGACGCGGCGCACGTACAAACCCGCCCTTTCCCACGACGCGACCATGCGGATCATCACCGAGGGCGACGGACGCACCCTCCCGACGCATTTCGACCCCCGGGTCCTCGAGGCTTTTGCCCTGAACGGGCAGCGATTCGAGGAGATTTTCGAAAAGAGGTCGGAGGAAAAGCAGGCGTCATGAGCAGAGAACACGATTTCAATATCCGGTTGCTGGGAATCTTCCGAACCGAGGCACGCGAGCACCGCCTGACAATCCTGTCGGCACTGAGGGAGCTGGAAACAGGAGTGGACGCGGAGCGCGAGGCTGAGATGATAGAGAAAGCGTTCCGAGCAGCGCACACCCTGAAGGGCGCGGCCCGGGCCATCAATAAAAGCCAGATAGCGGACCTGTGCCAGTCGCTTGAGGGCATCTTCTCGCTTTTGAAGAATGGACAGGGGCGGCTGGGAAGGGAAATGTTTCACGCGCTGTATGAGGCAATAGAAAGCATCGAAAAGATGGAGGCGGGGAGCGAGGATGGCGACTCCACGTTGATCGGCCGGTTGAACGATATTCGCGGAGCGCTCGATGGATAAACACATCCTGGTCGTGGAAGACAGCCCGACCCAGTCTCTTCAGATTGCGCACGTGCTCGAAAACGCCGGTTTCGAGGTGTTCGCCGCCTCCGACGGGCTTGCGGCCATCAAATACCTGGGCGCAAACCTGCCGCGGCTTGTCATCAGCGACGTCACCATGCCGGGGATGGACGGGTACCAGCTCTGTCGAGCGATCCGCGCTGACAAGAGGCTTGAAAACCTCCCCGTCCTCCTCCTGACAAACCTCGCGGACGAGGAAAAGGTACTTGCCGGGCTCGAAGCCGGTGCGGACGCCTTCATCTCCAAGCCTTTCGAAAGCGAACGGCTATTAGCGCGGGTCAGGGATCTGCTCGGATTCAACGGGCAGCCCGAAGATTTGAGCGCCAGTGGTGGTTACGAAGTGTTTTTTACCGGCAAGAAGTACCGCATCCTTGCCAGCCGCTCCCGCATCCTGCGCTATCTGATCTCAACCTATGACAACGCGCTTCAGATCAACGCTCGGCTCGCAAGCTCCGAGGCGGAATTGCGGAACCTGAATTCGATCCTTGAAGAACGGGTGCAAACCCGGACCGCCGCTCTCTCCCTGGAAATCGAACAGCGAAAGCACGCTCAACATACAGTGCAGGTCACCAACCGCCTTCTGGAGATCGCCAACCGGCACCGCGACAAGGAAGCCCTTTTGCGCGAGTTTATCGCAGAAATCACGTCCTTCAACGGATGCGAGAGTGTCATTATTCGCCTGCGGGACCAGGGCGACGACATTCCCAAGGCCTCTGACGGAAGCTCCACGTCGGAGGCTCGTATACCCATTCAAGTCGGGGATGAGGTTTTCGGCCACATCTTTTTTGCGGACAGAAAAACGAACAGGAGCGACCAGGAAACAATGCGGGTCATCGAATCCGCATCCACCCAGCTCGCGGCCGCCCTCCGACGAATCGAGGCCGAGCGGACGCTTCGGGAAAGCGAGGAGAGATACCGGCTTTTCTTTGAGGACGATCTGGCAGGGGCCCTGATCGTTACAACCGAGGGCCTGATCAGGAGCTGCAATCCCGCCTTTACCCGGATGTTCGGGTTTGCCGACGCAGCGCAAGCGGTCGGATCATCAGTCATTTCCCTGTACAGGAAACCGAAGGAATGGGAGGATTTTCTTGAGCTTCTGAGACGGGAAGGCAGGATCGCCAGCAGGGAGGCGGAGTATCTCCGCCGGGACGGCGCACCCGTCTTTGTCATCGAAAGCGCGGTTGGGAAATTTGATGACAAAGGAGAGCTGAGGGAAATCAGGCAGTATCTCGTCGATATCACGGAAAAGAAGGGTCTCGAGCATCAGCTCTTCCAGTCGCAGAAGATGGAAGCCATCGGACGGCTTGCAAGCGGCGTGGCCCATGACTTCAACAATATTCTACAAGTAATTCAAGGCTTTGCGGATCACCTTCTCAACAAAACCCCCGCCGAGGACCCCCGTCACAACTGGGTGAAGCATATCCGTGTCGCCTCGGAGAAAGCCGCCGCGCTGACCCAGAGCCTGCTGGCGTTCAGCCGCAAGCAGGAGCTGCACAAGGTCGTATTGAATCTGAACACCGTGATACGGGACATCGCCCCAATGGTGCGCCAGCTCGTCGGGGAAGATGTGGAGCTGAGCCTGGAACTCGCGCCGGGCCTGGGGGACGTCGAGGCGGACAAGAGTCAGATAGACCAGGTGTTGATGAACCTGGCGGCGAATGCTCGCGATGCCATGCCGGAGGGGGGAAATCTCACCTATGCAACCTCGGATGTCGAGCTTCAGCCCGGAGCATCTGGCCCAGGTACGGAAGAGGTGAAACCCGGGGCGTATATACTCCTGGCCGTGCGGGACACCGGAAAAGGCATGGACCAGGAGACGATGGAGCACATGTTTGAGCCTTTCTTTACAACAAAGGAGAAGGGCAAGGGCACAGGCCTGGGTCTTGCAACGGTGTACGGGGTGGTAAAGCAGGCAGGCGGACAGTTGTGGTGCAACAGCATGCCGGGAAAAGGCACCGAGTTCAGGATCCACTTCCCACGGGTCGATGGAGCACCTCGATGAGGAAGGGCGGCCAGAGCATCGTGGTCTTCTCCCTGGACGACCAGCGCTACGCGTTATCTCTCGCCTGCGTGCAGCGCGCCATCCGCGTGGTCGCCATCACGCCGCTTCCCGCGGCGCCTGCGATTGTTCTGGGCATCATTGACCTCGGCGGCGTGGTCATCCCCGTCATCAACATTCGGAATCGCTTCAATCACCAGCCACGCGATGTTCGTCTGTCCGACCACCTCCTTATCGCCACGACCGGGAAGCGAACCGTCGCGCTCCTGGTCGATGAAACGAAGGGAGTGATCGAGGCTTCGCCGGAGAGCCATGCGCCGGCAGGTGAGATCCTGCCCGGGCTCGAGCTCGTCGATGGCGTGGTGAAGCTGGAGACCGGGCTGATCCTGATTCACGATCTTGATCGTCTGCTCTCCCTCGAAGAGAAGACGGCGATCGACCGCGCCCTGGAGGAGCGCCGTAGATGATGAGCACCGAACTGGACAGGACGCTATTAGGCGAGGTGAGCGGCTTCATTGCCCAGCGCATGGGCCTGCATTTCCCCGAAGAGAGTTGGCCCGATCTGGCTCACCGCCTTAAGACTGCCGGCGAGGAGCTGGGCTTCGAGTATCCCGACGCCTGCGTACATTGGCTCAAAACCCGGGAGCTTACCGTCCGGCAAATCGAGGCCCTGGCCAGCCACCTGACCGTGGGCGAGACCTATTTTTTCCGTGATCCGGCGAGCTTCGAAGCGCTCGAGCAGGAGATCCTGCCGCCGTTGGTTTCGAGACGCTCCGACACGGGTCGGACCATCCGTTTATGGAGCGCCGGGTGCTGCACTGGGGAGGAAGCGTACTCCCTCGCCATCGCCTGTGCCCGTGCTCTGCCGGACCTCCGGGGGTGGAACGTCTCAATCCTCGCCACCGACATCAACCCGAAGGTCCTTGCCACGGCCGAGGCGGGCGTATATTCCGAATGGTCGTTCCGCGGCACTCCCGCCTGGCTTCGCGAACGGTTTTTCTCTCCCGCGCACCATAAGAAGTTCGCGATCGATCCGACCGTCAAGAATCTGGTTCGCTTCGGCTACCTCAACCTGGCCGAGGACGCCTACCCGTCGCTCCACAATTACACCAACGCCATGGATGTGATCTTCTGTCGCAACGTCCTCATGTACTTCACTCCCGACCACCAGCGACGAGTCGTGGCGGCACTGCATGATTGCCTGGTGGACGGCGGCTATCTTGTCGTAAATCCAGCCGAGGCAAGCGCTTCTCTATTCCCGATGTTCGCCATGGAGAACATCGGCGGTGTCATTCTTTATCGCAAGTCCTCACAGCCGCTCCGCGTCGAAGCCTGGCCGGGGCTCGTCTCGCCCGCCCCCGTGCGTGTTGTCCCAGCGCACGTGCCTCATGTGCCGGTCGCGCCTGCCCCGCAAATCACACCGATTGCTGCATCACCTCGTGAGGACCCCCTGGTGCTGGCGCGGATATCCGCCAACCAGGGCAGGCTCGAAGAGGCGCTCGCTTCGTGCCAGGACGGCATCGCCGCCGGCCTCACCAACCCCTCCGCGCATTTCCTGTACGCAACAATCTGCGACGAGCTCGGCCGGCTGGAGGAAGCGGTCGCAGCTCTGGGCAAGGTCCTCTATCTCGATCAGGATTTCATCCTGGCCCACTACGCGCTGGGCGGGCTTTACAAACGGCTTGGCAAGCAGAAGGAGTCCAGGCGCCACCTTGCGATTGCATTCACGATCCTTTCAGCCAGGAGCAGGGACGAGATCGTGCCTCAGTCCGATGGGATGACCTGCGGTCGGCTGATGGAGTCGGTTCGAGCAATGACGGGAGCATGAACCATGCAAGCACGCACCATTGACTGGGAAGCGATCCACCGCCGCCTCGAGGTGACGGCGGCTGCCATCTCCGGAGGCCTCAGTCATGATCCAGAACAGGTCCGCCGCGTCCTGGAGATACGCGCCAGGGCGGCAGCCAGGCCATCCGTCACGCCGGACGACGTGGAGCGGCTCGAGGTGCTGGCCTTTTTCCTGGCCGGGGAGGCATACGGCGTCGAGACCTGTCACGTCCGTGAAGTCTGCCAGCTCAAGGACCTGACCGCCGTGCCTTGTACGCCGCCCTTCGTCGCCGGCGTGATGAACCTGCGCGGCCGGATCATTGCGATCATCGACCTGCGCAGGTTCTTCGAATTGCCGGCCCGGGGCCTCACCGAGCTCAACCGAGTCATCGTTCTGACCGGCGGCGACAACGAGCTTGGGCTGCTCGCGGACTCCATTGATGGAGTGCGCTCGGTGACCGTGTCGGACCTGCAGGAAGGCCTGCCCACGCTCACCGGCATCCGCGAGAGGTTTCTCAAAGGTGTTACCGGCCGGATGCTGGCCGTGCTCGACGGCGCCCGTCTGCTTGAAGACGCCGCGCTCAAGGTAAATGAACGGGCAACTCGATAAGCTGACAGGGTCAGCAGGAGGAATCAAATGCGTTGGAGCATCGGCAAAAAGATCGCGGCTGTATTCGTTCTTTCAGCAGTAGCCTACGGTGTCATAGCGATCTTCTCGTATCGGGGACTGGTGAGGGACGAGGTCAGCCAGCGCTGGGTGGCGCATACCTACGAAGTGCTTAGAGGACTCGACAATGTTCTTGCGACGCTTGTGGACACAGAGACAGGCCAACGCGGGTACGTACTCGTCGGAGTTGATTCATATCTCGATCCGTACACCCGCAGTGTATCGGATGTTGGCAAAGCCGTGGACAGAGTCAAGGAACTGACGACCGACAATGCGAACCAGCAGAAGCGCATCGATGCTCTCCGGCCGCTAGTGGCTGCCAAGCTGGCGGAACTCCAAGAAACGATCGATCTCAGACGCACGAAAGGGCTCGACGCCGCACTTGAGGTCGTAAGTTCGAATAGAGGCAAGCAAGCCATGGACGAGATTCGCGTAAAAGTCAGCGAAATGGCGGCCGAGGAGAACGGGCTATTGGAGAGCCGCAACAAAGAGTATGAATCCAGCGCCACAACGCTGACCCTCATCATTGTGCTGGGGACCTCGCTGGTGTTTCTAATCCTGGTGGCGGGGGGCTTCTGGTTGACGCGCTCCATTTCAATGCCGGTGGCCACCCTCGCGAAAATGGCCGATCGGGTTGCCGCAGGCGACTTGACGGGACGGGTCGAGGCCGGAAATCGGAAGGATGAAGTCGGCGTGCTGCAGGCGGCCTTTAAAACCATGTTGGAGAACCTGCGGCGGATCGCCGCTTTTACCGAGCGGATCGCGTCGGGAGACCTTACTGTGCAATCGGTGAAGCGCTCCGGGGAGGACAGCCTCGGAATTTCACTTGAGAACATGGTGGAGAGCCTGCGTGAGACCACCCTGGAGCTCCGCGAGGGGGTTGGAGTGCTTGCCTCTTCCTCCTCGGAGATACTTGCCACCGTGTCGCAGGTGGCCGCGAGCGCCTCAGAGACCGCCACAGCCGTGAGCGAAACCTCCACCACCGCGGAGGAGGTCAAGCAGACCGCACACCTCTCCAACCAGAAGGCAAAGGCGGTCCAGGAGACCGCGCAGAAAACCGCCGTTGTTTCAGAGACAGGCCGCAAGGCTGTCACCGAGGCCGTGGAGGGCATGAACCGCATCCGGGAGCAAATGGAGTTGATCGCGGAGAGCGTCGTGCGGCTTTCGGAGCAGGGCCAGGCCATTGGAGAGATCATCGCCACGGTCAACGACCTGGCCGAGCAGTCGAACCTGCTGGCAGTCAACGCCGCCATTGAGGCAACCCGGGCCGGTGAGTATGGCAAGGGGTTTGCCGTAGTGGCGCAGGAGGTGAAGAGCCTTGCCGAGCAGTCACGGCAGGCCACCACGCAGGTGCGGACCATCCTCATGGAGGTCCAGAAGGCAACGAGCGCCGCGGTCATGGCAACCGAGCAGGGGACCAAGGCGGTTACAGCCGGCGCCAAACAGGCCACCGATGCGGGGGAGTCGATCCGCGCGCTTGCGGGCAGTGTCAGCGAGGCCGCGCAAATGGCCACCCAGATCGCTTCATCATCCCAACAACAGCTCGTGGGCATGGATCAAATCGCCTCGGCCATTGCCAATATCCGGCAAGCCACCACTCAGAACACGGCGGGCACCAAGCAGCTTGAGGCTTCAGCGCAGAGCCTCAAGGAGCTGGGCGGAAGGTTGAAGATCCTAGTGGAGCGGCAACGCGTCGAGACCTGAGCCGGGACAGAGGATCACATGGATAAAAAGAAAGAAGAGTTCCTGGCGCGGTTGCGAGAAACCTTCCGGGTGGAGGCGGCCGAGCATATCGAGGCCATCATGACCGGCCTCCTTACCATGGAGCACGCCAACGATACCGAGCGCGCACCCATTGTTG
Source organism: Spirochaetia bacterium (assembly GCA_049519415.1). GTDB lineage: Bacteria > Spirochaetota > Spirochaetia > SZUA-6 > Fen-1364 > Fen-1364. Next base: position 51,382 of record JBEKQU010000012.1, read on the forward strand.
AGCGTATCTTCCGGGAAGCCCATTCCCTCAAGGGTGCATCGCGTTCGGTAAGCCTCCCGGACGTGGAGGAGCTGTGCCAGGAGTTGGAAAGCACTTTCGCGGCAATGAAACGTGAAGAACTTAGAACGTCCACGGAAATACTGGATGCAATTCATCCCGCGCTTGGTGTTCTTACGACCATGTGCGAAAGCCCCGGCGCCCCATCGTCGCCGGAAGAGAGGGAAAAGGAGCAAAAGGCGCTTGCAGCGCTCGAGCGAATCGTTCAGGGACCCGTAGGGGAGCGGGCCGAGACACCGACGGCTGCCATTGTGTCGTCGCCGCGCGTTGTCAGCGCGCAAGCGGCTCCAGCCGCGGCGACGACGGATTCCGTCCGTGTCTCCACGCAGAAGCTCGGGGCCATCCTGTCCGAAGCCGAGGCGCTCGTTGGCGCAAAGATCGCCGCAAGCACACGCGCCGCCGAGCTTCGCGCTCTTGCCGCGGACCTTACTGCCTGGAACCAACGGCGCGTCCATAGGTCAACACGGCAGCGCCGGGGTCATGAAGGAACGATTGACGCTTCCGAAGCGCTGGAGCCCGAGATGTTTTTCAGCAAGACGCTGGAGCACTCGCTGCGGAAGCTGGTCGGGTCAGCACACCAGGATGCGCTTGCTTTGGCGGCCATCACCGACAGGCTCCTGGAGGACACGAAGAAAGTGCTCCTGCTCCCCTGCTCGTACCTCCTGGGAGTCCTGCCCCACATCGTGCGCGATCTGGCGCAGGAGCAGGGCAAGAAGGCCGACATGCTTGTCACCGGGGAGGACATCGAGGTGGATCGCCGGGTCCTCGATGAGCTGAAAGACCCGCTCATTCACCTGCTCCGCAATTGCGTGGACCACGGCATCGAGAAGCCGGATGCGCGTCGTGAGCTGGGCAAACCCGCCCGTGGATCCGTCACGATCACGGTGAAACCGGCTGAAGGGAACCGGGTCGAGTTCATGGTTGCCGACGATGGATCCGGAATCGACACCGGCAAGGTTGCCAAGGCCGCCGAGCGCCTGGGGCTCATTGCGGCTGATGAAAAGGTCCATGCGCCCGAAGCCGATACTATCGGGCTCATCTTTCACTCCGGACTGTCGACGAGCCCGATCATCACCGACTTGTCGGGCAGGGGACTGGGCCTGGCAATAGTTCGAGAGAAGCTGGAGAAGCTGGGGGGGACGATCACGGTGACGTCGAAGCCCGGCGCGGGCACGACGTTTCGCATGCTCGTCCCCTTGTCTCTTTCGACCTTCCGCGGAGTGTTGGTGGACGTTGCCGGCAAACGCTTCGTGCTCCCGACCGCCAGCGTGGTGCGCGTGACCCGGGTCAGGCCTGAAGAAATCAAGACAATCGAGAACCGCCAGGTCCTCGCGTTGGGCGCGCGCGCGGTGTCGCTGGTTCGCCTGCGGGATGCGCTTGAGCTTTCCGGGCCTGATGGGCGCGCCAATGGCGCGGCTCGCCAGGTGGTGGTGGTGCGCGCCGCCGAGCGGCAGGTCGCGTTCATGGTGGACGAGGTCCTGGGGGAGCAGGAGGTGATGGTCAAGAGCCTTGGCCGGCAGCTCACCCGGGTCCGCAACATTGCCGGCGCCTCCATCTCAGGCAGCGGCGCGGTCATCCCTATCCTCAATGTCGTTGACCTGATGGAGTCCGCGAGCTTGGCTGGTAGCCCGGGACCGATTGATGCCGTGCAAGAGACAGCGCCCACGCGGCACGAGCGCCTGCTCATTGCGGAGGACTCCATCACTGCCCGAACGCTGCTGAAGGGCATCCTTGAGGGCGCCGGTTACGAGGTGGCGACCGCGGTGGATGGCATGGACGCGCTGACCAGGCTCAAGGCCGAACCCTTTGACCTGCTGGTCTCAGACGTTGATATGCCGCGCATGAATGGCTTCGAGCTCACAGCCAAGGTCCGCGCGGATAAAAAGCTTCAGGAGCTGCCGGTCGTGCTGGTCACTGCGCTGGGCTTGCAGAAGGACCGGGAATACGGCATCGAGGTTGGCGCCAATGCCTACATCGTTAAAAGCGATTTCGACCAGGGCAACCTGCTTGAGATCATCAGGAGGCTCGTATGAATGAATACCTGGAGGAAAAGCGATGATCAATGTACTCGTGGTCGAAGACTCGCGCGTGATACGGGACTATCTTGTGTTTGTCCTCGAAGCTGATCCGGACATCCGGGTGATGGGCACCGTTGACAGCGGAGAAGCCGCGCTTGAGTTCCTTGGCAACCACCGGCCGGATGTGATCCTCATGGACATCCATATGCCCGGGATCGACGGCTTTGAGACGACCCGGCAGATCATGTCGTCACATCCGGTGCCCATCGTCGTGTGCACGGCCAGCACGCACTTCGAACAGGTCCATACCGCAATGCATGCCCTGGAGGCGGGCGCGCTCGCCGTGATGAAGAAGCCAAGCGGCCTGGCTGACCCGGATGCCGAAACCGAGTCTGCCGATATCATCAAAACCCTCAAGCTGATGTCCGAGGTCAAGGTGGTGCGGCGGTGGAACAAGGCCCGCGCTCCTTCAGCGCTCGCGGCCCCGGCCCTTACCGAGCCGGTGCTGTTCGACGCGGCCGGCGATGGCGCGGCCATTGTCGCAATCGGCGCTTCCACCGGAGGCCCGCCGGCTATTTTCCAGATATTGTCCGGTCTTTCAACCGCCTTCCCGATACCCATCCTCATTGTCCAGCATATCTCCGCCGGTTTCACCGCCGGCTTCGCCGAGTGGCTCGCCACAGCTTCAGGTCTGCCGGTGCACGTGACACATGGCGGGGAGTCCCCGCTCCCCGGTCACGTCTACGTGGCTCCCGACGATCATCACCTGCGCATTGGCCCGAGGGGCGAGCTGGAAACGACCCAGGACGCGCCCCACAATGGCCTGCGGCCGTCCGTGGGGGTCCTGTTCCGCTCGGTGGCCGAGCGTTTCGGCCGCCGAGCTATTGGCGTGCTCCTGACCGGCATGGGCAGGGATGGCGCCGAGGAGCTCAAGCTCATGGCTGACCGGGGCGCGCTCACCGTAGCTCAGGATGAGGAGAGCTGCGTGGTCTTCGGCATGCCGGCCGAAGCAATAAAGCTGGGCGCGGCGAGGTTTATATTCCCGCCGCTGAAGATTGGTGAGCTCCTGTCCACGGTGGGTCGGCGCGGCGTGAGCAAGGGGTGCATCGATGGCTGATGCGCCGAAAACGCCGCCAAAGATAGTCAAAGTCCTCGTGGTGGAAGACAGCGCCACGCAGGCCCAGGCGCTGAAGGAAATCCTGGAAACGAATGGATTCTCCGTCACAACCGCGGACAATGGCGCCGCCGGTCTGGCGGCTGCCCGCGCAGGCCGGCCGGATCTTGTGATCAGCGACATCGTCATGCCGGACGTGGATGGCTACGAGATGTGCAGAGAGATCAAAAGCGATGCGCGCCTGAAAGATACGCCCGTCATCCTGCTCACGAGCCTGTCCGACCCGGAAGATGTCATCAAGGGGCTTGAGTGCGGCGCAGACGGATTCACCGTCAAGACCGGGTCAGACGCGCCGGTTCTGGATGCCATCGAGCGACTGCTGCATTCGCGGGAGCTCAAGGCCGATACGCAGGACCGGTCCGGCATCCGGGTGCGGTTCGCGGGTCAAGACCATACGATTTCTCCACGGCCGCAGCGGATCTTCGATTTCCTCATCTCCACCTACGATACCGCATACCGCAACAACGCGGAGCTTCAGAAGGCGCGCGATGAGCTTGCCCTTCTGAACGGGCAGCTCGAAGCGAGGGTGAGGGATCGCACCGAAGAACTGGCCCGCAGGAACCAGGAGATCTCCGCAACCTATCAACAGCTCTGGCAGTCGGCAAAGCTGGCGACCCTCGGGGAGCTCACGGCCAGCGTTGCGCACGAGCTCAACAATCCGCTGCAGACCGTGGGTCTCCGCATCGAGTCGCTCTCGCGCAGGTTTTCAGATGACCAGGGCGCGCGCGAAGCCCTCTCCGTGGTTGAAAAAGAGCTGGATCGCATGGCTCACCTGGTGCAGAACCTCCTTCAGCTCAGCCGCAAAGGGGAGCAGAGGATCGCGACGGTGAACGCGGCCGAGGAGCTGGAGAAAACCCTCGAATTGCTTCAGTACCACCTGCGCACGTGCGGCATCGAGACGATAAAGGATTTCCAGCCGGGCATTCCCCTATTACGGGCCGACCCCGAGCAGCTTCAGCAGGCCTTTCTGAACCTTTTCACTAATGCATGCGATGCCATGCCCTCGGGAGGGACCCTGACTCTTCGCGTGCACGGCGGCGCGAATGTCGTCATCGATATTATCGACACCGGCACCGGCATTGCCGCTGACGACCTGCCGCGGGTGATGGAAACCTTCTTCACCACCAAACCCCCGGGCAAGGGCACGGGCCTGGGACTTCCCATTTGCCGGCGTATCGTGGAGGCCCACGGCGGCTCCATTTCAATCGAAAGTGAGCCAGGCAGGGGAACGACTGTCCGGATCGTCCTCCCGTCTGCTGGAGAAGGAGAAGGGGCGCATGATAGACAGTGACACCACACCGGCATCACCACACTCGCCGTTGGGTCAGCCGCTGGCCAGGCTCATCGTCGTCGACGACGAGGGAGAGCTGATCAAGGCCTTCCAGGAGGCGATCAGCGGTCAGGGCTACGAGGTCAGCGGATTCACAACGGGAGCGGAAGCTGTTTCCGCGCTGAAGGAGAAGGATTTCGACTTGCTCCTCACCGACCTCATGATGCCGGAGATGGACGGCCTGGAGCTGTTCCGGCAGGCGAGGGAAATCGACCCCCACATCATCGGAATTGTGATGACGGGTCATGCAACTATCCAAACAGCAATAGAAGCCATGAAGGTCGGTGTATATGACTACCTGTTGAAGCCCTTCAAGGTGCGCTCCCTGCTGCCGCTGCTCGATCGCGCGATCGCCGTCAGAAAGCTTGGATTGGAGAACGTCCAGCTCCGCCAGACCCTTGCCATCTACGAGCTGGGCCAGACGGTCAGCTACAGCCTGGCGTTGAACACTATACTGGACAAGGTGGCCGACGGCGCGCTCCAGCAGTGCGCGGCGGACGAGGCCTCGGTCATGCTTCTTTCCCCGGCGGGCGACGAGTTGTACATCGCGGCGGTCAGGGGGAAGGACAGGACGCCGCTCCTCGGGCAAAGGGCGCCTGTGGACAAGTACGTCGCCGGGTGGGTGGCGGGGCATAGGGAGCCGATCATGCTCCATGGCGCGATCAAGGACCCGCGGTACGCTCCCTTGAACCCTCGCAGCGATATCGAGCTGGCTGTTTCACTCCCGCTCCTCGTCGGAGGGAAACTGGTAGGGATACTCAACCTGAACTTCACCCACGCCCGCCGGCCCCTCACCGTGGGGGAGCTGAAGGCTTTGAGCATTTTCAGCAGCATTGCGGGCACTGCCCTGGAGAGCGCACGCATGCACGAGGAGGTGCTGGCGGCGGAGCGGAAATACCGGGGCATTTTCGAGGGATCTCCCGAAGGGATCTTTCAAACGAGCCCGGATAATAAGCGATTCGTCACCGCCAATCCTGCAATGGCGCGCATCCTTGGATATGACTCGCCAGAAGAGCTGATCGGCAGTATCACTAACATCGACGAGCAGGTCTTTGCGCAGGGCAACATGGGCGAGTTCGAATGCGAGTGCACGCGCAAGGACGGCAGTCGGATCTGGGGAACGCTGCATACAACGAGAGCGGATTCCGGAGCAGAAGGCATTGGCTGCGAAGGGACCCTCGTCGATATCACTCCGCGAAAGCTTGCGGAAGAGGAGATCAGGATCCTCTCGCGTTTCCCGGAAGAGAACCCGAACCCCGTCATGCGCCTGAGCAGGGAAGGCGTTCTCATCTACGCGAATATCTCAAGCCGGCCCATCCTCAAGGATTGGGGCTGCTCCCAGGGGGAGAAGATTCCCGAAGAATACCACGATTTCGCCCTGAAGACCTGGTCGGCAGGGACTCCCGCGGGTATCGAGCTTGCGTGCGGGGCAGCGACATACTCGGCGGTTTTTGCGCCCATTCTCGAGGCCGGATACCTCAACATCTATGCGATGGACATCACGCAGCAGAGGACTCTCGAGCAGCAGCTTCTCCAATCCCAGAAGATGGACGCAATCGGAAGACTTGCAGGCGGTGTCGCGCACGATTTCAACAACATCCTGACCGCGATCATCGGCTACACTGACTTTCTCCAAGGGCGGCTTGGCACGGAGAATCCCCTCTGCCGGGAAGTCGGGCAGATAAGGAAAGCCGGACAGCGGGCGGCGTCCCTCACCCAACAGCTCCTTGCCTTCAGCCGCAGGCAGATTTTTAAGCTGCAGGTGCTGGATCTGAACGGCATAGTGAACGGCATGCAGATGATGCTGCAGCGGCTCATCAATGAAAGCATTTCTTTCGAATTGCACCTTGATCCTTCACTGGGGCGGGTGCGTGCTGACGCGAGCCAGGTGGAGCAGATACTATTAAACCTCGTGATCAATGCGAGCGACGCAATGCCTCGGGGAGGAAAGCTCCTCATCGAGACCTCCAATGTGGAGCTTGATGAAAACTACACGCACATGCACATCGACGTGAAGCCGGGCCCGCACGTTCAACTCGTGGTAAGCGATACCGGCACCGGGATGGATGAGGAAACCCGGCAGCACCTCTTCGAGCCGTTCTTCACGACAAAGGAGCGGGGGAAGGGGACCGGCCTCGGTCTCTCCATGGTTTTTGGAATCGTGAAGCAGAGCGGCGGCAACATCTGGGTGTACAGCGAGCCGGGCAGGGGAACAGCGTTCAAGATCTACTTCCCGCGCGTCTTCGAATCGCTGGAGGAGGCTCCAAAGGAGCCGACGACCGACGAGGTCCCGCGGGGATCCGAGACCGTCCTCGTTGTCGAAGACGAGGGGATGATCCGGGAGATCATCAACCTCACCCTTGTCGAGCACGGTTTCACCGTCCTCCCTGCTCAAGATGGCGAGGAGGCATTCCGCATCTGTGAAGAACACACGGGGCCGATTCATCTCCTTCTCTGCGACGTAATCCTTCCGAAGATGAGCGGAAGGGACGTGGTGAAAAGGCTCACGTCGCGCCGGCCCGATATGCGCGTTCTCTATATGTCGGGATACACGGCGAATGCCATCGTCCATCATGGCGTGCTGGAACCAGGGATCGCCTTTCTACAAAAACCATTTTCTCCCGCCGCCCTCCTGGCCAAGGTGCGGGAGGTATTGAGCGCGGAAAGCCCGCCGGTCATATGATCAGCGCTCCGAGCAAACAGCCCGAGTCTGCCCGGGTCCTTGTAGTGGACGACGATCCACAGATTCTCGAGATCATTTCCCTCATGCTTGTTAGCGCAGGCTACAGGGTCCTCCGCGCGGCCACCGGGGAGGAGTGCGTGCGTATCGCCATGGCCGAGCTTCCTGAAGTAATCCTCCTGGACGTCCAGCTACCGGGGATGGATGGGAATGCGACAGCGGCATCGCTCTCACAACACGTGAAGACGCGGAACATCCCCATCGTCATGATGACCGGGCTCATGGAGGACACTGACCGGATCAAGGCCCTGAAAGCGGGCGCCGTGGATTTTCTCACCAAACCGCTCTCCGCGGAGGAGCTGGTGGCCAAGGTCAGCTCCCTTGCCCGGCTGAAGGCGTATCATGACGAGGCCCAGAAGCACCGCGAAGAATTGCTGGCGGAGGTGGCCGGCAAGACGGGCCAGCTCGAGGCGGCGCTGGAAGCATTCTCCCGGTTCGTACCCCGGGAGTTTCTTACCTGTCTCTCAAAAAAAAGCATCGTGGAGGTCTCCCTTGGCGACCAGGTGCAGGCGGACATGGCCATCCTGTTTGCCGACATCCGGTCCTTCACTGCCTTGTCGGAAAAGATGACCCCCCGGGAAAACTTCAGCTTCCTGAACTCCTACCTCGGTCGGATGAATCCCTACATTTGGGAAAGCGGCGGCTATATTGACAAATACATCGGAGACGCGATCATGGCGCTTTTCCCGACCGGTCCCGGAGCCGCGCTGGACGCCGCCATTGCAATGCTGAAGCAAATCCCCGTCTACAATACCCACCGGGCTCGATTCGGATACCAGGCGATCAGGATCGGAATCGGCGTGCATGCCGGCGCCGTCATGCTGGGCATCATCGGGCACGAGCGCTTCATGCAAGGCACAGTGATATCGGATGCGGTTAATCTTGCGGCGCGCCTGGAGGAGCTGACGAAGGTATACGGCGTTTCCCTTGTCGTTTCCGCGCAGGTCCTCTCCGGGCTTCAGGACCCCAATCGCTACCATTACCGGTTTCTTGACAGCGTGCGGCTGAAGGGGAAGGCGGAAACTGTTCCTGTCTACGAGGTGTTTGATGCTGACCCTGCGCCGCTTGCGGAAAATAAAATGCGGATCAGGGAAGGATTCGAGCGCGGCGTGTACGAATACCATGCGGGAAGGTTCGCTGCTGCGGCGGCGCTCTTCGAAGAGATCAGCGGAAAGGGCGCGAAAGACCGGCCCGTCGAGATCTATCGCGTCCGGTGCGCGCGCGCCTTGAAGCTTGGTTCCGCGGAGCCTGCGAGCACGATAAACGGGGGGTGAAAAAGGTGACGCAGTTCGTAACGGCCCACGGAGATTTCATCAACTTCGTCTCTCTCTTCGCCTTCATGCTCTGCACTCTTGAATGCACGGTGCTGAACCGCGAGGTGGGCAGGGAGCACCGCTGGCTCTCCTATTTCAGTTTTTATCTGTTTGAGAGCCTGGCCCTTCTCCTGCTCCTCATCGCCCCCGTTGCGAAGCTCGGTTCCGAAATCGCGCTGCTTACGTCTTTCATGCACACCCTGGCCTTTAGCAGCCTGTTTGCTTTTGGTTCCATCGCCACAGCCAGCCCGCGCAATAGGTGGGTGATGGTGGCGCTGACCCTGGTCCTTCTTGCGGGGTGCGGCGTGGTCGGACTCATCCGCGGAGCCGCGGTCTTCAGGACTCTTGTCCTCCTTGTGCTTGGCGTTCCGGGCATTGTTTTAACGGTCCGTTTTTTCTTGTCGGATCCCGCGGTGCGAAACCCCGGGAGGCCGTGGCTTGTGTCCCATGTCGCGGCCCTTGTCGCATACTGGCTCGTTGCTCTTCTGCAGGCGGGGGATGTGCTCTTCTTGGGGGGCGCGTCTGCGAACGGGCTCCTCATTGCGCGTGTCGTGGCATCCATTGCGCTGGGCGTAAGCCTTCCCCTCCATGAATGGAGATCTTTCGGCCGGCTGAATCAAGGCTATGGCCGCCCAATAACACGCGCTGTAGGTAATGGAGCGTTTCTCCTTTTGCCCGTGATAATGGTCGGGGCATGGTTTATGGTTGAAGCGCTGGGTGGATCGGACCAGAGGGAGCTCAGCGCTGAGTATCTCACGCAGGAGGAGCTGATCCGGACAAGCATAACATCTCAGACCATGAAGGTCGCCCAAGCATCCCAGCTTTTGTCCTCATATCCCCCGATTGTGGCTTTTATGGCGCAACGAGGAGGCTCTTCGAAGGCCTTCGCGGATAAAAGGTTGGATGAGTATTCCAAATTGTGGGGAACAACGTGCTACCTCCTGGACCATGAGGGAATGGCGGTCGCCTCTTCGAACAGGAACCAGCCCATCTCCTTCGTCGGCCATCGTTTTGCCGATATGCCCGATTCCGTCCACGATCTTGCGGAGCAGCAAACCGGGTTTTTTGCTTTTGGTAGCTTATCGGGGTACGCGGGGTACTATGCGATCTCCCCTGTACGGACCGAATCGGGAAACGTCTTGGGATTTGCGATAATCAAGGAGGACTTCGAATCGCTGTTTCATGCGACGGCACCAATCCCAGACGTCTTTCTTGTGGATCCGAATGGAATCATATTTCTTTCCACCGCGCCGGAGTACTCCTATCACGCCCTGTGGCCGGTGTCGGAAACACGGCAACGGTTCATCATTTCATCGGGCCAATTCGGCTCACTTTCGTTCAACCCCGTCCTGACGGCTGAGCCTCTGGACGGTTCCATCGTGGCCTGGCGGGGCTCTCGCGTCATGGTGACGCGATTATCCCTGAACATTCCCGGTTGGTCCATCATTCACTTCGGATCGATGGACGAGATAGGTCTCTATCGGTTGGGCGGGCTTCTTTTGGCCCTGGTGGTGACATTCCTGGTTGCCCTTTACTCGGCCATGGGCCGGATTTCCCTGCTTGACCAGGTGCGCATCGAGCGCTCCGAGGCTCATTACCGGACTCTTGTCGAAGGATCGCCGAACTGGATCAGCACGGTGGATGCGAAAGGCGTTTTCCTTTTCACGAACCGCGCTGGATGGGAGAGCCTGGGCATTTTCGACGCCGGCCCCACGGAGCAGCGCATCGAAAGCATTCTTGGCCCGGAAAACGTAGCACGGATCGCGAGCCAGGTCGAGATTGCCTTGCAAGGAAACCCCATCGTTTTTGAGTCGATCATGCCTTCCGTCTCCGGGGATCCAAGAGCATGGCGCATCACGCTCGTGCCCCTGGGGACAGCCGACCAGGAGCCGACCGCCATCCTGATCGGCAACGATGTCACGGATATGAGACGCGCGGAGGCGCGGCTGGTGCGCGCCGAGAGAATAGCGGCGCTGGGGACGCTTACTGGCGGTATAGCCCACCAGTTCAACAACATCAACGCCGTTGCGCTGGGGTACATCCAGGTGCTGGAGATGCAGCCGAACCTGCCTGAAAAGACGAAATCCTACCTGCGCTTGGTTCGGGAAACGGTCGAGAGGTCGGTTGACATCACGTCGCGGCTCCTGCCTCTTTCTGTATCACAGACTGTCGAAGATACCCCGCTGCTGCTGGCGAACGAGGTGCGCGCGGCCATTACCGGCCTGCAGGGAGACTTCGGCAGGGAAGGAGTGGACATCGAGTGCAACCTCGAGGAGGGGCTGACCGTCACCATCAACCGGGAGCAGCTTGTTTTCATGCTCAATGCTCTCCTTGTGAATGCGTGGCACGCGGTCCTGGGACAACCGGTGCGGAGGGTCCGGGTTATCACGGGAAAAAAGGATGCAGAGGTCTTCCTTCGAGTGGAGGATACCGGGATCGGTGTTGCGAAAGACAAGCTCAGCAGCCTTTTCACGCCTTTTTTCTCTCTGAAGGGGGAGCATGCACAGCCCCAATCCCCCCAGGCTCGTGTGCGCGGAGTGGGCCTGAGCCTTGCCGTCATGCATTCCATTGTGACGGGCAAAGCAGGCCGGATCGACGTCGAGAGCGCCCCCGGCATTGGCTCCACTTTCACCGTGTGGCTGCCGCAGAATGATGGAGGGATGCATGGATGAAGTGAACAGCGGTGGGCGGTCCAACGCACCTCCCGTATCGCCCGGGATGAGCGTTCTATGGATCGTATCCGTCGCACTCGTCTACTTTGCAGCGGCACGGCTCAGTCTGTCGCTCCTGATCAAGCCGGAGGGCATCGCGGCTGTCTGGCCGCCGGCCGGTATTTTCCTCTCAGCCGTCCTGCTCTCTCGGCGCAACCTGCGACCCGTCATGGTGGCAGTTTTGTTTGTCACGGACATGATTTGCGAAATGCTCGCCGGCACGCCTCTCCTGGTCAGCGTGATTTACGCTTTCGCGCTTGCCGGTGATGCAGTTGTGAGCTCCTGGCTTTTGTTGCGCTTCGTGGGCAAGCAGATTGGGTTCACGAGAGTTCGCGAAGTAGTGGGCTTTGTCGTGCTGGTAGTGATTGTCAGCAATGGCCTCATGTCCCTGGTGGCGGCGGCAGCTTCCCTGCTTATCCCGGGGGCCTCCTCCTTCTGGAACTCGTGGAAATGGTGGGCGGCATCTGACGGCATGGGAAATCTCATTGTCACTCCGTTCATTCTTGGCTGGGCATCATGGGTAAGAACAGGGCGGCGCCTGGCGTGGCATCCAAAACGAGTGCTTGAAGGTGCGGCCTTGTTCGTGCCGCTTGCGGCCCTCAACCTTCTTGCCTTCGAGTACATGTCAGAGTCGAATGTGTTCCCGCTATTCCTTCCTTATCTGACCTTCCCGTTCCTGTTGTGGGCAGCCTTGCGTTTCGGGGTCCGTAGTGTGGCATCGGCTTCGTTGGCAATTATGGCGATTGCCATTCCTTTTGCCGGCGCGGGTCGCATCACCAGTTTCATTTCGTGGGGCTCCCCCCTGAGTGGAGTGCTTTTCGTTCAGTTGTACCTGGCCATCATGGCGATACCCCCGCTTTTCCTGAGCGCCGTTGTTGCCGAACGCGGCCGCTCGGCGGATGCGCTGCGCGAAAGCGAGATCACGTTCAAGTCTGTCTTCGAATCCGCGAACGTCGGGAAGTCGATTACGCTCACAACCGGAGAAATCCGTGTCAACAAGGCATTTTGCGATTTACTAGGGTACGCCCAGGCAGAGTTGGAGGGCAAAAAATGGCAAGATTTTACACATCCGGATGATATCGACCTGACTCAACGATTCGTTGACCAGCTCCAAAAAGGCGAAGAGGATTCCGTTCGATTCACCAAGAGGTTCATCCACAAGAACGGCTCATGGGTCTGGGTGGATTTGAGCTCGGCGGCGCGTCGTGACAAAGAAGGCAAGCCGATTAATTTAATCACGACGATAATCGACATCACCGAACAGAAACGAGCCGAGGAAGAATTGAAGAATTCCGAGATGCAGTATCGGACTTTGGCCGAGAATTCGCCCGATCTGATCGCGCGGTTCGATCGGCAGCTCCGGCATTTGTATGTGAACTCAACAGCCGCAAAGGCCGGCCTCCGCTATGCCACACCCGAAGAGTATGTCGGCAAAACTATTATAGAAGCCGGCGTTTCTGAACAGGAGGCAAAGAAATGGGAAGAACGCATCAGAACCGTCTTCGAAACCGGTCAAATCGTTGATGTCGAGGACGCTTTTAAAACGCCAAACGGTCTTAACTATTTTAATACCAAATTCATACCTGAATTTGCTCCCGACCGGTCAATCCACTCGGTACAATCCATCGCCCGCGACATCACCGAGCGCAAGCGGGCGGAAGCGGCGCAGCGCAAAAGCGAAGATAAATTCTCGAAAGCCTTTCGCGCCAGTCCAGACGTGCTGGTCATTAGTCGGCGCGACAATGGGCTAATTATCGAAACAAATGACAGTTGGGAACGCCTTTTTGGATACAGCCGGGAAGAAGCGATTGGAAGCCACTCACTCGAAATGGGGCTGTTTGCGAACCCGGCAGACCGGCAGCGCGCTGTCGCACAACTGCAAGAGCACGGGTTCGTTCGTGATTTTGAAATAGCAATACAGCAAAAATCAACCGCGATGCGACAGGTCACACTATCGATAGAGCCAATCGAAATTGATAATGAGCCGTGCATGCTCACGATCATACATGACATTACCTCGCAGCGGTTGATGGAGGATCAGATGCGCCAGGCGCAGAAGATGGAAACCGTGGGGCAGCTTGCCGGTGGGGTGGCGCACGACTTCAACAACATGTTACAGGTGATCATCAGCTACGTTGAGATTTCGTTGGCGAAGGTGGATCCTGATCAGCCGCTGCATAAATACCTGCTGCAGATCCGTAGGGCGGCGCATCGCTCAGCAGAGATCACCGGGCAGTTGCTGGCCTTTGCGCGTAAGCAGACGGCAAGCCCGAAGGTGCTGGATCTGAATGAGGCGGTGGCGGGCGCGAAGAAGATGATCCAGCGGCTGATCGAAGAGGACATCGAATTGGCGTGGATGCCGGGGCGCGATTTATGGAAGGTGAAAATCGATCCCGCGCAGCTTGACCAGATACTGGCCAACCTGGCGGTGAACGCGCGCGACGCGATCGGCGGGGTGGGCAAGCTCACCATCGAGACCGATAAGGCCGTCCTCGATGAAGCATACTGCGCCACTCACGCTGGCTCGGTTCCTGGGGAGTACGTGCTGCTCGCGGTGAGCGACGACGGGCACGGCATGGACAAGGAGACGATGTCGCACCTATTCGAGCCGTTTTTCACGACCAAGGGGGTAGGGCAAGGCACGGGGCTGGGGCTGGCCACCGTGTACGGGATCGTGAAACAGAACAGCGGGTTCATCAACGTGTACAGCAATCCGGGGCAGGGGACCACGTTCAAGGTATACCTGCCTCGTGCCGAAGGAGCGGTTGAGGCCGGGCTGGTGGAAGCCGAACCGGCTTTTCGGGGGGGAACGGAGACGGTGCTTGTGGTGGAGGATGAGCCGGCCATTCTGGAGATTGCCAGGGGGATGCTGGAGGAGCTGGGGTACACTGTGCTCAGCGCGAGGTTGCCCGAGGAGGCGACACGCATGAGCTGTGAGCACGGGGGGCCGATCCAGCTATTGATCACCGACGTGGTGATGCCGCGGATGAACGGGCGGCAGCTTGCCGAGCGGCTGTGCTCCGCTCGACCGGAGATGAAGCGCCTGTTCATGTCAGGCTACACGGCCGATGTGATCGCGCATCGAGGGGTGCTGGAGGAGGGAGTGAGCTTCATCGCCAAGCCATTCTCTTTGACCACCCTGGCGGAGAAGGTCCGCGAGGTGCTGGACTCCTCTCCCGGGAGCGCGGCGCAAGGGGGGCTAACGCCATGGTAAAATCCATCCTTGTGATTCATAAGCTCATTCTGTTCAGCGCCCTGTTGTTGACTCTGCTCCTCCCATTGCGCAGGGCTTTCGCCGATCCTATACTATTCCTGTCCACGCAGCTTACCCCCGTTACCGAAGCTGCCTTGATGCGGCAGGAAATTCTCAAGGACTTTCCGGCATCCGTCGATTTCGAGCCCTATGATCGGCCAGTATTCAGCACGCGGGTCATGGACCTTGTCTCGAACCCGGGCGGCAGTGTCGTTCTGGGAGGCCTGCGTGAGGACTTTCTCGGCTTGTATCGAGCTGGCGTATTGGAAAACGTGGATGCCTTATGGACGAAACTGTCCGATCGTACTTTTCTCCCGGGACTTGCAGGACGGAGAATGTTCGGCACAGATAACACCTACTTTGTCCCATGGATGCAGGCGACATACCTCATGGCCGCCAATAAGATTGCACTGCAATACCTTCCAAAGGGCGCGAACCTAAACCGGCTCAGCTACGATGAGCTGAAAGAGTGGGCGGCCACTATGTATCGGGCGACCGGAAAAGGGATGCTGGGCTTTCCCGTTGGGCCCAAGGGGTTGATGCAGCGCTTTGTGCAGGGATTTCTCTACCCTTCGTTCACGGGAAGCATGTCGGATGATTTCAGCGGCCCGGCGGCGGTTTCCATGTGGCAGTACCTTCGCGATTTGTGGAAGTATGTGGCTCATTCTTCGCCAATATCAAACCGCATGGATGAAGCCTTGCTGAATGGCGAAGTGTGGGTTGCCTGGGATCATACCGCAAGACTCTTGGAGGCGTTTGATAAACAGCCCGATGATTTCGTTGCTTTTCCCGCGCCGATCGGACCGAGCGGTCGCGGCTTCATCTCGGTTTTAGCAGGGCTTGGCGTGCCGAAAGGATCTTCTTCCGCCGCTGCGGAAAAGCTCATCGAATACCTGACCAGGCCGCTCGTGCAGGTCAAGACCATGGAGAGCGTCGGCTTTTTGCCGGTCGTGGAAATCAACAAGAATGAAATGCTATCGAAAGGTCTATCCGCGTTGGTGCAAGCCGCGGTCGAACAACTCAGCTCTCCGGATGCGATCCTCAGCTCGGTGCCTCTCCGAAGCGCGGACGCCGGAAGGAGTTTCGACCTGGTGTATACGGTCGCATTTTCGAGAATCGTGCTTCGGAATTTGAGCATTCAGGAGGTCCTGGAAAGACAGGATAAAATGCTGCGCCAGATAGAGACAAACGATCGGTAAAAGGAAAGCCCATGAAGAACCCATCTATGCGGTCCGTCATCCTGCTCTTCGTGCTGTTCGCCTGCCTCATCATCGGCGGCGGTTGGTACGTTTGGTCCAACCTGCGCAACGTTGACAAAGCCTTGAGTGAGTCCAAGTTTGCTTCCGAGACGAATCTCTTTCCCCTTGTACAAGAGATGGTCAATTTGCAGGACGCACTTCAGGCATTCATCGTCAATACATCACCAGCGAATAAGGAACAGCTCATCTTTTCATCGGATGTCGTCTTTTTCCAAACACGTTCCTACGCTAATGACGTACTCCCCAATGCATCGGCGGACGCCCAGGTGCCGGTGAAAGATATCGAACAGGCCCTCGCTACACTTGAATCTCTGCTTGCCGCGCCACAAATGAGCAAGGAAGGCGCTGTGGCTTTTCAGAACAGGTTGGACAACATATTCGTGGCATTACAAAACGCATATCTTGCCTCCAGTTACGCGGCGATGCGCCAATATGAGGACCAGCTTTCACAATTTGGCGCTTTGCGTTTCATCACGATGGTGGTGATGGGCTTGTTCGTCCTTTCCCTGGCCATCGCGGGCTTGCTCGTTTTTACGCAGCGGCGCGCGATCATCCAAATATCCGAAGCGACATCAACGGAAAAGAGGCAGCGGGAGCGTGTGAATCTGGCCATGCAAGGGGGAGGACTAGGGTATTGGGAAAGGGATGTAGCAACAGCCAAGATGACGGTCAATCGGCGTTGGGCTGATCTGTTTGGATTCTCCCTGGAGGAAATGGACGATGCTTCCGGGGCATTTCAGAAATGCCTCCATCCCGATGACAGGGAGCGCGTCCTGGAAGCGGACAAGATGCTCAGAACCGGGCGGGGATTTGAATACTCCATCGAGTACCGGGTGCTCATCAACAAGGGAGAAACTCGGTGGCTGTCAGCCAATGGATCAATCATCGAAACTGATGATCGAGGAAGGCCGAAGATTGTTGCCGGAACGGTGATGGACATCACGGGCCGCAAGCTGGCGCAAGAGGCAATCGAGAAAGCCCGGCAGGCCGCGGAAGACGCCAACAAATCCAAGAGCGATTTCCTGGCAAACATGAGCCACGAGATCCGCACACCGATGAACGCCGTTATTGGCTTTTCCGACCTGGCCTTGAAGACCGACCTGACGCCACGGCAAAAGGACTATGTCTCCAAAATACACAACGCGGGGGTGTCTCTCCTGGGGCTCATCAACGACATCCTCGACTTTTCCAAAATCGAGGCGGGCAAGCTGGAGATGGAGCATGTCGATTTCTCCCTTGAGCAGGTGCTGGAGACGGTGACCTCCTTCGCGAGCCAGAGCACGTACGCAAAGGGCCTGGAGCTTCTCTTGAACATTGCCGAAGACATCCCGGTGGAGCTTGTCGGCGACCCCCATCGTCTCGGCCAGGTGCTCATCAACCTGGTGGGCAACTCGGTGAAATTCACGGAGGCGGGAGAGGTGGAGCTGCGGGTGACGCTCAATGAGAAAACCGGGGAAAAGGTGAAGCTGCGCTTCTCCGTGCGGGACACCGGGATCGGCATGACCGCGGAGCAGTGCTCGAAGCTCTTCCAGCCATTCACGCAGGCCGACAACTCGACGACCAGGAAGTACGGGGGCACGGGCCTTGGATTGAGCATCGTTCGGCGTCTGGTTGAGATGATGAGCGGCCAGATCTGGGTGGAAAGCGAGCCAGGAAAGGGCAGCACGTTCATTTTCACCGCCTGGTTCGGCTTCAGCTCCAGCAAAAGCCAGATCGCGCAGTCTCTCCCCGCGATGCTCGAAGGAATGCACGTCCTGGTGGCGGACGATAATGCCATGGCGCAGGAGGTCATGCGGAACGTGCTCCAGTCCTTGCGCTTTCGCGTGCACGTGGTGGGCTCGGGGGAGGAGGCGGTGGAATCGGTCGTAGGATTCGATGCGAATGATCCGTTCGGCCTGGTGCTGATGGACTGGAAGATGCCCGGCATAGACGGCATCGAAGCCACGAGGAGAATCGTAAAGGGGGAGCTCGTGAAGAGCGTGCCGGCCGTGCTCATTCTGAGCGCTTCGGCCGGAGGGGAGGATGAGCGGGCGAAAGCCCAGGAGGCTGGAGCCGCGAGCTTTCTGCTGAAACCGGTCACGGCCTCAACGCTGTTCGATGCAATCATGAGGACTTTCGCGCCCAACCTGCTCCCAGAGAAAATGAAAACGCCAACGAGGACCACGGAGGTTCGCGTGCTGGAGGGCGCACGGGTGCTCTTGGCGGAAGACAACGAGATCAACCAGCAGATTGCCATCGAGCTTCTCACCAGCGCGGGAGTGGATGTTATCGTCGCGGGAAACGGGCGCGAGGCCGTGGAAATGCTGACGCAGGGAGGCTCCCGCTACGACATCGTTCTGATGGACATCCAGATGCCCGAGATGGACGGATATGAAGCCGCCCGGCGTATTCGAGCCGATGAGCGATTCGCCGACTTGCCAATCCTTGCGATGACCGCGCACGCGTTTGTGGAGGAAAGGCAAAAGGCAATGGAAGCCGGCATGAATGACCACATCAGCAAGCCCATCGATCCGCAGGCCATGTTCGAGACGCTGCGCCGCTACTATCGGAAAGCCCACGCTCAGGCTCCGCATGCCGCGGCCACGGCGGCTCCTTTGAAGCAGGGCACGTCTCTTGAAATCGAGGGTATCGACGTTGCGGGAGGGATAAGACGGGTTGCCGGAAATTGGAAGCTGTATATGGATCTCCTGAGGAGGTACGTCGAAGGGCAGCAAAATGCCGCGGGAAAAGTTCGGGAAGCGCTGAAGAACAAGGACAGGGCTCTCGCGGAGAGGATTGCCCACACCGCGAAAGGGGTGTCGGGCAACATTGGAGCGGCAGACGTGCAAGCCGTGGCCGGAGAGCTGGAGGAATCGATCCGAAAGGTCAACCCGGAGAGCTGGACGGAGGACATCCTGAAGCGCTTTGCAAAGGTTTTGGGAACAACCGTCGCGCGCATACGTTCGGTGCTCGAGGCGCCTTCGGAAGCAAATGAAATGAGGAGGGACAGGAAAACCACAGATCCTTCCGCGTTGACGGAAATCCTTCAAAAGCTCACGCAGTACGTCGAAGAGAGCGACAGCGAGGCCTTCGAATATCTGGAATCTGTACGCGAAGAGCTCTCATCGGCATGTCCCCCGGAGGTTTTTGAGAAGCTGAGGGAATCCTTGAAATCATACAATTTCTCCATGGCGCGGGAAACTCTGCGGCTTCTCTCCCGCGACCTGCAAGGCTCAGTGTACGGAGGAACGAGTGGAAGCGTTGGTTGAAAAGAAAGCGACCGTTCTCATCGTCGATGACACGCCGGATAATGTCGCGCTGATGAGCTCTCTGTTGAGGGGAACCTACAGGGTGAAAGCCGCGACGGACGGAGAGAAAGCACTTCAGATCGCCGCGTCTGACGATCAGCCCGATCTGATACTTCTGGATATCGTGATGCCCGGCATGGACGGCTACGAAGTGTGTCGCCGTCTCAAGCAAGAGCCGAAGACGGCCGATATCACCGTGATCTTCCTGACCTCCCGGTCGGAAATCGAGGACGAGCAGAGGGGGTTGGATCTAGGGGCGGTTGACTACATCATAAAACCGATCAGCCCACCCATCGTGTTCTCCCGCGTGAAGACCCATCTTCAGCTAAAACGCGCGAGGGATTTCCTGAGGGACAAGAGCGCCTACCTCGAGAAGGAGGTGGCCCGCAGGACACGAGAGATAAGCACCGTCCAGGACGTCACGATGATGGCCATGGGCTCATTGGCGGAAACGAGGGACAACGAAACGGGAGGCCATATTCGACGGACACAGCAGTATGTGAGGGCGCTTGCGGCGGCTCTGAAAGATCATCCCCGATTCAAGGAGTCTCTCAAACCGGAGATGATCGAGCTTTTCTGCAAGTCCGCCCCGCTTCACGACATCGGAAAGGTTGGGATTCCCGACAACATCCTGCTGAAGCCCGGGAAGCTCACTCCCGAGGAGTTCACTGTAATGAAAACGCACACCACGATCGGGCGGGACGCGATCATGGCCGCGGAGAAGCTCCTCGATTCGCCCAATTCGTTCCTGCGCCTGGCGCGCGAGATCGCATGGTCGCATCACGAGAGATGGGACGGCACAGGCTATCCCCAGGGGTTGTCAGGGGATGCCACGCCGATTTCAGGCCGTCTCATGGCGGTAGCAGATGTGTACGATGCCCTGATCAGCAAGCGCGTATACAAACCGGCATTCACCCATGAGAAAGCGGTCTCTATCATACGGGAAGGGGCCGGAACCCAATTCGACCCGGAGATTGTGGATGCGCTTCTGGAGATTGGGGGCCAATTCCTCCAGATCGCCAATGCGTTTGCGGATGTGGAAGGAGAGGAGAGATGACGGAGAACGGGAGGAGATCCATTCTCGTGATTGACGATACTCCAGAGGATATCGCCATCTTGAATGAGGAGCTGAAGGTCGATTATCGGGTGCAGGCCGCGACGGATCACGAATCCGCCATGAAGATCGTGCGATCCACGCCGCCTGACCTCATTCTCCTGGACATCATGATGCCCGGCATGGATGGCTACCAACTCTGCCGTGAGCTCAAGGCGGACCGGTTGACCTCCAACATTCCCGTGATCTTCGTGACGGTGAAGGATGCCACCGAAAACGAGGCTGAGGGATTCGCGTTGGGCTGCGTGGATTACATCACAAAGCCCGTGAACCCGGTGCTTGTCAAGGCCCGGGTGAAGACCCATATCGATCTGAAGCTGGCGCGGGAAGACCTTGAAAAGCAGAATGCTCTCTTGCTCGACAATGCCCGTCTTCGCGAGGAAGTCGAGCATATCAACAGGCACGATCTGAAAAACCCGTTGATGATCATTCTGAACATCCCCGGCATGCTCCTGCGACAGCAGAACATCACTCCCGATCAGCAGCACTTGCTGAAGATGATACTGGACGCCGGCCGCAAGATGTTGGAGATGATCAACCGATCCATCGATATCTACAAGATGGAGAATGGGACCTATGACCTGCACCCCACGCCGGTGAACGCGATTGATGTTGCTCGGCAGGTCGTGCCGGCGAATACACAAGCCGCGGCGGATAAAAACGTGGCGATAGAGCTGTCTCTCAATGGAATGCCGGCGGGCGCCGCTGATGCTTTAACCGTCACCGCTGAAGAGCTGCTTCTTTACTCGATGCTCGCCAACCTCGTGCGGAACGCCGTGGAGGCTTGCCCACCGGGAGGAAGGGTTTCACTCTCCTTCTCTTCTGAAAAAACCGGCATCATTGCGATTCACAATACCGGCGCCATCCCCAAAAAGATACGGGGCAGGTTTTTCGAAAAATTTGCCACCGCGGAGAAGCAGGGCGGTACGGGTCTCGGTGCGTACTCAGCGAAGCTCATCGCCAGAACCCTGGGCGGCACGATAGATTTCGAGACCTCTGAGGATACCGGCACAACAATCACCGTGGCGCTCCCATTGGGCTCGCTTTCTCCATTAAATGGGTGATATACTGGTGACGAAAGTAGGGCGCTAAGAACGGAAACCAGTCTTGAGCTAGGAGGACCAACGCCGTGGCAAAATCCATCCTTGTGATTGATGATGAAACCTTGATCCTGGACGCCATCAAGATCATTTTCGAGGATATGGGGTACGAGGTGGTGATCAGTTCCGATCCATTGAAAGGTACGGACGAGGCGCTCTCCAGGGATTTTGATCTGATTCTCACCGACATCCGCATGCCCGGGCGGAATGGGGCGGAGATTACCGAAACGGTCCTGGCAAAGAAGCCGAACGCCCGCATCCTCTGCATCACCGCCTACCCCAACGACCCATTGGCGGAACGGGCCGTCAAGGCAGGAGCCGTCGGGCTGCTGAAGAAGCCGTTCGAGATCGCAAAGATCCTGGATTTCCTCGCATAGGAGGCTGAGTCATGTCCAGCGGCGAGGAGAGAAGTCTCGAGAATCTGATCCGCGGATCCGAAGAGCTCATCCGCGACCTGGAAGCGCATGGCGCTGCCCTTGCTTCGGGAATCGATCTACCAAAGATCATCGCGGCGGAGATCCAGGAGCAGGAGGTCGTTCCTTTTACATCCATGGCGGAACCTGCCCTTGACGGAACGGTGGAGATCACCGTGTCAAAGGACGAAATGCAGGTATCCGCAAGTTTCCATCCACCCACCGGGAACGGACAGCCTCTGACCCTTGACGCAGTCCATGAAATGATCGATGGCAAGGGGATCACCACCGGCGTTGATTGGGAGGGGATCAAGGGGTGTTTGCTCACGTGCAATGAGGAAAGGGTCGAAGTCGTCGATATCGTGGTGGCCCGCGGCAAGAGCCCGATCAACGAAACATCACCCTACCTGGTTTTGGAAGATGCTTTGACGGCCCGGGAGAAGAAGGAAGAGGCTGCCCGGGCGCGTGTCGATTTCAAGGAGCTTTCGCTTTTCACCCTTGTAAAAAAAGGCGACGTGCTTGCCACTCTCGTGCCAAAATGCGAGGGCACGATGGGAACGACCGTCCGGGGCACCGCGGTTTCTTTTGTAAAAGAGCGAATACCATTCCCCAGGCCAGGGAAGAATACCGTGTGGCTGGCGGGCACGGTGGTTGCCCAGTGCGCGGGCAGGTTTCAGGCGAATGCAGACAGCTTCTGGGTCGATGAAGTTCTCGATATTTTCGGGAACATTGATTTGCGCGTCGGCAACGTCGATTTTCCCGGTGACGTTGTCATCAGGGGTGAAATACGGGACGGTTTCACGGTGAAGGCGGGAAAATCGATTCTTTGCATGGGAACAATAGGCGGCGCCCGGATAGATTGCGCCGGCGATCTCATCACGCAACAGGGGATCGTCGGAAAAGAAAAGGCAGTGATCCGGGTCGGCGGCGCGGCGGAGGCAAAGTTCATCGAAGGCTGTGCATTGGATGCCATGGGTCCCATCAAGGTCAGGACTAGCGTTCACAACTCCACCATCCATACCAAGGACAGGCTGGAAATGGGAGAACGCGGAATCATCATCGGCGGCATCGTGAAGGCGCAGAACGGGGTGTCCGCGGCTCAGATCGGCACGGAGCGCGGCCCGAGGACGGAAATTTATTGCGGGATCGACTTC
This sequence comes from Spirochaetia bacterium, assembly GCA_049519415.1. GTDB lineage: Bacteria > Spirochaetota > Spirochaetia > SZUA-6 > Fen-1364 > Fen-1364. The sequence goes on from JBEKQU010000012.1 coordinate 74,305, forward strand.
AAGGTGGAGCAGAAACTGGTATGGATTCGGGACAGGAATATCGCTCTGGCTTTCAAGCTGCGAGAGATGGACATAAAAATCAAAGCGAGCGCTCGCGCCAGGGAACTCCTTTCGCCGCTGCGTGAAAGGATCAAGGCCGCAATACATCAATTGAACGAAAGCGCCCGCACGCTCGTCTCTACACTAGACCGCAATGAAGAAGCCGAGGTGTCGGTGCGGGGGACCGTATATCCAGGCACCTATATTGAAATCTGCCACGTTTCGCATTTCATTACCCAGCCGAAACGTTCCGTGTCGTTCCATCTCGATAAGGCAAAGGGGAAGATCGCCGAAATGAAATGGGAAAAGCACGACAAAAAGAAGGCCCCCCAGAAATAACGCGCTATACCCGCGGTCCCCTACCCGTTTTCCTTGATGAAGGGCATGAGCAGGCGAAACGTTGATCCATTGCCCGGCGTGCTCTGTACCTCCAGCCTGCCGCCATACTCGGTGATCGTTGCATTGCTCACAGAGAGGCTCAGCCCGACGCCCCTCAGCTTCGCCTGCGGGGATCCTGTTGAAGCCCATTCTCCTTTTGACGTGAAGAAGGGGGTGAAAAGCCGGGGAAGGTTCTCGGCTGGAATGCCGCATCCCGTATCGTTCACCTCGAGGAAGACGGCATCGGGCCGGCGGCCGTTCCTGATGGTGATCTTGCGCAAGGATTGCTCGGCCAAGGCATCGAGTGCGTTCACCAGCAGGCTGGAGATAACGAACAGCAGCCGGGATTCATCAGCCTGCACCAGCGGGGTCTCCTCTAATTCGAGAACAAGGGCCACCTTTTCGGCGATAAATCGCGGTTCGAGGAGAGAGAGCAGCAAACGGGTCAAAATTTCCAAACGTACGGGCTTCGGCTCTGCAGCGGTCGGGGCTGTCAGGGCGAGGAGGCGATCCGTGATGTCGACGGCTTTCTCGATTCCTTTCGCCGCCCCCTTCGCATAGGCGGAGAGCCGTTCCGGGAGATTCGCCTCCTGCTGTATCATGTCCAGATATCCTTTGACCACCGCGTTGATGTTGTTGAACTGATGCGCAATCCCGCTGGCAAGGGTCGCAAGTCCTTCCAATCTCTGAGCGCGTTGGAGCTGGGCCTGAATTGCCTTCTGAGCGGTGATGTCCCGGGCGATGGATGCGATGCCGGTGGCTCTCCCCTCAGCATTCCGAATGAAGGAAAACGTAAGCGATACGTCGATACGAGCGCCGTCCTTTCGCATGAGGATGGTCTCGAAATGGTCAATGCGTCCGCCTTTGGCGAGCCTTTCTTGCATCAGGCGTGATTTTTCCTCGAGCTCTGGCGGTGTGAGAATGGCAGTGGATTTACCGATTATTTCGTCCGCCGAATAACCATAGATTCTTTCCGCTCCCTTATTCCACGAGGCAATGGAACCGTCGAGGGCTATCTCCACTATTGCGTCATCGGAGGATTCCACGAGCGCCGCAAGCTGCCTGTTCCTCTCTTCCATGCGCTTGCGCTCGGTGATGTCACGCGATATGCCGAAAGTACCAAGAACCTTCCCATTCTGATCGCGCAATGGCATCTTTGTCGTCAGGACCCATGTATCAGGACGATCCGGCCAGGTCTCTTTTTCTTCTATATGTATAAATGGATGTCCGGTACGCATGATACCCTGCTCATCTTCATACGCCTTGTGGGCATGCTCGTCTGAAAAGAAGTCCCGGTCCGTCTTGCCAATAGCCTCTGATCCATCCTGCAAGCTGAACATTTCCGCCAACGCCTTGCTGATGCGAATGAAGCGAGATTTAGTGTCTTTGAAATAGATGTGGTCGGGTAGGCTTTCCATCAGAGCATTGAGGAGACTACGCTCCATGAGAAGCTTGGATTCCGTGTTCTTGAGCTGCGTGATGTCGATCAAGCTGACGAGCATGTAGGGGTAGGCGTCATCTTCCTCCGGAATATACGATTTCACAATCAGGGTGAGCGGTTTTCCGAGGAGGGTCCTCGCGGCTGATTCCGTCTGGATATCCTTCCGTCCCTCATCGATCGCACAGATTGTCTCCGTGAAAGATGCGCGCGCAACAGGATCGACATCGACGTCGATGAAGACTTCGAGACTGCCGAGTAATTGCTCCTTGCTCTCCGCCTCATAGAGAGAAAGCGTTGCATCGTTCACATCTATCACTTTAATAGAACGGACAGCCTCCCGCACGACTTCAACGTGCGTGTCGAGATATTCGCGAAGGTTCGTTATGCCTCGGTCCCTGAGATCCTTTATCATTGAGCGTACTGCGGATATGTCTTCCTCCCACAAAGACACTGCGGAGTGCTGGAATATGCTTTTGTATCTCCCCTTGTCCTTGGAGCTTGGGGCTTGCTTCTTCCTCATGATCGCTATCCTCCAGCCATAACATTCTATCACATTGCTGGTGGCAGGAGAGGCGCGCTCCCAAGGCCTCTTAGTTCAGGAGCAGCGCCAACCTGTCCTTCAGAAACTCCGATTTTTCACGCAGGCTGATTGCCCCGGTCTTCAGGAGCAGGAAGTTGGGCGCCTTGGGATCAAGGGTCACCCTGCCCTCGCCTTCGCGCACCATCCGGACCACCCTGTCCACGGAAACCTTGGAGAGCCGGGAGAACTCCACCCGCAGCACGCCCTTCTCCTCCTTGATGGAGGTGATGAAGAGCTTGCGGCAGATGATCCTGATCTCCGCGAGCGCCAGCACGCTCTGCACCTCGTCGGGAATGGGTCCGAACCGGTCCTCGATCTCCCGGTAGACCCTGTCCAGCTCCTCGTCCGTGGTGATGGAAGCGATCTTCTTGTACACCTCCATTTTTTCCATGGCATCGGGGATGTACGCGTCGGGGATGAAGCCCGAGTATTCCAGGTCCATGTAGACTTCGGGCGCCTCATCGCGGTGCTCGCGGGAGAGACCGGCAACAGCCTCGTCCAGCATCTTCAGGTACAGGTCGTATCCCACGGACAGGATGTACCCGTGCTGCTCCCTGCCCAGGATGTTGCCCGCCCCCCGGATCTCCAGGTCCTTGAGCGCGATCTTGAAGCCCGAGCCCAGCTCCGTGTGGTCGGAGATGATGCGCAGGCGCTTCATGGCGATCTCGCTGAGGGCGCGCCGGTCGGGGTAGAACAGGTATGCGTACGCGGGAACGCCCGCCCTGCCCACCCTGCCGCGGAGCTGGTAGAGCTGCGACACGCCGAGCATGTCCGCACGGTCGATGATGATGGTGTTCACATTGGGGATGTCCAGGCCGTTCTCTATGATGGTGGTGGTGAGGAGCATCTGGTGCTCTCCGTGCACGAAGGTGCGCATCACCTCCTCCAGCTCGTCATCATCCATCTGGCCGTGACCCACCGCGATGGAGACCTCGGGCACCATGGCCTGGAGGAACAGGTGGATCTCCTTGATGGTCTCCACCCGGTTGTGCAGGTAAAAGACCTGCCCTCCCCGCTCGATCTCCTGGCGAATGGCCCGGGCAACCAGCTCCTCGTTGAACTCCATGACGTAGGTCTCTATCGGGAGCCTGTTCTGGGGCGCCGTGTTGAGGATGGACATGTCGCGCACCTTCATGAGGGACATGTTCAGCGTCCGCGGGATGGGAGTGGCGGTGAGCGTGAGGCAGTCCACCGTGGTCTTGATCTGCTTCAGCCGCTCCTTGTGCTTCACCCCGAAGCGCTGTTCCTCATCGACCACCAGGAGCCCGAGGTTCCTGAACTTCACGTCCTTCTGGATCAGGCGGTGCGTGCCGATGGCGATGTCCACATCTCCCGCCGCAATGCCCGCGATGGAAGCCTTCATCTCTCTTGGCGAACGGAACCGGGAAAGCATGGCGATCTTCACGGGATAGCGCGCGAACCGGTCCTGAAACGTGTCGTAGTGCTGCTCCACCAGGATGGTGGTGGGCGCGAGAAGCGCAACCTGTTTTCCGCTCATGACGGCCTTGAACGCGGAGCGCAGCGCTATCTCCGTCTTCCCGTAGCCCACGTCCCCGCAGACCAGCCGGTCCATGGGCAGCGGCAGCTCCATGTCCCGCTTGACCTCCTCTATGCACCGTAGCTGATCCTCGGTCTCCTGGTACGGGAATGCCGCTTCGAACTCGCTCTGCCAGTCAGTGTCAGGGCTGAAAGCGAATCCCGGCTCCGCCTTGCGCCGGGAATACAGCTCCAGGAGCCCCTGCGCCAGCTCCTCCACAGCCTTCTTCGCCCTCTCCTTGCGTTTCTGCCAGCCCTTGCCGCCCAGGCTGTCCAGTGCCGGCCTCCTGCCCTCCTGGCCGATGTAGCGCTGGATGAGGTTGACCTGCTCGATGGGGATGAAGAGCTTTTCACCGTCCGCGTACTCCAGGGTGATGTAGTCGCGCTCGTTCCCCGCGGCCGTGATCCGCTCGATGCCAAGAAACACGCCGATGCCGTAGTTCACGTGCACCACGAAGTCGCCCGCGGAAAGCTCCACGAAGCTCTCTATCGCCGAGCTCTTGGCCGCGCCCACGGAGCGCGGTATGCGCCGCTTGCGACCAAAAATCTCTGCTTCCTGGATGACGAGGATCTTTTCCTTGGGCAGCGCGAATCCGGCGGAAATGCTCTGCGGCAGGATGGCGACCTGGAGGTCCTTCAAGATGTGCCGCAGCCTGTCCGCCTGGACATCGTACACGGCAAAGATGAAAACCTGGTAGCCGTTTTTCAGCGACGCCTCCACCTCTTCGCGGAAGAAGGTGAAGTTGCCGAAAAACGAGCGGGGCCCGTCACAGGGAAGGGCGTATGTCCGGGTGCCGGCATCGCCCGAGCCGCCCCTTTCCATCGTGCCATCCTTGGGGCCCTGCGTCGCGCCGGCATCTCCGGGGAGCGCCGGGAAATCGACCCTGAACGGCATTCGCTCCAGCAGTTCCTTGAAATCGAGCAGTATCTTCTGTGGTCCGGGGACCACCTGCTTCTTGGACCTGGCCCTGCGGAAAAGCTCCAAGTGCTCCTTGCGCAGCGCCGCCGCGTTCGACTCCAGACGTTCCCCATCCACCAGGAAGATCCGCGCCTGAGGCCCCAGAGAATCCAGGAGGGAAAACTGACGGGGGAAGCAGAGGGGAAAAAAAAGCTCGGCACCGCCCGTTTCCGGGTCTTCCAGGAGAGAGGAAACCTTCAGCGCGATCTCCTCCTGCTCGAATCCCTGGGCTGAGAGGCTGGCGCTGATGGAAGGAATCATCTCCCGGCCGATGCTCACCTCCCGACAGGGGGTGATCCGCGCGCTCACGCTTGCTCCCGTGGAGCCCTGGTTCAGGGGGTCAAAGCTGCGGATAGCCGCCACCTCGTCGAAGTCGAGCATGATGCGCACCGCCTGCTCCTGCCCCGGCACGTAGACGTCGATGACCTCTCCGCGCACCGCGAACTCGCCGTGCACGGTCACGGTGGGGACCCGCAGGTAGCCGGCCCGGGCCAGACGGTCGGCGGTTTCCTGGGGGTCCAGGCGCTCGCCCTTGCGCACGGAAAAGATCTGCCCGGAAAGGTAGGCAGGATCCGGCGCCGGGGTGAGCAAGCCGCGCAAAGGCGTGACCACCATGAGCCGCTCCCCGTCAAGAAGCCGCGCAAGGACCTGCACGCGGTCGCCAAAAATTGAGGCAAGGGGGCTGGCGCCTTCATACGGCGCGCTCCCCCACCAGGGAAAGAGCAGCGCCGTGCCTGACCCGAATGCATCCACGTCCTGCACGATGCTTTCCGCCTCGCGCTCTGAAGGGGTAACCACGAGGGAGGGTCGGCCTCCCTTCTTATGCAGGGCATCAAGGACCAGGGAGAGGTATGCGCCCTTGGGTCCCGTCACCTGCACGGGTCCTGATTCCCTGTCGAGGGCCGCAAGCAGGCTGGCCAGAGGGGGGAATGCGGCGAAGTGGCGCTCGATCCTATTTTGGAACAAGTTTGCCATAGATTTTACCGATGAATATCAGGGGGAGCACATTCCGTGAGAAAGACACTCATCATTGTCCTCACGCTCTTCGCCGTCTCACATCCCTTCTGGGCGGCGAGCCAGGACACGCAGCAGTTCAGCATCCGTTTCTTCGACCAGAAGGTCTACTTTATCGGCGACCCGATCCAGGTGGAAGCGGTGATCACCAACACCGGCACGGACACGCTGCGGTTCAAGATCGCGGACAACCGGGTCTTCAACCTGGATTTCGACGTCCGCACCACGACGAACGTCGGGCTTGCTCACGCAAAGGACTTTACCATTGAGAGGAACTCCGATCAACCCGTGTTTTTCAGGGAGATGAGCCTGGAGCCGGGGGAGAAGTACGGCATCGTGGTGGACCTCACCCGGTTCGCCGCCCTCTCCTCCGCCGGCCAATACGTCCTGCAGGCCACCTTCTATCCCGAGCTGTTCCAGGGCCCTAACTCCGCCACCATGCAGTCCAACCGGCTGGCTCTCAACGTGAAGCCGGCCGTGGTCACGGCGGAGGAGAGGGCGGTGGTGGAGGCGGAGACCGGCGCCCTCCTGGCGCGCCAGGTCCTGCCGCCGGACGAGGTGGTGAGCTGGACCATCGCGGCCCGGCAGAAGAGCCAGTGGGAGAGGTTCTTCCTCTACCTGGACCTTGAGTCGCTCATGAGAAAGAACCCTGACAAGGACAGGAGCTTCCGCAATGCCACGGAGACGGCGCAGCGGCAGATGCTTGACCAGTTTCGGATGCAGCTCCGGCAGCAGAATATTCAACAGGAGATCAGCGTGATTCCCACCTCCTACGAGGT
>JBEKQU010000013.1:0-80400 GCA_049519415.1 Spirochaetia bacterium
CTGCAAGCGAGAAAAAGCTCGAGCAATACGGCGTGTGGGTGAAGGTCAAACCCCGTGAAGTGACGGAAACCCCCGAGCTTGAGGAATCATTCGAGCTTTCCGACCTGGAGACGCCGAGAGCCGCCGAGGGATCAGCCGAGGGGGAGGAGAACGCTCTGACCGCCGAGGAAGAGAAGCTTCTCGACGAGCTGGAAACGGAGCTTTCTCCCGAGGAGACAACGGAAAACGTGCTTGTGCCCGAGGAGGAACCGCTCCTCGAGGAAGGTGAGCTCCCCGATATCGAGTCTGTGAGCGAATCCGGCCAGGTATCCGATGAGGAGCTCCCCGAGCTGGAAGAAGAGCGGGAACCGGCGCCTCGCGCCGCCGCGACCCGGCAGCCCGCGGCAGCTTCCGCAGAAGTGGAAGTCACCCTGTCCGAAGGCGTCCCTGAAAAAGACCACTTCGATGACCTCGAAGCCCTTGAAAGCGAACTGTCATCCGTGGCCACGAAGCCGCGCGGTTCCTCGGCCGAAATTCTCGCCCGCATTGAGGAGGAGCTTCGCTCCATCCGCACGGATCTCACGCAGCTGCGCAGCGAGCTTTCCGGCCTTCGCGCGACGGCCGCCGAGACCACGACCGAGGCAGCCACGGCCGAACCGGGCGCCCAGGGAGGATTCTTCGACGAGGACGAGGATGAGACCATAGCGCTCACGGGCGACGAGCTGGACAACATTCTCAATACCGCTGAAATCACGGAAGAAGCCGCGGAAACGCCCCGGGGGGAAGCCGCTGAAGAGGAGCTTTCACTCGAACCGGAGTCTGAAGCCCCGACGCCCCAGACGGACATCCTGAGCTACGAAACCCCTGTTCTGGAGGAGGACAAGATCGAGCCGGACGAGGATACGCTTGTACTTACGGAAGAGGCGCAGCCGCTTGAAGAGTCCGCTCAGGAGCTTGAGAGCCTTCCGCAGGTGGACGAGCTTCCCGCGGAGCTGGTGCTTGACGAGCTTGTTTCCGAGCCGGAGACAGCTGCCGGGATTCCCGACATTGGCCAGCTTCCTGAAATCGACCTTGAGGGCATTCCCGAGCTGGAAACGGAGCCGCTGGCTGAGGAAAGCGCTGTTGAAGCCGCCCCCCTGGCCGAAGCAGGAAGTGAAACCATCGACCTGGAAACCCTCGACCTCGGCGAGGAGCCGACGGTCGTAAATGCCGTGCCCGAACAGGTGGAAGAATTGGAAGCGCTTCCCGAAGCAGAGGCCGTTGAGGAAAAAGCAGCGGACGACATAGATGCGCTTGCTGACGAAGTTGACCTGGAAGCCCTTGCGGCTGAAGCCGAAGAGCTGGAAGAGGAGGCGCCCTCCACTCCTGTCGGGGAGGACTTGGAAATAGGCGAGCTGGAAGCCCTGACGGATGAGGAAGCGGCCGCTGAATCTCCTGATAAAGAGATAGAGATCGCCTTTGAAGGCGAAGGGGAGCAGGACGCGGAAGCCCTCACGGAGCTGACGGGACCGGAGATCGCCGAGCCCGCGGAACAGATTCTCGAAGCCGAAGAGGTGAAGGAAGAGCCGGCAGCCGCGGCGCCCGCCACGCCCGGCGCCGAGATCCCGGACAACCTGAAAGATGAGATCCGCACCGTCTTGAAATACATGGATCATCTCCTGGAGGCGCTGCCGGATGAGAAGATCCAGGAGTTCGCCAGCTCAGACTATTTCGTGATGTACAAGAAGCTCTTCGAGGATCTCGGACTAGGTGAATAAATGGGGCTTCTCCGGAAGGCGGCGGTTGCCGCCAGCCGCGGCGACACCGACCTATTAGCGCCGCCCATTCCCCCGGAAGAGACTCGCCCATCGGGGCCGGGATTGCTCAAACGGAGCATCGAGCTCCTTGTGAGCGAAACCCCGCCGCCCCTGAACGTGGAGCTGGCCTCAGCTCCGCAAGAGCCGGCTGCGCCTTCGGCTGTTGCCGCTCCTCTCCCGACGCCCTCATCGGAGCGGCTGCAAACGTCCGAAGAGATCGTCCAGGGGATTCTGGCCGCCATCGGCTCCCTGCGCGCGGGCGTGGAGCTTCCTTCACAGCTCTTTAGCGCGCTTGCCTCCCGGCTTGCCATTCAAAAAGGCGCTTTCCTTCTGTATGACCCGGTTCGGCTCGTCTATGCGCCCTGGGCCAGCCTTGGATACGACCAGACAACTCTGCACCGGCTGCGCATTCCGCTTGGCGCGAACGAGACATGGAACGCGCTCGCCAATGGAAGCCCCCTTGCCGTAACCGGTGCTCCGGCCTTGGCCGCGTACCAGCAGTTCTTCTCCTCGCGCGAGGGGAGCTCCCTGTCCCGGATTCTTCTCACTCCTTTCATCGCGGAGGAGAAGCTGATCGCCGTCCTTCTGCTCTCCGAGCTTGGTTCGCCGTTTGCAACCGAGGAAGAGCTCCTGCAATGTCTTGCCAGGATTGCCGAGGCAGGTTCCCCCCGGGTCCATGCCGCGCGCGCTATTCAGCTCTCATCAGCGGGCGCTGTGGGAATGAAGCCGGAAGCTTCGTTCAGCGACGAGTCCTCCCGTTTTCTGGCGTCCTTCAGCCCTTCAAGCTCGTCCGTCCTCCTGATTTCCCTCTCCGTGGAGGAATACGCGCGGACGGTCATCGCCTCCCACGAGCACCTTGATCCATTCCGTCTTCACGAGGATATGCGCTATTTCCTTGGATCCTTTTTAGCTGACATCGGCAAGGCCATGCCCGCCCGGCGCGGCCTTTTCATCGTCGGGCTGCCGGATTTCGACCGGTCCGATCTCGACCTGTTCCTTCACCAACTCTCGCTGTTCCTCCATGGTCTTTTCAGCGGCAATGGACGATCGGGCTCCGCGGCGAGTCCCCGGATAGTGAAAACGCTCTCATGGCCCGCGGACGGAAGCGACATGCGGGGATTGCTCGACTCCCTCTCCTCCTGATCCCCATGATCGAGGCCTTCACGGCAAGATCCGGCGCTCCTTCACTGAGGATCGACGGGAAGGCCCTGCATTCTCCGTACGATCCCGCGCGCGAGGCGGAGAGGTTCGTGCGGGAAATCCTCGGTTCCCAGGCGCCTTCAACGGTCGTCGTGCTGGGCGAAGGCCTTGGACACGTTGCATCCGCCGTGAGCCGCTTGTATCCCCAAGCGCGCACGCTGCGCATCACGTACGCCGAGGAGGTAGCCCGGGCAGCCATTGACGGGCCGGGTCCCGGATGGCATCCGGGAATGGCTTCCTCCCTGGCGGATTTCCTGAGGCTCCAGCTTGGCGAGCTTGATATCGAAGGGCTGCGCGTTGTCGAATGGCCTCCTTCCGCACGCCTTTTCCCTTATATTGCACGTGCCGCCAATGAGGCTGTCAGGCAGGTGGTTCAAGAGCTGAACGGCAGCATTGTCACCTCCGTGGCAGCGGGCCGCATATGGATCCGCAACAGCATCGCCAATTATCTTGCCATTGACACGCCCCTATCCGGCCGACCCTGCGCTCCTGACAGGCCCATCGTCATTGCCGCTTCTGGCCCAACGCTGGAGCAGGCCGCGGACTGCATTGCGGATGTCCGCGGGCATGTTGATATCTGGGCTCTTCCCTCAAGCTGTCTGTGCCTGCTGAAGGCCGGCCTTGAGCCGGATCTGGTGATCATGACTGATCCTGGGTTCTACTCCATGTATCACATGCATTTCTTTCCCCTTGGATGCCCCATCGCCATGCCTCTTTCCGCGGCGCGCGGAACGTGGAGCCTACCGCGCGCCGGAAACAGGCCGACAGGTCCCTTTCTTCTTGCGCAGCCGGTCCTGTTTGAACAGGCGCTCCTGGAAGCTTCCGGCATGAGCGCAAAGATCATTCCGCCGCACGGCACCGTGGCAGCCACGGCGATTGATCTTGCACTGAGCAGCACGCGAGCCCCTGTCGTGGTGGCTGGTCTTGACATGTGTCTTCTGGACATGCTCTCTCATGCCCGGCCGAACGCATTCGACAAGCTCCTCCATCTGCGGGCCAGCCGGCTGGAGCCGCATCACAGCCTCAGTTTTCACAGGGCAATGGCACAGCACGCGGAAAAAGTCCCTGGAATGCCGGGTGTCCGTGTTTCACCTTCCCTGCGGACCTATGCCGGCTGGTTCGATGAAAGCAGAGAAGGGACCTCGGAGAGAACCTACAGGCTGCTGCCCGCGGCCGTGCCGCTGCGCGGTTTGCGCCCCCTTACCCCGAATGATCTGCGCGGCCTGCTGAAGGGCGCATCATCATCCATGTCGGGTCCCCAGCTAAAGCTGCCTGAGGCATATCCGACGTATAAAGCACGCAAAGCCATTGTGCAACGATTGTTGAAGGCATGGGCGGCGGATATGACACGGGCGCAAACATCGCTGCGCCATCCGGACAGCCTCTCCCCTCTTGAGCGGTTTCCTGATGCCCTTTCCCTGGCGTACGTCATCTCGCCCCGGCTGCTCGTGGAAACAAGAAAAAAAGAGCGGCTCGGGGACAAAGAAGGGGCGCGGCGAGTCGGCGTGGACATGCTGGAAACCTGCATCAGCTTTCTTCACCGGTTGGCGAAAAAAACCCTCGATGACGCCTGAAGACTCTCGGATTCTGGAAGCGAACCTCTCAGCGCTTTCCCGCAGGGATGCCGAGCTCGTCGCATCAATCCGGGCGAGCATCCCCGATCCCCGGCTGGTCTACGGGAGAGCGCGAAACGGCCAGATCGTTCCCTCGCTCCGGCTCCCGCGCGGAAGCGCTCCCCTGCACTCTCTCTATGATCCGGGACAAGAAGCGAAAAAACTCGTTGCCTCCATTGGCGGCGCGGGATTCTACGTGGCTTTTGGCCTCGGAGCCGGATTCCTTGTTTCCGCTCTGTTGGATGATCCAGGGGTCTATTCAATCCTGGTTGTTGAAAAAGACGCCGCAACGCTGCGCTCCCTGCTGGAGCATGTGCAGTTGGCGGATTCACTCGGAGACCCGCGCGTGCATGTCGTTGCGGGCCGCGGCGGCATCCGGACCCGGCTCCTGGCTGCGTGGCGCCCCGCTCTTATGGGCGGTCTTCGCACCGTGCCGCTGCGGCCCTGGTGTGAGAACGAGGAGCGGTTCTTCAGGCTTGCGGCTCTCGATGTGGAAGCCGCACTCGACGCCGTGCGAGCCGATTACAGCGTGCAGGCGCACTTTGGAAAACTGTGGCTGACAAACATGATGCACAACATGGAGCGGGCTGAGCAGCCGATAGCAGCGGTCCCTCGATCCGACAGAGCATGCGTCATCGCCGCGGGCCCGTCCCTTGACCAGCAGATCCAGGACATCCCGCGGGCAAAGAGCATGCTTCTTGCATCAGACACTGCGCTTCCCGCGCTGCTTCGCAGAGGCATCACGCCCGACGCCGTGCTGTCGATCGACTGCCAGGTCCATAGCTACCACCATTTTTTACAAGGTATTCCCGAGAAGAGCATGCTCTTCCTCGACCTTGCCTCGCCTCCAGTGGTGGCGCGCAGGGCGGCTCGCGTGGCCTTTGTGTCAAGCGCTCACCCCTTTGCGGCGTACCTGAATGCGCGCTGGAAGAGATTCCCCCGCATCGACATGTCGGGAGGAAATGTCACGCATGCCGCGCTTTCCCTTGCCCCATTGCTGGGAGCGTCGCATGTCACGCTCTATGGCGCTGATTTTTCCTATCCCAATGGCAAAGCATACGCGCGAGGCACGTATTTATACGACCTTTTCTCGGCAAGCCAGAATCGCGTCTCTCCGGCCGAGTCCCGCTGGGTTTCCTTCCTGTTCCGGTCCCCTGACACGCACGGAGTGCATGCAGGGGGACGCATGCTGTACACCACGTCGGTGATGAACTCCTACAGGGCCAGCATTGTAAGCCTCATGGAAAGCATGGAGGCCGAGGTTGTTCCCGTCCAGGGGGAGGGGTTGTCGCTTCGTCACGAAAAGCATTCTTCGCGGCCGCCGGGTGATGCCCCCCCAACCTTCTGGCCGCAGTCGCGGCCTCTCTGCGGATGGAAGGACCTCCTTGCCGGATATGCGCATGATCTTGAGGATCTTCCCTCGTTTGGAAATCAACCCGGCGTATGGTTCCGCGCGCTTCAACCGGAGCAGCACAACCTGCTGGCCACCCTGCTTCCCGTCGCGGCCAGGGTCATCAAGGAAACGGGGGACAGCGTGAACGGACCGGCAGCGCTGGAAGCGGCGCGGGCGTGGACCCTCTCCAGGATCCGCCGGTTTCTTTCCGCCCGTGAGCCTCACTTTCAGCCGTAAAGAATGCCGGCATAACCGACAAATGATTCCGCGGGTTGGATATCGAAGCTGGTACGGTAACTGAGGAGCGTCCCGGCGCGGACCCCTTTTTCCCTGGCAAAGCTGAGCGCCGCCAGTGCGCCGCCTGCGGAGCACGCCGACCTTTCCTGGAGGGCTCTCTCAAGGGCGGCATTGAAATCCATGGCAAGGAGGCTTTCGATAATCCGTTTGTCGTTGACTTCCCGCACCCATCGCAGGCCTGCCTCTCCGGCGCCTGCCGGCGCAAAGTCGTAGTTTGCCCCGTAATGCGTCAGGTCCGTGGAGCCTGCCACCGCAACCTTTTTGCGGAGCTTGACCGCGGCCCCTGCTATGGCCCTTCCCAAAACGCCGGCGTCGTGAGAGGGGGATGCCCGCAGCCCGAGTGCCTTTGCCTGGGGCGCCAGGTGGCGGAGGAACGGGAGCTGGATCTCCACCGTATTGTCCGCGTAGCGGTCCTCCTTGATCGCAACCTGGTTCCCGATCTCCGCCATGAGCTCAAGATCCGCGGGAATCTGTCCCAGGGGTGTTTCGTAGGCCTCCTCGAAAGCGCACAGTATTCCATCAGAAGGACCCAGGTGTCCGCCGATAATAACGATGGTATCCATGCTGCGAGCAAGACGCGACAAAACCTCTAAAGCGAGCCCGCCGGAAAACTCCCATCCCGCGTGGGGCACTATGCCCGCAATGCCCGAAGAGGGATTGGCGGGGAACGACCGCTGCATTGCCTCGATCGCGCGTCGGGTCTGCTCCATGGAGACCGGATACCATCCCGGTGGGAGGAACCTTTTTCGCACACGCATGGACACCTCCGGATCACGCTCTGTGACAGCGCCCCTGCCTGCCCAGGGAGCGGCGACAGGTAGTATACTCCACGTATCAAGGGGAGAGGAGCATGGATAAGCGTTTTTCCTTGATTTTTCTTCTCGTAAGCGGCGCTTTCTTCATCTTCACCGTCGGTTTCACGGGCTTCAGGATCGAGGACGCGCGAAGACACAATGCCGCCGCGGCAAAGGCCCGGTCATCCGAGCTTGCCGCAAAAGTGCAATCCCTACGCGACACAACGGGGGGCTACGATGCGCCCCAATTCAAGAGCGACATGCGCGAGGTGTTCACCTCGGAGCCGCGCCTTCTCCTGCTCTCCCTCCATTCGGAACAGAATGGCATCATCTACTTCATTTCCAGAAACAGGTCCTACCTGAAGAATCCGCCATCGATCACCCCGGACTGGCGGGGCACCCCCGCGTACCAGGTGAACAGGGGATACGACGCGCTGGTCAGCACCAGCCTTGAAAGCGGAGGCACGGGGACGACCATGGATGCCCTTTTCGTGATCATGGGAAGGGAGGACTTCTACCCCATCCTTCGCGACGACCTGTATCTCTTCCTTGCGTTCCTCCTGGTCTGCGGCGTCGCCATCCTCATCATCATGAGCGTCCAGCCGGATACAATGGCCCCCGCGGCGCCTCCGCAGGCCGGTTTCGTTTCACCGGCGCCCGGTTCCCCGACCGCCGCGCCCGTCGAACGCCCGCAGGTTCAGGAGGAATTCCCCTCTGACGCGCAGGAGGCTCAGCAGCAGAGCGCGCGCGCCCTCACCTCGCCGCGCACCGGCCTGGTGTGGGCCGAACACCTGGAGCCCCGGCTGAAAGCGGAGCTGGAACGGGCCTCTTCTTCCGACCAGGATATCTCGCTCGCTCGGCTGCGGATCGACGAGCCATTTGCCGATGCCAAGCTCCCTCTTGTCTATGCCGCCATCGCGCGGATGCTCCTGGAATCCCTTCCACTGCACGACCTGATATTCGAAACGGGAAACGATTCCTATACCGCGCTCATGCCAGACTGCGACGTGGATGCGGCGGTGCGCGTGCTTGAAAGCTTCAGGAAAAAGGCGGCAGCCGCAACCATCGAAGGGAAAAACCGCTCCGTGTCCATCGGCGTGAGCTCGCGGGGGGGGCGCCTCATCGATGCCAATGTGCTTGTCACGGAGGCGGACACGGCGGTTGCCAAGGCTTCCCGAGAGGGCGGAAATCAGGTGATCGGATTCCGGGCCGACCCAGCGCGGTTCAGGAGCGTCCTCAGCGGGAGCCGGTCGTGATTGCTTCCTCGCTCAACAGGATCTCCTGCTGCGCCCTCCATTCGGGCACAAGGTAGGCGTACTGCCCCTGCTCCAGCGAGCAGGGATACCGTCCCTCCGCCGTCTTCGCTCCGAAAAGAACCGTGAACGTCCGGTTGTCGGCAAACGAAACGATGACGGTTGCCGCGGGCGATGCGAGCGATGATGCCTGCGAGGGATCGGTAAGGAAATCCGAGCCTGTCAGCCCGGTCACCGCATTGGCAATCGCATCCAGCTTTGCCTGCTGCACTTTTGCCGGGGAAACCCCTGCCAGCGTCCAGCTCACCTTGTTCTGAGCGTCCCTTTCCCGGGTGGAGGTCCATGAGAACGGCTTTCCCGTCCTTTCTGAAACGGAGAGCCGTATCACGGAGTCACCCGTGGCATTCTGAGGAAGGATGCGCAGGTCAGCCCAGAATGCGCGGTCCGTGGTGAGGGAAGAGGACAGCGCCTGCCCCGTCTGCCATACCTCGGAAGCCTTTCCCGCCTGGAGGTAGAAGCCCTGGCCCCCCGCGCCGTTCTTGCCTACCTGGATCTGGCAGAGCGTCTTCCCGTTCGCATCAGACAGCGCGATGCTCTTGCCCGCCTGCGTCCCTATGCCCAGACCGGCCGCGGCCTGTGCGTTGCGCGTGACCAGGGAGCCGCGAGTGAGGGAAGCCACGGCCTGGATCAGGGCGTCCGCCCTTTGCTGGGACGCGGGATATGGTTTTCCAGAGACATCGATCGTCCATGCGCCTGATTTCGTCAGGACAACCCTGGATGCAGAGTCGCTGATCTCTATCCGAGCCACCGACTGCGGCTTCAGGCCGGGGAAGAGCAGCGTTGCCGCCGCCCTTTGAGTCGTTCCCCGGGGCGAGAAAACAAGCCCAACAATGAACAGGCAGAGGAGGATCATGAACACGGAGCTGAGAATAATGACCGTCCGACGGAAGCTCATGAGCCGTCTCCTGGCTGCTGATGTTTGCGCCGCCGCCTGCGCAGGAGCCGGATCACCCCCGCGGCCACGACGCAGAGGGGCACGATGGCCACGTTCACCGCGATGGAGCGGCGCATGGCCGCCGC
The DNA here is from genome assembly GCA_049519415.1 of Spirochaetia bacterium. GTDB lineage: Bacteria > Spirochaetota > Spirochaetia > SZUA-6 > Fen-1364 > Fen-1364. Next base: position 9,406 of record JBEKQU010000013.1, read on the forward strand.
TTTCTGCGCGGGATCAGCAATGGCATCAAGGCGCGTGTCCGCCTGCGCCCGGGTCTTGATAGCCAGAAGGTCATCCTCCTGCGAGAGCCATTCCGCGCAATTGGAGAGGAAGGTCATGTTGTACGACGCCTGCGTATACTGGATCATGTCCGAGGCAAAGTCAGCATCTCCCACAACGATGATGCGCGTCGCCGCGCTGCTTGCTGCCGGAAGCGCCTTCGGCTGCGTCTCCCCCGGCCGTGTCGGCGCGGGCCTGCCCTCGTACGCGCTTCGGAAAGTGCCCGTGAGGGCGAGCGCGAGAACAGATTGGGAACGCGCGCCGTCCGGCGATCCCTGCATAGACTGAACGATCAGCGGGTTGGTTTCAAAGGAATCCTTCATGATCCACGCGTTGGGGGAGGTGCGCACAAGAACCTGGGCCTGAACGCCCTGGCGCTCGATCGTCTCAAGCGGAGACGGCCAATACAGATCCAGCCCGGAGAAACGCGCCGTGATGGGATGTGTCTGCTCCACGTTTTTTGCGGAAACGGCGACCCACTGCGGGTAATTCACGATCATGTACCGGCCCTGCTGAACATTGAAGGAGATCTTCTGGTTCAGCGCGTCCAAGACCAGTTCGCTCCGCACGCGCACGCCGTAGTAGCCCAGGATGTCCTCGATTGCGCTGTTCTTATTGACGCTCGCCTTCAGGCCGGCCGCCAGGTCGACGTCCACCGGGTCGACCGCGAACAGGGCCCTGCCCCCCCGCATGATGAACTGGTCAACCCGGAAAGCGGAAAAATCGTCCATGTCGTGCGTGCCGAGAACGAAAAGCACATTGATGTCCGCCGGGATTTCAGCGCCCCGCTGGACCTCCTGGACCTTGAACTGGTACGACAGCTCCTGCTGCAGGTACCTGTAGTTCTGGGCAAGGCTCGCGCGGGAATCGCCGAGCAGCAGGCCGATGGTCCTGGCGCGGTTGGCCACCAGCGCCCTTATTTGCGAAGACAGATCGTACTCCAGCGTTGTCAGGTCAGAGACGAACGGCAGGGTCGCCGTCCTGTCCAGATAGTCCAGTACTATGCCGCTGTAGACCGTGGCGAGGTTCACCTGGTCGCGATCCACCACCTGCATCTGTTTGGCGCTCACGCCGAGTGATTCAACGGTCGCCGACAGCTTGGCCTTCAAAGGATCGACGGAGGTGACGCTCACCCGGCCCCGCGACCATGTCGCGTATTCATCCAGCAGGTCCTCGATCTGCGCCGGAAACAGGGAGCGGCTGCGCAGCGTGTCGGAGACGTAATAGGTGATGGTGAGCTGCTCCGGCAGGCCCGCCACGATGTCCTTCGACGTTTGCGACAGCGTGTACACGTGGTTTCTGCTCAGGTCTACCCGGAAGAAGAACCGCGCGCTTACCAGGAACGCGAGAAGCACATCCAGGATCACCAGGCACGTTATGACGCGTCGTTGGAAGCGCCGCGTCTCCACGGGATCGCGCGCGACGCGCTTCTCCCCGGCCCACAACCACTTCACGCTGACTTCCTCCCCACCAGGACCCGGATGTTGAGGTACAGGAAGAGGACAACGGCAAGGAGGAAATAGAGGACATCCCTGCTGTCGAGCATGCCCCTGTCGAAGCTGTCGTAGTGCGAGCCGAACGAGAGGAATCGCAGGACTTCGGAAAGCCAGCCCGGGAGGCTGGCAACCGCGGGAAGCTGTCCCGCAAGAGTGAGCGCAAGCAGAGCGAGCCCGGTCAGAATGAAGGCCGCGACCTGGTTGGTGGAAAGGGCAGAGACGAACAGACCGACCGAAACGCCCGCGGCGCCGATGAAGAGAACACCCAGGTATTGCCCGGCAATCTGTCCCCAGTCGAAATCACCCAGTCGCGACAGCGAAACGGGCAGGGGAAGCGAAAGGAGGATGACCGCCAGGAGAAGCCCGAAGGAACCGAGGAATTTCCCCAGCACCACCTCCCGTTCCCTGAAGGGAAGCGTGAGGAGCACCTCCAGGGTCCCCATGCGCCTCTCCTCAGCCCAGGACCGCATGGTCAAGGCGGGCACGAGAAATACGAACACGATTGGCACAATGCCGAAGTACAGGCGCAGGGATGCCTCATTGCGGGCGAAAAACTGGTTCAGGAAGAAAATCCAGACCGAGGTGAACACGAGGTAGGCCACGGCAACGATGTAGGCGATGGGAGAATTGAAAGCGGAGCGCAGCTCCCTGCGCGCCACGATGGCTGTTTTCACTGATCCGCCCCCTGCTCGGTCAGCGTGATAAAGATGTCCTCCAGGCTGAGGCGCTGCGGCACCATGGCGATGATCTTCACGCCCGACCGCACGGCCCAATCGAACACGCGCTCCTCCGCTCCGGCATCCGGAGCCAGGGAGAGGCGAATGATTGTTCGTCCATCGCCGCCGCTCTCCTGGGAAATGACGCGCCGCACTCCGGCGGCTGATGCCAGCGCCGAGGTGTCCAGCGCCGCGCCCGCGTCTGTCGTGACGGTGACGTCCAGGAGCACCTCCCCGCGCATGCCCCGCTCCATTTCCTCCCGAGTCCCCTGCGCCACGATCCGACCCGCATTGAGGATGAGCACGCGCTGGCACGTTGCCTCCACCTCCTGCAGGATGTGGGAGGAGAGGATGACCGTCTTTTCCGTTCCCAGGCGCCGGATGAGCTCCCTGATCTCCACGATCTGATGGGGATCAAGACCCGAGGTGGGCTCGTCGAGTATGAGGATCCGGGGATCGTGAATCAGCGCCTGCGCAAGCCCCGTTCTCTGCCGGTAGCCCTTGGACAGCTCGTCGATGCCGCGATGGATAACCGAGGCGAGCCCGCATTCCTCCACCACCCGGTCCAGGCCCTGCGCCCGCTGGTTTTTTGACATACCCCGCGCTTCGCCGATGAACCCGAGATATTCCCTGACTGTCAGATCAGGATAGAGGGGCGCGTTTTCAGGCAGGTACCCCACCGACTCCTTGACCGCAAGCGGCTCGTCCAGCACGTCGTGGCCGTTCACCCGCGCCGTCCCCCGGGTGGGGAACAGCGAGCAGGTGAGTATCTTCATGATCGTGGTCTTTCCGGCTCCGTTGGGTCCGAGCAGGCCCACGATCTCCCCTCCCCCGACGGTGAAGGATACCTCCCGAACAGCTTCGAGAGTTCCGTAGCGTTTGGAAAGGCCCAGAGCCTCGATCACGTCGCGATGATCTCCTACATGTGCAGGGCCTTGCGAAGCTCAGCCACCGCGTCTTCCTTCATGGTGAAGGTGTGCTCTTCAGCGGGAAACGTCCCTGCCTGCACATCGGCGATATACCTCTTCACGGCATCCAGCTGAACCGCATAAACGTCCGCGTAGACTTTGACAAATTTGGGCTTGAATTTGCGAAACAGGCCCACCATGTCATGAAGCACGAGGACCTGCCCGTCGCAGTCCAGGCCGCCGCCGATGCCGATGGTGGGGATCCGCAGCCGCTCCGTAATGAGAGCCGCGAGTTGGCGCGGTATCTTCTCAAGCACGATGGCGAAAGCGCCCGCTTCCTCCAGCGCGATGGCGTCGTCCACGACCTTCATGGCCTGGTCAATGGACTTGCCCTGTACCTTGAACCCCCCGAGCATGCCCGCTGTCTGCGGGGTCAGGCCGATGTGTCCGAACACGGGAATGCCCGCCTTCACAATGGCGTTCACCGCTCCCGCCATCTCCTGGCCGCCTTCCAGCTTGATGGAGTCGCAGCCGCCGTCCTTGTAGAGAATGCCCGCGTTGGTGATGGCCTGCTCATGGGAGATATTGTACGACATGAACGGCATGTCCCCCACCACGTGCGCCCTCATGACCGCGCGCGTGACCGCCTTGGTGTGCATGAGCATCTCTTCCATGGTGACGGGCACCGTGTCCTTGTAGCCCAGTTCCACCATCCCGAGGCTGTCCCCCACAAGAATGATGTCAATGCCTGCCTCGTCCACGCACTGCGCCTGCGGGAACGAGTACGCGGTGATCATCGAAATCTTTTTCCCGTCCTTCTTCATCTCTTGCAGGTCGGGGATCATTACCTTTTTGATGTCGCTCGTCATGCTGCGCTCCTCCGTCAAGTGTCAAGTGTGGACATAGATTAGCTGAAATCGCGGCTGCGATCAATATGGTGATATATCAGCCTCATTGACAAAGCCCGGCTTGCGCACTACTTTTGCACCCTGGATACATCCCGCACACACGGAAATACCAACCTGAAAGAGGCTTCATGATGAGCGGTTCCATCACTGATGTTCCCGGCATCGAGGTCGGGCATGCGCAGGATCTTGCAGGCGGCACGGGCTGCACCGTGGTTCTCTGCCGCGCAGGCGCGGTCCCCGGCGTGGACGCGCGCGGTGGCGCGCCAGGGACACGGGAAACCGATTCTCTGCGGCCAGAGAACATGGCACCTGTTGCCCATGCCTTTTTCCTCTCGGGCGGAAGCGCCTATGGGCTGGATTGCGCCGGCGGCATCATGCGATATCTTGAGGAAAATAAAATCGGCTTCAACGTCGGGGTCATGGTCGTTCCCATCGTCGCGGGCGCTGTGCTCAACGATCTCGGATTCACCGGCGGCAGGCCCCGCCCGGACGCACAGATGGGCTATGACGCCTGCCGAAACGCATCCTCGAGGGAATCCCGGCAGGGCAACGTGGGCGCCGGCACCGGGGCCGCCATAGGACGGCTGGCGGGCAACATCAAGGGCATGGTCAAGGGCGGGCTGGGCACGGCGAGCGTGCGCGTCGGGGAGCTGGTGGTGGGAGCCATCGTCGCGGTGAACTGCAACGGCGACGTGACGGATCCGGCCACCGGCGAGGCATTGGCAGGCACTCTCACGGCCGATCGCAAGAGGATTGCCGGCGCCATGCGGCTGGTCTTGGGCATCGTGGGCGGCTACAAGGAGGGTTTCCCCAGCAACACCACGATCGGAGTGGTGGCCACCAACGCCTCTCTCACAAAGGCGACAGCCACAAGGGTCGCGATGATGGGGCAGGACGGCTACGCTCGGACCATCAATCCCATCCACACCCTCGGCGATGGAGACGTGAGCTTCTGTATGGGAGCAGGCACGCTCTGCGCGGACGTGAACACGGTCGGAACGCTCGCCGCGCACGTGATGGCTGAGGCCGTATTGAATGCCGTCAAGAACGCGGAAACCCTTCTCGGCGTTCCCTGCTGGCGCGATATTCGGTAGCCGCTTGGAAGAGTGAAAAAGAAAGGCGCCCGAATCCACCCATGGTGGAGGGGCGCCCTTTTCATATTCGGCGTGGAATCATCCACGCCAGAGCCCGGTTCTACTTGACTTCCTGAACCAGGATCTTCTTTGCATCCTGGATCTTGAAGATGTAGGTGGGCTTGTTCGTGGGAATCCCGTCCTTCATGTCCCAGTCGAACATGACTCCGTGGAACCCCTTCACATTGGCGATGTAGTCGGCAATAAGCTTGCGCTCCGCCTTGAGCTTGCTCGGGCTGCCGGTGACGCTGGTTTTCTCTATGGCTTCCTTGATCATGTAGACCGCATCATAGTAGTTGGTGATGAGGCTCGGCGCCGGGTTGTTGTTGTGCGCCTTCATATAGGCATCCTTGACCGCGTCCCAGCGGGGATTGCTGAGATCCGGGTTGATGTAGTTGTAGATCTCGACCCCGTTGATGTCCTTGCCGCCCGTGGCGTACAGCTCAGGCACGTCGGCGCTGGAGAACACGAGGATCTGCTCCATCTTCTTCCAGCCCCTGTTCTTCAGCTCCTTGATGATCTTTGCCGCCTTGTCGCCTCCGCAGACCAGCACGATGCCGTCAGGCTTCTCCTGGAGCGCCTTCACCGCCAGGGGGCCGAAGGTCACGGCGTCGCTGGGCACTTCCACGTTGGGGAGCATGGTGATGCCGAGGCCGGTCAGGCCCTTGGCGTGCGCGTCGGCCATGCCGGGCCACGGGCCGTAGTTTTCCACGAACTGAACGACATTCTTCATGTCGGGGAACAGCTTCCCCCATGCCGCCACAAGCACGCCGAGGCGCTGCTCGGTCGGCGGGAACCACGAGATGGTCCACGGGAAGAACTTTGCCGCGTACTCGTACGAGGTGGTGGCGGTGATGGACACCATGTTATTCTCCACCGCGATGGGCATTGCGGCCAGGATGACGGGCTCGGGGACCGGTCCCAATGCGACCAGGGTGTCCTTCACCAGCCGGGCCATCTCCGTGGAACCCTTCTGGGGATCGGATGCCGTGTCGACGCCCACGATCTTCACGGGCTTGCCCTTGATCCCGCCCGCGTCGTTGATCTCCGTGGCCGCGCGCTCCGCGCTCCACTGGAACAGCTCGCCGTAGCTGGCAATCGGGCCGGTGAGGCAGTTCAGGAACGGAATGGTCCATTCCTTGGGCGCCGGCTGCTGGCATCCGATGACCGATAGGAGCAGCGCCGCCGCGATGAGCACTCCCAATGCTTTCTTCATACGTCCTCCTTACAGGATATTTCTTTTCTTCCGGTTGCCCGAAAGAAAGGATTCAATGGAATAGACGAAACGCCGGGTGATGAAACCCTCGGGCTTCAAGACGAGAACCAGTATCAGAAGCGCGCCGTAAATTACAATCCGCCATTCCTGGATGGCGGGGGGGAACAGAAGCGGTACGCCATAGAGGATCGGGGCAAGGAGAAGGGCTCCCCACTCCGTGGCATAGCCTCCGACAAAGATGATGGTCATTGCGATCCCCACCAGCGCGAAGTTGAAGAAATCCAGATAGAGGCTCTTGTAGATGAAGCCGTACAGAACTCCCGCCCCTCCGGCGATCGTGCAGCTGAAGGTCTGAAAGAGCATCCCCAGCTTCTTGCGGTCGATGCCAAGGGAAGCGGCGAGGTCCTTGTCGACAAAAACCGCTGAGGCAGCCCTGCCCAGCCGCGAATGCTCAAACCTGTGCAATACAAAGCCAACCAGGAGGATGAGCCCATAGAGGACGCCGAGAATCACCCAGCGATGGGTGACGGGATTGCCCCCGATGTTCGGAAGGCCGAACATGCCCAGGCTGCCGCCCACCACTTTCAGGTTTTCTATCACGGTGCGGGCGATGAAGATGAACGTGAAACCGACAATGACCACGGCAAACGTGGGCGCATCGCCGATGAAGAGGGAAACAATGTACCCGATGATGCCGCCCGCGGCAAAGCCCGCGAGCAGCGCCCAGCCAAAGGGGACGTGAAGAGTCATGACCATATACGCCGCCAGGTACCCCGAGATGGACATGTTCGCCACGGTGATGAAGTGCAGATGCGCAACCCGGTAAGGCAGATACATTGCCCAGCTCAGGAGGATGTTCACCGCCGTGATTGCGAGGAAGTAGTAAAGCGGAAGCGGCAACCGGATCCCCCCTACAGCTTGGAGCCGAAGAGCCCCTTCGGCTTTGCCAGTATGATGACCAGCATTATAACAAAGGCAATGGCGTTGGACCATGAGCCGGAGATGTACCCTTGCACGATGGCTTCCAGTATTCCCAGGAGGAGCCCGACCACCAGCCCACCCGCCAGGTTGCCCAGCCCGGCGATGATGGAAACGGCAAGCACTTTGTGAGCGACCTGCTCGCCAAGCCCGGGCGAAGCGGAGCCAAGAACCATGGCAAGCAGGACCGCGATGATCCCGCCAAGGACGCCCGAGAGGGCATAGCTGTACAGCCCTGTGCGGAAAATGGGGATGCCCACCAGGCGCGCTCCATTCGGATCCTCGGCGATCGCCCGGAATGCTCGGCCGGGACGAGATCTATAGAGCAGCAGGAAAAAGCATGCCACCGCCACGATCCCGATCCCGAGGGACCAGACCTGTCCCCTGAGAACGCTGATGAGCCCGAGCTGCAAGAGCGGCGTGCCGCTGGCGAGGTTTTCGGGAAAAGCGATGGGAAGGCCCTGGTTGAAGCTGTGGGAAAGAACGTCGGTGATGATCATCCCGATGCCCATGGAGAGCACCATGGTGCTGTTGATGTCCACCTCTCCCCTTTTCCGCATCACCTTCTGAAAGAGGGGCGCGGAGAAGAGGTTGAGCCCGATCGATGATACAATGCCCGCGATCACCCCGAAGATGACATTGTTGCCTGTTGCGCGGAGCACCACCCACGTGATGTACATGGAGAAAACAACCACTTGAGGATAGGAAAAGTGAATGATCATGGCTACCAGCAGAAGGAGGTTGAACCCCGTGACCAGGAGCACGTAGATGCTTCCGAGAGAGAGTCCGTTGATGACCTGGGCGATGAAAACCTGCATTTCCTATGCCCCCAGATACGCTTCCCTGACGCCGGAATCGTTCAACAGCATCTCCGCTCTCCCGCTCAGCGTGACCGTTCCGGTTTCCAGCACGTACCCCCTCTGCGCGCACTTCAGCGCCTTGTAGGCATTCTGCTCGGACAGCAGGATGGTGTAGCCCTCGCGGTTGAGCCGGGACAGGATGGCGAAGATGTCGTTCACCACGATAGGCGCAAGACCCAAGGACGGCTCGTCCACCATGATCAGCTTTGGGGCGGACATGAGCGCCCTGCCTATCGCCAGCATCTGCCGCTCCCCGCCGCTCAGGGTGCGCGCGATCTGGTCTTTGCGCTCCTGCAATATCGGGAACCACTGGTACACGCGCTCCAGGTTTTTCGCCACATTGCGCATGTTGTGGTGAGCCCCCAGGAGGAGGTTGTCCAGCACGCTCATGGAGGAGAACACGCCGCGGCCTTCCGGAACCAGGCAAAGGCCGGCCCGGACGTTGCGATCAGCGCTGATTCCCGACACCACGGCGCCGTTGAATTTCACCACTCCGGCGGCCAGCGGGTTGATCCCGAGGACGCTCTCCAGAAGCGTGGTCTTGCCGGCCCCGTTGGCGCCAATGAGAACGACAATCTCACCCGGATAGACCTCAAGGCTCACTCCGCGGAGCGCCCTGATGTGGCCGTAGGAGACCGTCATCCCTTCAACCGACAGCAGGGGCGCTGCCCTATTCTCCGCCAAGGTACGCCTCCAGCACGCGCGGGTTCCTTTGAACGTCCGCGGGCGCTCCTTCAGCGATCTTTTCGCCAAAGTTCAGCACGGTCACCAGATCGGACAGGTTCATCAGCATCTTCACATCATGGCTTACGACCACCACGGTGACCCCCCTATCGCGCATTTTTCGGATGATCTCCTCCACCGTGTCGATCTCGCGGACCCCCATGCCGGAGGCGGGCTCGTCCAGCAGGAGAAGCTTTGGCTCCGCGATGAGAGCCCTGCCGATCTGCACGAGCTGCCGCTCGGCCCAGACAAGATCGCTCGCCCAACGCTCGGCGCTCCCTTCCATTCCGATAAGGGAGAGGATGCGCAGGGCCTTCTCCCGTATCTCTGTTTCCCTCCGGGACCGAATGAACGGCAGCCGCAGAGCGGCATCCAGCGCGGCAGGGCCGATCCGGTCGTTCACGCCGGACATGACGTTTTCCAAAACGGTCATGCCAGGCACGAGCTTGCCTGCCTGAAAGGTTCGTCGAATGCCAAGGTTTGCGATAATATCCGGTCGATTATTTGTTATATCCCGGCCATCCAGATGGACAGTGCCTGAGTTCGGCTTGAGCAGCCCTGTTATGCAATTGAAAAGGGTGGTTTTCCCAGAGCCATTGGGCCCAATGATTCCGTGGATCCTGCCTTTCGCGATCTCGACGTCTACTTTATCAAGAGCAAGGATTGCTCCGAACGATTTGCTCAATCCTGAGACCCGCAGGAGGCAGCCGTCCATAGATTTTTTGAGTGTAGATAATCACTGTTCATGTGTCAATGCTTAACTGAGATATCAGATTCAAGATGCGAGATACCGGCTTGCTGCAAGCACATAGACACGCGCGCATTCCTCAATTTGGTCTATTTCCACGTATTCGTCGGCCTGGTGCGGCATGTGCCGCGGTCCGGGACCGTTTACAAGGCAGGGAATGCGCTTCCAGGCGCTGAGAAATGTGCCGTCCGTTGCGCCCGGCACCCCATTCCATACCGGCTCCCGGCCTGTTATCTCCCGAAACGCCTCGGCTGATATTCGGGCAATAGGCTCCTCCTGGGTTATGCCCACGACAGGTCGATCCTCAATAAACTCGATATCGGCGTGGAAATCGGGATCTTCCGCAGCGAGACCGAGGAGGATCTGCCTGAGCTCTCCCCTGACCTTGTCATGCTCCTGCGACAGCACGGTACGAATATCGACATATCCCATGGCCTCGCCGGGCATCACATTAAGCTGAGCAGGGCTGCCGTCAGCCGGCGACTGGAGAACCGTGAATGTAACAGAGGGAAGGCCAAGCAGAGGGTCGCTGCGGCAGCGCTTTTTTTCCCGTTCCTCGTATCCCTCAAACGCGAGGATGATGCGCGCCAGTCTTGTGTTCGGGTTTATTCCAGAAAGCGGCATGGCGCCGTGCGCCATCCTTCCCTGCACGCGAACGATTGCCCTGATTGCTCCCTTCATGCTGATGCAGAGGTTGTTCTCCTCGGGTTCGGGCACGAGGCATGCCGTCACGTCATCGGCATGGCCGGCCGTGATGAAGTGCTTGATGCCCATCATCATGCCTTCCTCGTCGCAGACGAGGCCGAGCCGAATCCTTCCCCGCCAGGCTGCACCGGCATCGTGGAACGCCTTGGCTGTCACCAGGGCAACGGCGAGGCCCGCCTTCATGTCGCATGACCCTCGGCCGTATATCCTTCCCTTCACGATCTCGGCGCCGAACGGATCATGGGTCCAGCTCTCCCGGTTGCCTTCGCTCACCACGTCGGTGTGGCCTTCGATCATGAGGCATGGCCCGGGCTTGCCGGAGTCCACCGTGGCGATGATGTTCTGCCGCCCAGGGGCCACCTCCTCCACCATCGGCTCCAGGGAGAGCTCGCGCCGGATCCAGTCGGAGATATAGCGCACGACGTCCCGTTCGGTCCCGCCGGTTTCGGGACGGATGACGGAATCGATGCGGACCAGGTCCCGGGTCAACTGGGTGAGCTGCTCCCTGCGGACACAGCGGAGCAGTCGCTCTTCAGCGGCGCTGATCATAAGCTCCTGGCCCTTTCCATGGCCTTGATGATACGCGTGATTGTGGCGTTCACCGGCACCGGTATGCCCGCTGCAGCGGCTTCCCGAACAATGGCGCCGTTCATGAAATCGATCTCTGTCCGCCGATTCCTGTCGAAATCCTGAAGCATGGAGGAGCGATTGGCGCCCGTCCTGCGCGCCACGTCGAACACCGTGGCCAGCGGATCTTCGTACGTGAGCCGGATGCCCCGCGCTTTTGCAACGGCAGCCGCTTCCGTCACAAGCTCGGCCATGAGGGTCTTCGTTTCCTCGGATTCCACCAGCTTTCCATTCGTCTGGTTGGTGATCGCCGTCAACGCATTGATGCCGACGTTGATCAGGAGCTTGCTCCAGACAAGGCTTGCCACGTCCTTTTCAATGTGCGTTTCAAACCCCGCCGCTCTGAGCGCTTCGGCAAGCGGCGCGAGCTTCTCGTTCCTTCCATCAGCCATGCTCACGTGGGTCGGGCCCGTGCCCGCATGACGGATGCGTCCCGGCCCCAGGAAGGTTGCGCCATGGGATGTCACCCCCGCGGCGGTCCGCGACGGGCCGAAATGATCGCGGATGATCGCCTCGTTTCCCAGCCCGTTCTGAAGAGTGAGCACGATGGTCTCCTTGCCCGCAAAAGGCGTGAACTCCGCGGCCGCATCTTCGGTCGACGTGGATTTCACGAATATGATGAAAACATCGGATCCCTCGGTGGCGCACGGGTCCAGACTCGCCTTCGGCCGAACAAGCGTGACGGCTCCTGAGCCGGCGTCTTCTATCGCAAGCCCATCCGCGGATACCTTTTCAATGTGCTCCCGGTACACGTCGTAGAGCACGACGTCCTGGCCCGCCCGGCTCAGCCTTCCGCCGAACAGCGATCCCATGGCCCCCGACCCGATGATCGATATTTTCATGCGCGAATAGTAAAGGAAAGAAGGTCTGAGACTCAATCCTCGAAAGGCATTTCGATGTGCTGGAGGTCCCGGGTCAGGAACGACTCCGCGAATATGGCCCGTGCCTCTCCCAGGAGCGCCTTCAATTCTCTGTCTGAATACCGCGGACTGTAATGGATCAAACCCAGACGCTTCACGCCGGCGTCGCGTGCGATCCGAGCGGCTTGCGCCGCGGTGAGGTGCTTTTTATCAGCCGCGGTCTCGGCCAGATCGTCTGAGAACATGCCCTCGCAGATGAACAGGTCGGACTGCCGGGCAAAATCCGCGAGCCCGGGTGCTACGATGGTGTCGGTTGCGAAGCAGAGCTTGCGTCCCCTGCGCTCGCTTCCCATGACCTGCCCCGGCTCCACCATCGACCCGTCCGGCAGGCGCACGCTCTCGCCGCCTTGCAGCTTTGACCAGAGAGGGCCGCGAGGAACACCGAGGGAAAGCGCCTTTTCGGGGAAAAAAACGCCCGGCCGCATGTTCTCCACCAGGCTGTACGCAAGGCACGGCTTGGTGTGCACAAGGGAGTGCGTGCGGATGGAATACTCCTCGGCCTGGATCGCGGTCACGCCGCCCTCGATCTCCCGCACGACGATCTCGTAGTTGATGTACATCTCCAGTGTCCGGCGCATGGCCTCGACGAACTCACGGATCTTCGGCGGCCCATAGATGTAGAGGGGCTCTTCCCGATCCACCTGGGAGCTGAGCATCAGTATCCCGGGCAGGCCCGTGACGTGATCTGCGTGGGTATGGGAGATGAAGATGCTGGTGATCTTCTTCCAGCGCAGGTTCAGCCGGCGAAGCCCGATCTGCGTGCCTTCGCCGCAGTCGAAGAGAAAAAGCTCCCCTTCGCGGCGCACCAGAAGCGATGTCAGGCCTCGGCCGGGGAGGGGCATCATGCCCCCCGTGCCAAGAACGAATACCTCGAGGTTCACGCCGGCATCCTACTCGGGCAGATCGATGATCCTGCCGTTGAGCTCGGCCATCTGGGCGGCCGCTTCCTGCAGGGACGCGCGATTTGCGATGACCGCGGTAAACCCCCGGGCATACCCTTCCCTCAGAGCGCGCGCCGCATCGGAGACGGCCCGCCGATCCGCTTGCAGGAGGGTGACGCGGCGCTCCTGCCGCGCCTCATCCGTGACGCCGTGCAGCATCCGCTGCAGGCTGACGAATCCCTTTTCTCCCGGATCCATCGGCCTGTCCTCCCGGCCAATGGCGCCGATGACCGCCTTCTCCACTTCCCCCTCATCCAATGCGCCTGTCTCCATGAAAGCAAGACCGTCTTCGAAGGCGCGCAGGGTGCTCGTGATATGGGGATCCCGATACGATCCGAACAGGAACAGCCCATCCATGTTCCGCGGGAAGGAGAAGGCGCCGTATGCGCCGCCCTCCATCCTCACCTTCTCCCACAGATAGCCCGTTGAAAGCAGGTGCCCGAGCACGGCCACCGGACCATTGAGCGGGTGCTCGAACCTGAAGCCCGGCACGGCGCGGGCAACGTAGCCCACCGATGCGCTTGCAACGAGAGATTCCGCCGTCGCGCCCACGGGACGATCCGCCCGCGCCGCGGGGGGTTCCGTCGCGGCCGCGCCGCCCGCGGGGAGCCGTGCCGCCAGTTCCTCCACCGCCTGGAGTATTTCCGCAAAGCAGTCGCCCGCTGAGGTCGCGTTCGCTATCAAGAGCGGACGCACCATGAGGGCGCTCCTGATCTTCTCCAGCGATTCGATGATGCGCGGCAGCTGCCCGTCCACGTCGCCGGCAATTCTCTCCAAGAAAAGAAGCTGCGTGACGCCGCGCCATTCCTCCTCGCGCGCCACCGAGGGGGAAAGCATGGCTGCCGCCCGGAGCATGGCGTACTGGTGGCCGGCTGGTATCAGGGAGGACTTCATGTCGTTGCGCAGCTCCAGCAGGATGTCGCGCAGCCTTGCCGTGTCGCGGAAATCCGCGGCGGCAAGGAGCTGTGCGACAAGCCGGGAAGCCTCGCGCAGGTTCTGCCGCAGGCAGCGCGTGCGGAAGAATATGAACTGGCCGAACCGCTCGGGCTGCCCGACCACGCCTCCGGCATCCAGGAAGGCGGAGAATCCGCCCGTGAGCCGGGACAGCTCCAGCGCGACCTGGTCGTAACGCATGCCGGGAATCCCCATTCCGCAGACCGCCCTTCCGAACAGGGAAAGAAGCAGCGAGAGATCACCGCTCAGGCCATCCGTGGGGAAGGCGAGATCCAGGTAGACGATCTCATTGGTGAAGATGTCATGCAGCGCGACCGGAATCCCCGAGGGAGTGCGCGTCTGCTCTATCGGGATCCGCTCGACATTCGGCGGAATGTCCCCGCGGCGCAGCGAGGGAATGAGGGCAAGGGATGCGGGGGAGTCAGGCGCGGCCTGGTAATCCCTGAACGCGCGGGCATCTGACAGCACGGCCTTTCTTTCGGTTGCCGACATCCGGCCGACCACCGCGGCGATCCTTGCCTTTTCCGCCGCCGCGTCCCGTTCCTCCTGGCCGGCATCGGGCCGGACCACGAGCGTAAGCCGATGGGGATTGGACACGAAGCCGCGGTCCAGGCATCCCTCCAGATACCGACTGTCCCCGGCCAGGCGCGCCTTCAGCTCCTTCATGGAGCTTTCGAACCCCAGGGAATCAAAGGGATCAACGCCATGCACCCAGCCGCGCAGGGTGCGCCCCATGAGGCGCAGCGCGTAGGGGGAGCTGCCTCCCTTGATCTCGCGATGCCTGAACTCGACCCGGTCCATCATGGAGCGCACCAGCCCCGGATCCAAACCTCCGGTGGAGAGACGGGAGAGGGTTTCAAGGATCAGGCCCGTGATGCGCTCCTCTCTCCCCGGCTCGGTCCCCCGAAGACCGACCGCAAAGTTCATCTGCCTGAGATCCGTCTCCAGGCCGCTGATGGGCGAAAGATCCTCTCCGAGCCCGGAATCCACCAGGACCTTGCGCAACGGGGAGCCCGCGCTCTCCACAAGCACCTCGGAGAGGACTTCATGCGTGACGATCTCCACCGGATCGGTGACCGGCGGGAGGAGCCAGCTCACGGTGATGCTCGACCTGCCCTCCAACGGAGTGTCGGGCTTCACGGGGAATGTCTTCTCCAAACGACGCGGGGCATCCCAGCGCCGCTGCAGGGGGATGCCCGCCTCAATTTTCTGGCGCGCGAACCCTGACAGGAAATGAGCCGAGAGAAACTCCAGTATATCCTCCAGCGGGATGTCGCCGTAGAGAAAGATGCGGCAGTTGGAGGGGTGATAGTAGCGGGCGTGGAACTCCCGGGCGGCATCCAGCGTGAGGCCGGGTATCGATTGGGGATCGCCTCCGGAATCGAATCGATAGGGGGTGTCGGGGAAAAGTGATCGCGTTGCCCATTCGGATACCACCGAATCAGGGCTTGAATAGGCTCCCTTCATTTCATTGTAGACAATTCCAGCAAAGCGCATCTCCCCGCTGGCCGCTTCACCCTGCGCCTCCTCCAGGCGCCAGGCCTCCTGCATGAAGGTTTCCTTGCGCAACAGCGGGTGAAAAACGGCATCTCCATAAACAGCAAGCAGGTTGAAGAAGTCCGCGCGATTGCAGCTTGCCGCCGGGTAGACGGTCCGGTCGGGATAGGTGAGCGCATTGAGGAACGTGTGCATGCTCCCCTTCATCAAAGCGGAAAAGGGCTCCTTGACCGGAAACCGGCGCGAGCCGCTCAGCACCGTATGCTCGATGATGTGAGAGACGCCCGAGTCGTCCCGGGGGGGAGTGGCAAAGCAGAAGGCGAACAGGTTTTCCGCGTCGGTCGCGGCCAGGTGCAGGACCTCGCAGCCTGTCGCGGGATGGCTCACGTGCACGCCGTGCACCCTGTACTCGGGAAGGACGCGCCGTGACAGCACATCAAAGCCGCGGATCGATTCACGGGTTCTCATGGCGCTATGAATATACGGATCGCGCCGCGGCGTGTCTATGAGAACCCGGGGCTCCGGCAGGACTGGCCGGCCGCACCGACGCTTTTTGCTATACTTGTCAGCCATGGAATCACTCCTTCGGCGGCGACTGGTGCGCCACGCGCGATTCAGCGCGACCGTGCGCGCTTTTTTCGACGGCCGCGGATACGCGGAAGTCGATACACCGACCCTCTCCCCTTTCCTCATCCCCGAACCCGCCATTGAGGTTTTTCGCACCGAGTATCTGGCCGCGCAGGGCGCGTCACGGCCCCTGTGGCTCATCCCCTCGCCCGAGCTCTGGATGAAAAGGCTGATGGCCCGGGGATCGGGCAATATCTACCAGATCAGCAGGAGCTTCAGGAACGGCGACACGGGAAGCCCGCACCACAATCCGGAGTTCAGGCTCCTCGAATGGTACACGATCGGGGCGGACTACCGCGATGCCATTGCCGTGACGGAAGACCTCTTTGCCCATCTCCTGTCCCACGCGCGGCCGCGCGCGGCCGCGGACCGGCTGGCCCCTCCCTTCCTGCGCATGACCATGGAGGAGGCATTCCTGCGCTATGCCGGGATCGAGCTGGGGCAATGCCTCGATGCGCGCACCATGAAGGAGGCGGGCGAGCGGCAGGGCATCGCCATACCTGCCGCGCCGACGTGGGAAGAGGCGTTTCACGTCGCCTTCCTCACTCTGGTGGAGCCCAGCCTCCCGCGCGGCAGGCCGCTCGTGCTCACGGACTATCCCGCCCTGGTTCCCACCACCGCGCGCCGCTCGCCCGGCACACCCTGGGCGCAGAGGTGGGAGCTGTACGCGGAGGGGGTGGAGCTGGCCAACTGCTATACCGAGGAAACGGACCCCGAAGCGCTGCGCTCGCTTCTTGCCCAAGAAGAGGCGCGCAAGAGGGAGTGTCGCGTCCCCCACGCGGTCGACCGCGGTTTCCCGGAGATCTTCGGACCTGATTTCCCCACGTGCACGGGCGTCGCGCTGGGGGTCGACAGGCTGGAGATGATTTTCCAGGGAGAAAGCACTCTTGAGGGGGTGATCTTGTTTCCATTTTCCGCTATAGTACGGGGACAATCCAGTCCATCAGCGTGAAAGGAATCACATGATCAAGGCG
This sequence comes from Spirochaetia bacterium, assembly GCA_049519415.1. Classification (GTDB taxonomy): domain Bacteria; phylum Spirochaetota; class Spirochaetia; order SZUA-6; family Fen-1364; genus Fen-1364. The sequence continues at coordinate 26,395 of JBEKQU010000013.1, forward strand.
AGCGATATTGCGAAAGGAACGTTCATCCTCATCAACAACCAGCCCCACGTCTGCGTCGAACGCGAGTACGTGAACCCGGGCAAGGGATCCGCGTTCGTCCGGCTGAGGCTGAAGAACATCAAGAACGGAAACGTGCTGCGCCAGACCAACAAGGTGCAGGACAACCTGGAAGATGTCTCGGTGGAGTTCAAGGAGGTGCAGTTCCTCTACGCGGACAGCGAAAACTACGCCTTCATGGACACCAAGACCTATGAGCAATTCACGATCCCCATCGAGGGGGAAGAGGAAAAGCGCGACTTCCTCAAGGACGGGGAGAACTACCAGGTCGTGTTCTGGGAGCAGACGCCGATCGACATAAAGCTTCCCAACAAGATGGTCTTCACCGTGGCCGAGGCGGAGAAGGCGGAGCGGGGAGACACGGTCAGCGGCGCCACCAAGGTGATCACGTGCGAGACCGGGCTGAAGGTGAAGGTGCCTCTGTTCATCAAGCAGGGGGACAGGATCCTCATCAACACGGAGACGCGGGAATATCAGGAACGCGTCAATAGCTGAGAGCACCCAGCGGGCCCCTGGCGGCTCCCAGGCCTACTCCCAGAGATACTCGCCGGCAACGTGGAATTCCGCGGATCCCTCCAGTATTCCCGATTCCCCGATGGCATTGCACGCCTTCATGTAGGCGCGAAGGCTTGCCTCGATCACGTCCGTGCTCCGGTGCCTTCCGTGGAACCTGCGTCCCCTGAGCTCGACCGTCACGACGACCTCGGCAAGCGCTTCCGTGCCTGCGGCCAGGGTGGAGAGGGAATACAGGATCATGCGGGTGGAGAATCCCAGAGCCTTGTCCACGGCGCGGAAAAGCGCGTCGATGGGGCCATTGCCGTGCGAGGTTTGCGTAAGAGTTTTCCCCTCGCGCCGGATCACCACAAGGCCCACCGGAGGCGAATGGGAGCTGGAGAGCACGTTGAACGCCTCCAGGACGTATAACCCCTCGGCCTCTTCAGGCTCGGAGAGAGCCGTGGTGTCCTCCGGCCGGCGGCCTATCGTCTCCTCCTTCAACAGCGCCCGGAGCGCCGGATCAAGCGACGCGCCCGAGAATCCGCCCGGGGCGGGCACCAAGGCGCACCGGCCGATGATCGACTTGTTCGGGTGCGTGCGCACGCCCGTGAGGCTGTCGAACAGCCGGGAGGTGCGCGCGATCTCCTCGAGGTGGATCCCGTGGGAAAAGCCGTACCGCTCCCCGAAAGCCGAGATGAGAAAGGCGATCTCCTCCAGGGCGGCATTGCCGGCGCGCTCACCGAACCCCCCCACCGTCACTTCCGCGTGGGCCGCGCCCGCCCGCAGGGCAGCCAGGGTGTTCGCCGTTGCCAGACCAAGGTCGTCGTGGCAATGCACGCCCACCACGGGCGCGCCCGGCGTTCCCGCCTGAATCACGCCGGATACTTCGGTCACCAGCGCCGCCATTTCCTCCGGCACCAGAATGCCATTGGTATCAGCGAGGTTGATCACCTCAGCGCCGGATTCCCTGGCCACGCTGCATGCCTCGCGCAGGAATTCCCTTCGCGCCTGTGGCGCTTCGCTGAGAGAAAACTGGACCCTGACCTTTGCGGTGCGCGCCGTCCTTATGCACCGTGAAAGGTTGGCCAGCGCATCCTTCTCCTTCACCTTGAGCACCTGGCTGAGGAATTGCGGGGAAACGGACATGAAAACATGGAGGTGGGGTTTCGCCGCCGGGCGGAGGCACTCCAGGGCGGTCTCCACGTCGCTGTCAAGGGCTCTGGCAAGTGCGGCAATGTACGGCCCTTCCGTCTCTCCGCAGATTCGGGCGACGCATTCCCCCTCCTCCCGCGATGCTGCTGGAAAGCCTGCTTCTATCACGTCGACTCCGAGACGCGCAAGCTGGCGCGCCAGCAGGAGCCTGTCCTTTGTGGAAAGAACGGCAAACGGCAGCTTGTTGCCGTCCCGCAGGGTGGTGTCGAATATCTCGATCCGTCTAGCCATGCCGCATGATAGCTGTTCTGGTTGGCCGGCGCAATTGCGTACCCGGCCGCGGGCGTGACGGTGCCATTGGGCGACGCGCGCGGTGTTCAAGAGGGCAGAAGCGCAAGGAGAAGACGATGACGGTCAATTTCAAAAAGACGGCCTTTGCCAGCCTGGTTGCGGCAGCGCTCCTGCTTGCTTCCTGCATGACCGTGAACAGGCTTGATTGGTATGATATCCAGGGCGCGCGGCTTGCCGTTGAAATGCGCACTCCGCCCGCGCCGCAATTGGACGTCGACTACACCGTGACCCTTGACGGGCGGAACCCGATGTACAGCGCGCTCAGCGTCATGACGAACCTCGCCAAAGCCAATCAGGCGGAGCGTGCTTCAGCGGTCATGCGCGGCGCTCTGGACAGCGTCGACGTGCCCGGGATCATCCGCAGCGAATCCTTCCTGTCGTGCGCATCCGCGCTCGACGCCGAGCCCGTGTACACGCGCCGCGCCGCGGACTACATCCTGGCCCTGGACATCCACCAATGGGGCATCGAGGCGCGCTCCGCGGGAAGCCCCGTGACGCTGCACATCCGGCTCTCCGCCAGCCTGTACCGCTCTTTCACCGATGAGATGGTGTGGCGTCGGGACATCTCCGTCTCGCAATCAGCAAGCCCGGCCATGTTCGGCATGGGCCAGATCGTGGACACGATGGTAACGACAACGGCGCTCTCCACTCTGACGGAGCAGGAGCTTGCGTCTGGTTTCAGGGAGCTTGCTCTCCAATCAGCACGGAAGGTGGCACGCTCTCTGGAGAGGGACCTTGACGCGTCACGGTACGGCAGATAGGCGTTGCCGGGCGCTCAGCCGGGCCTTACTGCGCGTCGAGCTTTCCGACCCAGAGGCTCGCGGGGAACCCCTTGCGGAGGCTTTGCTCGATCTTTGCGGCCGCGTCCTTGTCGCCCCTGGCGCGTGCCACGCGCGCGGCGTTGTACAGCCCTTCCGCCGCGAGATCGGAGTAATCGGGAAACAGATAGGATACCTTGAGGAACTCCTCAACCGCGTCCGCCGTGCGCCCCATGGCCTCCAGGGCGCGGCCGCGCGCGAGGGCAGCTTCCGCGCCGACTTCATCCGCCCGGGAGCCCTCGAGTGCGCCGAGAATATCGAGGCACCGACTCCAATCCGACACCGCCGCATAGTATCTTCCCAAAAGCAGGCTCGCCTGGCCGGCATAGGGCTCGGGAGGCGCCGCGCGGCTGGCCTCATTGATGAGAGAGAGAGCATCGGCCGGCGCTGATGCAAGCAGCATGTCCGCGTACGCCAGGAGGATGCCTGCCCTGGCTTCCGGGGGCAGCCCGCTCTCTGCTCGAGCCTTCACGGAATACTGCCGCGCAAGGTCGAGGCTGCCCGTGGAATGCATCGAAGCGCTGAAGCCATCAATGGCGGACGCGAGGAGCCCGGAAGCGGGGCCTGCACTCAAGCAGGCCCAGAAGCCGTCCACAGCCCCCCGAACATCTCCGGACCGGCTGCGCGCCTCCGCTGACCAGTACAGGGCTTGAACGGCCAGCGCGCTTTTCGAAAAATCGCGCGCCACCCGCTGGAAGCCGGCGGAGGCATCTTCATACCGGCGCGCATCCAGTGAAATCTCCGCCAGCTTGAAGAACGCCTGAGGCGCCATCCTCCCCGCGGGGTATTCGCGCGCCAGCTCCTCAAACGCATCGGCGCTCTCTTGCTGTCGCCCCAATCGAGCCAGGGCCCACCCCTGCTCGTACAAGGCCTGTTCGCGGATCTCGTCCCCCGCCGATGTCCGGGGGCTCGAGATGACGGCGCCGAAGAGCTTCACCGCTGATCCGTCATCGTTGCGCATCGTCTCGCATATGCCCGCGCGGAAGAACGTCTCGACGCGCCGCGAATCATTCGGGAAGGACTGAGCCATGGCCAGGAAGGCGTCCCGGGCCTCCACGAGCCTGCCGAGGCGCAGATACGACCATGCCATCCAATACTGCGCATCGGCGGCTTCGGGGGAACCGTCCGCGGCAAGCATCCGCGCCGCGGCAGCCAGTTGCCGCGCCGCCTCGTCGAGCTTTTCCATGCGGTAGAAGGTCCGGCCGATATAGAGGGCGATCGTGCCGCCAGCGACCGTTTTGGGCTTCCTGGCCAAGAGCGACTGGAAGCTGGCCAGCGCCTTGTCAAAGCGTGCCATGTTGAACAGGCAGATCGCGTAGGAAAGCTGGCTGCGCTCGCCGACCTCACCGGCGGAAGGATCCTGGGCCACGGATTGGAAGAAGGGCAGGGCCCGCGGATACTCGCCGCGCTGTGTGTACGCGTACCCGATGGCGTAGGAGCTCTCCGCTCTCCACCGCGAACGGGGGAATTCCTTCAGCACCCGGTTGAAATCATCCAACGCCGCGGCCGAATTGCCGAGGCTGAACAGGGCGCTGCCCCTCCGAAAAAGGTATTCGGGAAGCGCCGCGGACCCGGGGAAGTCCCGCACAAGAGAATCCCAGCGCTCCATCGCAGCCTGGTGATTGCCCTGTTTTTCCAGGAGAGACGCGAGCAGGCGCTGGGCTTCCTCCGCGTTCTCCGCGCCGGGGCACGCGCGCAGGAACTCATCGAGAATCGCCATGGACTCCTGCTCCTTGCCCACGCCTGCAAGGAGCACGGCCCGCTGAAACATGGCTTTTCCCGCAACCTCAGGGGAGGCGCCGGCGCTTGCCATGGCAAAGGCATCGGCCGCCTCCTGCTTCCTGCCCATGGCCAGCTCTGCAAGCCCGATCGAGTAATGCACGGATTGCTTCTCCCCGCCGTCAGGAAGCATCCCGAGCACACGCGCATACGCGGTGAGCGCCTGGTCGTATTTTTGCTGATCATAGAGTATGTCGGCCCTGAGACGGAGCGCGCTCCCCCGGTAAGCCCCGTCGGCGAATTGTTTCTGCAAAGCGTCCAGCTGATCGAGCGCGGCGGCTTGCTTTTTCTGGCGCCATGCCACGTCAGCCAGCCGGAAAGTTGCCGCCTCCCTATAGGGAGAGTCGGGATAGAGGGACAGGAGCGTTCGATAGCGCTTCTCGGCTTCGGTGAGATTTCCCAAGGAAAGCTCGCATTCCGCAAGGAAAAACACGGAATCTCGGACAAAGGGAGAGGCGGGGCTGTCGATGAGCACCTTGCTGTACAGATCCCGCGCTGACGCGAAACGACCGGCCCTGTACTCCGTGCCGGCAAGCCTGAAGGTGGCTTCGGCGGCAAGGGCGCCGGCCCCGGGATCGGCAAGGAGCTTCCGATAGGAGGAAGCGGCATCCGCGTCCCTGCCCAATGCCTCAAGCGCCGCGCCGGCAAGCAGCATGCCGGCACGCTGATAAGGGTTGCCTTCGGCCGATTGTGCCGGCGCGGCGGTGAGATACCCGAGCGCCTGATCGTTTTTTCCCAGCTTGAGGCTCGCGGCGGCCATCCAATAAGAGGTCCGCGGCATGAAGCTGGAATGGGCATACCGGCTCCTGAAGGTTTCAAACGTTGTCAGGGTTTCCGCCCATCTGCCGGCGTAGAAAAGGGAGACCCCGAGCAAATATCCGGCTTCCTCAGCCCGTGCCGATTCAGGAAATTCAGCGGAAACGCGCTGGAAGCTTTTCACCGCGAGGGAATACTCCCCGTCGGCAAAAGCCTTCCTCCCTACTGTCAGGATGTCATCGACCTGATCGGCGAAACACGGGGATGCGAGCAGGAGCAGAGCCAGGCCGGCCCAGGCCGTCACGTGATGACCTTTTCCGCCTCTTTTTCCCCGGTGAGAAGCCCCGCGGGCTGGGCCGGAGCCTTCAACGCCTTCCTGTTCTCCTGCTTGCGGAACGCGATCTTGTCCGCGCGCATATCGATGTCGATGGCGTCCGCGGCGGCGAATCGTCCCTTGAGGATCTCCATGGACAGGGGGTCCTCCACTTCCTTCTGCAGAAGCCTCCGCAGAGGCCGTGCGCCGAACTTTTCGTCAAATCCCTTGTCGATGAGGTACTCCCGCGCCTTCTTCTTCACCGAAATGGTGATCTTCTGCTCTTTCAGCCGATCGGATATCTCCTTCACCATCAGGTCGAAGATCTGCCCAAGGTGGGCCTTGTCCAGGTTGTGGAACACGACGATTTCATCGATGCGGTTGATGAACTCAGGGTTGAACGCCCGCTTCACCTCGTTCATGACATAGTTGCGGATGTCCTTGAAGTTCATCCCCCCTTCCTCGGACTGGAATCCCAGCGAGGAGTCCTTGTTGATCTCCCGCGCCCCAAGGTTGGAGGTCATGATAAGCACCGAATTGCGGAAGGACACCGCGTGCCCGAGGTTGTCGGCAAGCTGTCCCTCCTCCAGCACTTGCAGCAGGATGTTGAAGACGTCCGGGTGCGCTTTCTCGATCTCGTCCAGGAGGATGACGCTGAACGGCCTGCGCCTCACCTTCTCGGTAAGAAGCCCGCCTTCCTCGTAGCCCACGTAGCCGGGAGGCGCGCCCACCAGCCGAGAGACATTGTGCTTTTCCATGAAATCGGACATGTCGATCCGCACCAGCGCCTCGGGATCTCCGAAAAGGAACTCGGCGAGCGTCTTGGCCACGAGGGTTTTCCCCACCCCGGTGGGGCCGAGAAACACGAAGGAGCCGAGGGGCCTGCGCGCCGAGGAAAGGCCGGTGCGCGAGCGCCGGATGGCGGAGGCGATCACGGAAATCGCCTCTTCCTGGGCAATGACCTTTCTGTGCAGCTCCTCCTCGATGTGCAGGAGCTTCTGCGATTCGCTCTGCACGATGCGCGCGAGCGGGATGCCGGTCATGTCGGAGATGACCTGCTGGATATCCTCCACGTCGACCACGTTCTCTTCCACGGTGATCGTGCTCTCCCAGCTCTTCTTGATCTCGTCGACCTTGCCCTTGAGCTGCCGGACCATGTCGCGCACCGCGGCGGCTTTTTCATAATTCTGGGTGTTCACCAGGCTGGCCTTTTCGGAGGTGAGCCTGTCGATCTCCTTTTCCAGGTCCGCCAGCTCGCGGGGCCGGATGGAGTTCTTGATCCGCCGCCGGGAGCCCGATTCGTCGATAAGGTCGATGGCCTTGTCCGGCAGGTAGCGCTCCGTGACGTAGCGGCGAGACAGCGTGGCCGCGGCCTCGATGGCCGCCGGCGTATAGACGACCCTGTGGTGGTCCTCGTAGTTCTTCTTGATCCCCTTGAGGATCTCCACCGTTTCCTCCACCGAGGGCTCGCTCACGTAGATGGGCTGGAACCTGCGCTCCAGCGCCGCGTCCTTCTCAATGTGCTTCTTGTACTCGTTGAGCGTGGTGGCGCCGATGCACTGCAGCTCTCCGCGGGAGAGGGCCGGCTTCAGCATGTTGGAGGCGTCGATTGCGCCCTCGGCGCCGCCGGCGCCGATGATCGTGTGCAGCTCGTCGATGAACAGAACGACGTTGCCCGCCGTGAGGATTTCCTTCATGACCCTCTTCAGGCGCTCCTCGAACTCGCCCCGATACTTGGTTCCCGCCACCAGTGAGGCGAGGTCGAGGGTGAGAACGCGCCTTCCCACCAGGACCTCGGGCACGGTGCCGTCGACGATCTTCTGCGCGAGCCCCTCGACGATCGCCGTCTTGCCGACGCCCGGCTCGCCAATAAGAACGGGGTTGTTCTTCGTCCTGCGCGCGAGGATCTGGATGACCCGCTGTATCTCCTTCTCCCTGCCGATCACTGGATCCAGCTTGTTTTCCCTGGCGAACGCGGTGAGGTCCCTGCCGAACTCGTCCAGCGTGGGGGTTGGTTTCTTTGTGGGCGTCTGGGCCTTCTTCTTGGCCGTCTGCGCCGGAGAGCCTTTGTAGTCGCCCGTGCCGCTGATCTGCAGGATGGCCTCCCTCAGGCTGTTGGGCGTGATGTTGAACCGGGCCAGGTATCGGGCCACGATGCTCCCCTGCTCCTTGATGGTGGCCAAAAGAAGATGCTCCGTGCCAATGTATTCGTGGCCCATGTTGCGGGCCTCTTCCGCGGAGTCCTCCAGTATCTTCTGGCCGCGCTTGGACGGGGGCACGTCTCCCAGGATGAGGCCGCCCTTGCCCTTGGGAAGGCTCTTCTCGATCTCCGCCTGCATCTCGGAGACATCCACCTTGATACGCTGCAGCGACTTGACCGCGACTCCCTCCCCGTCCTTGAGGAGAGCGAGGATGATGTGCTCGGGCAGGAGCTGATCGGAATGGAAGCGCTTTGCCTCTTCCTGAGCGAGAATCGTGAGCACCTTCTGTGCCCGCTGGGTGAGTCCCTTGAACATGGCGTCAGCCTCCCCTCGCCTGCGTCAGCGCTTCGCGGATGATTTTTGCCCGGGTGTAGTCGATGAGCTTGCCGTCCACCACATCGGCCTGTGACTGCAGAACGCGCTGGATGTGCGACTTCTGCGACAGAAACAGGAGCGCGGTGATCGTGGAGGAGTCCACGGAAGAAATGAGCCCGAGAGATACTCCCAGACGGAGAGCGGACAGGGCTTCCATGGCCTCCCGGTGCGAGACGTAGCGGCACCAGGAGAGCAGGCCCCACGCGCGGTAGACCCTGTCCTCGATATCCACCCGCCTTTTCTCCAATAACTCCTCCCTCGTTCTGTTTTCGTAGCCGGCAAGCTGGACCGCGATCCGGCCCAAATTGCCGATGATCTCTTTTTCCGCGAGGCCGATGGTGATCTCATTGGCAATGATGTACATATCGCCGAGAGATTCCATGCTCTCGCTGAAAAACCCCCGAATGGAGAGCCCCAGCTGGGCCGATGCCTTTACCGCGCGCTTGATCAGTCCGCTCATGGTAAGCGCGGGAAGATGCAGCATCAGTGACGCTTTAAGGCCCGTTCCCAGGTTCGTGATCGCCGTGTTCAGGTATCCCCACTCGGCGGACACCGCGTAGGGGAGAGCGGCCTCCAACTGGTTGTCCAGGCTGTCCAGCCGGGCAAGAAGCGAGTCGAGGCACGACCCGCATCGCATTCCCACCAAACGCAGGTGGTCCTCGTCACCGACGATCACCGTCACGGATTCATCACTGCTCAGCGCCAGGGCCTTATGCTTTTCTATGGAGTAACCCTGCGAGATGAGATTGCGCTCGAAGAGAATCCGTCTCTCCAGAGCGGTGATGTCATCCATGTGGATTATCGTAAAATCCGATGCGTTCGGCAAGGTGCGGAATGCCGATACGATGCGCTCCTGGCATTCGTTCTCCTGCTCCGCGGTGGATCGGCCCGGGTACGGATACGCCGTGAGATTGCGGGAAAGGCGCACACGGCTGGAAATAACCACTGATTCTGTTACATCCGTGGATTCCCCGCCGGTATCCGCCGCCGCTGGAACGCGCATCCACCCCTTCATGTCTTGCAGACCGGTGAACTCAAACATCGGTTTCCAGCTCTCGCAGCCTGTCCCTCAGCCGTGCGGCCAGCTCGTATTCCTCATGCTCCACGGCCTCCCTCAAATCCTCGCGGAGCCCCTCCCCCTTTGCGGCAATAGTCTGATCAACCACGAGGGTATGGGGAAGCTTGCCCGTGTGACGCGGACGCGACGCCATCTGGGAAACGATCGCGCGCACGTCCTTTTCAAAAGTGTGGAAACATTCGGTACAGCCGAGCTTGCCCTGCTTGCGAAACTCGGCGGCCTTCATCCCGCACTGCGGACAGGCTTCTTTTGTCTCCCCGACACCGGTGACATCTTTGCCCTCGAGGAGCCCGGAAAGCAGATTCGCAATGGGAAGCTCGGAATCCTCTTCCCGAATCAGGCCCTTTTCCTGAGCGCACTCTTCGCATATGTGCAACTCATGCACCAGGTCTTTTTGTATCTGTCTGATATGAATGACTGCATCCTTCAGACCGCAAATTTCGCATTTCATGGCTATTCCAAAGTATACATAATATGAGGTTTGAATTCTACGGCATAGCGTAGCCGCGCGTCACACTTTCCTGAGTATCTCCAGCGGCCGGGTGCGGGCGGCGCGCGCGGCCGGCAGGTAGGAGGCAATTGCTGAAAGCAGCAGCGCGGCAACAGCGGCGGCGATCACTTCGCCGGGACGTATTGAGATGGGGATCGATTTCAGGTAGTACGCGGTGTTGAAAAGGGTGAACGAGCCCATCGGCGCCGCGCCGGGCACGAACGAAGAGGTGATCAGGGACGCAAGAGAGAGGACTCGGTTCACAATCCATTCGAGCCCGGCGATCACCTCGTTGATATTCACCGCTATGAGCAGTCCGGCGGCTATTCCCGCGGCGGTTCCCAGCAGGCCGGTGACCAGGCCGGCAATCAAAAAGGAGAAGGAAAGGGCGCGTGGACCAGCGCCCACGCTCTTCAGGATCCCCAGGTCAAGACGCCTTTCAAAGAGGATCATCATGATGGAGGATGAGACATTGACGGATGCCACGACCACTACGAGGGCCATGATGAAAAGGAGCAGCGCCTTGGTGGTATTGAAGCTCGACAGCCGCGCATACTCGATCTCCCGCCACGTGGCCACCCGCGCGTCGCCGCCTGCCGCGGCCGCGACCTGACGCTCCACGTCCCCGAGATCCGCGAAAGGATCGCGCACCTTCACGCCGATCAGGGATCGGGTGGACCGGGGTGAAAGGATGCGGTCGGCAAGCGCCAAGGGGGCATATGCCAGGGCGGCGTCCAGCTCCTGATAGCCCGTCTCATAGATTCCCGCGACTACGAGCGGAGTGAGCCGGGGGGGGCCGCTCATGAGCTCTCCCCATGTCGTGAGAACGCTCACCGTATCTCCCGCCGCGATGCCTAGAGAGGCTGCCATGGCGGAACTCACCATGATCGAATCCGGACGCGAGAGATCCGCGGCTGCAGGATGCAGGGTGATGTACGAGCTGAATCCCCGGTCTCGGGAGAATACGTCGGATGGCACGAAACGTATGCTCACGCCCGCGGCGCCGCGCGCGGAGACCACCATTGCCGTTCCCTGCCGCTCGGGCACGGCAATGACCACCTGGCGCACCCCTTCGACAGCTTGCGCCATTTCCGCGAGCTTCGCTGCCGGCGTGTCCGATGCAACCGCGATCTGGAGGTGATACGTGCCAACCTCAAGCAAGCGGGCCGTGATGCCCTCGATCATGCCGGTCGACACCTCCATCACCACGATCAACGGAATGAGGCTCACGGCAATTCCCAGCACGGCTCCCCGCAGGTAGCGCGCCGTGCCCGCCTTTCCCCTGAGCATCCGCCTGCTGATGAAAAGCACGAAGCGCGCCGTCATGACGGCGTCAGCGTTCCCGCCGAGAGAAGGAGCCTTCTCTGGGCGCGGCCGGCAAGGGCGGTATCATGAGTGACGAGTATCATGGTCCTGCCGTGCCTCTGCACGAGGGAAAAGAGCATCTCCTCCACCAGGGAGGCATTGCGCTCGTCGAGATTTCCCGTGGGCTCATCCGCCAGGAGAAGCCGCGGCCCATTGATGAGAGAGCGCGCCACCGCCACTCGCTGGCGCTCGCCCCCGGACAACTCCAGAGGCCACGCATTCATCCTCCGCTCCAGCCCCACCTCTGCCAGGAGCGCTCTTCCCCGATCCCTCAACGCCCGTCCGGATTCAGCCCCCATCATGCCGGGAATGATCACGTTCTCCAGGGCGGTGAAATCCTTCAATAAAAAGTGGAATTGGAAGATGAAGCCCACATCCCTGTTCCTGTACCGGCTCATTTCGGATTCCGCAAGCTCCGTGATGTCCACGCCCTTCACCACAACCCTGCCTGCCGTGGGCCGGTCCAGGCCGCCAATGAGACCGAGGAGCGTGCTCTTCCCGCATCCGCTTTCCCCTGTAATGGCCAGTGTGGCGCCTTCCGACACGGAGAGGTTCACGTCGCGCAGGACCTCGATTGTTTCCGCGGCCGTGATGAATCGCCGCGCAAGGGAGACCACCTCCACGAGGGGGGAAATCGCGTCGGTGCGCGGTTCCAAGGGATCACTCATAGCGCAGCACCTCCGCGGGACGGAATCGGGAGATCGCGCGCGAAGCTGCCCCTGCCGCACCCGCGCACGCCACGACCGCGAAAAACGCCACAAGGAAGGCCTCCCGGAGGTAGACATGGGAGGGCACCTGGGTGAGGTAGAAATCAGCGGGCGAGAATATCGCGAACCGGGCCTGCTCGGCGCCCGTTGTGAAAGAGAACGCCAGCATGCGGCCCAGCATCAGGGCCCAGTTGACGGCGAGCTCCACAATGCGGAACACCTCGTTCACATTCACGGACAGGGCAAGCCCCGCAATGAGCCCGGACGCGCCGCCGATGACGCCGATGAACAGCCCTTCCAGCACGAAGATGGCCTGGATCCGGACGGGAGGAACGCCGACCGCCTTCAGCACCGCGATTTCTTCCATGCGTTCGAACACGCTGCGGCGGAGGGAATGGTACACGTTGAATCCGACAACGAGGAAGATGAGGCCGACCAGCACCATCATCATGAGCTTTTCAACGAACAGCGCGTCGAAAAAGGACCTGTTGTACGTGCGCCAGCTCTCCACGGTGAATCCCGTCTCCCGCAGCAGCGCGGAGGCTTCGCGCAGAGGACGGGCATCATCGAAGCGGTTTGCCAGCTTGATGCCCCATGTCCGGGGAAGGGGACTGCCGCCCCCATACAGCGCATCCGCGGCGGGAAGGGAGATGAAGGCCAGGGTGGAATCGAAATCGAGGTAGCCGGTATGAAAGGTGCCGGTCACGTGAAACATGTCGCGTCGGGGCACGGGCCGGCCGTGCGCTCCGGTGGCGTAGGAGGCGAGCGAGAGCGAATCCCCGATGCGGATGCCCAAGGCGAGAGCCAGCTCAGAGCCCACGACGATCGCGGCGGGATCCCCGAGGGCGAATGCTCCGTCCAGGGGGGCGAGAATGCGCGCCTGCACCGGATCCTCTGCAAAGAGATCAGGGGACACGGCCATGACCGAGCACGCGCGGGGCCGCTGGAAGACGCTTTCGATCAAGGCCTGTCTCTTCACAAAGGGGACAATGGCGATCACCCCGCGGATGTCGCGCAGCCTTTCCACGGCCGACGCGTCAAGAACCGGGACCTGGCCGACGGGAGCGGCATCGAGCCGGGGCCGCACCTGCAGGTGGTAGGAGCTGATCTCCACGATGTTGTCGATGAACCCGAGCTGGAACCCGTTCATCACGGCAAGAACGACCGTCAGCGTCATGACCCCCACCGCGATTCCCACCACCGAAAGAAGGGTCGACGCATTGCCTGAATCGCGGCGCTGCGTGCGGAAGTACCGGGAGGCGAAGAGCAGCGGCAGCGCGCTTCTCATTCGTAGCGCCTCTCCCGCAGGAGCTGTCCGCCGGAGTATACCTCTTCGCGAAGCCGGGTGTCCCCGTCGTAGTATACCTTCAGAATCAGCTCGCCTCCCTTGTACAGCTCCTCTGTTCGGAGCTTTCCCTCTCCGTGCACGGTCACCTTGGCCAGGGCGCCGCGCTGGTAATACTCCTCCCGGACCACGGCACCCGAGTCGTCAAGGGTGTATTTCCACGTCTCAAGCCCCGCTGCGCTGCGGCGCGTTTTCTGCTTCACGCCGCCCTTGTCGTTGCGGCTATATAAAACGGTTTCCACCACGGCTCCCTTGACGGTCGTGATCTCGGATGCCAGCCGGCCTTTATCGTCGTATCCGCGATCGATCACCTTGCCCTCTCCGGGATGCCTTTCCGTGGAGAAAAGGAGAAGATCGGAGTCGGGCCTGAAGGCAAAATCCTCCCGGGAGACCGTGGCACCGCCGGTCTGCTGCTCATGGCACACCATGTTCCCCTGCGCATCGTAGCGGTTGATGTACAGCGCATCCCCTATCGTGTTGCGCTCCTCCGACAATCCGGAGGATCCCATGATGTAGGCGGAGAGCCGCGCGTCTTCCGGCGCGCCTATTCGCCGTACCACGCGCAGCGCGCCGCTGGTTGCATAGAGGTATTCCTCGGAATACAGGAGGCTGCCGTCGGGGGCGAGGACCCGCATGCGCGTGAGCCTGCCGCCGGCATAGGTGAAAAGGGACTTCTGGGAAATCTCACCCGCCTCGTATTGGTCCTCCTGGAGCAGCACCCCCTTGGCGTCGTAGAGACGGCGTGCGACGAGCACATCTCCCTGCAGCTCCCGTTCCACCTTTTGCGCGCCCCCTTTGGTCAGGGATATCTCCCAGCGCCGCACCTCTTTGCCCTTGTCGGAGAGGCGCCGCACCTCATTGGAGCCATTCCGCTCCACCTGCATGGTCCATTCCCACTGGTCGCGGCGGTAGGGCTCGATGCGTTCCAAGAGCATGCCGAATTCGTTGGACCGGTACAGCAGCTCCTGGCAGAAACCGCGCAGCGCCGTGACGCACATGAGGGAGAGGAGGAGCCCCGCTGTTCTCATGATGCCCCGAAGAGCGAATCGAGGTACTGATCCGGATCGAATGCCTCCAGATCGTCCAGCTTTTCGCCCAATCCGATGTAGGAGAAGGGAATGGCCAGCTCGCGGCAGATGGGAACAACCATGCCGCCCTTTGCCGTGGAATCGCACTTGGAGAGCACGATGGAATCGACGCCCACCGCGCCGTGGAACGCCTCGGCCTGCGCGAGAGAGTTCTGCCCCGTAGTGGCGTCCAGCACGAGGATCTTCTGGTAGGCCGTGCCGACGATCCGGGCGCGCACGATCTTGTCGATCTTGGCAAGCTCCTTGACCAGGGCATCCTTGTTGTGCAGACGTCCCGCCGTGTCGGCGATGACCAGCTCCGCGCCCCGCGCCGCCGCGCTTGCCATCCCGTCAAAGATGACGGCGCCGGGATCCGCGCCCTGTTCCTGCGCCACCACCGGCAGCCCCAGCCTCTCCCCCAGGAGCTTGAGCTGGTTGATCGCGGCGGCGCGGAAGGTGTCGCCCGCGACCAGCAGGATCTTCTGCACGCCGCGGCTGGCCCGGAAGTGATGCGCGAGCTTTGCGATGGTAGTGGTCTTTCCTACGCCATTCACGCCCAGCACAAGAAGAACGTTGAGCGTGGAAGGGGCCAGCGGAATCTCGCGAGCGATGATCGAGCCTCTCAGATGATCCTTCAGCGCGCGGAGCAGCTCCGCCCGGCTGAGAAGGCCTTCCTCGCGCACGGCCTGGCGAAGAACGCCCGATGTTTCAGAAGCGATGCGAACGCCCATGTCGGCCTCGATCATGGCGTCCTCAAGCTCGGCGAAAAAGGCGTCATCGAAATCCCTGGCCTGGAACAGCTCGCGCAGCCTCTTGCCGATTCCCTTCCAATGCATTGCGTGACCTCCTTCAGTCTCCGACCCTGTTGGAAGCGGTCACGTAGGTGATGATGCGGGAAACCATCCAGGCAAAGAGCGAGACGCTTATGGCGATCCCCGCGTAATACGTGCCGAGAAAGGTGTAGGTAAGGGTCTGCGCGGTGGAAGCGGATGAGGCCGCGCCGCTCTGCAGGAGCTCAAGCCACTGGACCGAATAATCCATCGCAAGAGCATAGGAGAAAAGCGGCAGGGGGATGGAGAACGCGAACCAGCCCAGAGAGACGTAGAATGCATCCCTCGTCTTCTTCTGCAGCGCATCCCGCGGCCCCGTGTCCTGCTGCAGAGGAACAGAGAGTGACAACGGCGAAGTCGGGTCAATGGAGAAGGGTTGGTCGTAGAAACCCGTGAGCGAGAGCACTCCCCTGGACCGGGCGGATGGCAGATCCAGGAGAAGGGGCGTTTTGCCCTTCCATATAGACCCGAGGTACAGATCGGCTCCCACCGGATCCGTGAAAAGTGCAATCGACCCTGTCGCCTGCTTCTCCAGCGTGTCGGCGATTCTCGTCTCCTCCCCCTCCCCGAGCGTGAGAGAACGCACGAGATCACTATAGCCGGGCGCGGACACCTTTATCTCGTGCGGGCCGGGGGAGAGGTACAGCGCGGGGGATGCCCCCGATACAGCCAGATTGCCGTCGACGTACAGCGAGCTCTCCGGAGGGTCCGGCGCGAAGGTCACCAGGGACCACCCGTGGCCAAGAATCGTTTCCGCGATCTCCTTCCCGAGGGAAGGAAGGGAGGCATACAGCTCATCACGCTGCGCGGCATTGCGGGATGAAAAGACGATTCTCCCCCGCGTGGCGTCGAAGGCCCAGATGTCAAGAAGAATGTATCCCTGCAGCTCCTGAACGGATCCCCCAATCAGCAGGTCGAGCCCTTGCCGCGCGCAGTATATATCGGCGGGAACAAGAGGCGAATCGAGAAGCTTTCCCGCTCCGGTCCCTTCCTTGAAGGATACCGGTTTGACGGCTGCCACGTCCACCTGCGAAGGATCGAGGGCTTGAAGAAAGCTGAGGCGCGTGATCGCCGCCGCAAGCCGCGCCTCGACCCCCGCCTTCGCGGTGGATCCGGAAGCGCTGCTGCCGGCCGTATCGCTAAAAAGCAGCGCGTCGCGCTCCTTGTAGATGGCGGTGATAGCCTTCTCCGACACGGCGACCTCCCGCGATATAATCGCCTTGCGGACGAGCTCCATCTCGGTGGCAGAGATGGCATGCGTGTCGAGCACGCTCACCTCGTCCTTCAATAGGAGGGGAACGCTGTAGGCGAGATAGGAGTTCTCCGCGGACAGCCCTTCCACGGAGAAGACGCTGAACCCCACCGTCCACTGAACTTCGGCATCCTTGGGAACGGTCGTGTCCACTATCGGCGCGGCGGGCGCTGCCGAGGCGCTGGCCGCTGCCGCTGTGCCGGAGGCAGTCGTAGTGGGCGCCGCAGCAGTACCGGTGGCAGCCGTGTTGGCCGCTGCCGCTGTGCCGGAGGCAGTCGTAGTGGGCGCCGCCGCAGTACCGGTGGCGGCCGTGCCGTCTGCAGCGGCGCGAAGGATCGTGATGCAAAGGAAAATAGCGAGCAGCGCGGTTGTTCTCATCAGGCGATATCAAGAGCCTTCTTCAGCGCGGAGACCACCCGTTGCGGCTGGAACGGCTTCACGATGAAATCCTTGGCGCCCAACTGGATGGCCTGCAGCATGATCTGCTGCTGGCCGAGAGCGGAACAGATGATCACCCGGGCGCCGGGATCGATTTCCCTGATCTTCTTCATGGCGGTGAGGCCGTCCATCCCCGGCATGGTGATGTCCATGAGAACGACGTCCGGACGCGTATCCTGATAGAGCGCAATAGCCTGCTCGCCATTGGAAGCTTCTCCGACAACCCGAAAGCCGGCCTTCTCGATGATATCGCGGAGGACGATCTTTATGAAGGCCAGGTCGTCAACGATCAGTATGTTGACCGCCATCGCTCTTTCCCAGCCATTGCATCTTTAGGTATTCCTCGATGAAGGAGTCGATCTCCCCGTCCATGACGGCCTGGATGTTTCCCGCCTCGAACTTGGTCCGATGGTCCTTGACGAGGGTATAGGGCTGGAAGGTGTAGGAGCGGATCTGGTTTCCCCAGGAGATGTCCTTCTTCTCCTGCTCCAGTTTTTCCCTGTTCTTGTCCCGTTCGCTCTTGTAATGCTCATACAGCCGGGACCGCAACACCTTCATGGCGAACGCCTTGTTTTTGTACTGGCTCCTCTCGTTCTGGCATTGCACCACGATGCCGGTCGGGAGATGCGTGATGCGCACGGCCGAGTCCGTCTTGTTCACGTGCTGGCCGCCGGCGCCGCCGGCGCGATACGTGTCGATCCGCAGGTCTTCGGGCCGGATGTCAACGTCTATAGTGTCGTCGAGCACGGGGAAGCAGAACACCGAGGCGAAGGAGGTATGGCGGCGCGCATTGGAGTCGAACGGAGAGATCCTCACCAGACGGTGGATGCCTGTCTCCGCCTTCAGGTAGCCATACGCATAGGGGCCGTTCACCTGCACCGTGACGCTCTTGATCCCGCCTTCGGCTTCCAGGATGTCGAGGATGTCTACGCTGTACTGGTGTCTGTCAGCCCACCTTGTATACATACGGTAGAGCATGCTGACCCAGTCGCACGCCTCGGTGCCGCCCGCGCCGGAATGGATGGTAAGGAACGCCGAGGATGCGTCATTGTCCCCGCTCAGAAGCTCCAGAACCTTCAACTCGCCGTACTGTTTCTCCAGGCCTTCCCACGTTGCGCGCAGGTCGGATTCCAGCGATTCGTCCTTCTCATCAAGGGCCAGACGCCAAATTCCCATGAGGTCGTCGAAATCGGATCGGAGCTTTGCCCAGGGATCGTGGCGGCGCTTGAGGGACTTCAGCCGGGAAAGTGCATCGCCCGCCTTTTCCTTATCCTGCCAAAAATCCTGCAGCGCCGTTTTTTTCTCTATCTCCTCGATTTCCCGCTTCAGCAAGGCCGGGTCAAAGTCCCCTCCAGGTTTCCTCGATCTGGGCGCCGAGAGCCTGGAGTTTCGGTTCGAGTTCGCTTAACACGCCATTTCCTTCCTGTCCATCACGCCTTGACGATCAGCCGCCGCCACTTCTTTTCCTTCAATATGGTGATCGCAAGGGTGCCCTCGACGGGATACTGGTAGAGCCGGATGCTATCATAGGAATCCGCGATCCTGTCAAGGTCTTTCTTGAGCCGGCTCAGCGCGGTTTCCGAAAGCGTGGCGCTCTCGAAGGCATCTTTCAGCACTTTTCGAAAGCCATATTGCACCAGAAGGTCGTAACCGGCCTTGCGGTGATCCTCATTGGCGAATTCGCAGGCAACGGCGACAAACATGACGCTCCCAGTGTACGGCATTGGCGGGATCATGTAAAGCAGAACGGATTGCCTCGCCCTATGGACAACGCCTTGAAAAGCCGACAACATTGATAATAAGGAGATCCGCATGCGGAAGAGCCGCGTCCTGTTCTGCCTTGGCCTCACGCTGGCTTTCTTCGCTGCCGCATCCGCTGCCGGACAGCAGGCAACGGAAGCGCAGACCGCCGCGCAGCAGCCCACCACTCCCCAGACGGTATTCGTCTCCCGGCTGAAGGCCGAGCCCGTCGATTACCAGGTCAAGCTGACATGGGTGGACTCGCCGGACATCACGGGCGTGTGCATCGTGTACCGCTCGGCGGAGGAGATCACGACGCAAACCATCGGCCGCGCGCAGATTGTCGGCAAGGTCGACACGGGCGTGGGGTACTTCATCGACACGCCTTCGGATCGCAGGGGATATTTCTACGCGGTGCTCATCCAGGATGCCTCCGGTACTCTCTACCGCATTGTGGTTCCCTTCCGCAACAAGACCAGCGCCGCGGTCGCGCCGAATACGGCCGCGCCCGAGGAGAAGCTTGCGGCGCGCATCACCGATATCAGGGCCGCGGTGACCTCCGGGGGGGATGGCATCGAAATCACTTTCATCAGCTCCAATCCCGACCGCGACCTGCTGCTCTTCTGGGGAACCTCTCCGCTATCGGCTGCCGAGGATCTTCTCCGATCCACCTCGACGGCGCCCCTGGATCCCGGCACCAGCCGCTACATCCTTGACGGGCTCCCCGGGGTCGATTACTGGTTTGCCGTTCTGGACGCCGGAATGTACAAGGTCGGCCAGGCGTCGCTGGAAAAGGGCGTCAATGCAACAACCCAGCCCATCAGCCTTCCTTTGGGCACAAGCCGAGTTTCTCTTGCATCTCCCACCGCCTCCCGACGCGCCATTCCGCTTCCCTCCCTGGCTCTGAGCTACGGGGTGCAGACGGGCCAGCCGATCTCCAGCGAGGACGTGCCCGACCTGCCCAGCAAGAAGACCGTGTCCAGCGAGACGGAACAGGCGATCTCCCAGCTCCTGCAGGGAATCCAGCCGCCCAACGCGACGCGCCGCTCCCCTCAGATACTGCAGTCCGACATGACGCCCTCTCCCAGCGGCGAGATCGCCCGGCTGCAGGAGATCATCCAGGGATCCTTCCTGGGCGGCGACATGACTGACACGGTGAAGAGGCTGCTTGATTTCCTAAGCCTGCCTCGCACGCCGGAGCTCGAAGCTCACGCGCGCTACTACCTTGGCCAGGCCTATTACATCGAGGGCAAGGCGCGGGAGGCGCTCATGGAGTTCCTGGTATCGGATGATTTCTACTACCAGGAAAGCGAGCCGTGGATCGACGCATGTTTCGAGAATCTTGAAAAGGAAGGATTGTAGGCTCGCCCTCGCCTTCCAACGCCGCCAGGAGCGGCAGGGCTACGGGCTCGCTTTCGTCCTTCCCTGGACTCGCTCGCCCTCCAACGCCGCCAGGAGCGGCAGGGCTACGGGCTCGCTTTCGTCCTTCCCTGGACTCGCTCGCCCTCGCCTTCCGTGGCTACGCGCTCTGCGTTTTCTCGAAACCCACGCTGATATGGTTTTCCCAGGTTTCACCGGTTCTCAAGGAAAGATCCCAGAGCGGAACAAAGCAATGCGACTGGAACTCCTTCCTGCCGCTGCCGGGCGCTTGAGCCGGCGTTTCGACGGGCATGTTCCAGAACCGGAAAGCCAAGGCGGAGGAGAGCGTCACCGAAACTTCGTTGCGCACATCGCGCACGAGCAGCCCCTGGACGCCATCGATCTCCGCGGTGTCGGTCCCGATCTCCTTCTTCCTATCCTCGTCAAGAAGGAAGAGCCTGCCGCTGTCCGCTGAGCGCGCCGCAAGGGACACATTGATCTCCACCCCCAGCCGTGCCGCCACGTCGTGCTCTCCCTGGTTGGTCACCCGGTAGTACACGTCTATCGAGCGCGGCCGGAAGACGAACCTCTTCTCGATTCTCACCGGTTGGGATACCCCTTCACCGAGCACCGCGCCATCGCGGCGCATGAGGAGCTCGGGAAGCGCGCGGTTCAGCTCCACCAGATCGTATTGCCCGGCAACGAAATCCCCCCTCTCCGGCAGCGTGCCTGCCTCGAAATCCCGTATCACGCAGCCCACGGAAAAGAAATGGTCGATGAATGCCTTGCGCTGGTAAGCGAAGCAGGGTTTCATGGCGCCGCCGTGTGCCTGGCCGTCCGCATCATTGCCGTTCTCCCGATCCACCATGGTGTCCAGGTAGTTCCACGATGCGGGGAGGAAATCCAGCTCGAACAGCGCAGCGCCGCGGGAATGGATGTAGGCGTTCAGCTCCGACCCCTGGTAGAGATACTCGATGCTGTTGTCCATGTCGTAGTCGACGCTGATGATGGAGGGGGCGAATATCTCCGTGGCTCGGGTGATCTTTTCCGCCTCGATCAGGGACTGGTAGACGGCCTTTCGCAGGCAGTTCTCGTAGATCCCCCCCGCCCCGCCGTGCCAATAGGCGTGGTGGCATTGCCCTTTCCACAGCTCGTTCTGCGCGGCCTTCTTTTTATACTTGTCCCCCCGCACCTGGTTCACCAGGATGTGCGTATTCATCATCTTGGCATACATGAGCCATGCTTCCGGATACCGGCTGAGGAAGTTGCGGAAGTGGCCTCCCATGACGAATTGCCCGCCTCCATCGCGCTCGCTGGCCAGCGCGCGCACATGATTGTAGGCTGCCCGCCGGTCAGGCGCGAGGGCCCAACGCATGACATCCGCGGAAGCGCTGGAGGGAATGAAGAGCCGGCGCGTGGGCGGGTTGTCCCTCAGGTACTGCCCCGGAGTCGCGGGGTCCAGCCATTCGGCGTTCTCCGACGCCAGCCGGATAAAACCTTCAAGCCAATCATTCCGCAGCAGGCTGCCCGCCGTGGCTGCGCCGTCGATCAGAACCACGGCAACGGGCTGGCCGTTTCCCTCCGATCGGGAGAGGTCCCTGAGAAACGCAACGGCATCGGCCGGTGCCGCGCTTGCCGCAAGGTCGGTGAGGGGGCTGGACAATGGAAACACCGTGATGATCTTGCCCTGGTCCTCCGTGAGGAAGGCTTGATACAGCCCGGACTCTGTCGCGCCTGCCATGGCGAATTGGACGTCCTCCACGAACGTGTAATCGATCCCGCTGGCGCGGAGCACTGACGCCAGCGACGGCTCCCAGATCTTCTCCGCGATCCAGCATCCCCGCGGCCGCGTCTCGAAGCGGACGCGCAGCCATGTCGTCATCTTCTCCAGCTGGCCGAGCTTGTCGTTCATCGGGATCAGGGGAAGGATGGGATCATAGTACCCGCCCCCCAGGATCTCGACCTGTCCCCGGCCGACCATCTCCCCCAACAGCGTGAGGAACTCGGGATGGCGCTCTTCCAACCATTCCATGAGGATGCCGCTGTAGTGCAGCGCGACGGGGAAATCAGGGTAGCGGTACAGCACGGCGAGCAGCGGCTTGCATGACTCCTGGTACAGGCTCTCGGCGGCAGCGTCGTCCCTGCCGAGGAGGATGTGGTTGTGCGTGCCGACGATGATCCGTGTCTTGGCCATGGCTGAGCCGCCCCTATCCGCCCAGCACGCGCGCCAGGAAAGCGCGGTCGAACGCCATGAACGCGTAGGCCAGCAGGCCGGCGGAGATCAGGTGCAGGGGCAGGCCGCGAAGCGCTCGCGGAACCTGCTCGACCTCCAGCCTTTCGCGGATCGCCGTCATCATGACGGTGACCAGGAAATATCCCAGCCCGGCGGCGGAGCCCGCGACAAGGCTCTCCCCCGCCGTATAGCCTCCCCGGGTGGTGATGAGCACGACGCCCAGGGTGGCGCAGTTGACCGCCACCTCGGGGAACGAAACGTCCTTGACAAAAGCGGGTGAAACCCGCGCGGCAGCCTGCCGCAGAAGGAGCGCCAGCCCAGCGACGGCGAGAACGAACGCGGGGGTCTGAAGGAAGGAGAATCCCAGGGGAACGAGCGCGAGGGTGCCCAAGGCCCATCCGACAACCGCGGAGACGGCCATGAGAAGAGCTGTCGAAATGCCTGTCCCGACCGCGGCGCGCATGCTCCCCGGCATGCACACGGAGTGACGAACGCCGAGAAGGCGCGAAAGGATCACGTTGTCTACGAGGGCGAAGGTGATGATGATTCCCCCCCAGCTCATGGACTGAGCTCCTTCTCCCGGCCTTCTCCGCGCCAGCGGAGGAGACGAGCCGCCGCCCCCAGGTAGCCCAGGCAGAGCAAGCCCGCTCCCGAGGCGCCAAGGGCGCGCGCGGGGTCGCGGGCGAGCGAAGGGATTGCAATGACGCCGTTGAAGCCGTCGACGGCGAATAGCGTGATGGTGCCTGCGCCGAGAGATTCGCGCAGAAGCGCGATGAGGAGCAGACAGGCGGAAAACCCGAGCCCTTGCTCCGCGGCATCCAGAACAGCACGGGTGATCGACGAGTCTCGCGCGCCCGTGCCGGCGCTCCCCAGCACAAGGCAGTTCACGGCGATCAGGGGGGCATAGATGCCGAGGCTCGCGCTCGCTTCCGGCGCAACCGCCAGGAGCACGACTTCGAAACACGCGGTGAGGCAGGAGGAAAGCGCGAGCGCTCCCATCCATTTGCCCACGGTCGCGCCGGCGGCGGCGCCCTCTCCGGACCGGCCCCATCGCCTCACGAGCGCCCCGCACAGGGCTGCAAGGAGGGCCACGGAGAACACGCCGGCCGACATCCACAGGGCGTCGATGACGCGCACGGACACCGCTACGGCAGGGCAAAGCCCGAGCAGAAGCATGCTGATCCGGTGTTCCCCGGCGATGCGCTTTCCGAGTCCAGCGTCAAGGGCCATTCAGCTTGCCTCCCGCAATGGCGCGGCCTCTCGATGCTGCAGCCACCGGTCGAGCAGGGGCACCGTGCAATTGGCCAGGACGATGGAAACAGCCACCCCATCGCCGAGTGTCCCGAAATAGCGCATGAAGAATGTGAGCGCGCCGAGCTCCAGCCCGTAGATCCACCTCCCCTTTTCGGAGAGCGGCGAAGTGACGGGATCGCTCGCGATGAAAAAGGCGCCCAGGATCAAGCTGCCGGAAAGGACGTGGAACACAGGTCCGCCAGCCAGCCAGCCCCTGCCGGCGCCGAGGCCGCCGAATATCCAGGCAAGCATAAGGAAAGAGGCGAGATAGGACACCGGCACCTGCCATCGTACGATGCGTCGATGGAGAAGGAACCCCGCGCCGAGCAGGAGGAGGGGCGCTGAAATCTCCCCGATCCTCCCAGATACGTGCCCGACGAGCACGTCGAAGGAGCCGGGCTGCAGGGCGGCGCCCAGAGGAGCGAGCAGGCGGGAATTGATCCATGCTATGATGCTCGCATCTCCATTGCTGAACCGGTAGCCTGCGCCCGCAAGCACGGCAAGCGGCGCGCGGCCCGTCACCTCAGGCGCGGCAAGAGCTGCGCGAAGCGCCTCGAGCGGCGGAAGCGAGGTCACGTTCCCCAGGATGCCCTGCGCCGCTCCCCAGTTGGACATGGCGCCGCTCCAGGAGAGCATCGCGAACAAGACTCCCGCCATGGCAGGGTTCATCCAATTGCGGCCAAGGCCTCCGAAGCTCTGTTTCACGACGAGGATGGCAAATGCCGATGCCGCGGCAGGAACGTACAGGGGCACGCCAGACGGCATGAGCAGGCCGACGAGAAGCCCTGTGAGGAACGCGCTGCCGTCGTTCAACGTGAACCGGCGAAAGAGCAGGGAGGAAAGGACCTCCGAGACAAGCGATGCGCCGATGGAAACAATGAGCACCAGCAAGGCCGGGACGCCGAAGAGCATCACGCCCCACGCCGCAGCGGGGAGGAGACTGGCGGCCACGAGCCATGACTTGCGCGCCGAAGAGGAGCGTATCCCGACGTGGGGCGCAGGAGTTACAAGGAGCGCCTCGGAGGCGCGTTGGTCGCTTTTTTCAGCCATCGGTGCTCCGGTTCAGCGCCCTTTTGCCGGACTTAAAAACGGACGCAAGCGGTATATGGGAGGGACAGGCATAGGCACAGCAGCCGCATTCCGAGCATCGCGCAAGCCCTTCGCGGTCAGCGGCCGCGACATCGCCCATATGTATAAGCTTGTACAGCCGCGTGGGAACGAGGCCCCAGGGGCATACCTCTATGCACGTTCCACAGCGCACGCACGGCCACTCTCTGCGGGGACGCGCGTCAGCGCGGGTGAATGCCACGACTGCCGATGTTCCCTTTGTGACCGGTGTATCCAGGGAATCGACCGCGATCCCCCGCATTGGACCCCCGACTACGATCTTGCCGGGATCCGAGAGCAGGCCGCCGCATTCCTCGAAAAGATCGCCGATGCGAGTGCCCATCCGGACCTTGAGGTTGCGGGGCCGGGCAACGGATGCTCCCGTGACAGTGAGCACACGATCGATAAACGGCTTGTTGAGGGCAACTGCTTCGTAGATTGCGTACAGCGTTGCCACGCTCAAGACCATGGCTGGCACGGCAGCGGGCCCTGTCCCATTGAGCGAGCACAGCACAAGCTGCTCGTGCCCCTGGGGGTAACGTGTAGGCAGGAAGGCTATCTGACACGCCAGGCGGGCATCATTGAATGCCTGATCAAGCCCCGGTGCTAGGCCCTCCGCATCCTCTCCCAGCGCGAGCACGATACGCTCAGGGGAAAGGAGCACGCGGCAGATACGCAGCGCCTCGGCGATTTCCGCCGGTTTCTCCCTGAGGAGGGCATAGTTGGCGCTGAGGGAGGGTTCGCTCTCAATTCCATTGGCCACGAGCAGGGAGACGGTCGTGTCGGGCGAGACGGCAAGCTTCAGGGGGGTGGGGATCGCTCCCCCGCTCAGTCCCACAACGCCGGCCGTGCTGATGCTGTCCAGAAGGTCGCGCCGGGAGAGGCTCTCCCAGCTGATGCGCGGCCGCAGTTTTCCCGATGTCTCGAACTCGCCGCCTAGTTCGATCACGACAGCCTCGCACGCGACGCCGTCCGGGAGGGTCATCTCCCGCACTTCGGCCACGTTCCCCGGAATAGAGGCATGGACATTCACGGACCGGGAGCCCTCCGCCCTGCCGATGAGCATCCCTTCCCGCACCGCGTCCCCCGGCTTCACGAGGCAGCGCGCGGGGCTTCCCGCGTGCTGGAGCAGGGGGATGACCGCACGGGAAGGCACGATCGCATTGGCGATGCCCGGAGTACGGGAAACGCAACTGTCGTCCGGCGGGTTCACACCGCCCTTCAAGAGATTCTTCGCCTGCGTCATGGAGCCTGGCTTCGCCGTGCCACACCATTTAAGCGTAGAAGAATGCCGCGGATCAAGGGTCCTGCGCCAAGATCCCGCGCAAGCCAGACCAGAAGGGCGCACAGGATCGGCAGGAGGGCTGGCAGCTCCCGCACGAGCGCCCAGCCAGGTCCCCGCATCGCCACCGCGACCGGACGACCCTGGGCAAGAAGCAGCGCCTCAAGGCTTCCCGGCTCCGTTCTGCCGCGAACGCTGCGCAGCCACGTGGAATCGAAGACCTTGACCGTCCTCTGCCGCGCCGTGATCACGCCCGTGGCGAGGTCTGCAGCGTACTCCCGCACGTACACCCGTTCATCAGGCACCGGCATACGCCACGCCCGGCCAAAGGGCAGAGCCTCCTGGAACGCCAGGTGCGTCACCAGGTCGGAGTAGTCGGGAAGACGCTGCGACCACTTCTCCCGACTGAGCCTTGCAAGGGACTGCCATGAGAAATCGCGGGCCCCGAGAACAGGCAGCGGGGTAGCCGCCCTGGTCCCCCGCATGACAGGCACGAGCCCGA
Source organism: Spirochaetia bacterium (assembly GCA_049519415.1). Taxonomy (GTDB): domain Bacteria; phylum Spirochaetota; class Spirochaetia; order SZUA-6; family Fen-1364; genus Fen-1364. Next base: position 52,780 of record JBEKQU010000013.1, read on the forward strand.
CGAGCGCCACGGATATGACCGCGAACAGGAGTGCCGAAGCCTTGCCACGGGAGGAATCCCTCGAGGCGTGGACAATCGGAATGGGCTCGAATTTCGCGCGGCGCCGACGCGGCCGGTGCGCCCTGCCCCAAAACTGGGCAACCGCGGCCAGGAGGAGAAGCGATGCGGCGGCAGAGCCCAGATACCCCACCAGGGCGGCCAGGGAGAATCCTCTAGCGAGCAGAAGCAGCGCAAGTCCCCCCACCGCTGTCCCGGCAAAAACGAGCAGCGGCTGCCGCGCTTCGCGAAGCATCTGCTCGTCCCATCCGCGCAGGAGCACAAGCACCTGCATTACCTGGCGCCAGACCATGAAGAGGAGGCATGAAAGCGCCAGCCGGACCACGCCGCCCGAGAGAAGGAATGGCGCCCAGAGGAATGCTCCCGCGAATGCCACGCACATCCCGGCGCGGCGTGATTTTTCCAGGAGGGAAGCGCTTAGAAAAGCAAGGATGAACAGCGCAAGAAGTGAAATCGATTTTTCCACGGGATCGAACTCAATCAGCCGCCAGGCGCCGCGAAACGGAAGCCCCAACAGCCGCACAAGACGGAAAAAAAGCCGGGGAGCGGCTACGCGCGCCGGGAGGTAGGCGATTCGCCATGCTCCCCCGCTCCCCGTTGCCTGGAAATATGCTGCCGCGCCGTCCATGAAAAGGTCGTGTCGAGGATCGCTCGGGTCGATCCTGTCGTCCACATGAGCGACCGATGCGCTGTCCAGCCCGGTGAAGTCCCAGAAATCCACTGTTGCGCTGAGCTCGGTCACGACTCCAGGGCCGAACTGGGCCGAGAGCTTGGCCAGTACCCCCGGGGCCGCCCCGTCAGAACGAACCAGCACGGTATGGTAGCCGCGCCACACCTGGCCCGAACCAGGGGAGAGCCCTGCCAGGGACGGGAGCCACGCCGCGAGAAAGGCGATGCAAAGAAGCCCGAGGCCAAACGCGACTGAGCGCGGGCGTGTCTCCCTGGTCACGTGGCGTCGTTTCATCAGAGGGTGCAGAATGCGACAGCGATGAAAAACCCCAACAGCGCGCCGACGAAAACCTCGGCCATGGTGTGGCCATGTATCTCCTTTACGGGCCTGCTGCGAACCGTGATATGGGGCGAGAGATCGCGGAGGATCTGGTTGATGACTTTTGCCTGGGCGCCGGCGGAGCGCCGCACGCCCAGCGCATCCCTGAACGTGAGCAGCGCGTAGAAGAGCGCGACCCAAAAGAGGGTGGAATCCGGTCCCTCGACAAACCCCGCCGACGTGGCCAAGGACGCGACAACCGCCGAGTGGCTGCTGGGCATGCCCCCCGTGGTCCAGAAAATATTGACTAGGATCTCCTTGGCGGTCCGCGGCCGATTGCGGAAAAACATGATGCAGGACTTGAGGATTTGCGCGATGAGCCAGCTAGAGAGAGCCGAAAGAAGCACGGGATTCTTGAGAACTCTGGTGAGCAGGTCGACGGCGTGCGGCGAAAGCATTTGCTGAGTTTCACTTGAGGCCTTCTCATTTGTCAAGTCAGCGGTTAACCTTGACACCTCATTCTATCGTTACTACTATCAGCCAGCATGGCACGCGGAAAAAGTGAGGCAGCCCAGGAATGGAAGCATGCAGGCGCGTCGGCCGCCGGCATGTACGGGAGCTTTTTCTATTGGCTCTTCCGTGAACCATTTCCCCTGAGGCAGCTCGGGCAGCAGATCGTGCGGATAATGCTCGAAGGCTTCGGCGTCATGATGGTCGCGGCCGCCGTGCAGGGCGTCATGTTCGCGTGGCTTGCCGGATGGTACGGCGGCAAGTTCAGCGTCGTCTACTGGTCCGGCGCCGCGAGCCTCTACCTCCTGCTCTCCTCCAGCTCGACGCTGGTCGGCGCCATGATCTTTGCCGCCAAGATAGGAACCGCGTTCACCGTGGAGATCGGCTCCATGCAGATGAGCGGGCAGCTGGATGCCCTGCGCCTCATGGCGGTAGAGCCCACGCAGCACATCGTCATCCCGCGGGTCCTGGGCTCGATCCTCTGTCTGCCCATCCTCAAGATGCTGAGCGACGGGGTGGCAATCGTGGCGTCGATCGCGGGCGCAAAGCTCATCTTCGACATCTCCATCCCGATCTTCGTTCAGCACGCGAGTGTGGTGCTGCGGCATACCATCCTCACCACCTCCTATATCCGGTGCATCCTGCACGCGTTTTTCGTCTCCGTAAACGCATGCGGGCTGGGATTCTATTTCGAGGGCGGCGCCATAGAGCTGGGAAAGACCACCACCAAGTCCATCGTCATCAATCTCATCGTGGTGCTGGTCATTGATACCCTCTACGGGATCCTGGACTCCGTCTTCGGCTGGAGCACGCTGTGATCCAGGCCCGCGACGTACGGTTCGCTTTTCCCGGGCGCCCGGTTCTGGACGGCCTTTCCATTGACGTGGAAGAGTCCCTCACCACGGTCATCGTCGGCAGGAGCGGCATCGGCAAGTCGGTGCTCCTGAAATGCATGACCGGACTCCTGAGGCCGCAGGCGGGCAGCATCACCATCGATGGAGACGAGGTGGTGGGCGCTACCAGAACCGAGCTGCGCGCCATCCGCCGCAGGATCGGCATGCTCTTCCAGGAAGGGGCCCTTTTTGATTCATTGAGCGTCTTTGAGAACATCGCATTCCCGCTTGTCTACCACAAATCGGCCAGCGGGAAGGAGGTGGATACCAGGGTCAGGGCATTTCTGGACCTGGTGGGCATGCAGGAGTATGCCCGGGCCATGCCGCAGGAGCTCTCTGGAGGCATGAAAAGAAAGGTGGCAATCGCGCGCGCCATGATCCTGGAGCCGCGTTATCTGATGTATGACGAGCCCACGGCGGGCCTTGACCCGGCAAGCGCGGCGGTCGTGGAGTCGATGATGCGGCGCCTTCAGCAGGAGCGCGCCATCACCTCCCTTGTCGTCACGCATGACATCGAGCTCACCCGCTACATCGCGGACACCATCGCGCTCCTGGAAGACCAGCGGATCGTGGCGCAGGCGGGCCGGGAGGACAGCTTCCGGGAAGACTCCCCCATCTACAAGCACTTCATCGAAAAGCGAGAAAGGATCCGAGCAGAAAATGCCAACTAAGGTGTCCAGGATCATCAGGGTCATAGTCATCGTCATCGTTGCCCTTGCCACGTCGCTGCTGCTGTACATGCTGATCAATAACTTTCAGTTCTCACGGGGCCGGTCCGTGCGGGTGCATTTCTCCAGCGTCGGCGACCTGAACACGGGCGCCTGGGTGCGCAAGGCGGGGCTCAAGGTCGGATCCGTCACCCGACTGGAGCCGGCAGAGGATGAAAAAACCATCATCGCGACGCTCAGCTTCAGGCCCGGGCAGATCGTGCGCACGACGGATCAGTTCGCGTTGGTCACCAAGGGGATCCTCGGGGACATGTATATCGAGCAGAAACCGGGCCCGAAAGATTCGCCTCTCGTGGAAGAAGGCCATCTGTACGAGGGGGAGCCGTCGTTCAACATCACGGACCTGCTCGGCGGCGACACCATGGGAATGATCACCGACCTCGCGAGCAGCCTCAAGGGCGTGGTGGATATGCTCAAGAAGAATCAAGACGTCCTGGACGGCGCTCTGAAGGACATCGGCAAAACCGCCCAGAACGTCCGCATCATCACTGACCGGGCAGTGGAGGTCACGAAATCAGTGCCCGAGATCACGCAGCAGATCACCTCCTCCATCGACACGCTTCAGTCGACGGTGACCGATGTGTCGGTCACCGCTCAGAAACTTCTGGCAAAGCTGAACACCGATCTCTCCGCCAGCTCCGACGACCTTGCCGCATCCATGCAATCCATACGAAAGAGCACCAGCGACATCCAGGATGCGGTCACGCAGCTCACGGCCCAGAACTCGGTGATCGCAAGCCTGAGCGCCCCCGGCACGGCGCAGAGCCTGGATGCCACGATTAAAAACCTCAAGGACATCTCCCAGGAACTGCTGGTCGTCACCAAGGACGCGCAAAAAATCGTCACGGGGGTCAGCTCCATCTTCGAGGCCAAGTAAGCTTTTCAAAGCTCCGCGCGCTTTTACCCACCCGGGGCTCGGCCCCCGGGCTTTTATCTGCTCTTGACTAAGCATACGTATACGTATATTTTATTTTTCAAATGACTCTATTCGCTTACTTTCAAATGGGAGGGCACCATGATCAAGCGCATCACGCTCATTGAGCCAAAGAACGATCATCTGCACATCTTCTCAAAATTCGAGCTTCCCCGGCTGGGCAGCATCCTTCTTGCCACCATCATGCGCGACAGGGGATACATCACGGAATCCCTGTTCATGCAAAGCAGGGACATACGTGCCCGCAGGATCGATGCGGACCTTGTGGGCATTTCCACGATCACGGCCACCGCGATCAACTCTTATGCCATTGCCGATGAGCTGCGCGCCAGAGGCATTCCCGTGGTTTTTGGCGGCCCCCACGTGAGCTTTCTCGCGGAAGAAGCACTTGAGCACGCTGATTACTGCATCACCGGAGAAGGGGAGACGGGCTTTCCCCTCCTGGTGGAGGCATTGAACGGCAATTACCCTATGGCGGAGGTCCCCGGCCTTGTCTGGAGGGACGGAGGGACCATCCGGCGCAACCCTCCGGCAGCGCCTGTCGAAGACCTGGACAGCCTCCCCTTCCCCGACTTCTCCCTTCTTAAAATGGGAGGAAGAAAGATGGGGGGAGGCATTGGCCGCACAATGATCCCCATGCAGACCTCGCGGGGCTGTCCGTACGACTGCACCTTCTGTTCCGTAACGGGCATGTTCGGCCACAGGTATCGTCATCGGTCCTCCGCGAGCATCGTGGCGGAGCTTGCGCAGTACGACCCCAAGAAGTCCAATATCTTCTTCTACGATGATAATTTCGCGGCCAACCCGCGCAGGACAAAGGAGCTTCTGCGGGAGATGATCCGGCTCCGGCTCGGCTTCGGATGGTCCACCCAGGTGCGGAGCGACGTCGCCCGGGACCCGGAGCTGCTGGACCTCATGGCTGAGGCGGGATGCACGACGCTGTACATCGGGTTCGAGTCCGTCGACCCGGCCGCGCTCAAGGAGATGAACAAGAAGCAGACGGTGGAAGAGATCCGGCAGGCGGTCCGCGAGATAAGGAAGCGCGGGATCCATGTCCACGGCATGTTCGTTTTCGGATTTGACTCCGACACCCCTGAAACGGTGCGCGCAACGGTAGATTTCGCCCTTGCGGAGAGGATCGATTCCACGCAGTTTCTCATCCTCACGCCGCTGCCGGGGTCGAGCTTCTACACAAACATGCTCGCCGAGGGTCGGCTCATCGACACCGCTTGGGATACATACGATGCCCACCACGTGAAGTTCATTCCCCGCGGGTTCACGCCGTGGGAGCTGCAGCGCGCGCAGATACAGGCGCATGGCCGGTTCTATGCGCCCCTGCACGTCGTGGCCCGGCTCCTGCGCGGCAAGGGGGCGGGATTCATCATCGGTGTGTACGCCAACCGTCTCAACAAGCGGTGGCAACGGCTGGAGCGGGACTACCTTCGCTGGCTGCAGCAGCTGAGGCCCGCACCCCTGGGCATGTAATTCAGGTTTTCTTTCCCGCGCGACGGGTATATTGTTGAAGCCGGGACTGGACGGGCGGGAATGAAAGCTTCCACGGCTCTGCAAAGACTCTTTCCCTGGCTCATACGCAAGCCGCGGGTGTATGCCCTGGTGGGCAAGAGCGGCTCGGGCAAGAGCTTCAAGGCCAGGCAGGTGGCGCGTCGGTTTCGCATCGACGTGATCGTGGATGACGGGCTGCTCATCCGCGGACAAAAAATCATTGCGGGAAGATCGGCCAAGAAGGAGAAGGGCATCCTCACCGCCATCAAGACCGCAATATTCGCCAATCCCGACCAGATCGAGGAGGTGCGCCAGGCGCTGGCCGCGCAAAGCTACGGCCGGGTGCTCATCATTGGAACATCTCAGAAAATGGTCCAGCGTATCGCAGCCAAGCTCGGGCTCCTTCCGATCCATAGGATCATTTCGATCGAGCAGGTGTCGACGCGAGCGGAAATCACCCAGGCCCTGCGCATACGGGCCGAGCAGGGCAAACACATCATCCCCGTGCCCGGCGTGGAAATCAAGCGCAACTACCCGCACATCTTCTTCGAGTCGGTGAAAATCCTCCTGAAGACAAGGAAAAGGCTGCGCAAGGGCGAAGAGGAGATCGTGGAAAAGACAGTGGTCCGTCCCGAATACGGCCGTGTGCGCTCGCCCGCGCCGGACCGTCCGCGCACGGGATGATCGACGCGCCGGCAAGCGCGCCGGTGTTGGCGTCCATCGCGCGCGCGCAAAATATATTTGACAGTTGCCGAGGGCACGACTATGATCCCCATTGCGGCCCCCGGCCGCAATGATTGCATTCGAGGAGGTGGTATGCGGAAAATCCTCTTGATCGCACTCTTCGTGTGCGTCCCGCTTGCCATTTTCGCGCAGGACGCCGCCCAGTTCACGGCGGAAACCGACCATTACCGCGTCTACGCCGAAACGAGCCAGGCCCAGGCCGAGGACGTCGCTCACCGAATGGAGGCTGCCCTTGCGCTCTATAACGATATCTTCCATTTCGACCTGTCGCTACTGCCCACCAAGCTGAGGGTGCGCCTGTTCCAGGACCTGGACAGCTTCAACGCGTATCTGGACAAGGTCCTCTCGCAGAAGCGGACGGATTTCGTCTTTATCGCCTGGTCCGACCCTGAGCGCTCGGAGCTCCTGTGCTTCCCCAAGGAAGACGCGGCATTCACCGCATCCCTGCTTCACCAAGGCTGCATCCAGTTCATGAAGGCATTCATCGACAACCCGCCGGTCTGGCTGCGCGAAGGGGTGGCCACCTATCTGGACGCATCGCCCTGGGATGCCAAGACAGGCACATTCACCTTGAAGCCCAACCTCGCATGGCTGGAAGGGCTGAGGGCGATGATCCGCGCGGAGACTCCCAACACGCTCATCTCCTTCCCCGACCTGCTCACCATAACGCGCGACAAGGCGCAGGCGCAGATGGACATTTTCGCGCCGGAATCCTGGGGCCTCGTGCAGTTCCTCCTGAACGCGCCCGACCGATCGTACAGCCGCGTCCTGTGGGACTCCCTCAGCGCGCTCACCTCCAATGCCTCCCTGGACGACAATTCCCAGCGCGCCCGAAAGCGCGCTTTTTCCTGGGTGACGGACCAGAAGCTGCAGCAGGACTTCCAGGCCTACATCCTCTCCCTGAAAACAGCAAATGACCTGGTCAAGGACGCCATTGATCTGTATACGAAAGGCGATCTTGACAATGCCGAGATCTCCCTCACGAAATCCCTGGATCTGGATCCCTCCATCAGCACCGCCTGGTATTACCTCGGATTGATCGCGTACGCGCGGAAGGACTACGCCAAGGCCGAGGACCAGTACCTGAAAGCGTTCCAGCTCGGCGCCAATGCCGGCATCATCAACTACGCGCTGGGGGTAAACTCATTCGCCGAGGGGAAGAACGCCGATGCCGTGAAGTATCTCAACTTCGCCAAGCAGGCGGACAAGGCAGCCTACGGCGATAAGGTCGACGCGCTTCTGAAAAGGATTGATACGGGGAAATAGCGTTACGGAGCCCGGGCCGGAGGCGAGCCGGTTCCGCCGCGCATCCCGTGTCCCCGTCCCCCTCTGCGTCTGCGGCGTCTCTTCCCTGGCCGACGCTCCCCTCCTTCCTGCGTTCCCTGCTGACGGTCTCCGCCTCGGAGAGGGCCGGCATGCGCGGGGCGTGTCTTGTGAGGAGGCCGCATTTCAAGCAGGAATGATTCCGCCGCGATTGCCAGGTCTTTTTTCGAGGGAAAAAGGGGCGCGGATGCAGCGCGGATGTACTGCTGGATGAGGAGCTCCGGCTCCGGTTCAGCCAGGATGTCACCGCGTTCCCTGATCAGGTCGTGAAAGAGAAAACGAAACATCTCGTTCCTGTCCAGGGCGCTCCCCTCCTGGGTGCTCGCGTCCAGCTCGCGCAGCCGTGCGCCCAGCTTTGACGCCGCAAACCGGTTCCGGGCTTCGCGCTGCTCGCGGTCGAGCGCTGGAAAAATGATCTCGAACAGCCGCAGCTTGCGCGACAGCTCCAGGATGTCCGCTGAGGCGCCCGACGTGAGAATTTTGTACACCTCTTCCGTGATCCGCTCCCGGGAGCAGCTGAGAATGGATTCGCGCATCCGACGGATGAGTCCGGCGATCGAGAGGGGGACGGGGAATCGAAGGAGGCTCGCGTACTTCACCGCCCGGAGCATCCGCACCGGATCCTCGGCAAAGGAGGCTTCCGCCCGGATGAGGGTCCGCAGCCGGCGCTGGCGGAGGTCTGTGTAGCCGCCCACATAATCGATCACCTGCTGATCAATGGGGCAATAGTACAGCGCATTGATGGTGAAGTCCCGACGCTCGGCGTCCTCCTCCATGGTGCCAAAGGAGTTGTTCATGTCCGGATGAGCGGCATGTTCTATGGTGCCGAGCGCGCTGCGCGATCGGAACGTGCTCACCTCAATGTATTTCTCCCGTCCGCAGTAGACGTGCACGAGCCGGAACCTGCGGCCGATAACGCGCGCCGATCTGAACAATCTCTTGATCTGCTGGGGATGGGCGTCCGTTGCCACGTCAAAGTCATTCGGGGTTCGGCCGACGACCAGGTCCCGGACCGCCCCCCCCACGATATAGGCGCGGAATCCTTCCTTGCGCAGCCTCCGAACCACCCACAGGGCATCGGCATCCACCAGGCGTGGATCTATCCCGTGCTCCTCCTTCGTGAAGATCTGAGCCTTTTTCTCGATTGTCCCGTTTTCCGTCGTTCTGTATCTGAGCAGCAATCTGCGATCCCGAATGCACTCTGGGCTGGCCTCATCGTATCGAGGTTGTACTGATTGTCAAGTCCGAAAGACGCGCCGCGGCGCTTCCGCCTGTCAGCACCTCTGGCGGGATTCCCCGTCCCTTGACAGCGCGTTCTTCCCCGCATTTACTTCTTTACTGCAAGGAGAGCTCATGCTGCCGATCGAGATCCGCCGGGTTCGCACCGCGCGCGACAGGACCGTGTTCGTGAAAATGGCCTGGCGGTTCTACGAGAATGATCCCCATTGGGTGCCTCCGCTTATCGGAGATACGGTCGAGTTCATCGATCCGGACCGGGGGGTCTTCTTTGAACACGGCGAGGCCGAGCTTTTCCTGGCATACAGGGGCGATCAGCCCGTTGGCCGCATCTCGGCGCACCTTAATCGGCGCTATGACCAATTTTTCAGCGACGGCAAGGGCTTCATCGGTTTCTTCGAGTGCGAGGACAGTACAGAGACTGCGCATGCGCTGTTCACCGCGGCGTGCGATTGGCTGCGCGGACAGGGAAGGAGAACGGCCGAAGGGCCGATGAGCTTCGGCGTCTACGACGAGCTCGGCATCCTCGTGCAGGGCTTCGACACCGATCCCTATGTTCTCACCTCCCACAACCCTCCCTACTACAAAGAACTTTTCGAAGAGGCGGGATGGGAAAAGTCCGTCGACTGGTACGGGTTTCGCGGCAGGGCGGAGGTGTTCCGCCAAAGCCTTGATCCCCGCTACTTCTCCCTTTCGCAGAGGGTCCTCAAACGGGACGGGATCCGCGTACGAACGGTGGATATGAAAAACCATCTCGACAGGGATGCGGCAATCGTCCAGGATATATTCGCCCGGGCGTGGAACGGAAATTGGGGGCACGTTCCCCTGTCGGACAAGGAGTTCGAGCGCCTGAAGGCGGGCGTGAAAAGGTTCGTTGTTCCCGCGCTCTCCTTCTTTGTCGAGCTGAACGGCGCGCCGATCGCTTTCGCGCTTTCGGTCTACGACGCCAACCAGGCGGTGAAAAAGGTCAATGGCAGGCTGTTCCCGTTCGGCTTCCTCACTCTCCTTGCGTCGATGAAGAAAACGCGCCGGTTCCGGCTCGTTCTCATGGGTGTGCTGGAGGAGTACAGGAGCCAGGGAATGGAGGTCGCGCTCTACGCCCACGTGATCGAGGAAGGACTGCGCAGGGGGTTCCAGGAGGTGGAAATGTCAATGGTCGTGGAGACGAACGATCCCATGATCGCCTCCGTGGAAAGGCTTCCCGTGGAGCGGTATCGCACGTGGCGCATCTATCGAAAGGACCTGTCCGAATGAGCGCCCTCATCGAGCCGCGCATCCCCAAAGGCTTCCGCGATTTCCTTCCGGACAGGGAGTCGCGGAGGCTCGCCATCATCCGGTCCCTTGAGCAGGTCTTCGACAAATTCGGGTTCGCTCCCATCGACACGCCGGTGCTCGAGTTTGCCGAGGTGCTTCTCGGAAAGGGCGGCGGGGAGACGGACAAGGAGGTCTATCGATTCACCGATCACGGCGGTCGGGACGTGGCGATGCGGTTCGACCTCACCGTTCCTTTCGCCCGTTTCATGGCCGCGCATCTCACCGAGGTCGGCCTCCCCTTCCGTCGCTGGCATGCCGCCAAGGTGTGGCGGGGGGAGAACACGCAGCGGGGGCGCTACCGGGAGTTCATGCAGATCGATTTCGACGTTGTCGGCGCCGACTCGGCGTCCGCGGATCTGGAGATTCTGCTCCTGATGCGCGAAAGCATGGCAACTCTGGGGATGGAGAGGTCGTGCATACGATTCGCGCATCGCGGCCTGTTCAACGCGTTTCTCGGGCTGTTGGGCCTGGAGTCCCGGTCCGTCGACGTGCTGCGCGCCATCGACAAGCAGCGCAAGACCGGGGAGGAGAAGACCCGGGAGATGCTCGAGGAAATCGCGGGAGCACGGAACGCGGGCCGCATCATGGATTTCACGCGCGCGGAAGGCTCGGCCGCGCGCACCCTGGAAAAGCTGAAAGAGGCGGCGGGCGGAACGAGCGAGGGGATACACAGGCTCGGCGTCATCACCCAGAGCCTGGAGCAGCTCGGCATCTCGGGCTCCTTTGCCCTGGATCCCTCCATCACGCGGGGGCTGGACTACTATACCGGAATCGTGTTCGAGACTTTCCTGTCCGATCTTCCCGACATCGGCTCCGTTTGTTCCGGGGGCCGATACAACGATCTTGCGTCGCTGTACACAAAGCAGAGCCTTCCCGGCGTCGGCGCCTCCATTGGAGTGGACAGGCTCATGGCGGCCATGGAGGAGCTCGGCCTGGGGAGGAGCGCGACCCCCGGCGCCTCGGTTCTCATCCTGTTTTTGGAGGACGGTCTTCTGGGAAAATACCACGGGTTTGCGCAGGCGCTGCGCGCCGCCGGAGTTGCCGCCGAGGTGTATCCGGAAAAAAAGAAGCTTGCCGTGCAGTTCGCATACGCCGAGAAGAAGGGAATTGCTCTCGCGCTGGTGTGCGGAGAGCAAGAGGCAAGGACGGGCGTCGTCGGCCTGAAGGATGTGCGATCACGGCAGAGCTTCGACGGGCTCAGCCTGGAGGCTGCAATAGAAAAAGCCAGAGAGCTTCTTCGGTGATGCCAAGGGACGCGGCGGACATGGCCTCCGGCAGGTCCTCCTGCGTGTGCCACTGGGGATAATCGATGTCGATGAGGATGCACGCGGCAATCCCCTTCCGCTGAAAGGGCGCGTGATCCGAGATGATATATTTCACCCTCTGCGGCTTGTCCCCGACGAACGGCTCCCATCCCTTTGCTCCTCCGATGCGGAAGAGCCTGGTCGCGAGCCTCCTGCTGGGCTCATGGTCGAGGCTCGAGGCATCGATATCGAATATCATGCCTTCACCGCCCACCATGTCCAGCGCCACGACCTCGGCGGGAGAAAACCCGGCGCAGGGGTGATCGGCGAGCCACGCTGAGCCCAGAGCGAATTCCTTTCCGTCTATGTTCCCCAGGTCCTCCGCGTCCAGAAAGGCAATGGCCACGTCGCGCGCAAGGCTTTCCTTTGCAAGCCGGGGCAGCATATGGAGGAGTACCGCGGTGCCCGAACCGCCATCGTTGGCCCCGGGGATCGGGCATTCGCGGCGCCCGGGATCGTGCTCCCTGTCGGCGCGCATCCGGGTGTCGTAGTGCGTGCAGAGGAGCAGGGGGGCCTTGCCGCCCGCCCCTGCCCTGGCGCGGAATACGCCCATGATATTCGAGCAGCGCAGGGAGGCGCCGCGAAAAACGACTGCGAACCCCTGGGCCATCACCTCGCGCGTGCACGCGCAAAGATGCGCTTCCAGCAACCGGCCAAGCCGGTCGTGCGCATCCGTGCCCGGAACGCGCGGCCCCATTTCCACCTGCTCCTCGACGAGCCGGAGGATTTCAGCGCCCGCGCGCTCCTCAGGAGATGTCATGGACGATATGGCCCTCGCGTACGCTCAAGGACACGCGGCGGGCCGCGGGCTCCGAGAAGGCTTCGAAAGCAGCCTCTTCCAGGTAGCGCATGAGGCTCGCCTCCAGCGCGCGGGCGCCGGTTTCCTTGCGCAGGCTTTCGTCCACGATCCGGTCCAGCACCGTCTCGGAGACCACCAGCTCCTTTCCCTCCAGCTGGAACTCGTTCGCGTATTGCGCGAGCAGCGTGGAACGGAGGATCTGCGACAACTGCTCGCGGGTGAGCGCGGTGAAGGGGACGATGCGCCGGAATCTGCCGATGAGCTCGGGGAGAAACCCGTAGCCCATGAAGTTGCGGGCAAGCATCACGTCATCCTCCGTGTAGGAGACCGCGATCCTCACCTGCTCTCCGGAAAGCGGGGACCGGCCGAATCCGATGTGCTCTTCCGAGCCCTGCTCAATCATGCCCTTCAACCCTGAAAAAGCGCCGCAGGCAATGAACCCCACGTCCTGCGTCGACATCACGGCCTTGGGCGCGTAATCGGAATGCGTGTACTCAAGGGGCACGGGAATCTCTATGGATTCGAGCATCTTCAAGAGCTCGCGCTGCACGCCCAGGCCGGAAACATCCTTTGTCGTGCCTGCTCCGGAAAAGACGGCGCTGTTCTGGCCGGAAGCCAGCTTGTCGAACTCGTCCAGGCAGACAATCCCGGTTGCCGCGTACGCCAGGCTCATGTCCGCGGCATAGAGCAGGCGCGTGAGAATGGAGTTCACGTCCTGTCCCACGTAGCCGGTTTCCGAGAAACCAGTCATATCGATGACAACGGTGGGCAGCCTCAGTATGTCGCGGAAGAGTATCTCCACGAGGTAGGTCTTGCCGCAGCCGGTCGGCCCGACAAAAAGCATGGTCGTCTTCGGCGGGAGGTTCTCCCGCCGCGCGCCTTCCAGCCAGATCCTGCGCAGCCGGCTCACATGCCGATAAGCGCCGAGCGCGATTGCGCGCACGGCCTTCTGCTGTCCGACGTATCCGCACGCGCTCACATGCGCCTCAATCTCCCGGGGGACCATGAGGGGTATGGTCCGCACGAATGCGGCAACCTCCTGATCGAAGCGCTCGGCGCGCGTTCCCTTTCTTCCGGGCGTAAGGATAGGCGTATTCCTCCCTACGAGTTATAGTGTACTGTGCCCGGGTTCGAAAGGACAAGAGAGGAAACACAGGGATGAATCCCTATCGGCTGCCGGTGTATGAACAGAGGGAGAAGATTCTCTCCGCCCTCCAGAGCCACCAGGTCATCGTGGTTGAAAGCCCCACGGGATCCGGGAAGACCACCCAGATCCCCCTGATCCTGTACGAGGCCGGCTACACGAAAAACGGCATGGTCGGCGTCACGCAGCCGCGGCGGATCGCGGCGGTCTCCGTTTCACAGTTTATTGCGCGGCAGATCTCTACCACGATCCCCAGGATCGTCGGCTACACCATGCGCTTCGAGGACAAGACGGACGATGAGACGCTGATCAAGGTCATGACCGACGGCATCCTTCTCCAAGAATTGAAGGGCGACCGACTGCTCTCCCGCTATGGCGTGCTCATGATCGACGAGGCGCACGAGCGCAGCCTCAACATCGATTTCATCCTCGGGATGCTCAAGGGAATAATCGCCAACCGTCCAGAGTTTCGCGTCATTGTCTCCTCGGCCACCATCAACGTGGAGGTCTTCTCCGAATACTTCGACGGGTGCCCCATCGTGAGCATCGACGCGCCCATGTACCCGGTGGAGCTGGTCTATGCGCCTCCCGAGATCGAGGGGGATACGGAGAGCCTGCAGCTCCGCATCCGCGAGATCGTCTCCCGGATCATCCAGAAAAAGCTTCCGGGCGACATCCTCATCTTCCTCCCCGGAGAGCTTGCCATCAAGGACTGCGTCCAGATGCTGGCCGATGCGGACACGGGCAAGGAGCTCGCCCTGCTCCCGTTGTACGCCCGGCTTTCGCACGAGGACCAGGGACGCGTCTTTCTCGATTTCCCCGGACAGAGGAAGGTCATCGTGGCCACCAATATTGCCGAGACGAGCATCACCATCGACGGCGTCGTGCACGTCATCGATTCCGGCCTCGGCAAGGTGAACTTCTACAGCCCCAAGACCTTCACGGAATCTCTGATCGAGGTTCCCGTCTCCAAGGCGTCGTGCAACCAGCGCCGGGGAAGGGCCGGGCGAACGGCGCCCGGCGTCTGCTACCGGCTGTACACCAAGAGGGACCTGGAAGCCCGGCCCCAGTACACCATGGAGGAGATCCTGCGCACCGACCTTTCGGAGGTGGTGCTCCGCATGGCGGAGCTGGGCATCCGCGACTTCGAGTCCTTTGATTTCCTTTCTCCTCCGGGCCGGGAAGGGGTCAGGTCCGCGGTGGAAACCCTCCGGCTCCTCGATGCCCTGGATGAGGAACGCGGCCTCACGGAGACCGGCCGCATGATGTGCACGTTCCCCATCCTGCCCAAGCACGCGCGCATGATCGTGGAGTCCATCCGGGCCTACCCCTCTGTCATTGGAGAGGTCATCATCGCAGCCACGTTCCTGTCGGTGAACTCGCCTTTCCTTCTGCCTGCCGGCGAAGAGCTGGAGGCGCGGCGCGCGCATCACACCTTCCGCGACCCGCTGGGAGATTTCGTCTCCTACCAGCGCATCTTCGAAGCGTTCATGCGCTCGGGCAATGCGGCGCGTTTCTGCGATTCCCATTACCTGGACCTGCGCACAATGAACGAGATCGCCAACATCAAGGGCCAGCTGGAGGAGATCGTAAGCACCATGGGCGTGCCCATCGGGTCCGGGGGACCGTGGGACGACTACCTCTGCGCCGTGTCCCGCGGGTTGATCCAGTTCGTCTGCGAGCGCACCGGCAAGGGGATTTACCGCAGCCTCACGGCGGACCGGATCCAGATCCATCCCGGCTCCCTCATGTTCCGGGAAAACCCCTCCTACATCGTGGCGGGGGAGATCGTGCGCACCTCCCGGATGTACGCGCGGTCAGTCTCTCCCCTGAAGAAACAGCTGCTCGCCCAGATCTCGCCGATCCTGCACAACGCGTTTGTTCGGGGCGAGCCCGTGGTGGCGGAGAAGGAAAAGCCCCGCGATTTCACCCGCCAGATGAAGATCGGGTCCCAGGTCTTCCCCATCCGCACGATCAAGGGCGGGCGTAAAATGGTGTCCATGGAATGGGAGAAGCTGCGCCCCCTGCTGCAGGAAATTTCCCCGGCGAGCCTTCCCGCCTTCAAGAACCTGAGGGGGACCGTTGTCTGGGACGGCAAGGAGATCTTCTCCGGCATGAAGCTGGGGACCGTGCTCTCCCTCGCTCCCTACCTGCATACGGAAGAGGGGATCTGGGAAAAGTGGCCCCAGGGCGAGACGTTCTCATTTGCCGCAAATGGCCGGGATCTCTGCCAACACCTGCCGCGCCTGCTCTGCCTCTGCCCGCTGCGCAAAAAAGCCATGCATCTAGGGTTTCTCACGCTCTACACCGATTGGAAAGGAAATTACTGGTTCAGCTCAGAAAAGAGCCTTCTCACGGCCCGAACGGAAACGCTGGCAAGCCTTGAAAGCCTTGCCGATGAACCGGGGGAAATACTTGCGTCCGAGGATCGGGAGACGGTGGCGCGGCTCTACCACCTCATCTCCGACATGCTGGAGGAATAGAGCCAGCCTCCCTGTCTAGCTCTCCGGCAGGTCCACGCCTTCCTTGGGCTCGACGATGATCTCCTCCTTGCCCCGGGCGGAATAGCCAACGACCTCGCGCCTGATGAGCTGCGCGAGCATGGTCTGCACGTCCTTGTCCACCATGCCGAGGTGCTGCACGGCCCACGAGGTGAACTCTGCGATGTTCACCCTGCTTCCCTTGAAAGTGGCCACTCCTCGCTCGCGCGCGTATTGCACCAACCCCGTCCAGAGCTGATTTTGCCTGTTGGTGGTCATGATGTTCTGGATGATGGCATCGGCGCGCCGGATGCGCTCGGAGAGGACACGGTTCATTTTCCGGGCAAAGTCGGGATTGGAGCCCACCATGGAATCGTAGAGCTTCTCATTAAGGACGAGCACGCGCGTGGGCTGCGTGGCGACGGCGGTCGCCGATCGGGGCTGCTTTTCGATGATGGCCATTTCGCCGAACATATCGCCCTTCTGGAGGGTGGTGAGGATCTTGCTGGAGGTGGGACCGGTGGCCTTGCGGATCTCCACGATCCCCTGAATGATGATGAACATCTCACTTCCCTCGTCGTTCTCGCGGAAGATCACGGCCCCCTGGTCGAAGAACCGCACGGATTTCTCAAAGGTGCCTTTTTCAATCTTCATGGCGCGTCCCGCTCCTTTTTCCTAGGATTCCCCGTCCGCGAGCGCCGCGGCGAGCTCTTCGGGCTGCGCCTCGCGCACCCGAACATCGCACATCCCGCACGGGATGACCAGTCGCATCGCGCCGCCCCGCCGCTTCTTATCGCGGTCGAAGGCGGAAGCCAGCGCGTCGAAGCTCGCTCCCGCATTGAGCGCGAATCCATACGCCCGCAGCAGCGCCTCCACCCTCCGCGCAAACCGGGGATCCGTCATGCCGGAACGCCTTCCCGCGGCCAGGGCCCTGCCGATTCCCCACGCCACGGCCTCCCCGTGCGTCCACGCGGAGAATCCAGTTGCGCTTTCCAGCGCATGGCCGAAAGTGTGGCCGAGATTCAGAACGGCTCGCGCGCCGTTCTCACGAAGGTCATCTTCGACAATCCTGGCCTTGACCGCAAGGCTTCTGCGTACCATCTCTTCGACGGCGCCCGGTTGCCGGGCCATCACCGCGTCTCTGTTCCTTTCCAGAAACGTGAACAGCGCCTCATCCCCGATGATGGCCGTCTTGATGACCTCTGCAAGACCGGAGAGGTACTCCCTGCCGGGAAGGCTCTTCGTCGCCGTTGGGCAGACCACGATCAGAGCTGCGGGGTAGAAAGTGCCGACCAAGTTCTTATAGCCCAGGAAATCTATCCCTGTCTTGCCTCCGAAGGAAGCGTCCACCATTGCCAGGAGCGTGGTCGGGACAAGGGTCAATCCGCAGCCGCGCATGTACAGAGAAGCGGCAAGGGCCGTCATATCGCAGATGACCCCGCCGCCCACTCCCGCCATCACTGCGTCTCTTCCCAGTCCGAGCGCAACGCATCGCGAGAGAATGGCCTGGACGCTGTCCCAATTCTTTGAGGATTCGCCGGCGGGAAGAATAAGGGAGCTCGGCGCGGCCGCGCCGAAAAGGGCGTGGGTTGTCGCATCGAATACCGTCAGGGAGGCATCGGGATACTCCACGGAAGGGCTGAATATCACCTCTGTCCGCGCGCCGCCCAGCGTGAATTGAAGAGGCGCGCTCACCCCGCATCCCCTCCGAGCGACACGAAGTCATGAACGAAATCGGGATACGATACCTCGGCGCAGCCGAACCCAATCACCCTCACCCCGTCCCGGATGCCCGCCGAGGCCGCGGCTGCAGCCATGGCGATCCTGTGATCGCCCCGCGGATCGACCGCTCCGGCGCGGAGCGCCTGAGGGCCTTCAACCGAGAAGCCGTCCTCAAATATGTCAATCCTGCCGCCAAGGCTTTCGGCCATCCGGACGATCATGGAAAGCCGGTCGCTCTCCTTGAAACGCAGCTCCTCCGCCCCTCTCACCTCGGTAGTGCCGCGGGCAAAGAGCCCCAGCACGGCAAGCAGGGGGATCTCATCGATCAGCTCGGGCACCTCCGGCCCCGAAACGCTCGCGCCGCGCAAATCGCCGGAGGCAATTTCGATGTCGCCGAAAGGCTCTCCGAGGGAAAGACCCGCCTCTCTCTTCGTCACCGACGCTCCCATTCTTCGTGCAACGTCGAGAAAACCGCACCTGGTCGGGTTGATGCCGCAGCCGTGGATGGACAGGCTCCGCCCGGAAATCAGCGCTGCCGTGATGAAGAAAGCCGCGGATGAGACATCGCCCGGCACCGTCACGTCGAAGCCGGGCAAGTGCGACGCCGGCTCCATGCGCAGGGTCGAATCGGTCGCCTCCAGGGAAACGCCGAGAGCGCGCAGCATTCTTTCCGTATGATCCCGCGAACCAATCATGCCGGTGAGGGTCGAGGCGCCGGTAGCCCGAAGGCCGGCGAGCAGGAGGCAGCTCTTCACCTGGGCGCTTGCGACGGGGAGCTGCCAGGAAAGGGGGCGCAGATCGGCCGGGCCGGGCAGGAAGCAAAGCGGTGTGAACCTCCCTCCTTCCCGTCCTTCGATACGGGCGCCCATCTGCCGCAAAGGCTCCACGACGCGAGCCATGGGCCTGCGGGCCAGGGATTCGTCGCCGCTCAGGACCGCGAAAAGCTTCTGCCCCGCAAGCAGCCCCGCAAGGAGACGGGCCGTGGTGCCCGAGTTTTGCGCGTCAAGCAGTCCACGGGGCTCCTTGAATCCGCGGAGCCCGACCCCCTGCGCTTCCACCCCGCCCTCCGCGTCGGTGAACTCTACGCCCAGCGCTTCAAGGCATCGCCGCGTGGAAACGCAATCTCCCGTGGCAAGGGGGCGGCGGATCCGGCAGAAGCCGGAGGAGAGGGCTGCCAGCATCAATGCCCTGTGGGTGATGGACTTGTCCGGCGGTGGGACATACGAACCTCCCACCCCTCGGGGCGCGCGGAAGAGCGGGTCCATGTACGGAGCTTATGCAATGAGTTATAGTGATGTCAAATGATAGATCTGCATACCCATTCCACGGCGTCTGACGGGTCGTGCACGCCTGAAAAACTCATTGCGCTGGCGCTGGGCATGGGACTAAGCGCACTTGCCTTGACGGATCACGACACGCTGGATGGGCTGGAGAGGTCGCGCAGGAGCGCGGAGAATACGACCCTCCGGTTCATCCCCGGGGTGGAAATCGAGATCGAGCGCGAGAAGGGGGAATTCCACCTGCTGGGGCTGGGAATCTACATGCGCCAGGAGGGGCTTGCCGCTGCATTGGCCAAGGTGCAGGCGGCGCGCCGCTCAAGGAACAGACGGATGGTGGAGAAGCTGCAAAACGCGGGCATTGCCATCACCATGGAAGAGCTTGCGACCACGGCGGGAGGGGACATTGTGAGCCGGGCCCATTTCGCGCGGCTCCTGGTGCAGAAAAAGGTCGTGAGCTCCATCGACGCGGCGTTCAAGCGCCTCATCGGAAAAGGGATGCCTTTCTACGAGCCCCGCGAGTGCCTCCCGCTTGCCGAAGCAACGTCGCTTATCCGGGCAGCCGGCGGCGTGTCAGTCATCGCGCATCCGCTCTCTCTGGGGCTGCGCGGCCCCGTGCTCCGCGCTTTTTGCTTGACCTGCCGGGACCAGGGGGTGGCGGGACTTGAGGCATGGCACCCGAATCATTCGCCGCAGGAAAGCCGGCAGCTGGAGCGTCTTGCCCAAAGCCTGGGGATGGCAGTGACCGGCGGGTCGGATTTTCACGGCGAGCACATGCCCCAGCGGAAGCTTGGTCTCAGCGCAGGGGGCAGGGAGGTCCCCGATTCCTTCCTTGACGCGCTGCCTCCCGAACCCGGCGCGCCGCGGAGCCGCGGCGCTTCATTGCATCACTCCTGGCGCTGATTTATACTCACCCTCAATGGTTGCTGCGCTTGGCAATTGGGCTATCCGCAAGGCTCGGGATTACGGATACGCCGCGGGCTTTCTGCTGCAGGTGCTCAAGGAGACTGCGCTTTTCATCCGGCGCAAGCAGGTGGCGTTCCGCGTGCTCGTGCTGCAGATCCTCTTCACCGGCGTCGAGTCCCTGAGCATCGTGTCCCTCATCGCCCTCTCCATCGGCGCGGTGATCATCGTCGAAGGAGGCACCATCCTTCCCCGGTTCGGCCAGACCAGCCTCATGTATTCCATCCTCATCATCGTGATCACCAGGGAGCTGGGTCCCATCCTCACGGCATTCATCATCATCGCCCGGTCGGGCACCGCCATCGCCACCGAATTGGGCAACATGGTCGTCTCCCATGAAATCGAGGCCTACATCTCGGTCGGCATCAACCCGATCTCCTACCTCGTGGTGCCGCGCGTGCTGGGGGTGACCATTTCAGTCATGGTCCTCACGGTCTATTTCAACATCTTCGGGCTGGTCGGCTCGTTCCTCGTTTCACAGCTGATACACCCCGTACCCGCTCTGGAATACTTCCGCGCGCTCCTGCGCACGATGCAGCTCCGGGACATCCTCTCCACCGTCGTGAAGAGCTTCGTGTTCGGGGTCATTATTTCCGTGGTGGCCACGTATCAGGGATTCAAGGTGAGCGCCTCCGTCACCGAGATCCCCCGGGCGGCGATCAAGGCGGTTGGGCAGGGCTTTGTGTTGTGCTTCCTTGCCGACGCCCTGATCACCATGATCTATTATGTGTAAGAGGTGGGAATGGAAGGGCTTCTAGCGCTGCACGACATCCGTCTCACTCTGGGAGGCTACGAAGCGCTGCGCGACGTGAACGTGGCTTTTCCCGAAGGGAAGAGCACGGTGATCATGGGACCCTCCGGCTGCGGCAAGAGCACCCTCCTGAAAGTCGCCGCCGGCCTGATCCCGGCAGACGCGGGCAGAGTGTTGTTCAGGGGCCGCGACCTCTTCCAGCTCTCGGAGCGCGCGACGCTGGAGCTGCGGAAGCAGAACGGTTTCATCTTCCAGGACAGCGCCCTGTGGGAGAACAAGACCCTCTTTGAAAACCTCGCGCTCCCTCTGCAGGTGCATTTTCCCGCCCTGTCCCGCGCGGAGGTTCAGCGAAAGGTCGGCCGGGCTCTGGAACGGGCGGGCCTGGAGGAATCCGCGTCCGAACGCCCTGCGGCGCTCTCCGGCGGGGAAAGAAAGATCGCCTCGGTCATGCGGGCCCTCATGACCGAACCCGCGCTTCTTTTCCTGGATGAACCGACCCTCTCCATCGACTACGCCATGACGGAGAGGATCAACCAGATCATCCGCGAGCAGAAGGCGCGGGGGAGCACGATCATAGCCGTCACCCACGACGCGGAGCTCACCGCCACGCTGGCGGACTACCTTGTGGTCATGGACGCGGGCCGGGTCATCGCGTCGGGAGAGTTCGACGAGGTGAAACAGTCACGGATCGCCCGGGTCAGGGTCATTCTCACGCAGCTGATCGGGGATATCGCATCGTACGACACGGACCTGCTGGAGCTGCTCGATGGCGACAACAAGGACGGGCCCTGAAATGGCGCGCGCGACTTCTCTGAAAGCGCTGCATGGAATTGACAGCGCTCGCGCGGGAAGGATAGGATTGGCGGTCGCATGAAATTCAAGATCCGATTCGCCGAGCAGATCGTGGGGGCATTCGTGCTTCTGGCGATCGTAGGTGTGGCCGTGATTCTCATCTTCATTGGGATCAATCAGCGATGGTTCGCCAAGAACTATTACTTCATCAGCAAGTTTGCCTCTGCCGACGGGCTGTCGGTGGGCATGCCGATCATCTTCAAGGGCTTCGAGATAGGAAAAATATCTCGTATATCGCTGAACGAGCAGAACGAGGTCGACGTGCGCCTCTACGTGGAGGACACCTATTACGACAGGGTGAAACCCGATTCGATCCTCGAGCTGACCTCCAGCGCCATCGGCCTCGGCACGTCCCTGAAATTCCACCCCGGCAAGAACAACCGCGCGTCGCCGCCGGAGGGATCCCTGATTCCCAGCTATGACACCCCGGAGGGCCATCAACTGGTGACGGAGGGAAAGGTGGACATCCCCAAGGAAGCTGACGTCATCGGCTCGGTGATCGCGCAGCTCAACCCCATGCTTGACGAAGCGCGCCAGACCATTGTCGAGATACGACGCGTGGCCGATTCGATCAACGTGGCGTTCGCCGGCAAGGGAGGGCCCATGGGGACCATGGTGACGGACCTCTCCGGCACGCCCGCCAAGGTCAACAAAGCGGTGGACGACATAACGGGAAGAGTCGACGCGGTGATGGACAAAATCTCCGCCATCTCGGACAACCTCTCCGACATATCGGTGAAGACCAGGAGCGTCATCGGCGATCTTTCGACCAATCTTGACGTGATCTCGCAGAACTTGAAGAACACGACCGGCGATCTGGAGTCCAACCTCGATGTCATCTCGAAAAACCTCACCACCATGAGCGGCGACCTCGCGAACACGCAGGGGCTCGCCCAGCGGTTGCTGAACCCGAAGGGATCAATCGACACGTTCCTGAACGATTCCAACGAGCTGTACAACCAGGTGGACAATGCCATGAAGAGCGCCAATGCCATCATCGCCCAGATCAAGAGCTTCGTCGATTTCATCAACGGGACGCGTCCGCAAGTGTCGAACATCCTGGAAAAGGGCAGCGACACGCTTTCCTCGGCCAAGGACGTGCTGGAAGCGGCCAAGAATAATCCCCTTCTCAAGGGCGGCGTACCGGCCGCCGCGCAGCAGGCCGCGCCCATCTCGGGCTACCGGGACGAGAACTTCTGATGATACAGCCCCTGCGGACCCTTGCGGCATGCGGCTGCGCGTTCGCGCTGGCGATGGCCATTTCCTGCTCCTCGGCCCCGAAAAAGAGCGACTCCGTCATCACCATGAAAACGCAGGCCGCCCAGGACTACACGTATGGAGAGTCCTACTATCGCCAGGGCCGGTACGAGCTTGCGCTGCAGTTCCTCACCCTGTCGCTCAGCGAATACACCTCCGTGGACGACGCGGAAGGGATCATCGCGACGTACAACTCCATCGGGAAAACCTACATGGCAACGGGGTCGCTGGACATGGCGGAGGACATCCTCCTGAAGGCCCGGGCGCGCGCGCGTGAGGCGAGCCAAGCCCTCCTGTTCGATTCTTCGATCAATCTCGGCGAGCTGTACCTGGCAAGAGCGGACGCGCAGCAAGCCCTGTCGATCTTCGAAGAAGCCCTGGCCATGCCGGAGAAAGCCCGCACGCAGGCGCAGACGGCCGTCCTGTATCATGACATGGGAACCGCGCAGAAAAACCTGGGGGACGCGGCCAAGGCCCTCGCCTACTACGCGCAATCGCTTCAAATCAACCTTGCCCAGAAGCTCGCCGCGGAGGCCGCTTCCGACTACTACATGATCGCTTCAGTGCACTCCCTGGCGGGACGCTACGACGATGCCGCGAAAAACGCCGGCCTTGCCCTGGCGTTCGACAAGCAGATCGAGAACTCCCCGGGGATCGCCAAGGACCTTTTTGCCCTCGGCCTGATCGCCGCCAAACGGGGCGATACAGCCGCGGCATACGATTACTTTCAGCGTTCCTACCTGGTGTACACAACGCTCGGGTTTAAATCAGAGATGAAGAAAGCGCTCACCCAGCTCATTGCCGCGGCTGACACGCTGGGGAGGTCCGCTGAAGCGGAGACGTATCGCACGACCCTTGCGGACCTGGGGAGCCCGTGAAAAACGGCATGCAGCGGACAATGGGGGCGTGGATCGAAGCGGCCCGCACGGCCGGTTTCCTGCTCCTCCTCGTGGCGGGAAGCGCCGGACTGGGCTTTCTCATTGCCTGGCCGCTGTGGCTCTTTGCGACAGCGCAAAGCCGGGCGTACACGATCGTGGCGTTGGCCATCACCGCCGGGGGCATCGTCTTCCTCGCGGCGCGGGCCGTTATTCGCGGCCGTAGCGCGATACGGGATCCAGGGAAGCCCCGGCGCACGCTCCTTTCCGTCATGCTCTCCCTGATCATCGCTATCGTCGCGTGCTCGGGCGCGTATATGGGAGCGCTCCTTTTTGCCCGCGGTCTCTGGATCTTCGGCGTGCCCGCTGTTCTGCTCTGGATCGGCCTTTTATGGCTCCTGGGCAGGGGACGACGCGCCGCGAAGAACCGAAAGGAGCGCACGGTTCCTGCCGAGAATAGGGGTGAGTGAAGCATTTATCGCGCGCCCCCATTGGTCTCATTCTTCTTTTTCTCCTGCCCTGCCGAATAACCGGGGCATCGATGCCCTACCCGGAGCTGAGGGTGCTCAGCAAGGATGACGCGCTTTTTATCCAACAGCAGGCGGAGCTCGACGACTTTCGAAAGATCGCCGAAGCCAGGTCGGGCGAGCCCGGTGTTTTGCCATCGCTTGACATATTCGCATACAACAAGAGAAAAACCGACGATCTTTTTTCCCTGAATGCCCGGCTGGGACTGCGGTATGACACTTTGGCGACCTTGAATGGGACGACCAGCAAGGATAGCTTCAATGGCAAAACGCGCATCCTGATCCCGAGCCAGGATGGGCTTTTCATCAACAATCCCCCCCGGGGAGACCTGGAAAACATGATGCTGTCGACCCGGATCGCTGCCGGGAAAAAGGCCCAGATTCTTCACGTGGTGAGAGACGGAAAGCAGCAGGCCGTTTATTTCTTTGCCGACGAGGCGTTCTCAGGGATCGAACGCGCCTATTTTCTTCAAATTCTCTACCGCTCGCCCATCGACAATGGAAGGATCACTTCGCAGTACGGCTGGCGGAATGACCCCTTTACGGGCAGCCGGGAGTTCCATTCAGGGCTCGATATAGGCGCCCCTGACGGCACAGCCGTGCACGCGGCCCGGGACGGCACCATCGATGAGGTTGGAACGAACACTACCCTGGGAAACTACGTTGTCATTACCCACCCCGGCGGCTATCAGACCGTCTATGGACACCTGTCGGCAATCAATGTTACTATTCATCAGCAGGTGAGCACCGGCGCGATCATCGGCGCGGTAGGGCATACGGGCTATGCCACGGGTCCGCACCTTCATTTTGAGGTGAGAACGAAGAGTGGAACGACCGATCCCCTGCAGCTCATCAGGATGAAATAGGCCTAAAGTTCACGGTGAAGAGATGACGATAAGAAAGGTGTTGGTGTCCAAGATATAGTTCCCCTCCCAGTTTACTATGTCGAAAGACACCACACCAGGCAGGCCGGCTCCTTCGGGGGCCGGCCTCTTTTTTCTTGATTTTTGAGCCGATTCCGCACCGGTTGACAAAGCCCCTCCCTCTTCATATCATTTTTTTGTGCGTTCACCCCCGCGCAAGAGGTCCACTTTCGAGATATTGCTGATTGTTTCCTTTGTCGTGGCCATCGTTCTCGGCGTCACCCTCGGCGTCGCCCTTGCCGAGACCCGCAACACTTCCTCCAGCGAACAATTCGTGGACACCACGACGGCGCTTCCGACCAAGGTGCTGGATAAAAACGACAGGGAGATCACCGAGTTTTTCGGCGAGCAGAACCAGCAGCCTGTCACCATCGATCAAGTCCCGAAGTACCTGCAGGATGCCGTGATCACACGCGAGGACAGGTCCTTCTACAGCCACCACGGGTTCAGCATCCGCGGCCTGACCAGGGCTTTTTTCAACATTGTCACGGGCCGCTACGTCTCCGGCGCAAGCACCATCACCCAGCAGTTGGTGGGTGGGCTGAAGAAGGTGGACAGAACCGATATTTCCATCAAGCGCAAGCTCGTCGAGCTGTGGTGGGCGATCCAGTTCGAGAGAAGGTACACGAAACAGGAAATACTGGAGATGTACCTCAACACAATGCCCTTCGGCCACGGCAACATCGGAGTGGAAGCGGCGAGCAGGTTTTTCTTCAAGCATGACGTATGGGATGACACGCTGGCTGAATCTGTCATGCTCGTGGTGCAGCTTACCAGCCCCAGCATCAATTCGCCGATCAGGAATCCCCTGAGGGCAAAAGCGCTTCAAAAGGCCACGCTGGACGACATGGTCCGGCTGGGCTATGTGACGAAGGAGCAGGCCAAGGCTTCATTCGACGAGTTCTGGAACAAGTACGATCCCACCCGGCTGAACTCCAGCGCATTCCTGGACCGGGAGGATAAGGCGCCCTACTTCAGCGAGTACATCAGGGGCCAGTTGGACGACCTGCTGGTGGGATCGTACAACTACCTCACCGACGGCCTCACCGTGCATACGACGCTCGACCTCGACTACCAGGCCGAAGCCGAGGCCCGCATGACGCAGGACATCGACAAGGTGAACGCCCTGTACCTCGCCACCTCGGGCGCGAAGGTCTCCTCCTCCAATGCGTCGTTCCTTCCGCTCATCGACATGCTTGGATTCACGTTCGACATCGATGATTTCATGTACCGCAGCCGCAACGCCACGGGCAGCGCCAAACGGGAATATGCATCCAAGATGGCGCCGATCGTGGAGATGGTGACGGGCATGCTCGGCCTCCCGAACGCCCAGGATATCGTCTCGGCGGGCATCACCACGACCCTTGCCACGACTCGCAAGACCCAGGTGCAGGGCGCATTGATCTCCATGGATCCCAGCAATGGCTACATCCTCGCGATGATCGGGGGACGACAATTCTCCCGCACGGATCAATTCAACCGCGCCACCCAGGCCCAGGTTGAGCCCGGCTCCTCGTTCAAGCCGCTGTACTATTCCGCCGCGATCGATTCGCGAAAGTTCACGGCCGCGACCATGATCCTCGATACTCCGGTGGTGTTCACCAATGCGGACGGCACCCTCTACGAGCCTCTCAACTACAAGGGCCAATGGCACGGCAGGGTCCTTCTCCGTGACGCCCTTGCTGAATCCATGAACGTGCCCTCCCTGAGGATTCTGGATGGCATCGGCTTTGATGCCGCCATCCAAAGGGCGAGCAGGATGCTGGGGGTCACGGACCCTGCCGAGATCGACAAGCGTTTCCCCCGGTATTATCCCCTCGGGCTGGGCATCATCACCGTATCCCCCTTGGAGATGGTCCGCGCGTACTCGGTGTTCGCCAATGCCGGCCGGGAGGTGGAGCCGGTATCCATTCGCTACATCGAGGACAGGAACGGAAAAATCATCATGGAGCCCGCAAAAGAGGCCATGGCCAGGGAGAGCAGGAAGGGGGACGCGGCGCAAATCATGAGCCCCCAGACCGCCTATATCATGACGAGCATCCTGCAGAGCACCATCAAGCAGGGTTCTCTGGGCGGCATCGCAAACACCTTGGACATCTGGAACGATGCGAACCAGCCCTTTGCGGCCAAGACGGGCACCACCCAGAACTGGGAAGATGCCTGGACGGTCGGATTCACGCCCTACGTCACAACCGCGGTGTACTATGGATTCGATGAAGGGAACAGGTCGCTGGGCGTGGATCTGACCGGCGCCTTGATTGCCGGCCCCACATGGGCGGCGTACATGAAGGCCATTCACAAGAACCTGCCCGTCAAGCAATTCGTGAAGCCGGAGAGCGGCCTGGTGGAGGTGTGGGTGAGCGCCACCTCAGGGCTCCTCCCCACCCAGTACACGAAAAAGAGGATCAAGGAGATATTCCTCACAGGAACCGAGCCGAAGACCTTCGACCAGATCGACGAATACAATGCCACGGAGCAGGACGCCACGCTGGAGAACCTGAGGAACTCGGTGCTCAA
>JBEKQU010000014.1:0-78345 GCA_049519415.1 Spirochaetia bacterium
GCGGCGCGTCGCCCCTCCTCCACGAAGTCGGACCCCATGAGTGTCACCCAGAGGGACTCGTCCTTCACGTCGACGGCGCGGTCTGTGATGAAGACGGGGATTCCTGCCGCTTTGGCCTCTCTCAGCACAGGTTCCCACCCCGACTCGACAATCGGGGAAAACGTGATAATGTCCACCTTGCGCGCGATGAAGGACCTCACCGCGGCGATCTGCTTTTCCGGCTGCCCTTCCGAGTCGACGAACACCAGGTCGATCCCCGCCTGGCGCGCCGCGGTCTTGATGGAGTCGGTGTTCGCCAGGCGCCAGTTGCTCTCCGCGCCGGTCTGGGCGAATCCCAGCAGGATGCGATGGTCAGGGCTGGAAAACCGCGGGCGCGCAGGCGCGGCGAGCGCGCCGTTGTCGATCGTTTGCTTCGTAACGAGGGAAGTCCGAAGGATCATCTTCTTCGGAAGACCCTCCTCGTGGTGGAGGATGTCCATCGCATCAATGACAGCCTCCTTGCCGCCCGTCGGGCATGTGAAGGTGGCGTACAGATCGCCCCGCCTCACCATCTCGATGCCGCCGTTCGGACCCGGCAGGCCGTCGATTCCGACCACCCGGATGCCCGTGATGCCCAGCTTCTCCGCAGCGCGGCGCGCCCCGTCGGCCATTGCATCGTTCTGGGCGAAGATGACGTCCACCCGGCCGTTTTTCCTCAGCCAGGCTGTCAACTCGTCCTCCGCCTTGTCGCGCAGCCAATCACCGACGAGGGTGTCAACGATGGTGATGTTGCGCTTCGACGAGATGGCCTCCTGGAAGCCCACGCTCCGGTCGAGCACCGGGGGCGATCCGGACCGGCCCACTATTTCCACTATCTTCCCGCCCTTCGCTCCCAGCAGCTCGGTGACGTACTGTCCCGCCTGCTTGCCGATGAGCCGGTTGTCAGGGCCGATGAAAAGCGTGTAGTCGAACCCGATCACCGACCGGTCCAGCAGGATGACGGGGATGCGGTGGTAGGCTTCCGTAATGACCGGGGAGAGCGCCTCCGAATCGTTGGGAGAGATGATGAGCAGGTCGATACCGGAGCTCAGCAGAGTGTGCACGTCCTGGATCTGGCGGCCGTTGGAGTCCGCCGCGTCGGTGAACACGATGCGGAGGTTGCCGTAGTGCGCCGCCTCGGCATTGATCTCGTCCCTCATGTTGATGCGCCACGGCTCGGTGAGGTTGGCCAGGGAGACGCCGATCACGTAGTCGTAGGGCGCAGGCTCACGTCCCGAGGGCTGGCAGGTCGCGAGCGCCAGGAGCAGCGGGAGCAAAAGGAAGCCGGGTGTTTTCCGGCTCATGTTCCGCCCTTGCGGTATTCGACCGGAGGCCGTCCGAATACCCTCTTGAACGCACGGCTGAAATAATGCTGGCTCTGATATCCGACAGCTTCAGCCACCTCATACACCTTCATCGCCGGGTCATTCATGATCTGCACGGCCTTGGTGATCCTCACGCGGGTCAGGTAGTCGACAAAGGAAAAACCGGTTTCCAGTTTCAGGAGCCTGCTGAGGTAGCCGGGGCTGATCTGGACGGAGGAGGCCACTTCCTCCAGGGACAACGTCGGCTCCCCATAATGAAGATCCATGTAGCGCTGCGCAAGGACGACAAGTCCGCGGTGGCTTCCCTTGGCGGAGACTTCCCCGCTTAATGCCTCGTACGCTTCCGGCACGCCCTGGGAGGAATCCTCCACCGGGGCGTTGGCAACAAGCATCGCCTGGCAGAGGGACGGGACCACGCGTCCTTCGGTGCGTGAGACAGCCTCCACCCAGGCCTGGCCGCCCGTGGAGTGGGCGAGCACGACGATGTTGTCATGGTCGTCATGGAAGACCCACGCCGGCGTGAACTCGACGAATGTCTCTTCCACCGCGGCGCGCACCGCGTAGAGGGCAAGCCGTCTCTCCCGCTCTTCAAAGTCCGCCGTGGCAACGACGCGCTCCACCACGTGGATCACGGCCATGGCGAGCTGTCCGGAGATCTCCATGCCCAGGAACCGCGCCTGCTCGGCGATCTCCAACGGGGAAAGCCGGGCGCGCACCCAGTCCCGGAGGAACTGCTCGCGCAGAAGGGGCATGTTTCTTTCCAACTGCTCACGCGCCCAGGCAGTGTACTGCTTCTGACGGCGCGACTCCGTGAGCGCTTCCACGGCACGGGAAAGAACGTTCGCCAGCATCTCCTGCGGCACGGGCTTCAGGACGTACTCGAACACCTTCAGCTGCAGGGCGCGCTGGGCGTACGTGAACTCGTCGTGGCCCGACACGACAATGATGATGCAGTCGGTCAGGATCCCGTTGATCCTCTCAATGAGCTCGAGGCCGTTCAGGAAGGGCATGCGGATGTCGATCATGAGGATGTCCGGCCTCTCATTCTGAGCCAGGGCGAGCGCCGTCTCCCCGTCCTCGGCTTCCGCCACCACGGTCATGTCGGGCCGGAGGCGCTTGATGGTCGTGCGCAGTCCGCGGCGGATCTTCGGCTCATCGTCGGCGATCATGATCTTCCACATTACATCACACCTCGGGAGATGCCAGGAGGTCCGGATTCATCACAATCGGGTGGAGGATCTCCACCGTGGTGCCGCGGCCCGGCGCGCTGTCGAAACGCAGGCCATACTGCGTGCCGAAGGAGAGTCGTATCCGCTCGTGGACATTATGGATACCGTAGCCTTCGAGCTCCCCTTCATGGGGATGAAGGGCGCTGAGAAGCGCTCGGACCTCTTCCAACTTTTCCGGCGTCATCCCCACTCCATCATCGATCACGCGCAGAACGAGCATGCCGTCACGGCGGAGAGCCTCCACTTGTATCGAGCCGTGACCCCTCCGCTCCTTGATTCCGTGGTAGATCGCGTTCTCCACAAGCGGCTGCAAGGTGAGCTTCAATATCATGCAGGAAAGCGCCTCCTTATCCGTGCTGAGGGTAAAGTCAAACTTGTCTTCGTAGCGCGCCTTCTGGATGATGAGATAGCTGCGCACGTGCTCCATCTCATCCGTGAGCCGGATCATCTCCTTGCCCCGCGAGAGGCCGATACGGAAGAGGCTTGTGAGGGCGCCAATGACCTGCACGATGTCCTGGGCGCCGTGCTCCTGAGCCATCCACTGGATGGTGTCGAGCGTGTTATAGAGGAAATGGGGCTTGATCTGCTCCTGCAGGATCTTCAGCTCCGCCTCCCGTTTGCTCTGCTGCTCACGATAGACCATGTCGATGAGCTTCTGGACCTCCTCGATCATCGTGTTGAAGCTCTTGCCGAGGTAGCCGATCTCGTCCTCCTGCTTTCCCTCGAACCGGACGGCGAGATTGCCTTCCTCCGCTTTCTTCATGAGTGATCGCAGCTCGATCACCGGCCGCGCGATTCCGCTGGTGAAGAAGACCGCGACGATGAGCGCCACGAGCACCGTGACCCCCGCAATGATGACGGAGTAGTAGCGGATGGTGCTCACCTGGCTCATGATTTCATTCAAGGGGAACACGCCGACGGTCTTCCATTGAGTATAGTCCGAGCCCTGTGAGACGATCTGGTAGTCGGCCCCCTTTATGCGCCGCACGATGCTTGTGCGTGGAGTGTCCAGCCACTCGTCGCGAACCCGGTAGACGATCGGATTCACCGGCGTATACACGATGGCGCCGCCTGGTGCCACGATGAAGAGGAAGCCGCCCAACCCGACGGTCACATCGCCAAAGATCTCCTCCATGACCTTCAAGCGCATGTCGATAAGTACGACGCCCTGGACATGGTTGGAGCCCGGGTCCACGACCGCTTTCACGATTGAGACCACCTCGTCGGCGCTGTATTCGTGGATGCTCCTGAGGTTCCTGCCGATGGGCCGGGGGAGGAGCTGCACGGTGCCCTGATTCTCAACCGCCCTTCTGTACCAGCTCTCTTCCGTGAGCGGGTCACGCGTGATCGGCTGGATCTCGTTGCTGAGGGAGCGGTTGTCCGCGCTCACCACGAGGATCCCGGCGATCTCGGGATGCGCGTCGGAGATGGAGCTCAAGAGCTGCTGCGAATCTGCCAGTGCCTGCGAAGAGAAGGGCTGCGCCGATCCGCGGAACGCCAGGAAAGCCCGCACGCCGGGGTTGGCATCCACAATGGAGATGATGCTTTCCGTCTGGCGCACGGTGAACTCGATGTTCCGCGTCACTTGACGGATGAGCTGCACGGTATGGCTGGTGGTTTCGTTTTCTATCGTGCGCGCGGAGATGTAAGGGCCGAGAACACCCAAAGTGAGGACCGGGAGCAGTATCACCGAAACAAAGGAAAACAGCAATTTCGATCGTATGCTTCTGAGTTTCAGAGACCGGCCTCCAAAGCGAGGATAATCTTATGGGGTGAGGGGGTTTTTTGCAAGTTAAAAAGATTGAAAACATCCTGAGCGCGCAAAAGTGCACAAAAAAGCCGTTGTGTCCAAAGACAATCTCATCCGCCCCCTTCACAGTAATCTCAGAGACTGTTGGCGCATTGGAAGGAGCGAATATCAACTTTCTGGAGCTTCAAAAAAGCAGATGGCAGCAACGGGACCTGGCTGAAAGCTGGGAGCTGCCCTGCCCCGAACGCGAAGAGGGCTCTTATTTTCGAGGCGTGCTCGATGTGTTCCCTCACACGCCTCGTCGAGCAGAAGACATTCCTCGCGGAGCAATGGAGGCTCTCAGGGATTGCTGTGAAACTGAAGGGCTCAGCCAGTTCTTTCTCATCCCGCGATCCGTGCGATCCCTCGGATGGAGAGACCGGAAGGTGATATCTCCATTCAGCGTCCTGGCGGTCGGCAGTCGGGCGGTCGGTCTCTGGGTAGAAGAGCCTGAACCAGGCGTGAAAATCATGATTCCCTTGGAAAGACTTTCCGCCATCGAAGACGTCACGATTCTTCTTTATGGGAGGCTGAGTTTCATCTCCTTTGGCATCCGGTTGTCCGTCCGCTACAATACTCTCGCCCGTTCCGGGCTCCTGCCGGCGATACTCCAGGTGAGAAGGAGACAGTCTGGCTCTCCCCAGCCTATTCCTCAGGAGGACATGCGAGAGGTGGAACTGCCTTTCAAGTGGAAACGCATTCTCCACAGCACTCTCGTCCGCCTGAGCTCCGGAAAGGAGCCGCGCGAACGCTTCACGTTCGCGCGTGCGGTCTGTGTCGGTGGCCGCGGTATGGTAGCGCAGGAAACCTTCAGCAATTGCTCGATGAGCGGTAGAAGGGGTCTTACGCTATCGGCTGATCCATCGGCGCGTCAACGGCGTCATGGTCCGGAGCGCCGCGTTGAAGCGCGTCCACCGCCGCCGCTGTCCGGGGCTCCTCTTCCTGGCCATCGAAGCTCTTCTCGGGGAAGAGGATCGCAAGGGCGTCAAGCACCGAATCCGCGAAATCGAACCGCAGCGCCTGCAGGACCTCCGCGGGGATCTCCTCAAGGTCTTTCTCATTGCGCCGGGGCAGGAGCACGCGGGTCATCTTGTAGCGATGCGCCGCCAGTACTTTCTCCTTGACGCCTCCGATAGGCAGGAGACGGCCCGTGAGGGTGATCTCGCCGGTCATCGCGAAGCCCGGGGTGACGGGCGTGCCTGAAATGGCGGAGAGCAAAGCCGCGGTCAGCGTTATGCCGGCGGACGGGCCGTCCTTCGGGATCGCGCCTTCGGGAACGTGGATGTGGATGTCGCGGTCCTTCGTGAAGCCGGCATCTATGCCGAGGGCCGCGTGGTGCGCCCGAAGGAACGTGAGGGCGGCCTGGGCGCTCTCTTTCATCACCTCACCGAGGCTGCCGGTGAGGGTCAGCTCGCCCTTGCCCGCGACGATCGCAACTTCGACGGCGAGGAGCTGCCCTCCCAGTTCCGTCCAGGCAAGCCCATAGGCCAGGCCCGGCTTCATGTCCTGGGAGAAGGTGCTTTCCAGGAACTTGACCTTTCCCAGGTACTTCTCAACGGACCTGCCGGACACCACCACCTTGAACAGAGGAGCCGTGGGAGCAGCGGCAGGAGGGACCAAGGGCTCTGCCGCGGATCGCGCGGGCTCCGCCGCCGCGGAACCGGGTGAATCGGACTGCGCAGCGGCTGGAGCGGCTATCGGGACATCGACTTCCTGACCCGGTGCTTCAGCAGGCTCTGCGGACGGTGCAGCGGCCGCGGTCTCCCTTTGCGGCATCTGGCCCTGCTTCACGGCTTCACGCGCAATCTTCCTCAAAATGTTGGCAATCTCCCGCTCGAGATTGCGCACGCCGGCCTCCAGCGTGTAGCCGCGGATGAGCCGGAGGATCGCGGATTTCTGAAAAGTGATGTCAGCTTCGCCCAGTCCGTTCTCCTGTATCTGCTTGGGCACGAGGAACTTCTCCGCGATTTTCTCCTTTTCGAACTCCGTATAGCCCGAGATCTCGATCACCTCCATCCGGTCGCGCAGGGGATAGGGGATGTTGTGCGCGGAGTTGGCGGTGGTGATGAACATGACGTCGGACAGGTCGTAGGGGACCTCGAGGTAGTGGTCCATGAACGCGTGGTTTTGCTCGGGATCGAGGACTTCCAGAAGCGCGGAAGCGGGGTCCCCCCGCCAGTCGGAGCTCATCTTGTCGATCTCGTCAAGGAGAAACACGGGATTGCGGGTGCCCGCCTTGCGGAGGAACTGGATGATCTTGCCCGGCAGCGCGCCGACGTATGTTTTCCTGTGGCCCCTGATCTCCGCCTCGTCGCGCACGCCGCCGAGGGAAACGCGGACGAAACTCCTGCCCAGGCAGCGCGCCACGGACCTGCCCAGCGAGGTCTTGCCGGTGCCCGGAGGTCCAATGAAGCAGAGGATGGGCCCCTTCACCCTGCCCTTGAGCTGGCGCACGGCAATGAAGTCCAGGATCCGTTCCTTGACCTTCTTCAGATCGTAGTGGTCCTCGTCCAGGATCTGCCGGGCCCGGTCGATGTCCCTGTTGTCGGTCGTGGCTTCCCTCCAGGGCAGGTCCGCGATCCATTCCAGGTAGGTGCGCAGCAGCGCTGACTCCGGGGACAGGGGCTGCATCCGGCCAAGGCGCTTGAGCTCCTTCTGGCATTTCTCCGACACCTCGGCGGACAGGCCCTTGGCTTTCAGCTTCTCCTCCAGCTCCTTGGCTCCGGTGGGATCCTCCCCCTCGGCGCCGAGCTCCTTCTGGATCTCCTTCAGTTGTTCCGTGAGGAAGTAGTCCTTCTTGGTCTTTTCCAGCTTCCGCCTGACCTTACCCGTGATCTCCATCTCCAGGCTTGCCAGCTCGATCTCCGAGGCAATGACGGCGACGCAGCGCTCCAGGCGCGCGTGCGCGTCCTCCAGGCAGAGCAGCTCCAGCTTCTGCTCCAGCTTCAGGGGAACGCTGCCGGCAACGAGGTCCACGAGCACGTCGGGCATCTCGGCCGATTCAATCGCGGTCACGGCTTCCGGAGGGACCTTCTTGGTGATCTCATTATATTGCGCGAACTGGGAGAGAACGGTGCGCATAAGCGCGGAAATCTGGGGCGTCACGTCCGCGGACTGGCCGAGCGGCCGCACGATCACCCGAAAGCAATCCTTGGTCTCCGTGTAGCGGCCGATGACCGCCCGCTCCTGGCCTTCCACGAGGAGCCGGATTTTGCCGTCCGCCAGCTTCATCATCTGCAAAACCCGGGAGATGGTGCCCACGGCGTGCACGTCGCGCTCCCCCGGCTCCTCCACCGCGGTCTTCTTCTGCGCCACCAGGAACAGGGGGCGTCCCAGCCGCACCGCCTCCTCCACGCTCTTCACCGACCGGCGCCTGCCGACAAAAAAGGGCACGACCATGCGGGGGAACACGACAAGGTCCTTGAGAGGGACCATGAACAGCTCGTGCCTTTTCAGAAGTATCTTCATGCGGTGGATGCGGCTCTACGGGCTCGCTTCCGTGCCTCCCTGTACTCACTCGCCCTCGCCGTCCATGGCTATGCCGTCTTTTTCTGACCGGACAGGATGATCTCGGGCCGTTCGTTGTTCGTCACTACGTTTTCCGTGATGATCACCTTCTTGGCGCCCTTGATCGAAGGGATGTCGTACATGATATCCACCATGAGCGTTTCGACGATTGCACGCAGACCGCGCGCCCCGGTCTTGCGAACGATGGCCTTGCGGGCGATCGCGTCGATGGCAGGCCCCTCGAACTCCAGATCCACGTCGTCCAGCTTGAAGGAGGCCTGGTACTGCTTCAACACGGCATTGTGCGGCTCGGTGATGATCCGGCGCAGGGCTGAAAAATCCAGCTCCTCCAGGGGGACCACGATGGGAAGCCGGCCTACGAACTCAGGGATGAGGCCGTACTTGATCAGGTCATCCGGCTGCAGCTGCGCGTACAGCGCCACCAGGTCCTTCTCCCCCGGCCCCTTGGGGTTGGCGGCGAAGCCCAGGGGATGGGCGATGGTCCGCTGCTCCACGATCCCGTCCAGCCCGACGAACGCGCCGCCGCAGATGAAGAGGATGTTGCTGGTGTCGATGCGGAGCATCTCCTGGTTGGGATGCTTGCGGCCGCCCTGCGGAGGCACGGAGGCAACGGTCCCCTCCACGATCTTCAACAGCGCCTGCTGCACGCCCTCCCCCGAGACGTCGCGCGTGATGGAGGGATTGTCCCCGCTCTTGCGCGCGATCTTGTCGATTTCATCGATGTACACGATCCCGCGCTCCGCCGCGGAGATATTGTTGCCCGCGTTCTGGATGAGCTTCAGGAGGATGTTCTCCACGTCTTCACCAACGTAGCCGGCCTCCGTCAGGGTGGTGGCATCGGCGATGGCGAAGGGCACCTTGAGCTTGCGCGCCAGGGTGCGCGCCAGGAGGGTTTTCCCCGTGCCGGTGGGGCCGATGAGAAGCACGTTGGACTTCTCCAGCTCCACCTCGTTCTGCACCTTGTGGCCAAGGGCGATCCGCTTGTAGTGGTTGTACACCGCCACGGAAACGACCTTCTTTGCCTGCTCCTGGGCGATCACGTACTGGTCCAGGTATTCCTTGATCTCCCGTGGTTTGGGGATGTCTTCCGTGAACTCGATGGAGAGGTTTTCCTCCTCCTCATCGAGTATTTTCTTGCAGACGTTGACGCATTCGTCGCAGATGAAGACGCCTGGACCTGCGATCAGCCGGCGCGCGACGTCGGCGCTCTTTCCGCAGAACGAGCAGACCTTGAACCCGTCACTTTTGGGGGCTTTCGCCATTCTTTCCCCGCTTCAGGATCTTGTCGATCAGCCCGTATTCCATCGCCTCCTCGGCGGACATGTAGTAGTCGCGCTCCAGGTCCTTTTCCACTGTCTCCACGGACTTTCCCGAATGATCCGCGAAGTAGGAGACGATGAGTTTCTTGATCCGCACCAGCTCCCGCGCCTGGATGCTGATGTCCACCGCCTGCCCTGACACGCCGCCCCACGGCTGGTGGATGAGAATGCGGGAGGAGGGCAGCGCCATGCGCTTTCCATGCGTGCCGCACGCCAGGAGCAGCGCCCCCATGGAGGCGGCCTGGCCGAGGCATATGGTCTGGACATTGGGCCGGATGTGCTGGATGGTGTCGTAAATGGCAAGCCCCGCGGTCACCGACCCGCCCGGGGAATTGACGTAGATGTGGATGTCCTTCTCGGGGTCCTGGGACTCCAGGAACAGGAGCTGGGCAACCACCAGGTCGGCGTTCACGTCGTAGATCTCTCCATCAACGAAAACGATCCGGTCCTTCAGCAACCGGGAGTAGATGTCGTAGGAGCGTTCCCCGCGCCCGGTCTGTTCGATGACTATGGGAACGAGGTTGGTATCCATTTCATTCATGCAAATCCTGCCTTGCCAAGCTCATCCTTAATGGTACCTAATTCCCCTGCAGAATGTCCAATACTTTTCTTTTTTCCGACGCGCGTATAGTGGTCTTCGAGAGGAGGAAGTCGTACAGCTTGTCCATGCGGAGGTTGCTGCGCATGTAATCCACCAGGTTGTTCTTGGAAAGACTCTCCTTGAGCTCCGCGGCCGTCACCTTGCGCTCCTCCGCCAGCTTCCCGATCTCCGCCTCAAGGTCGCTGTCTTCGATGGCGATCCCCTCCTTTTTGGCGATCTCGGAGACAACGAGCTGCAGCCGGGCCCGCTTCTCCGCGGCGGGCGTCCATTCCTTCCTCAGATCATCAACGGATCTCCCCTGCGCTTCCAGGAGCGCCGTGAGGCGTTTTTCATCAACGCGAAGCTGGTTGGCGTAGTCCTGCCACATCGCTTCCAGCTGGTAGTCCACCAGGGAGCTGGGCAGCGGGATCTTCGACGTCTCCACGACCGAATCGAGCACCCGGGTGATCGTCTTGGACCGGATCGCTGATTTCACCGCGTCTTCCAGCTTCTTGCGGATGTCCGCCTTCAGATCGTCCAGGGTCGCGAATTTATCGCTCATGTCCTGCGCGAGCTCGTCGTTGATCTCGGGGAGCTTCTTCTCCTTGAGGCTGTTCAGGGTCACGCGCAGCATGACCGTCTTGCCCGCCAGCGCCTTGGTTTCGAAGTCCTCGGGGAACGTCTTGGTGATGAGCTTGGTGTCTCCCTTTTTCATGGCCAGCACATCCTCATCCACCTTGTAGACGTTGTAGCCCGTGCCCACCTCGAATACGAATGCCTCCCGCTTGGTTGCCGGCTTCTCGGCGCCGGACTCGTCCAGCTCCACGTAATCGATGTTGATAATGTTTCCCGTCTCCACCTCGCCCGCGTCCTTGTCGGTGAACAGCGCGTTCTGCTCCTGTATGCCCTTCAGCTCGCGGCCAAGATCCTCGTCGGTGATCTCCCATTCCGGCTGGTCCACCTCGAGGCCGGAATAGGGACCCAGCTCGATGGTCGGCCACGTGTCGTAGATCACCTCAAAGGAGAAGTCCTTGCCCAGCTCCAGCGCGTCGTCCGCCTTGATCTCGGGCGTCGCATAGGCGATGGGCTTCTGCTCGACGCTTTCAAAAACCTCGGAGAGGCTCTTCTCCAAGACCTCCGCCCGGGTTTGGTCGATGAGGGACGGCCCCAGCTTGCGGATGACGACGTCAGCCGGCACCTTGCCTCTGCGGAAGCCCTTGATGTGGGCCTTCTCGCAATAATCCTTGACGATGCCGTCATATTCCTTCTTCACGTCCTCGGTCGGGACGTGGACCTTGAGCTTCACCTGTGAGTTTTCAAGAAGCTCTACTTCCTTGCTCGTATTCACAACAGAGACCTCTTTCACAAAGGGATAGATCAGCGGCCGTCAGCGCCACTTGTGAAAAAAAAGCGACCCGGATGCCTTCCAGATCGCCTTCCCCGTGAGCGGGAAACGGGACTTGAACCCGCGACATCCACCTTGGCAAGGTGGAGCTCTACCAACTGAGCTATTCCCGCGCGTTCGCTTCCTCTGCACGGTACCCCGTGCATTAGTTGCTGCACGGTACCCCGTGCATGCCCTCCCTGCGAGAGAAGGGATTTGAACCCTCAAGCCTTTTCGGCACCAGATCCTAAGTCTGGCGTGTCTGCCAAATTCCACCACTCTCGCCTGGATAGTAACCACGATGACCGGAGGGCGTCAAGAACCGTCCCCCCGCCATCGCCTTGAGCCGCGCAGGACTCGAACCTGCGACCCGAAGATTAAGAGTCTTCTGCTCTACCAACTGAGCTAGCGGCCCTTATAAAAAGAACGCGTCCGGCAGGACTCGAACCTGCGACCTACGGGTTCGAAGCCCGGCGCTCTATCCAACTGAGCTACGAACGCAAAATCCCGCCACCCGATAGCACTGACCTCGTCCCGCCCTGCCCTCCCGCCGTCTGCTCCGCAGCCGGCTGCCGGGCTACGCGCGGGCTCCGCCCTAGGGGTGGGTGATGGGTCTCGAACCCACAACTTCCAGATCCACAGTCTGGTGCTCTGCCAATTGAACTACACCCACCACGCGCGGAGAAATATGAACAAAGACGGGTGTTTTGTCAACTGCGCTGTCCCTTCTCCCTTCATTTTTCATTGAAAACCGCGGCCGACTCGCGCTACTATTCAGAATCTCAAGGGAGGCACCCATGAAAAGGATAGTCCCGGCAGCCTTCGCAATTGCCCTGCTGGTTGCCCTGACCGCCTGCACGATCCCCCGCGCGGCAGCCGTGCGGCCCAGCCAGCGCATGCGGGTTCCCGTCATCCCCGCAGCCCTGACCACGGGCGTACGGAGCGACCCGGCCGCGCCATTTGCCGTGTCCGAGGTGGGACCCACGGGAACCGTTCCGCACGAAAACCTCGAGGGCGGCATCTGGGTGCTCTTCAACAAGCCGGTCATCGCCTTGAAGTCACTCGACAGGCCGGCGGCCTCTTCACCCGTCCTGAGCATCACCCCTCGGGTCGAAGGGATCTATCGGTGGTACGGCTCGCGGCTGCTCAGCTTCGAGCCCACAGGCCAGCTTGCGCCTGCCACGGAATACACGTTCACTGTCAGCAGGTCCCTGCGCTCCTTGGAGGGGGAGACGCTCACGGGAGCCACCCGGTTCACGTTCCGGACCGAGGCGCTGCAGATCGTCTCCATTTCGCCATCCGGAAGCGACGTTCCGCCCGAATCGACCAAGGAGATCATCGTCACCTTCAATTTCCCCGTGGATATGAAAACCATCGCTCCCTTCATCCGATTGGAGGCCAATGGAGCCGCTCTCCCCTACACGGCTTCGCGCCCGCTCATCACCGACCGCATGCAGCTCGGGCCTTATGAGAACGCGGACAGGCTCGTTTCCTTGAAGCCGGCCAAGGACTTGCCGCGCAACACGGACATCACTATCCGGCTCCTGGCGGGCGCGAAGCCGCGGCCGGAGAACTATGGGACCGACGCGGAGTCGGCGGAAGGGTTTCACACGCTGCTTCCCCTTGCGGTGGAAGAGAACGACGTCAGCATGGGCAGGCTCGGGGCGAGCGCGGAGCTGCGCTTCAACCACGCCCTTTCCGAACAGAGCGTCGCGTCCAACCTCCGGCTCGACTTCAAAGGCTACGAATTGGAGAAGAACCTGGAGGTCTCGGGATCGTGGGTGATCCTGCACAATGTGCCGGCCGAGTTTGACTCCTCGTTCTCCCTGCATGTGCTGGCGGGCATGACGGACGTGTACGGGCAGTCACTCGGAGCAGACCAGACGGTGGGCTTCGACGTGGGTCCTGCGGCGGTCTACGTCGCGTCGCAGGGCACCGGCCAGAAGATCCTCGAATCGCAGTTTCCTCCAAAAATAGACCTGGAGATGCAGAACGTGGATGCGGGAAGCTACATCCTTGCCAGGATGCCGGACCCTTTTGCCGCGCCGCCCAGGGGTCCGACCACCGCAATCGACATATCGAAGATCCCAAGGAATGTGCGCCATTTTGAGCTCTTCGATCTCAAGCCGTACCTCAATGATGCGGGCAAGGGCGCCGCATACCTGAGCTGGAGCTTCAAGGGGCTTTTCGAAGACAGCGACACTCCCCAAGAAGTCAAGGACGACCTTACCGTCCAGGTTACTGATATCGGCGCATCCCTCAATGTCGGCTACAACTCCCTGCTCGTGCTGGCAAGCTCCCTCGCGACCGGCGCCCCGGTTGCGGATGCATCGGTGACCCTCCGCAAGGACGGCAAAGCCCTCGCGACCGGCCGCACCGATGCGAAAGGCCTTGCCTCTCTCCCCCTTTCCCCGGGAACGCTGATGGCCGCGTTCCGCGGGAGCGAGGAAAAGGCGGAGGTCGAGATCGCCAAGGGCAAGGACCGGCTTCTCCTGCGGCCCTCCCAGATGGAGGGCAGGACGTGGAATTCCTTTGAGCCGTATTCGGCGGAGATGCCGCAGCCGCTGACGTACCTCTGGTCCGATCGCGGCATCTACAGGCCGGGGGAAACACTTTCATTCGCGGGCATCGATCGCGACCTCGCGGTGGGAAAGCTCCGGCCCGCGCAGGGCAGGTTCAGGGTCGATCTCACGAACGGCTCGGAGGACGGCACGCCGGCAGGCTCGGCCACGGGGGATGTTTCAGCATCCGGCAGCTTCTCCGGACAGATCGTGCTGCCAAAGGATGCGGAGCCGGGGGACTGGCTGCTCGTGTTCCATCGGATCGCGGGCAAGCAAGACACGCGCACGGGATCGGCGTACGTGCAGGTGGCCAATTTCCGGCGCGTCGCATTTTCCGTCACCCTGGCGCTTCCCGACGCGCGCGCATTCATGGGGGGATCGTTGGACGCGCGGTTCTCCGGATCGTATCTTGCCGGAGGCACCGTCACGAAGGGCAACTGGAGCTGTTTCTGGACCCGGCGGGAAACGTGGTTCCAGCCGCCGGGGGACGCCCTGGCCGACTACAGTTTCGGCGACGTGGAGAAGGGGTGGGCTGAAGACCTGAACTCGGATTCCGGCAGCCTCTCCGGCACGGGCGCAACAGCAGCTTCCCAGAAGCTCGGCGACGGGGAAAAAGGCAGGGTGTATTCCTACGAGGTCGTCGCAACGGTGGAGGACGTCGACAGGCAGGCCATTTCCAAGAGCGATTCCCGGCTGGTCTTCTCCTCCGAGCAGCTCCTCGGCGCCAAGCTCACAGCGGACGCGCGGTCGGATGATCCGCTGTACTTCGTCACAAAGGGCAAGCCATTCACGCTGAAGGTCGTGTCCGTCGATCCCGACGGTAAACCGTATGCTTCCGCCGCGGTGAGCGGCAGGCTGCTCAGGGAGGACTGGAAGCTCGTGCGCGAGCTGGCGATCGGCGGAATGGTGGATACCCGCTACGAGAAACAGGAGGTGGAGGAGAAAAGCTTCACCGTGAAACCGGACCAGCCCTTTGCCAGCGTGCAGCTTACAACGCAAAAATCCGGATCATACGCCATTGAGCTTTCCGGCAAGGATGCCAAGGGACGCGAAAGCTACACCCGGTATTCCTTCTATTCCACGGGATCCGATGAGATTGTCTGGCAGCGTTCCGACGAAAGACAGATCGAGATCGTGCCGGACAAGAAGTTCTATGCGCCGGGCGATACGGCGCGGCTGCTCATCAAGAGCCCCCTGGCCAAGGCGACCTACCTGGTGTCCGTGGAGAGGGACGGGGTTCTGGAACAGAGGACCCTTGAGCTTACCGGCAGCGCGCCCACTGTTGACGTGCGCATTACCGAAGAGCACGTCCCCATGGTCTACGTGTTCGTGGCAACGGCAAGCGGACGCACAGCGCCTCCCCCGGACGGCCCTGACATGCCGGACTTCGGCAAGCCGCGGGGATATTCAGGCCTGGTCGAGATCCCGGTAAGGACAGACTCGCGAACAATCACGCTTTCGATCACAAACGCAAAGGAAAGCTACCTTCCCGGATCCGAGGCGTCCGTAGTGATCAAGGCCTCCCGGAACGGCCAACCGCTGCAGGGAGCAGAAATCGCCCTGGTCGCGGCTGATCGGGGCGTGCTGGACCTCATCAATTACAGGGTCCCCAACCCGGTGGATTTCTTCTACAGCAGCGCGAACTTCCCCGACAAGGTGGCCCACTTCGACTCGCGCGACCTGCTCCTCGCTCCGGTCACGTGGAAGGCGAACGACATCCCCGGCGGCGACGAGAAGGGAGAGTCCGCTCCCGCCGGCCCGGGCATGTCCGTCCGAAAGGACTTCAACCCGACCGCCGTATTCCGCATCGGCCTCATCACCGGCAAGGACGGCACGGTCACCGTGCGCTTCAAGCTCCCCGACCTGCTTACCCGGTTTCGATCCACGGCCGTTGCCGCCAAGGATGACAGCTTCGGCATCGCCGAAGGGGAGATCCTGGTGCAGAATCCCATCAATGTCCGCGCTGCTCTGCCCAGGCGCATGCGCGTCGGCGATGCCGCAACCGCGGGCGTGGTTCTCACCAATATCGACGCCCGGCAGCACGCAGTCGGCATCACCATCGGGGCGCAGGGCATCGCCGTTCAGGGGGCGCAGAAGAAGAGCGTCACCTTGCAGCCGGGCGAAACCGCGGAAGTGGCCTTTGGCCTCACGGCGGCAGCCGAGGGCACGGCAAGGCTCTCCTTCAACGTGGATTCAGACGTTTTGAAGGAGAGACTGGAGGAGACCCTCGCCATCGTCGACGAGCACGTGACAGAGTCCTTCACCATCGTGGGAAAAACCGGCGATATCGCAAAGGAAGGCCTCGCTGTGCCGCCGGCGTTTCTCGGGACCCAGGAAGAAGGGTTGTACCTGTCCCTGGACTCAACAATCGCATCAGCCCTCGCGGGCGCCGTGAAATTCCTTGACATCTATCCCTATGACTGCCTGGAACAGGTGACGAGCAAGCTCTTTGCCCGCGTGCTCTTTCCGGCGCTTGCCGGTGGTGCTTCCGCAGACCTTTCCACCCTGGCGCGATTCGCGAATCCCGACGGAGGGTTCTCCTACTGGGACGACCCGGCGCCGCGCAGGTCGAATTACTACGTCTCTCTTCGGGTTGCGCACCTTCTGAATGCCGCAAAGGCCAAGGCTCTACGACTGCCTCCCGCGCTCGACGTGGACGCATTACTCTCGTACATTGAGGACGGATGGAAGGACCGGAGCACCTACCTGCAGGCATACGCCCTGTACGTGCTCTGCTCATACGGCCGTGATGAGAAGGAAAAGGCCGCCGCCCTGGCGGAGCAGGGCGATGCCATCGGCGTGTTCGGATACGGATTTCTCGGGCTTTCCTACCAGGCAATGGGGAACGCCAAGTCCGCCCAGGCCGTCCTGACCCGGCTTTCAAACTTCGTTCGGGTGGGCACGCGCACCGTCACTCTGGTGGGAACAGTAGATGACTGGCTGTGGTACGGCGGCGGCCTCCAGGCCAAGGCGCTGCTGCTGATGCTGTACGCGCGCCTGCAGCCGGATTCCCAGCTCGTGCTGGGCCTCGCCAATGATCTCCTTGCGTCCAACGCCACGGGCTACTGGGAGAACACGAGCAATGCGGGCTGGGTCCTGC
Organism: Spirochaetia bacterium; assembly: GCA_049519415.1. GTDB lineage: Bacteria > Spirochaetota > Spirochaetia > SZUA-6 > Fen-1364 > Fen-1364. The sequence goes on from JBEKQU010000014.1 coordinate 16,834, forward strand.
AGGCATTCTCGGAGATCGTGGCCCGGGGCAGCGAGGCCAACGCCGATTTCACGGCAACTGTGAAGCTGGGAAACACGGAGGTCGCCAGGAACAGGTTCAAGGGGTTCTCAAAGAATCCCTTTTCGAAGCAGGTGCAGGCAAGGGACCTGACGGGGATCGCAGGCAAGGAGCAGGGGCAGTCTTCCGCGGCGGGCAAGCTCCTTCCCCTCACGTTCGGCCTTGAGGGAAAGGGCACGCTCTACTACACGGCGGAGCTGCGCTATGCCATTGCAGCCGCGGCCGTGGAGCCGCGGGACGAAGGAATCGGGATCGCAGCCGAGATCCGCGATGAGAAAGGCGCGATCGTGCAGGGCACTGATCTCAGCCTGGGCAAGGTATATACGATGAGAGTCGTGTTTTACTCCTCTCAGGACCGCACGTTCCTCGCGCTGAGAGCGCCGCTCCCCTCCGGCGCCGAGCCCATCGACGGCTCACTGCTGACTTCTCAGATCGTAAAGCAGGCGTCCGACCAGGCGGCGCAGGACGAGAGCGAAGGAGGCGATACCGGGTACGAGGGCGACTTTGGATACGCGGGCTACACCACGAAGATCTACGACAGCGAGGTGCGCTTCTTCTTCGATGAGCTGGCGCGGGGGAAGCACGAGGTGAGCTTCCTCTTCCGCACCACCACGCCGGGGATCTACCCCACCCCGCCGGTGCAGGCCGACCTCATGTACCAACCGGAGGTTTTCGGACGCACCGGGGGCGTCGTGTTCAGGATAACGCAGTAGGGCATCGAACGGAGAGAGAGGCAATGCGGCAAGACCGGCGACGCAAGGTCCACGTGGTCCCCCACACCCATTACGACGCGGAGGTGTTCCTGTGCAGGGAGGAAACCTTCGAAAGGGGGTTCGACAACATAGAAGCGGCGCTGCGCATGCTCGCGGAGCATCCCTCCTACACGTTTGTGCTGGACCAGGTCTGCTACGTGAAGCCCTACCTGGCGCGCTATCCTGAGAAAAGGGCAGAGCTTCTCCGATACGTGCGGGAGGGCCGGCTCACCCTTCAAGGCGCCATGCACGTCATGCCCGACATGAACCTCCCCTGCGGCGAGTCGTTCATCCGGCAGGTGCTCTATGGAAGGGAGTTCTTCCAGGATGAGATGGGGGTTGACGCAAAATGCGCGTGGACCCTCGATTCATTCGGCTTTCATCCGCAGACCCCGCAGCTCCTGCTCGGGTGCGGGTACGATTGGAACATCATTCAGAGGGGGACGGCTCCTGACGCGCCTGCGGATTTCCTCTGGCAGGGCATCGACGGCACGAGGCTTTACACCCACTGTATGCCTCTGGGATACGCGGTGTTCAATGGCGCGCCCTCCAACATTCATGAGTTTAAAAGGTTCGCCGACGCCCGGTTGGCGGCGCTGGAGCGCGATTGCGATCAGCCCTGTCTCCTTGCCGTCACGGGCGCCGACATCGCGCCTCCCGACGCGCATCTTCCGGCGATGATGGAGGCCTACAACAAGCTCCAGGACTCCTACGAGCTCGCCTTCTCCACGCCGCAGAAGTACTTCGACGAGGTCGTGGAAAACGGGATGCTGCCGGCGATTGCCGGGGATTTCAACGGCGTTTTCCACGGGTGCTACAGCGCGCGCATCGCTGTGAAGCAGCGGAACAGGGAGCTGGAAACAGCGCTCCTGGACTGGGAAAAAAGCGATGCCGCGGCTGCCCTCGCGGCGTCTTTGAAGGCCTGCCCGGCGCCCCTTGCGGCGCCCCCCGCAGGTACCTCCGCGGAGTCTCGCGAATCCCCGGCACGCGCGCTGAAGGACGCCTGGGAGCCGGTGCTGTTCAACCAGTTTCACGACATCATCTGCGGCAGTCACGTGGACGTGGTCTACCGCGCAGCGCTCGCACGGTTCGACTTCTCCGAGAAGCTGGCGCGCACGGCCACGGGGCGCAACCTCCAGGAGATTGCAGACCGCATCGACACATCGGGAGAGGGAGTGCCGGTGGTCGTGTTCAATTCACTCGGCCACGCCAGGACGGACCCCGTTGAGACGGCATTTGCCTTCAGCGGCAGCGTCGGCTTCGAGGTGGAGGTCAGGAACTCGGGCGGCCAGCCGGTCCCCAGCGATCTGGTATCCGTGACGCGCGCGGCGGACGGGTCGATCCTCAGGGGCAGGGTGCTCTTCATCGCCGCTGACGTTCCCTCCTTCGGCTACGAGGTGTACCGGATCATCCCCCTGCCCGCGGGCGCGCCCCCCGGCGGCGCCGCGAGCTCCGACATCACATCCTCTGTTCCCCTCAACATCCGCGGCAACCTCGATGAGGGCTTCATAGAGAATGGTTTGGTTCGAGTCGGATTCGATCTCTGGAAGGGCGTCATCACGAGTCTGGTGGAGAAAGGCCAGGGTTGGGACGGCATCTCGCCCGAATACCGGCGCGGAAACACCATCGTGAAGGAGCAGGACTTCGGCAACTTCTGGCAGTACAATGGCCCCTGCAAGGGCGACCTCTTCCATCCGCCGATGGAGGGGAAGGTGTCACGGGGCCTGTATCCCCTGCCTTCTGAAAACACCAATGGCGCGTCCTTCTCCCACCAATTCGACGGCGATGGGAATATCCGCACGGGCAGGGCGCACGCGGAGTTCTCCATCGACCATCCCTGGGGCAGCGGCTATCTCGCCACGCGCGTGCGGCTGTACGCGGGGCTTGCCCGGGTGGAGGTGACCACCGCGCTCGTGAACAATGACGAGCGGGTGCGCTACCGGGCAGCCTTCCCCACCTCCATCACGGCGGGCGCCATCACGCACGAGATCCCCTTCGGCGCCATCGAAAGGCCCGAAGGCGAATACCCCGCGCAGACCTGGATGGATTACGGGGAGACCGGCGCCCGGGGCAGCCGGGGGGTGGCGCTTCTCAACCGGGGGCTGCCTGGCAACAATGTGGCAGGCGGGACCATGATGCTCTCCCTGCTGAAATGCACGGCGCTCAAGGAAGGGTATGGGGAAAGCGGCGGCTTCAAGCTCGGCGTGGCCACGGAGCAGGGATACGAAAAGGGGGTGCTGCACGAGCTGCGCTACGCGCTCCTCCCCCACCAGGGGGACTGGCGCCAGGCCCGGGTGTGGGAGCAGGGGCACAGATTCAATACCCCGCTCATCCCCGTCAAGGCCGGCCCGCATGCCGGAGGGCTTCCCCGAAAGCTTTCATGGATCTCCGTTTCCGACCCGCGCGTGGTGGTTTCAGCCGCGCGCAGAGGCGGACGCGGAATCGTGATACGGCTCTACGAGGCGTCAGGCGCCGCGGTGAAGGATGCGAAGATCGCGCTTGCTTTCGCCGCCCGGCAGGCGTTTGAGACCGACCTGGTGGAGCGCAACCCGCGGCCGCTGCCGGATGCGACCGGTCGGGAGATACCCGTCTCGCTCTCCGGCTTCCAGATAAGGACATTCGAGATCATCCCCGAGGCATGATCCAGAGAGGAATACGCCATGGCGAGCATCACCCTGCAGGAGATCCTTGACTATCACAGCACCGGCAGGCCCGGCAAGATCGAGGTTGTTCCGACCAAGAAGCTTGATACACAGCGCGACCTCTCGCTGGCGTACACGCCGGGCGTTGCCCGGGTTGTCGAGGAGATCGAGCGCGACCCGGCATCCGCCTTCGACTACACGGCGCGGGGCAACCTTGTGGCCGTGGTGACCAATGGCACCGCCATCCTCGGGCTGGGAAACAGGGGTCCCCTTGCGGCAAAGCCTGTCATGGAGGGCAAGGGGATTCTTTTCAAGAGGTTCGCCGATATCGACGTATTCGACATCGAGCTGGATGCGCGGAGCGCTGATCAGATCGTGGCGGCCGTCGCCGCGCTGGCGCCCACCTTCGGAGGCATCAACCTTGAGGACATCAAGGCGCCGGAGTGTTTCGAGGTGGAGCGCAGGCTGAAGGAGATGCTCGACATCCCGGTTTTCCACGACGACCAGCACGGCACGGCCATCATCACCGGCGCCGCGCTCCTCAACGCCCTTGCGATCACGGGAAAGAGGATCAGCGACATCAAGGTGGCGGTCTCCGGCGCGGGCGCCGCGGCCATCGCCTGCGCGGACTTCTACGTGACAATGGGCGCCGCGCGGCGGAATATCCGTCTGGTGGACACCAAGGGCGTCGTGTACGCGGGCAGGGGGGAGAACATGAACCCGCACAAGGAGAGGTTCGCGGCCGATACTGACGAGCGCTCCCTGGCCGACGCTGTGCGGGGCGCGGACGTTTTCCTGGGCCTCTCCGGCAAGGACCTGCTCACCCCGGAGATGCTTTGCACCATGGGGGAGCGGCCCGTGGTATTTGCCTGCGCCAATCCCGATCCTGAGATCCGCTACGAGCTGGCCCGGGAAACCAGGCCGGACGTGATCGTGGGCACGGGACGCAGCGATTATCCCAACCAGATTAACAACCTGCTGGGATTTCCCTTTATATTCAGGGGCGCCCTGGACGTGCGCGCCCGGTCGATCAATGATGCCATGAAGCTCGCCGCGACACGAGCGCTTGCCGCCCTGGCCCACGAGGGTGTGCCGGAGTGCATGCTGGAGGCGTTCGACGCCCCCTCGATCTCCTTTGGCCCGGATTACCTCATCCCCAAGCCGCTTGACCCCAGGATCCTCTTCTGGGAGGCCCCTGCCGTTGCCAAGGCGGCCATGGAGACAGGCGAAGCGCGTCGTTCGGTGGATATTCGTGAATACGTGAAGCAGCTTGAATCGCGGAGAAAGCACTGCGCCCGGCGCTGCAAGTTCAAGGATTCCTGCTACCCGGAATCAGGGGGATCGTAGCGCGTCCTACGCTTCCGTCGGCGGGGAATCAGCCTTCACGACATCGAGGATCCGGGAGCCGATCTGTTCGGCTTCGACGTGGAAAGTGACATTATATGTGCCTGTTTCAGGGAAAACCACGTTGGGGACGGGAATCACCAGCTCCACGACGCGCCGCGGCTCATCCACCCTCAATGTCCCGCCCGCGGAGAAAATGACCTGTTGGGTCCTATCCACCACGAGGTTGACCGAGAAGGGGTGCTCACCGACAAGGTTGGTCACCGCGGCATAGATGTACCATGGCGGAAGGCCCGCCGGCACCTGCCGCACGGTGAACTGCGTGAAAGTGCCGATGATCCCCTTCTTCTGGTTGTCCTCCGTGATGACGCGATCGGCGAGAAGCAGCGCGACAAAGACAGGTTCGGTCATGATTACAACCCCTCCTCTCTGGGACAGGGACACTCCGCACGCCTCTCCCAGCCTCTCCCCATGGTAGAAGACTACTGTATCAGAGGCCCGCCAAAGAAGAAATGGGCCGCGACGCAGCCAGGAGGAGCCCCTATTGGGAGTTCCCGTGGCTTGACGCCGCGCATTGACGGCTTCTATACTCAGGCATGCCGCGCACACGCAAAGGTCTGTTCCCCTTCCTGCTTCCCGGCCTGGTTATTATCCCGTTGGCCGGCCTCCTCGTCTTCCTCCTCGCGGTGCAGTGGCACGCGATGGATCAGCGTGCCGCGGCTAAAACGCGTGTCGGGGAAGTTGCTGCGTTGATCGGGGCTGAGCTCCAGGCCGGCGTGCAACGCCAGAAAACGGCCACGGAGCTGTTGAGCAGATCACCCATGGTCTGGCTCTGGGTGAAGTTCCAGGGCCAGCGGCTTACCGCGTCCAACAGGTCGCACGAGCAGATGGCGCTGGACGAGGCTGCGAACTATGGGAAGCTTCTGCCCGGGTTGGCCGTGTACCTGGCCAGTGAGAAAACCCATACCCTCTACCGGGATGGCGCCGCGGTCGCGGGGCTCTCCCGCGCCGAGCAGCGTGATGCATGGTATGACACTGCGTTGAAGACGGAAGGCGTCATCGTGACCGCTGATGCGCGCGAGGTCCGGGTCAGCGCACGGATCATGGAAGGCACGAGCCTGCTGGGCGCCGTCACCTGCGTCAGTGACGCTGGCGCTGTAGCGGACGAAGCACTCTCCGCGGTCACGGGGGAAACGGGACTGTCCGCCGCGCTCACCGACGATGCAGGCGCGGTGGTGCGCGCCGTGGGCAAGGGGGCTTCCGGCGCGAGCACTGTGTTCGACCTGTATGAAGGCACGCCGCGGGATGTGATCCGTTCCCTTATGGGATCTCAGCCCGGGAATGTATCGAATACCGTTTTCATCGTAAAGGGCCGCTCCCTGCTGACCGCTGCCGCGCCGATTTCCGCTCTCGGATGGCGCCTTTTCGTTTCCACAGAGCTGCCGGTTCGGATGCCCGTCGCGCGGAGCGTGATCCTGATCGCCGTGCCGGTCGTGGCGCTTGGGCTGCTGTTGCTCGCGCTGGCCTGGATTGCTTTGGCGCGCCTCACGCCGCTTTTTACGCGGATACGGCTGCTCGAGCAGGAACACGATGTCACGCTGGGGAGGTTCCAGGAGATCGCCGCGGCAGCGCTTCGCGCGCATTCCGCCGCGGATGGTCTGAACGCGCTTGCCGGCGCCCTGGCCAAGGAAGCGACCGACGCCGCCCAATCAGGGAAAGCCGCGGCGGATCTTTTCAGCCTTGCCGAAAGCCGTGACGAGGAGCTGCGCAGCGGCATGGCCAGCCGGCTCTCCCTGCTCACGCAGATCACATCGGCCGCGCGCCAGGCGATTGAGCGGGCACGGGCCACCCGGGAGCCAGCGGCAGCCATCGGACGGAACGCTGCCGACGTGGAGGAGCGGCTGAGCCGCGTGATCGCTTCGGGAGCCTCCGTGTCGCGGGCGGTGGAGAAAGCGCTGAAGGAAAGCGAGGCCATGGGACAAGCCGGCGATCGCTTGAAGCTGCTGTCGTTGAACGCCGCGCTGGAAGCCAGCCGATCCGGAGGGCAGCAGCTTTCCCGAATAACCGGGGAGATCAGCGGTCAGGCCGAAGATGCCGTGACACGGGCGCGGGTGCTTTCCGCCGCGCTGGCAGAGGCGGGCAGCAGCATGGAAAACGTGGCTCACGCCGCGCAGGAGGCTGGCAGGATCGTCCACGAAACTGCGAACGCATCTTCGGAGATTGCCCGGGCGGTTGATGACGCCGGGGAAGGCGCGGAAACGCTTTTCGCGCGGATGGAGTCGGCGAACGCAAACGCCGAGCTGGTGCGAACTCCGGCCTCCACGGCCGATCGCGGCCGGTCGGCAATGGAGGGCATCATCCGAATCATCGCGCGCATCGGGACACTCGCCGGGGAGGTGACGGGCATGGCGGCCAGGGTTTCCGCGGATTGCGCCCAGGCAGCGCGCCCGGCTGCGGCGGCAGCAAGCGCAGCGGCGTCCGGTGAATCTTCGCCGCAAAGGCCGGCCAATTCTTGACGGCTCACCGGACGGGTGGTAGAGTTACCCCATGGGAAGCATCTTGATTCGACAGATTCCAGATCCTGTTCACAAGGATTTTAAAAAGCTCTGCCAGACCAAGCAAACGAGCATGGAGAAGGAAATCGTGCGGCTCATCTCCCGTGAAGTTGTGAAAGCGTCACGAAAGAAATAGCCGGGCTCTCTTTCACCCGGCATTCCCCTCACTCCTGCGCGGAGAGGGATGGTCATGGGCACACGCGCTCGCGCCGGATTGCATGGCGCGGGCGTGGCGTGATTTTTTTTACGATGCGGGAACCAGAGCTTCCGCTTCCTTCTGCAGCTTGCCGTGGCTGATGGCAGCCTTGCACGTCTTGCACACCTTAATCGTCTTCTCCTTCACCTGCGCCTCAAATACAACCTTCACGGCCGTCCTTTTGCATACCGGGCATACGGCGCGGCCATGACGCGTCTGCTCTTTCAGCCCCTTCCCGCGGTGGGTCTTTCCCATTGCTCCTCCAGTGAAATAGTTCGGGTAGAGTAGCCGCGACCGCGGTCAGAGTCAAGGGCCGGCGCGCCGCTAGATTCCGATCCGGGAGGAAAACTCCGGCACGCCCTTGATCCCTGACCTGACACGAAAGAGAGCTCCCGCGCTGGGACCATTGTCCTTCTTGTTGTCGCCGCCTGCGGTGGTCACATACATGTCCCGATAGTCGTCCCCGGCAAAGATGACGCTGGACACGAGCTTTGCGGTGAAATAGATGCGCCTCTCCTCTCTCCCGTCCGGGGCAAAACGGAGCACGCAGCTTCCGCCCCAGACCGCCACCCACACGAAGCCTTTGGCGTCCACGGTCATGCCGTCAGGCACCCCGAGAGACTCAGGCAGTTGGGAGAACACGCGCGGCCTGCCTATCTCTCCCGTGGATGCTTCGTAGTCGAAGAGGGAGACCACCCGCGTGGTCGAGTCCACGTAGTACAAGCCCGCGTGGTCGGGCGTGAATCCCATGCCATTCGAACAACCGATCCCTTCCAGAAGCTTCGTAAGCTTCCCATTTGCGTCCAGTCTGTACAGTGAGCCCTTGTGATCGTCCGCGGGGAGGGTGCCGCAGAAAACGCGGCCTTCCGGATCGGCGATGACATCGTTGAACCTGCCGTTCTCCTCGCCCGGTATCTGCTCCATGATCGTATGCAGCTGCCCGTCGCGCAGGACCCGAACAGCGCCCCTGTCCATGAAAAGAAGGAGGCTCCCGTCCGCCTGCACGGTGAACCCGCCGATCTGGCCTTCCCACTGAAATGCCTTCTCGTGCTTGCCGGCCGCCGGGTCGAAACGGAAAAGACGGCCCTGGGGGATGTCGACCCAATACACCTTCTTCTCCGTTGGATGCCAGAGAGGACCTTCACCGCACACGCACGCGTAATCGGCAACAACCTCGGGGCTCGACGACGGGGCGCTCGCGCTCTTTACGGGAATGCTCATTTCCGGCACCCCTCGAACTGCACAACTAGTGTGACAATGGCATGCGGCTCCACGTCCACCGTGACCGTGTCTCCCTCCACGACGGCTGCCGCGCCATCCTTCAGCCTGTTTTCGTTCAGATCAGCCACCCAGGCGCTTGCGGGCGCGCAGAAGAACCTCAGCGTCGCCGAAGTCTTCCTCCCCTCCGTCTCGTACAGCCGCACCACCAGCCGGCTTCCCTCTTCATCCTCCGGCATCTTCACCGCTGAGACGGCGACAGCGCCGCTTTCCAGGGAGAGAAAGCCCTGCGCGAGAGGCAGAGAACCGGCGTGGGATGTGCCGGAGACCATCGCCAAGGGGTGGGCGCGTTCCCGGGCGGCCGCTATCAGACCCGCCGTTGAGGAGGCATCAGCCAGGGAGACCGCGAAGCTGAACCGATGATTCCCCAGCTCGGGATGCGGATCAGGGTCGAACGAGCTCCTGATCAGGGTCAGCGAGAGGGAGGCATCCACGCATCGGAACCCGTGCTTCTGATCGGCTATCAGCTGCACCGCCTTGCGGCCCGCTTTCTTGGGCACCCCGAGCGCCCAGCTGTTCGCGGGCATGTCCATATCCACCGGCGGACGCTCTACCCAGCCGAAGGGCACGTCGAACCGGTACGTCTTCACTTCGCCGGCAAGGGGCAGGAAGAAGTTGAGCTGCGGGATGCCCGCGCCCTTGCGTCCTACCTCCAGCCATTCGCACTCCACGTTCCAGGAGAGCGCCGCGGAGCCGTGGTCCAGTGACACGGTCGCCTTGAGCCAGGACGCGCCGAATCTCATCTCATAGGAAAGCCACTGGCGAAGGGCGGTCGCTCTTGGCGTCTGCAGAGCAGACAATCCCGCGGCCGCTTCCTCGCGCTCCTGGCGCGGCTGCGGTGTTCCGTCCGTTCCCGCCACGGGGGTGATCTTCACGCTGTCATGAACGCTCCGCACCGACATCCATCGTCCGACGGTCCACGCGGTCATCCCTTTCGCGTCGTCCTCCTGCACAAGGCGGAAGATGCCGGCAGCGCGGGACTGGTCGACCATTTCCTCTCCGGTTTCCTTGTCCACAAAGGACACGAGCGCCGCGGTGCGCGAATGGAAAGCGGCGCGGATCCGATCATTTTCCAGGACAAAGGCGGCCGGACGCTCCACGCGCTGATCGCTGGGAAGCGCGGCGGGAAGATCCTGGGCCAGGGCCTCGGTGAGGGAATAGGTGGCATACCCGCAGCCGGGCACCGTGACCGGCACGAGAACACGGATGTACTGGTGGCCCCAAAATGCCAGGCCGAAAAAGGGATGCGCCTCGTTGGGAATGATCTGATGCGAGATGACTGCGCCCGTTGCGTCGGTCACCTGCACCCGGGAGCGGTCGCCCGGCCAATCCCAGATCACGGCTTCCACGACGCCGGAGCGCGTCCACAGGAGGGGATTGAAGACGTGGAATATCCTGGTCTTGCCCCGCCCCCGTTCCACAAGAGAAAGTCGGAAGTCCGTGACGCCGAAGCCCACGCCTCCCCCCTCGGACGTCGTGGCGCGCGCGTCCTCTTTCGGATCGCCAAGGGCCGAGGTGTCGACGTGCGCCGCTATCCGGCGCAGCGCCAGCGACTCTTCAACACCCGCCGTTGCCAGGATCCTTTGGGACTGGCCCAATGCATACTCGCGCGTGTCCGCGATCCCTGAACCGGGGATGATGTCGTGAAAATGGTTGAAAAGAACGCCTTCCCAGGCCTGCGCCAGGTGGCTGGTCCTGTAGGGGGACGATGTGACCAGGGAAGCGATGCTGGAAAAGGTTTCCGCCTCCAGGAGACGGTTTTCCGAGATCCGGTTGGCCGACTTGATCCGTGTCTGGGTGGTATAGCAGCCGGTGAAAATGGGGTTCAGCTCCTTGTTCACGACCGGCAGCCGGTCAGCCACCTTCTCCACAAGTCCGAAGTATTCGCGGAACGTGCCGAAACGGAAGCGCGGGAAGATCGGCCAGCTGTCCATATCGATGATCCGCTCGATATCGCGCCGTGTAGGTCCTCCGCCGTGATCGCCGACGCCATAAACCCTCATCATGGTATCCATCCCGTGCTTTTTGCAGAACTCCGGCACCACAATGGCCATGGACGGGCTGATCTCCCCGTTGTACCAGAAGGGATCCCTATAGGCGATCACCTGCGACCCCGAGGGCGCCTCCCACCGGTACAGCGTATGCTCTTCATACCCGCGGCAGTGGTAATACCACCGCACCCCTGCCCGCGCGAGGATCTCCGGCAGGTTCCTGCTGTGGCCGAAGGTGTCTGGTTCGAAATCCAGCAGAAGACTCTCCGGCGCGATATCCAGGAGCTTCGCGAGGTAGCGCTTTGCGTACAGCGTGTGCCGGGCCAGGCTCTCGCCGCTGGGCATGTTCTTGTCCGACTCCACCCACGTGGAAGCAGTGACCTCCCAGCGCCCCTCCTTCACGCGCTTCCTGATCTCTTTCAGCATCTCCGGGTCGTACTCCTCCACGATGCGGTACACGGAGGCCTGCGACTGGGAGAAGGTGAAGCCGGGGTATTCGGTCATGAGGGTGAGCATGGTGCGGAAGGTGTCCAGGGTGACCGTCACCGTCTCGTCGAATCGCCACAGCCAGTTCATGTCAATGTGGGCGTGCGACGGGCACAGCAGCGTGTAGCCCTTGGCTTCCGCGGAGAGACCCTGCAGCTTCGCCTCGGTCTCTTCCACGGTTTCCCGGGTGACGGCGCCCAGCGATGCCTGCTGCGCGGCGAGGCTCTCTATAGCGTCGCGCAGAAGCGCGTCGTGCTTTCGGCCCGCCACCCGGGACAGCTTCACCACGTATTCCAATTCCGCAAGGATCCTTTCCGCCCAGTACCCCTTCAGCTCAGCCTTGAGGGTGAGAAGATGCGAGATCATATCGTTCATGGAAGATCCACTCCTTTGCGCGGCGCTTGCATGCCCAATGCGGACGCCGCCGTTCATCCCCGCCGTGCCAAAAAAGCAAGGCAAGCCAGGACACGTCCGGCCTGAGTGTGCTTCCATCGTTTTGCTTTGGTCAAGTATGGAGCGACCCAGCGCTCTGCGCGGTCACCCCCCGGCGCGTGGCGCGCACCAGCCCCGGTATTTTGGCTATAGCCATCAATATAATATTTTGTTATAAAGGGGGCCGTGCAGAGATATTTCCGAATAGCGTTTGCCACGTTTTCCATATACTTCCTGGGATACTTTCTCACCGCTTTGGGTGTGCTCCTGGGATGCCTGGCAGCGCTGGTGAACTGGCAAAGCTTCATCCGGGCGGGAACCGTGGTGTGGGGCAAGCTCCTTTTCTGGCTGGTAGGACGGCATCCCCGGGTGAGAGGCGGGGAGAACATGACGCCCGGCAAACCGTACCTGGTGGTGTCCAACCATTCCAGTATGTTCGACATCCCCGCCCTGATGGCGGCCGTGCCAGGTATTGCCATCATGGGCAGGGATTACCTCACGCGCATCCCGGCCTTTGGTCGTTTTCTCAAGACGCTGCACTACGTTCCCATCAACACCACCAGCCGCAGCAGCGCGCGAGCCGCCCTGCAGCTTGCCGCGCGGGAGATCCGGGGGGGCACCTCGGTGGGCATCTTCCCCGAGGGAACGCGCACGGAAACCGGCTCTGTGCAGCCGCTGAAGCGTGGATTCGTCACCGTTTTACGGGAATGCAATGGCGATCTCCTGCCCATTTCCATCCATGGCACGTACGCTCTCAAACCCAAGGGGAAGAAGGGCTTGGATCCGCGGGAACCGATCTCCGTCACCATCGGCGCTCCGCTGGCGAACGCGGACCTGGTCCGGCTGGATGACGGCGAGATCATGCAGAAGGTGAAAACAATCCTGGAAGAAATGGGGAAAAAGCATCATGAAGGTGACTGACGGCTGGGTGTTCATCGTGAATCCCGTGGCGGGCAATGGGTTCGGCGCCGCGTACGTGGAAACAGTGCGCGAGATGATGCGCCGGCACGGCGTCACCGGAGAAGTCGTGCTGACGCGCGCCAAGGGACACGCGACCGAACTTGCCGCCCAGCACGCGGAAAAAGGCTTCCCTATCATCGTCGGGGTGGGCGGGGACGGCACGTTGAGCGAGATCGCCCAAGCGCTCGTTTCCCGGAAGGGCGTTATCTTCGGGGCCGCATCGGCGGGCACCGGCAATGACTTCATCCATATCCTCGGGTTTCCCGACCGGTTCGGCGACGCGCAATGGCAGGCTCTGTTCAACGGCGTCACCGCGGACATGGACGTGGGCCGGTGCAACGGGAGGTTCTTCATCAACGGCATGGGGCTCGGTTTCGACGCGCAGGTGGCCTACGAAAACTACCACATGGAAAACGGCGGCGAGGTGCGCAAGGGCAGCAAGTCGAAGTACATGTGGCACATCGTGAAGAACATACTCCTGTACAAGGAACGGCCCATGCGGGTCACCCTCAATGGCGTCACAGAGGAGCGCCGAAGCTTCCTCAACACGATCGCAAACGGCAGAAGGCTTGCCGCCGGCCTCATGCTGACGCCGCGCGCGATCGCCAACGACGGAAAGCTGGATTACTGCAGCACGGATCCCCTGTCCGTGCCCATGCGCTTCAAGCAGTTTGCGGCGGTTTCCAAGCAGACCCACCTCTCCCAGCCGGTATTCCACTATGTGCAGACCGAGCGGATCGATTTCGAGTTCACTGAGGAAGTCCCCGCCCACCTGGACGGCGAGCTGGTGTTCGCCCGGCGTTTTCAGATTGACGTGGTTCCCGGCGCGCTTCGATCGATCATCGATCCCCAGGGAGGGCACTACTTCCGCGCGTAGGCGCAGCCCGCGCGCAAGAACTTCACCCCGCGTCACTGCCCAGGATCTCCAGAGCCTCCTGCCCTTCCTCGTGCTCGTGACGGAACTGGCGCGTGTACAGGTCATAGTAATGTCCCCGGGCGTGGATCAGCTCGCCGTGGGTGCCCATCTCCGCGATCCTCCCCCCGTCGATCATCACGATGCGGTTGGCGCGCTTGATGGTGGAAAGCCGGTGGGCGATGATGAAGCTGGTGCGGCCGCGCATGAGCGTTTCCATCCCCTTCTGGATCAGGCTTTCCGTCAGCGTGTCAACCGAGCTGGTGGCCTCGTCCATGATGAAGATCTCGGGCCGGGCCAGGATTGCGCGGGCAAGGCTGATGAGCTGCTTCTGTCCCACGGAGAGCCTGTTGCCCCCCTCCCCGACCTCGCTGTCGTACGCGCGCTCCAGCCGCATGATGAAGTCATGGGCGCCCGCCATGCGCGCCGCATCCTCGATCTCCCCGTCAGCCGCCTCCAGCCTGCCATAGCGGATGTTCTCCCGCACGGTGCCCGAGAACAGGTGCGGGGTCTGCAGGACCATGCCGATGCGCGACTGGATGGCGTGCAGCGGCAGCTCCCGGGCATTGCGGTGAGCGATCCGGATCTCCCCCCCCTGGGGCTCGTAGAACCGGCAGATGAGGTTGACAATGGTGGATTTACCGCCTCCCGTGGGACCGACAAGGGCTATGGTCTCCCCCTGCTTCACGTGGAGGGTGAAGTTGCGGAGCACCGGCTTTCCCTCCTGGTAGTGGAAGGCGACGCGATCGAATTCGATGTCCCCCGCGATGCTGGCCGTCGCCGATCCCTGCGCGAGCGCCGCGGGAGTGTCCACGATCTCGGGCACCGCGTCGATCAGGGAAAAGGTGCGTTCCGCCGATGCGATGGACTGCTGCATATCGGCATAGACTCGGGCCAGGTCCTGGATGGGCCACATCATGAACGTCACGTAGCCCAGAAAGGCCTGGATGCCGCCGACGCTGATGAACCCCCACTCGGCCTGCAGCCCGCCGAACCACACGATGGCCCCGACCGCCACCGCGCTGATGATCTGCACGATGGGCAGGAACAAGGCGGACAGCCATGCCGCCCGGAACCCGGCGGCGCGCATGTCCCCCGTGAGCCGGGAGAACTCAGCCAGGTTCTTCTCCTCCCTGCAGAGGGCCTTCACCACGCGCACGCCGGAGATGTTCTCGTTGTACGCCGCGGTGATCTTCGAGTTGAGCCTGCGCACCTTGCGGTATTCGCCCACGATCCGGTTCTTGAACTGCACCGCCACCACAAGAAGGAAGGGGATGGTGATGAAGATGATGAGGGCAAGCCTCCAGTTGATGAGGAACATGAAGATCGTTGAGGTGATGATGTTGGTAACCGCCCAGCACACATCGTTCATGCCCCAGGTGATGAGCCCGGCGATCCGGCCCGAATCCGAGGTGACGCGCGCCATGATCCATCCCACCGGCGTCTTGTCGTAATAGGAGAAGGACAGCTCCTGCAGGTGGTTGAACATCTTCTTCCTTAAGTCATACTGCACGCGCTCGCCCAGGACGCCCGCGAACACGATCATGCCGTACACGCCGACAGCCTGAGCCAGCATGATGACGCCGAACAGCGCTGCAATGGGCAGGATCTTTGTTACGTCGTGAGCGACGATCGCCTCGTCGATGAGCCTCTTGTTCAGGTAGGTGGAGACGCCGTCGCCCACGGCCACCCCCGCAATGAGCGCCAGAAAGGCCAGCACGCGCGGCCAGTACCGCTTGACCTCGCCGAGCATCCGCAGCACGGTCTTCCCATTGAAGCCGGTGGTGAACTCCTCTTCGTCGTGAATGAAATCAGGCACGGCTGATCTCCTCCTCCAGCTCCGTCTCGATGCGGGTTTGCAGGTCGAATATCCGCCTGTACATCCCGCCTGAGGCCAGAAGCGTATCGTGCGTTCCCCGCTCCACGATGCGCCCCTTGTCGAATACAAGGATCAGGTCGGCCTTCATCAGGCTCTGGATCCTGTGCGCGATGATGAAGGTGGTGCGCCCCTCCATAAGCCGCTCCAGCGCGGCGCGGATGGCGGCTTCCGTCTCCGTGTCCACTGACGACGTTGAATCATCCAGGATGAGGATGCGGGGGTCCTTGAGGATCGTGCGAGCGATGGCCACCCGCTGCTTCTGGCCTCCCGAGAGCGTGACCCCCTTCTCCCCCACCATGGTGTCGTAACCCTGGGGAAAGGACAGGATCACGTCGTGGATGGCGGCCGAGCGCGCCGCCTCCTCCACCCGGTCCTGGGAGACGTCCCCCTGCACCCCGTAGAGGATGTTCTCCCGCAGGGTGCGCGAAAACAGGAACGGCTCCTGCTCCACGATCCCCACCTGGCCGCGCAGCAAATGTCGCGGATACTCCTTCAATTCCCTGCCATCCAGGATGATGCTTCCCTCCGTGTAATCGTAGAACCGGGGCACCAGGTTCACGAGGCTGGTCTTGCCTGATCCCGTGGAACCGAGCAGGGCGATCGACTGCCCCGGCGCGCAGTGAAAGCTCACGCCGGTGAGGATCGGCTTGGCCGCGTGGTAGCCGAAAGATACGTCGTGGAAAGCCAGCTCTCCGCGCAGGCGGGTCGCGGAAGGCACGGTTCCGTCGGTGAGGGATTCCTGCGTCTCCTTGATCACGCTCATGACCCTCTGATAGGAGACCAGGCCGCCGGAAACGTCGACGATGAGCCGGCCGAGGAACCGGATGGGCCAGATGATCTGCACCACCATGCCGACGAACGCCATGTAGGTACCCACCGTAATGGTGCCGTTGATGGCAAGGAGCGCCCCGAAGATGAACCCTCCGAACATCTGGGTGGCGCAGAGGATGTCGGTCAGGGGCCAGAACAAGGCGTTCATCATGATGAGTCGTCGGCCCCTGCGGAATTTCTCGAAGTTGACCGTTTCGAACCGCTCGATCTCGAAGCGCTGGCGCGCAAAGGCCTTCACCACCCGGACGCCGGTGAGGTTCTCCTGCAGCGTCGTGGAGAGGATGGCCTCCTGCTCCTGGTATTTCTCGTAGCGATTCGAGATGGCCTTGAAGAAGATGATGGAGAGCGCGAGCACCGGCGGTATCACCAGCACGGAAACCAGGGCGAGCCGGTGATTGAGGCTCATCACGGCGGCGAAATTGACGCTGAACTGCAGGACGACGCGGCCGATCCCGATTGCCTGGTCGGCGTAGAACCTGCGCACCGCATCCATGTCCGAGGTTGCCCGCTCGATCAGCTCCCCCGTCGGGGTTTTGTCCAGGTAGGCGAAGGGCAGCTTCTGCACCTGGTCGTAGAATGCGTCGCGCAGCCTGCGGATCGTCCCTTCCGAGGTCCTTGAGGCAAAGCGGCCCGTGAGAAAGGAGAAGGTGCCCTGGAACACGGCAAGGCCGATGAAGCCCGCCGCAACCCAGAGAATGGCGGACAGGGAACGGCTGGGCAGGACGACGTCAATGAACCGGCGCAGGAGCAGGTACGTGCCGGTCTGCGAAAGGGAAGCGATCCCCGTGCTCACCAAGGCGACGCTGTAGCCAAGACGGTAGCCGGTCATGAGACGCCACAGACCCAAAAGACGGTTCTTCGATACCGCGGAGCGCGGGTCGAAAGTCTTCATAGCTGAAAATCCTTATACATCGGGGAGGTGACGATCGCCTTCCAGCGATAGGCGAAAGAACCGAAAAGAGACGGGCCTGGGAAATCAAACAATGATATTCATGGCGTGAGTCAAATGAAAATGCAGTGAATTGTCAAGAGACGGGCTGCTGAGAATTTTAACTTTTTTCTTGAAATAAATGCAGTACGTGGATGTTTATAAGCGCCGCGGCTGGAAACGATCTTGACTTTCGGGCGAAACGTGGGTCCATTCTTGAATATGACGCCCACGTCCGAACCTTTGATTCTCCTTACACGACGGCTCGATGAGGAGCAGGCCCAGAGGATCAGCGCCATTGCACCCGGCGCGCGCATCATCGGAGAGACGGAGCTGTCCGCCGATCCCGGGCTTGTCCAGGACATCACGATCTGCTACCCGAAGCTCCCGGCGGAGCTGTGGAGCAAAGCCGCGCACCTCAAGTGGCTGCAGACCGATACGGCAGGCTTGGATTCCCTGCTCGCCTCCCTTGAGATTCGGGAGCATCCCGCGATCCTCACCAATGTGCATATCCATGCGGATTGCATTGCCGAGCACCTATGGGGCATGACGCTCATGCTCACCCGGAATCTCCACCGCGCAGCCCGGCTCCAGGCCCAAGGAACGTGGGACAGGGGATCGACAATCGCAGGGCTTTCAACCCTCTCGGGCAGGACTCTCTGCATCGCGGGGCTCGGCGTGATTGGAACACGCTGCGCGGCGCTGGGGAGGGCATTCGGCATGCGCGTAATCGGCATCAGCAGGCACGCGCGACCCAACCCGTGCGCGGAAGAAGTGGTCGGGCCTGATGCTCGGCGGGAAGCGTTTGCCCGGGCCCGGGTGATCATGCTCCTGCTGCCGGATACCCCGGACACCCGCGGGTTCGTCGGCGCACCGGAGATTGAAGCCATGAAGGGCGCATACCTGCTGAATGCCGGCAGAGGTTCCAGCATCAACACGGATGCCCTGGTGGAGGGACTGTCCAACGGCCGGCTCCGCGGCGCAGGGCTGGACGTGACGGACCCCGAGCCGCTGCCGGCCGGGCACCCGCTCTGGAGCATGCCCAATGTCATCATTACCCCTCATTATGCGGGCGTGCACCCCCGGCTACGACGCGGAAGCCTTTGAGGTTTTCTGCGACAACCTGGCTCGATGGGTCCGGGGCGCTCCGCTCACGAACGTCGTGGACAAGACCGCCGGCTACTGAGCCGTGGCTTGCAGTCGTGGTCTTCCTGTTCCCCGCGTTCTTCGGCTACAATTGAGAACCGGCCAGGTGGGCGAAAGCCCTCGCGCCGATTCATGCCATGAGCACACGCGTCTTGATCGGAACGAGCGGCTACTCCTACGACGACTGGGTGGGCCCCGTCTACCCCGCCGGATCCTCCAAGCAGGACTTCCTCTCCCTGTACGCGCGTCAGTTCCCCATTGTGGAGCTGAACTTCACGTACTACCAGCAGCCCAGCGCGCGATCGCTGGACCGGATGATCTCCTGCACGCCGGACCCGTTCCTCTTTGCCCTGAAGGCGCATCGGAGCATGACGCACGAGATCGGGGAGAGTTGGGATGCCGACGTTGCGGCTTTTCGCCAGGGGATCCAGCCGCTTGTGGACGCACGGCGGCTGGCCGCGGTCCTCCTGCAGTTTCCCTACAGCTTTGCCTATACGCCTGAATCAAGGACCCGGCTTGCCGCGCTCTGCGGAAAGCTCGAGGGGCTCCCCCTCGCCGTGGAGTTCCGAAAGAGCGACTGGCTGAAAGAGCCGGTATTCGACGGGCTGCGGCAGAGGGGGGTGACCCTGGTGAGCGTGGACGAGCCGGACCTGCCGAAGCTGCTGCGCCCCACCACGGAGATCACCGGAGGGTTCGGGTATGTCCGGTTTCACGGCCGCAACAAATCGGCGTGGTGGACCGGCGACAACGCCTCCCGCTACGACTACCTGTACAGCCCGGCCGAGCTGGAGGAATGGGTGGACAGGATAAAGTCCATTCTTGCGCGCGTGCCGATCCTGCTCCTGTTCTTCAACAATCACTGGCGGGGCAGCGCCGCGAAGAACGCCAGAGAGATGCAGCTCCTCCTCCGCGAGCGCGGCGTCATGTAAGGGACTCGCGCCAGGGTGCGTTTCCGCGCGCGGCCGGCCGCTTCATGTAAACCACTTGCTCGTGGCGCTGGGCGGCTGGTAGCTCATGAGGTATGCCATGGCATCGGCAGGGCTCGCCACAAAGGGGCACGTGGCGCGGAACACCGGCTTGGCGAAGTGTTCCTCATAAAACCGCTCGAAGAAAGCGGCCAGGGAGTCGTAGAATCCCTGAGTATTGACGGCCACGAGCGGCGCCCTCACAAAATCGAACTGTTTCTGGGTGATGACCTCGGAGATCTCCTCCAGGGTCCCGAACCCGCCGGGCAGCGCGACAAACGCGTCGGACATCTCCACCATGCGCCTCTTGCGTTCCGCCATGTCCCGGGTGAACTCCAGCTCGTCGCACTCCAGGTAGGGCACGCCCGGCCTGTTCATGAACGAAGGGATGACGCCGACCACCCGTCCTCCGTTCTCCTGGGCGGCCTGGGCAGCGGCTCCCATCAGCCCCACACGGCCGCCGCCGAAGATCATGGTATGCCCTCCCCTTCCGATCAGGGCACCCATCTCCGCCGCCACGGAAATGTAGGCGCCGTCCACGGCATCGCTGGAGGAGCAGAAAACGCAGATCTTCACTTGCGGCCGCCCTTCCGCGGCTCTTCGCGTTCCCCTGCATCGGCCCGGGGCCGGGGCGCGCAGCGCACCAGCAGGGTCTTGACCTCAAAGGGACGGAACTCAAGGCTTACCTTGCCCTCCCGCACATCCAGCGCGCGGGTCTCCCGCTCGCGCATGTCCGCCTCCTCCACGCCCGTGATCGGCATGTCGATGGAAAGGGTGCACTGGGTTGCCGTGCGCATGGATTCGTACAGCCGCAGCACGATAAGCTCCGGCGCCCCGTTCTCCGCGGGCTTCACTGTGTCCAGCACGATGTGCGGCGAGTTCACGCGGATCAGGGATTTCTCCCCAACCCCGCCCGACGCGGTCACGACCGGGCAGTTCAGCTCATACCCCTCCCGCACAAGCCCGCTGGACGCAAGACCTCCGTTCCAGGAGTACAGCGAATACGTGAATGCCTGCGTCCCCTTGTCGGCGCTCATGTCCGGAGCCAGGGCGGATTTCAGGAGGGTGAGATTGATCGACCCTCCCAGCACATTCACCCCGTATTTGCAATCGTTCAGCACGGCAAAGCCCCGCCCCTCCTCCACCAGCGCTGACCAGCGATGGGCGGACACCTCGAACCTGTCCGCGTCGAACTGCCGGGAAATATGCGTTGGCCGCGCAATGTGGCCGAACTGGATCTCGTGCAACGCGTCGCTTGCCCGGTAGCGGACGGGGAATTGGACCTTCAGGAGCTTATGGCTTTCCCGCCACTCCACGGTGGTCTCGAAGTCCACCCTCCGCGAGCCCCTGCGCAGGCTCACCACCTGCGTCAGGTCTGATTCGTGTATTTTGCGAGTGATGCGAAGCCGCGCGATCAGGGGCCCCTGGTCCAGGACCTCGATCGACGCGCGATCGGGGAGCTCCACGGGCGTCAGGGCATACATGCTGTCAAGGTCCCACGCATCCCAGTTTGTGGGAACATCCTTGTACATGCAGAGCTGGTTGCACGGTCCGGCCGCCAGCTCGGCCCCCGCCTCCTTATCCCGCAGGCTGGTGATCTCCCCGCGATCATTGAAAGTCACCGCAATGCGCTCGTTCTCCAGCGCCCTGCGCGTGGCGCGCAGGAGCGACCCGGACCGGGTCTGCCGCGCGCGGGTCGATTCCGCCTCTCCGAGGGACACCGTGGTCCACCCGCACGAGGGGACCCGAAGCTCCACCCGGCTTCTGCCGTCCACCGTCTGCGTGGGAAGCTCGCGTCCCTCGGCATCGGTCGCGGAGCGCGGAACGCCGGGCAGCTCCACCAGCGCCGACCTTTCCCAGGACAGGGAGTTGAACACCGCGATCGCCTTGCCCTGCTGGCCGCCCGCCAGCGCGCTGGTCGACGCGGAGGTGATCCCGTCCGCCGCCGTCTGCACCCGCTCGTGCGCCTCCAGCGCCTCATCGTACACGCGCGCGATGGAGGAGCCGGGGATGATGTCGTGGAACTGGTTGATGAGCAGGAGCTTCCAGGCGGCGTCCAGGTCCGGGCCGGGGATCGCCTTTCCCGTCAGGACCTGCGCAAAGCACGCCCAGATCTCCGCTTCGCGCAGCGCTATCTCGCTCTTGCGGTTGGCCCGCTTGGTGCGCGCCTGCGAGGTGTACGTGCCCCTGTGGGCCTGGAAGTAAAGCTCTCCCGTGTATCGCGGCAGGCCGCCGCTCTTCTTCTCCTGGGCGTGGAAGAACTCCAGGGGAGCGCAGAGCTTCACCCGGGGAGCGCCCTCCAGGTCGGCGAGGCGCCGGGCGTACTCGAGGTGGTCGCGGGTGGGTCCGCCTCCCCCGTCTCCAAACCCGAACGGCACCAGGCGCGCGGAGATGCCGTCCTTCTGCACCCGCTCGCTCCATCTTTTCGCCACTGACACCGGGTCCATCAGCGAATTGTAGTCGCCCGTGAAATGGGCGAGCACGGTTGAGTCGTCGATTCCCTCCCAGAAGAAGGTGTTGTAGGGAAACGGATCGCCGCCGTTGTAGGCCCAGAAAATCTTGGCCGTGGAGAAATACTTGATGCCGCACCCGCGCATGATCTGCGGGAGCGCGCCGGAGTAGCCGAAGACGTCGGGGAGCCAGAGCAGCTCGTTCTCCACGCCGAACTCGGCCCGGAAGAAGCGCATGCCGTGCAGGAATTGCCGGATGAGGCTCTCTCCGCTGGTGATGTTCGTATCCGCCTCCACCCACATGCCGCCTTCCGGCACGATCCGCCCCTGTTTCACGGCCTTGCGGACCCGCTGGTACAGCTCGGGATAGAGGGTCTTGGCCATCTGGTAGAGCTGGGGCTCGCTTTGGAGGAACCGGTAGTCGGCGTATTCCTGGATCAAGGAGAGCTGGTTGGAGAAGGTGCGGGCCGTCTTGCGCTCTGTTTCCGCAAGCGGCCAGAGCCACGCCACATCGATGTGCGCATGGCCGAAAGCGTACATTGCAGGCGCCGTGGATCCGTTGCGGCAGGAAAGAAGGGGAGCAAGCCTCTTTCGGCCTTGGGCCACGGTGGAGAGCATCTTCTCCCTTGGCAGCTCGAAGTCCACAATGGTGGTGAAGTCGCGCAGCCCCGCGTCGATTTCGGAAACGCGCAGGGAGTCGCTGTCCAGCGTGGAGCGAAGCCCATAGAGCGTCTCCACGTCCATGGCCAACTGGTACACCTCCTCCTGCCAGATGCCGTAGGTGCTTTCACCAACGACGACCTGGGTCGGACCCGGCTCGGGAACCGTGAGCCGGCCGGGAGGCACGGGCCCTGACTGCCACACCATGGGTCCATGCCCGGCATACACCTCTGCGAGAAGCTCGAACCGCTCCCCTGTCCGCGCGGACCGGGACAGCGTGATGTACTCGTGCTCGCGATCGCGGGCCGACCAAACAACGCCGTTCACGTACACAAGCCCCTCGCCGCCCGCGTCCAGGCGCAGGGCCAGGCGCCTGCCGGAAGCCTCGCGCGGGGTGATCAGGGAAGCCCGAAACCAGCCATATTCCCACTTGGCGCCCCAGAGGGCGCCTGCCGGCATTGGAGAGAAGGCGCTTTCGCGCGCCTGTTCAACGGCGATGTGTTCACGGGTCATGAATCCCTCGAGGGCGATGCTCCCGAGGGGCCGATAGAAGTGCGCGCGGATTTCCCTGCGCCAGTTGTCGATGCGCCGCGTCCATTCGATGGTGAGAGCCATGCGTGCACTATACGCGGCAGCGGCCGTGGTTTTCAAGAGACCCGCGCACGGAGGCCTCGGGCGTGCTGGCGGGCGCGCCCCTGGCGCGCGGGAAATGGCGCTTGACACGCGCGGAGCGTGTCCGTATAATTATGCAGTCTGATAGGATAAATATGCAATGAAGACAATGCAGCCAAGGAACGCGCGGCTGGCGGCCATCCATAGAATCATCGGGGAAACCGCCGTGGACAGCCAGGAGCGGCTCACCGCGCTCCTGCGCCGGGAGGGCTTCACCGTGACGCAGGCCACCCTCTCGCGGGACCTGAAGCGGCTGGGGATCGGCAAGGCTCCCCGGCCCGACGGGGGATACACGTACGTGCTGTCCGAAGGGGAGGTCAGGCCGGGGTCGGACGCGACGTACGTGCAGGATTTCAAGCGGGGGTTCCTCTCCCTGGATTTCTCAGGGAGCTTCGGGTTGATGCGGACCCTCCCCGGGCACGCAAACAGCGTCGCCTCGGCTCTGGACAACCTGCGTATCCGCGAGGTGCTGGGCACCCTCGCCGGTGACGATACCGTGCTCGTGGTCCCGAGAAACGGCGTGGCCCCGTTCCGCCTCGCTCGGGCGCTGCGCGCCCGGATACCTGATTTCCCAGGAGGAGCATAAATGAAGGCAGCAGTGCTTGGAGCAACAGGCTACACCGGCCAGGTGCTCCTGCGCATCCTGGGGGAACACCCCGAGGTGCGGGAGATCATCGCGGTGTCCTCTTCTCAGGCAGGCGCGCGGATCACAGCGGTGGACCCGGGTCTTGACGCCGGAATCGAGGGCAAGGTTGCCGGAGGCCTTCTGGCTTCTGCGGCGGACGCTGTTCGCGCCGCGGAAGCGGGCGGACTGGATGTTGTCTTTTCAGCGCTTCCCCATCTTAAATCCGCCGAGGTCTGCGCTCCCTTTTTCGCCCGGACGGTCGTCATCGACCTGTCCGCGGACTTCCGTCTGCATGATCCGGCAGTATTCCAGGCCGCTTACGGCTCTCCCCTGCCAAAGCCTGACCTTTTGCCCCGGGCCGTCTATGGCCTGGCGGAATGGCATACCGAGGCCATCCGGAAGGCGGACATAATAGCCTGCCCCGGCTGCTATCCAACGGCTACGCTTCTTCCCCTCCTGCCTCTCGCCCGGGAGGGACTCCTGAAAGGCGCCGTGATCGTGAACGCGATCTCGGGAATCTCAGGCGCTGGGCGCAAGGAAAAGGCCGATCTCCTTTTCTGCGAGCGTTCAGAGAACGCCAACGCCTATGCCCCCGGAACAAGCCACCGGCATGCGCCGGAGATCGCGCAGGAGCTCGGAGCGGCGCACGGATCCCTCCAGCTTCTTTTCACCCCCCACATGGCGCCGCTGCGAAGGGGCATGGCTGTGACCACGGTCGCCGAGCTGGCGCGGGAGCCATCGGAGTCGGGACCGCGGAGCGTGGAAGGGATGCTCCGCGCCTGCTATGGCGGGCGGCAGTTCATTTCTCTCACGGGGAGCCGCGTCCCGCAGACCCGCGAAGTCTGGGGATCCAACAGGTGCGACATTGGCTGGCGCAGGGAAGGACGGCACCTCATGCTCTTCTCCGTCATTGACAACCTTGTGAAAGGCGCGTCGGGCCAGGCGGTGCAGAACATGAACATCCGCTTCGGCATCCCCGAGACGGTCGGGCTGCACACGGCCGGGGAGATGTGACGTGAACACGGCGTTGGTAAAAATCGGCGGCAGGGTGGCGGAGGACCCGCATACCCTTGCATCGCTCTGCTACGAGATGCTCGAGCTCGGAAAGGAGCACCGGCTGGTTCTGGTGCACGGCGGCGGCGCCGAGGTGACGGAGGTCTCTCGAAAGCTCGGCATGAAAGCCGTATTCCAAAACGGCATCCGCCAGACGTCGGCCGAGGAGATGGACGTTGTCGACATGGTGCTCGCCGGCAGGATCAACAAGCGTATCGTGCGGCTCCTGCGCGCCAGGGGATTGGATGCCGTGGGCCTCAGCGGCTCCGACGGCGGCATCTTCATAGGACGGCCGCTGGACGGACAGGATACGCGCACGGGAGAGGTGACCGCGACGGACATCCGGCTCCTGGAGATTCTCTTTGCCAACGGTTTTCTACCGGTGCTCTGTTCCGTCTCCATGGACCCGGAGGGGCGGGGCTTGAACATCAATGCGGATACCGTGGCCTTTCAACTGGCGGCGCGCTTGAAGGCATGGGCGCTCGTGTTTTTCTCCGACACGCCGGGGATACTCTCCGGGGGCAGCGTCGTGCAGGCCCTCACGGGGTCCGAGGCCAGAGACCTTATCGCCCGGGGGGTGATCATGGGTGGCATGGTGCCCAAGGTGACCGCGTCGCTGGATGCAATCGACCAGGGAGTGAGCACGGTGATCATCGGACAGTACGAGGGCGCGGGCTCCCTTGCCCGGCTTCTCGACGGAAAGCAGGGAACGCGATTATGGAAATGAAAAAGACCACAACAGCGCTCGAGACCAATCTCCCCTTCCCTCCCCAGTACGGCAGCGAGCTGCTTGTCATTGCCCGGGGCAGCGGGGTCTGGCTGGAGGATGCAGCGGGAAAGAGGTACCTGGACTTTGCCGGGGGCATCGCGGTGAACGCCCTGGGATACGGCCGCGCAGATCTTGCGAAAATCGCGATGCGGCAGATGCGCAGGCTTCCCCACATCTCCAACCTCTTCACCACGGAGCCCGCGCTGTCCCTTGCCCGACGCATTCTTGCGCGGGAGCCTGGCCGGTTTGCTTCTGTGTTCTTCGGCAACAGCGGCACCGAGGCCAACGAGGCGGCTCTCAAGTATGCCCGGCTGCATGCGCTGCGCGTGAAGGGGCCGGGGCATGAAAAGATCCTCTGCTTTTCCGGCGCTTTCCACGGCCGCACGCTGGGATCGCTGTCCTGCACGCCGTCGCCCAAATATCAGGATCCCTACCAGCCCCTGCTCCCCGGGGTGGAGGTGGCGCCGTACAACGACGCGCAGGCGCTCTGCCGAATGCTCACGGAGGATTTTGCCGGCGTGATCGTGGAGGTTGTCCAGGGCGAGGGGGGGCTGGCCGCCATGACGCCGGAGTTCGCGCGGGCGCTGAATGATGCCTGCGCGCGATGCAACGTGATCCTCATTGCCGACGAGGTGCAGACCGGGCTTGCGCGGACAGGCGCCTTCTATGCTTCAGAAGGCGTGGGGCTGCGGCCGGACATCATCACGCTGTCAAAGCCCCTTGCGGGCGGCCTGCCCCTGTCAGCGGTCCTGATCCCGAAAAAGATAAACGATCTCATTCACCTGGGAGACCATGGCACAACGTTTGGCGGCGGTCCCGTCACGACGGCCGTGGCGTGCAGGGTATGGGAGACCGTGAGCGCACCGGGCTTCGTGCGGCACGTGAAGGAGATGGGCGATCTTCTCCAGCAGGAGCTCGAGCGGATCCGTCAACGGCATTCAGCCGTCATGGGAGAGGTGCGCGGTCGGGGGCTATTGTTGGGATTCGTGTACACGGGAGGCGAAGTGACAGCGCTGCTCGACCGGCTGCGGGAGCGGGGAATGCTCGCGCTGCGCTCGGGCGTGAACGTCATCCGCATCGCTCCACCGCTGGTCATCACGGAGAAGGAAATCCGGAAGGGAATCGAAATAATAGAGGAGGCGCTGCAATGAGCGAAGGAACAGGGGTTCCGTCGGGAACCGTGAAGAAGAACGTAAAGAAGATCGTCCTGGCGTATTCGGGGGGGCTGGACACCTCCATCATCATCCCCTGGCTCAAGGAGCAGTACAAGGGCGCCGAGGTGATCGCGGTCTGCACCAACGTGGGTCAGAACGAGGATCTCTCCGGGCTGGAAGCCAAGGCAAAGGCATCGGGAGCATCGAAGCTCCACCTCCTGGACCTGCGCGAGCAGTTCGCCAGGGAGTACCTGTTCCCCATGCTCCGCTCCGGCGCTCTCTACGAGGGCAAGTACCTGCTCGGCACCTCGATCGCGCGGCCTCTCCAAGCCAAGGCGCAGGTGGAAATCGCCCTCAAGGAAGGCGCCGACGCAGTTGCCCACGGCTGCACGGGCAAGGGCAATGACCAGGTGCGCTTCGAGCTGGCATACAAGGCTCTGGCGCCCCAGCTTGTAGTGATCGCGCCCTGGCGGCTGTGGAGCATCCGCTCAAGGGAAGAGGCCATCGACTATGCCCAGAACCACGGAATAAACCTCGGCAGCATTTCCAAGAAGAATATCTACTCGCGGGACATGAACGCATGGCACATGAGCCACGAAGGAGGGGACCTGGAGGACCCATGGAACAGGCCCCAGGAATCGCTGTTCCAGCTCACCAAGTCCCTGCAGGACGCCCCTGACAGGGAGATGGAGGTGAGCGTCGATTTCGAAAAGGGCTTTCCGGTGGCCGTCAACGGCAAAAAATCCTCCCCTTTCGAGATGGTCGCCACCCTCAACGCTATGGGCGCTGAGAACGGCATCGGTCGGGTAGACGTCGTGGAAAACCGCAGGGTGGGCATGAAAAGCCGGGGCGTCTATGAAACGCCCGGAGGAACCATCCTCTACACCGCGCTGCGCGAGCTGGAAATGCTCACGCTGGATGCGGATTGCCTTCATTTCAAGCAGAACATTGCGCAAACCTATGCGGACCTCGTCTACGGCGGCAAATGGTTCACGCCCCTGCGCGAATCCCTGGAAGCGTTCATGGAGAAGATTTCTGAGTACACCACCGGCACCGTGCGGCTTGCCCTCTACAAGGGCAACATCATCATTGCGGGCCGCCAGTCGCCGTACTCCCTGTACCTGAAGGATCTGGCCTCTTTCGGCGCTTCAAGCTACGACCATGCCGATGCTTCGGGGTTCATCAATCTCTATGGCCTGCCTGCTATGGTCGCCTCTTTGGTGCACGGCAAGAAATAGGCATCGCCTGACGGCAAAACGACGATGAGATGATGGGAAAAAGGCCCTGGTATGCATGTAGTCGGGTCCGGCTGGGCCGGAAAAAAAAGCTTGCGCGAGGAAATAAAACCAAGTAAAATCATGATGCTTTGGTCACGATTTTTAATGCTTTCCGACGTGCACCCATCCCATCGTGTCCCAAAAATTTCTATTTCTCGAAAAAGGAGTGTCTATGGCTGTGAATCTGTACGTAGGGAACCTTCCCTACCGGATTGACGAGGATTCCCTGCGTCAATTGTTCACCCCGTACGGGAATGTGGAGACGAGCAAGGTCATCAAGGACCGGCAAACCGGAAGGTCCAAGGGCTTCGGCTTTATCGAGATGGCAAGCCAGGCCGAGGCTGAAGCGGCGATCAAGGCCCTGAATGAAACCGCCTTGGATGGCCGCAACCTGAAGGTGAACTTTGCCAAGCCGAAGGAGCCCCGGAGGGACGGCTACGAGGGCCAGTAAAAAAGACCTGCCTCGTGGATCACAAGAGGCTGTCCGCCAGGGGCAGCCTCTTTTTTTTCCACAAACGGTTGCCAACAAGCACCACGAACAGCAGAACGATTAAAAGACGGGGAAACCAATCCCCGAACCGAGTATAGAATGTAGGAGTCTTCTCCTTATAGAGGGGAACATCCACCAGTTTCCAAGTCCGCTCGAAAAACGGCATTTTTATCTGTATCTCACCCCAGGGCCCCACCACGCCGGAGACTCCTCCGTTGGCTGAGCGGACAAGCACTCGTCGATCCTCTATGGCGCGGAACCGTGCGGCCTGGAAGTGCTGGATCTCGGCTGACCAGGTATCCGACCAGGAATCGTTGGTGATATTCAACAGAATGTCGGCGCCATGAGTGATGTACTGCCTGCAGAGATCTGAAAAGGCATCCTCGAAGCAGATGGGGGTGCTGAAAGCCATTTGTCCCCCTGCCGCGAGGGGAACATGGAAGATGGTCAACCTGTCACCGGTCACCCAGGGATTCCATACTCCGACGACATTGCGGAAAAACCACCTTACTCCTTCCAGGTCCCAAAAGGGAATGTTCTCAGCAAAGGGCACACCGTGGATCTTTCCATAGATATCCTGGACCGCCCCATCCGGGGATGCAAGGATCGATGCGTTCCATGCCTGCTCCTTCTGCAAATCAATGACCACCACTCCGCCAAACAGGACCGGTATTCCCGCTTTCTGAATGGCAGGCACGAGATCGTTCTTCTGCTGATAGTATTTCTTGTCGAGCGTGACGTACACGGTCGAGACGGAGCTCTCGCTCCATACCGCAAGATCAGGTTTCCGCGGGGATGCACGGACCGCCTGCAGCGTCAGCTCGGAGTTGATCCTGAGGCTTTCATCCCTCCCTCCGCCCGCATCCCAGGGGTTCAAATTCTGCTGGACCAGGAGCAGCGACGCCGAAGATTCATGCGGGATCGGCGTCGATAGCCGGTACGCCCCATATCCCAGCGCGCATGCCAGGAGAACGAGCAGAAAACCGGCTTGTCGGATGAAGAGAGGCCGCCAGCCTGCGAGGGCGAGCTCCGCGACTATTGCATTCACAAGCGCCATGAGAAAGGACAGCCCCCACACTCCCGTGATGTCCACGAATTGGATCAAGGGGAGGAAGTTGCCCATCGGATATGCAACCAGACCCCAGGGGTAGGCGAGGAAACCGACCGATTTGAAGTACTCATAGACGCACCACGTAATGGCCAGCAGAAAGGGGCGAAAACGGGTGCTGATCCGGGAGATTCCTCTAAGAAAAGGAAAGAGCAGAGAGTTATATCCGATATAGCCGAGAATGACCCCCCCGTAGGTCCATACCGAGAAATTCTGGAAGAACATGAGCCAGAAACTGGAAAGAGCCGTGGACACGCCGCCGAATATGACGCCCAGCAATGAAGCGAATCCAAAGGTGGGGGCAAGAGAGACAGCGTAGAATACCGGAGCGATGCAGATCAGCCCGATAACGGCATTGCCCCAGTAGAAGCTCTCATCCGGCCGCATCCCCAGGGCCTTGATGGCGCCGCCGAAGAACTCGCTGGGCAGCGCAAGCGGCAGCAGGACGGAAGAAAGAAGCACCAGCAGAATGAGCCACGTCTTTCGAATCGCTGTCATAGGTAAAGAAGGTAGCGGAACTGAAGACACGCTTCAAGCCGTGACCGGTTTAAGCGCCAGCATAGTACGGCGCAGCCTGTACGCACCGGCCAGGGTTTATGTGCGCCCGCCCTGCCCCGGGTTCCCAGCGATTCTCATTTTGCACCTTCACAGGAAGAACGATTGATGCAAAGGTACCAGAAAAGCCCCTTAAAGATCGTGCACAATGAGAAGCGCTCCTGCCGAAACGCAGATAGAGAAATGCTGACGGGTTCCCCTGTACCTTGACAGGGGTTTCCCGCGGTGGTAGATTCCGGGCCGAAATCGGGCTGTAGCGCAGTTGGTTTAGCGTACTTGCTTGGGGTGCAAGGGGTCGCCGGTTCAACTCCGGCCAGCCCGATTTTTTATTCCTTGCCAAACAAGGAATTGTAAAATCGCATATTTGCTACCCTGACCGTAGAGAGACCCGCAACACGGGAACGACACGGGAAGGGAGCAAGCAATGCGTCAGAAGGTCCATGTCCTGAACAGATTGACGGGGCAGATCGAGACCGCGATCCTCACAACCGAACACCCGGCAAGCGGCTGCGGGCAGCTGGTAATCGTCTTGGAGAACGGGCAGAACGTCCATTCCTCGCAGTACGAAGTCCTGCCGTTCCCGCTGGCCGACGAGCTGGGCGTAGCTCCGCGCGAAGACAACGGCCGTGCGCACTAGAGCCGGTTTCACTCTCCACACGCGATCATCGAAGGGGGGGGCTGTCTGGCATGCCTCCTGGTACGATAAAGATGGCATTCGCCACACGAAGAGTACCGACCAGCCTGTCAACCCGGCGCTGAAGGATAGGGGCCGAACCCTGGCCGAACGGGCCGCGTTGCGGTTCATCGGCACCGCTCCCCGCAAGGTTCCCACTCTCGCCGAGTACGCTAAAGACTTCTACGTCTGGGACCGGTGTTCCTGGATCAAACGCCAACACGCCAAAGGTCGCGGATTCAACGAGCAATGGGCACAATCCCTCCGGGCTATGCTGGTCAATCACGTCTTCCCTCGGTTCGGGAAAACGCGACTCGACGCGATCAACCGCGTAATGGTCGAACGGTGGCTCGTCGAACTGCCGCTAAGTAATCAGACCCGCAATCACATGCTGTACGGGCTTCGGACTATCTTGCGCGAGGCAGAAAGTGAAGGCGTGATCGCCCGTAGCCCGCTAGATCATGTGGAACCAATGGGCAAGGCGAACCGCAAGCGGGACATTCTCTCCCTGCAAGAGTTGCGCCTCCTCTTTCCAGCCACCCGCCCCGGCCTTCTCGCCGTGTGGGGGCAACCGAAGTATGCGGCCCTGTTCCTGACCATGGCTACAACCGGGATCCGCGAGGGGGAAGCCCGGGCGCTACAGTGGAAACATGTCCTGCCAGCTGGTTGGCTTCTGGTCGAGCGGGCCGCGAAGGAAGACGGGTCCATCGGGGCACTGAAGAAGCGCGAGCGGACCGGCGAGCCGCGTGTTGTGGCGCTCCCGGCCAGAACACAGGACGCCCTTTCATGGTGGCATGAGGATAGCCCGCATAAGGCGCCCGATGATCTTGTTTTCTTCGGCGACCGTGCTGACCACATGCTCAACCGCCGGACTTTCCAGGACATATTCAATCGGGCGCTTATCGGTCCACGCGAGGAGAAAAAGGGAAGCAAGGAACAAAAAATCGAGCCAAGGATCATGCGCGAAGGGCGATTCCTGACACCCCATTCACTACGGCACACGTACAACACCGCAATGCGCCGGGCGATCCCCGCGGACGCGCTCCTTGCCCTCATGGGGCACCGTGACAGCCGGATGAGCGAACACTACGATCATCCTGAAACCGCCGACAGGATCAAGGCACTGGAAGGAGTACGTGCGCAGATCGAAGGGGCGCTCCAGTGGTGAACGAGAACAAGATTGGTCCAGGTCAAGTATGGCCAGATCATTCCTACGGACTCCCGCCGGATTTTCATGTGGATTGGTCGAAACTTGAAGCAATCGCCGGACAGCGAGAGTTACCAGTAACGTTCAAAGGGGAATTCGCGGCAAGGGCATGGCTAATCCTCAAGGAGGCCTGGCGAGATGAAATCACGCTCAGAAAAAAAGTCAATGCCGATTGGCGGAAACTTAGACGTCGTCGAAATCCTCTCATACAACGCCTTGCCCGGTTCTTAGCGCCGTCCCCCCCTCTTGGTAGGCCTCTCTCAGATGCATTGTTTGACGATCTGATTTGCTGGCTCGATCTGTACTTTTCGGACCTTGAATGCAAGACCAACCCGTGGAAGCATCCCCAGTGCTTCGAAGGCCGTATGGTCGATTTGGTTTATGAGATCGTTCAGCAGATGAAGCCTATGCTTCACCTTTCACGGCTTCTTCCAGGAGCGTCAAAAGTGATCGGCTTTCCGACTGGAATCAACGTGTTTCGTCGTGATTTGCAGGGTAATGATCGACAAGCAGAGCTGAACACTATCGGAAGACGTATCAAAAAGGTCCGAGAAGAAAATACAAAGCGGTACTTCCGCCTTGGCCTTGGAAAGCCTTCACCGACGCCCTGGTAGTAACTGTTGTGCTCTCACGTTGCTACTCCCCGTCCTCGGGATCGAAGAGCTCATTGTCGTCCAGGCGCTCGTGCACGTAGTAGTTCATGGTGATGGCCGTCGAGCTGTGCCCCAGGTACATGCTCACCGCCTGTATCTTATTCGTGCGCCGGATCGTCCAGGTTGCAAAGGAGTGCCGCAGCGCGTGCGCCCCCAGGCGCCGCCCCAGGACGGACAGCGCCAGCCGGTGGATCCGGGTGGACACGTAGCAGCGGGAGAAGGGCCGCCCAGTGCCCGTCTCGAATAGGTACGTGCTGCCCTGGAAGGTTTCCCGCAGCTCGTCGTACAGCTTCGAGCGGATCCGGAGAAAACGCTCCTTGTTGCCCTTCCCTGTCACGCGCAGCCGTACCTTATCGCCCTGGCGCTCGCACTGGTCAAGGCGCAGCCCCGTGAGCTCAGAGACACGGGCCCCTGTCGCCCACAGGAAGCGGAGGAAGGCCGCGTCGTGTTTCGTTGCCGCCGCGAGGAGCCGGTCCAGTTCGTCGCGCCGGAGCACCTTGTCCGCGCCGATCCCCGCCGCTTGCACCTTCGGGGCTTGCACCTCGTGGTCTAGCCTGCCCAGGGCCTCGCGGAAGGCTGCCGCCTGGTTGAAGTCCATGCCCGTCATGGCCGCCCTCAGCCGAGTCTTGACCGCCTGGCGCTTCAGCCGCTTCGTGTTGTTCGCGTAGGGCTTCCCATTGAGCTCCCGGAAGTAGTCGCGCACGAGCTCGAAGTCCACGGCGCCTCGCTCCTCCGCGAAGGCGAGAAAATCCTTGATATGCTCCCCGTAGCTGTCCGCCCTGGGGGCACCCATCGCGTCGAGTACGGTATCGTGCCGCACGACGTGGGGGGAGAAGCTGACGGCCTGGCCGAGCTCGTCACGTAGGGCAATCGCGCTGCTCACTTCGAGCCGCCTTTCGCCTTCACCGCTTCGATCTTCTCAGCCGCCTTCGAAAGGATTTCGATCACCAGGGCGTTGACCGAAGTCTTCCGGTCGAGCGCCTCATGTCTGAGTACACTGTGCACCTTGTCGGGCACGTTTCGGATTTGCCATGTCATGCTTTCAGCGTACACTACTCTCAGCACGGTGTCAACAGATATCGACGCCGTTTCTGATAGCAACATAACTTGTCAACAGTCACTACTGGGGTGTAAGATCTTTACGCCAAGAGAGGAGAGAAGAACATGAACAAGTCACGTTTTTCGCAGTATTTGGCGTTCGAGAGGATGATTGCCCCAACGGTTGTCGAAGTTCTCTTTTGGATCGGGCTTGCGGGGCTTCTCATTTCAGGAATAGTCGAGATCGTATCAGCCCCCGGTCCAAGACATGGGTTGGTCATAGGGGTGGCCCTTATAATCGTCGGCCCCTTCATGTGGCGCCTGATATGCGAGTACATGATCATAGTATTCAGAATGCATGCCTGTCTGGAGTGGATTGCGAAGCATACTGACAGGGAATCCTCGGTTCAGTAACGGGGAGTGTAATTTTCCCACGGCAGGGCTCCGCCGCGTGCGTCCTGGGGCCGCCAGCGAGCACGTTTTTCGCGTCCAGGGCTCCGGGGGCCTCCAGTCGGGCATAGAAAAACCCCCAAACAAAACACACACGACCCGGGGCTCGAAAGCCCCGCCTTGCCCCGTGGTCAGAGCCTGGGGGCCTTAATTCAGCATCGGGGGGAACAGCAGCGGCAGCTCCTCTTCCTCGAATCCCAGATCGCCCAGGCTGGGCACCGACCAAGCCGCCAGCATCGGCGTCAGCACGCGGGCCGCTCTCATCAGGTCCTCGATGACGGGCGGAAGCTCTGGCCCCAAGCGGAGGGAGCGCATCAGGAGCTCGGGCCGTGAAAGCAGGAAACGGATAGCAGGGAAGAGATCAACCAGGTCGCGGTCAGTCACGGCAATGAAAAAAGGCGGAGCTCCCGCGAGGAGTCGATCCCGGCGACTACCGGGTCCACGCGATCACTCCGCCCCATGATCCGGGTGCAGGACATTCCGTGCAATCCGAATCCAGGTGTTGCACTTGCCTTGAAGGGCGTCCCGCCTGCCCGTCTCATGTTCTATCTACGCTTTCAGAGCGCCGATGTCAAGGCCGCGTTATGATCGTAACGGCGCCTCGCTCCCGCTCCGCCCTGGCGCCCTTCGTCTCATGCGCCAGCCGCAGACATTCCCGCTTCGTGCCGACGAATATCGTCTCACGCGCGAAGGTCAGCGGATTCGTCCGCTTTTTAACGCACCAAGTTGTCTTGTAGCTTCTCGCGTTCCCCTTCGCCCCTGGCCAGTGCACCGTGATACTCACCAGCCCACCTTCCCGCTTTTCAACGCGCCCGATCCCAGTGCCGCGCCAAAGCGCTGTTCGACGATTGCGCCTTCGGCTTTCTCCGCCATCGCCCGGGCGCGCGCCTTCGTATCGAAAACGCCGAGGATCCGGTCGCCGACACGAACACACCACTTACGTCCAAAAGCAACGCGGGGCCTCGGCGGGTCGGGCGCTCACCCCCATTCGGTTGTCACAGCTTCGGCAAGTCGGGGATTGTCCCCGGGTCCATGGGTGTCCCGATCGTTTTTTTCGGGCTCGGCCGGTAGTCGCCCTGGACAAGATTGCTTCCCGGCGCGTTCGCCTGGAGCCGCTTCATCTCGGCCAGCTTCGCCTCGGTTCTCGGGAAGTGCTTTGCCTCGGGGTACACGCCCTCACCGTACCGGTGGAAGCGTTCATCTGCCGCCGCCATCCGGGAGGCCTCTTTCGCGGACCACTCTCCGAAGGACCGCGAAAATTCGTGCCCCGTTGTCCGCACGGGTTCGTTGTACCGCTCGCTCCCGCCAACTAGGATCGGGATGTCGGGGTGTGATTTTGCTTCTGCCATACTCGCCTACCTTCTGCGCCGGATCGGCGCACTGTCGAATCTCTGTTGCGCGTGCTGTAGCGCCTCGCCCTGGCTGACATATTCATCCAGCCTCGGGCGCTGGGGCTTTGGCTGCGTCTTTGCTACCAGGTCATCTACCACGCGGGCCGGGTGATACATCCCATTGGGCTCGCCGGTGAATAGCTTGCCCTTCACCGTCCGCCCCGGATCGCTGCGATCTCGCCGTCCAGCGTTCGCGGCGCCGGGCGTGCCGCACCGCGGATTTCGTTCACGATAGCGTCAAGCGAATCGGCCGCCGCCCCCGGCCGCAGGCCTGCCGCCGGCGATGCCCCGGTCGGATTCCGGCCGCCGGGCACCTCTGCGGGGACTTTCCCCGCACCAGGCGCCGCTGCGGGGGCCGCTGCCGGGCCGTTCGCCTTGCCGTCGATCAAGGCCGCGATCTGAGGGTCGGCCATCATGGCCGCCAGCAGCTCGGCGAGCCTTTGCATCCAATACTTCGGACCGCTCTTCGCCGGTCCCGCTGCGCCCTGAGGCGCCAGATTGGGTTCGTCGTACACTCTCGCCGCGTTTTTGTCGTGCGCCGCCGTAAGTCGCGGGCCGCAGATGCAGCCCTTGTCCACGTCGCAATACTTCAATTTCCCCCCCCTTCCTGTAGTAACTGTGCCGCTGTTCTGTTGCTACGCTTCGCGTCGTACCACTGCTCGATTTTGCCGGGCTTATAGCCGGGCTCGTCGGGCAGCGGCCGCCCCGCCGCCCTCCAGCGTGCCTCGATTCCCGCTTTGCTCATGTCCAACAACCCCCACGCCGTGAACATGGGCTGTGGGCCCCCCAACTCCATCTGGCCGCGCAGGATGGCGACCTCCTCTTCCTCTCTCTCATCTTCAGGCCCCGCGGACGCGGGGGCCGTGATGATATGAAGTCTCGTTCCTTCGGGCGCCGAGCCTTCGGGGCCAAAATGGATTCCCAGAGGCTTACGTTTCGGATTCATCCGGTCCGCCTCCACTTTCAACTCTTGCAGCCGCCGCCTCCTCAGGAATCCCATCGTTCACCTTTCTCTTCCTCGCCGCGGCGATCCGTGCACGGGCTTCCTGCTCTTCGCGCAACATTTGCAGCTCGCTTTCCGTCCAAGGCTTGCCGAACCTATACTCGAAAAGCAGCCGCAGCGCCGTGATGCTTCCCCGCCGCGCCTGCCTTGCTGCCAGAGTGCACAGCTCTTCGGCCGAGATCGCACTCTCGACGAAGTCCGCCGCACTCGCGCCCTTCCGCGGCCTTCCAGGGCCCCCTGGATTGCCGGGCTTGAATGGCCGTCCACGACCGCGGCCTCGTTTTGCTGGCGTTTTCTTCGCCAGCTTTTTGCCGCGCCTGGACACCTTCTTGCCCTTCACCTTTGCCAATCACGCCGCCCCCGCAAGCCGTACCAGAACCCGGCCAGAAAAAGACGGCGGCGCCGACGTGCTCATCCGAGAAAAGGAAAGAAGCGAACCTCGGGCCGTATCAGGGAAGCGCCGCCGCACGCCTTTCATTTCCTTTTGGTTCACGGACACCGCCCTCATATTCCCCCCGTTATCTTTGGTCACCTCAGAACCTCGCGAATATGCTCGCGTTCTGCTTGCTCCTGTTCCTGCACAGCCGCGAGGGCTGCCAAGTCCATCCTCGACTCGACCTCGGTGATGATCCGTTCGCAGAGCACGTCCACCGGCAGCGCGTCAAGTTCTACCGATACATCGCCGTGCGCCTCGATAAATGCCGCCGCGCGGGTGTCCGCCAATTTCGCAGGGTCCGGCGGAAGGTGATACCGTTCGATGTCCTCTGCCGTGAGCGCAATCTTGATCAGCTCAGTCTCGACGCCGAAAAAGGAAAGCCGATCCCGTAGACTCCGTGCCATGTCCTCGCCGGACGGATCGAAGTCGCCAAAGTAAAGAATCGTTGCACGTCCATGATCCTTGAAACGCTCCCTGTAGCGGGCCGCAGCATTCCGGATCGAATCCCACCCGTCGTATCCGCGCCCGACGTTCAGGGTCACGCCGTAGGGCCGCAGCACGTCCTCGAAGATCCCGGAGAGCGCGTCCTTTTCCAGCCAAGTCTCTAAATACTCTCGCTGAGTCGCCCACACGTCGCGCCTGTAGGCTTGGCAGGCGTCCTCCACGAAGTCTGCCGGGTCGTCCCACATAGACGGGGCGCGAGGCCTGCGGAGACGGTCCTCTACCCATTCCCAGGGGATCGTACTGTCCTTGCGCGCATCCACAAGGAGCCCGGAAATCTTCTGGTATGAGGAGCGAGAGTTTTTTATGACTTGTCTGGAAACGAGCTGATAATAAGCCTGTCGCACTGTCATTGGATGATGCTCTCGAAGTACCTCGACAAGCACCTCAAGGATATTCAGACTATCGCGTGCCCTGCCCCGGCTGCGCCGCCCTTTTCTAGCTCTCTCTCCTAGTCCTAGAGATATGTTCCCGTTCATTGCTTCTTAATCTTCATTGTTTGAGCGTTCCGCATGTCAGAACGCGGAACGCGGTTCCACGTATCAGAATTGAAACGCGGTCAGAAGGGGATTTTCTCGTCATATAGCGCCGCTGCCGTCTTGTCCTCGAACACCGTATAAAGCGCTGCGGAGTCGAATGTCCCGTCGGGCTTCCGCCTCCGAATGTCATCACGTCGCACGTATCCGGCTTTGATGAGCTGCGCGAGCAGTCGATAGACCGTGGATCGGCTCGACTTGCATTCCTCTGCGAGCTGCTCAGGCCGCATTTGCCAATCGTCGGGCTTGGCGAGCAGCAACATGAGGAAGCCCCTGGCCTCGAAGGACACAGCATGGTCGCGGACCGTTCCTTTCGTAACGGTGAGATAGGGGCTGTCTTTGTTGTGCTCGACGCGGATGATGGAGCGCACGGCTGCCTCACACAGGGCCTCCGCCGGCCTCGGATACGGGTACGGTCGCGGAGCTCATTTGCGCCCGACTCTGGGAGCTTTCCGGCGATCTCCGGCCCGATGAAAGGGCTCCGCTTTTCGCGACCCGTGCCCGCAGAACAGCCCGCTCCTCATCGGAGAGTTGCCTTCGCTCAGGATGCGCCTTCATCCAATCCGTTTCGGTCCTGTCCGGCGGTCCCTTGTCCGGGTCAAGGCCCGTGAGTCCATGCCGGATGGTGATGTCATGGGAAAGCATCCCGTGCGTGAATGCCCCCGCCGCAAAGTCCCTGGCAGTCACTCTGGCGATTTTGCGTTGTCGAGCGATCCATGGCGTCATTTTCAGATCGGCCCGCGTGCACGTTGCTTCGTCTGGAAACCAACTCACGTGCGTCATGCTCTGCGGGTCGAGAGGGCAGAGGGGCGCGGAGCAGCCGTCGAAGTACTTGCAGCTCGGCGCGCTCATGTTTGACTCTTTGTGTCGTCGGACGCCGGTTCGACGGCATGATCGGCAACCCAACGGTCCAACCGCTGTGGGTCGAATCGTACACACCGGCCAATGCGAACGATCGGAATTGCC
This sequence comes from Spirochaetia bacterium, assembly GCA_049519415.1. Taxonomy (GTDB): domain Bacteria; phylum Spirochaetota; class Spirochaetia; order SZUA-6; family Fen-1364; genus Fen-1364. The sequence continues at coordinate 55,856 of JBEKQU010000014.1, forward strand.
TGGTTCAAGATGTCTTTCCGGATTTTCGCGGCCGACACTCCAAGGCGTTCGGCGGCCTCGGGGACGTTTAACAGCCTTGCATCGCTATTCATTGATTCAATGTACGACGAGAAAATACAATCCGGCGTAGACAATAAATCACGCATGATCTTCCCGTGTATCGAGCGATGACCCCTTCTAACCGGTGCAAGGGAATCTATTACACGGGAACGACACGGGAAACGGTAATTTTCAATATCTGTCAGTATTTTTGAGTGTTGACAAAACCCTGTGTTTTATGCTACTTTTATCTCTGCATAGTAAATCATGTCGAACCGTATCTGGTTTCAAAGCGTTTGGGGTGCAAGGGGTCGCCGGTTCAACTCCGGCCAGCCCGATTTTCTTTTCCTTTTTCTGTACATATTCAATACGCTGCTCTCATTGGGGGGGACACTATGGAAACATCGAGCTGCCCTTTCCAAGTAGAATGTCAATTCCACAACGGTTCTATGCGGACGCCGAGCGACGCAGTGTTGCAGCAGCTCTTTTGTCACGCGCGGTATGATACCTGCGAGATCGCGCAGAGAATGATCGCGGATATGCCCGTGCCGGCGGGAGCCCGTCCGGACGGCATTGCCAGGGGATAGACAAGCTCTCCCCGAAACGCGTCACGGCCCGCCACGAGCCTCTAGGAGCCACCCCATGACAGGGTGTATGGTAAGGCGATAGAATGGCAAGGAACATAGAGGGTACAAAGTGAGGAAGCAAATAGTCGTTGCGGCAGTTCTGATGGTTCTCATGGCGGCTTCGGCAGAGGCCCAGACGGACTTCTTTGAGCTGGTAGAAACCGGAACGCCACAGGTTGTACAAGCCGCTCTCAACAAAGGAGCGGACGTAAACGCTGAAGACATTACCGGCGAGACCCCGCTGATGTACGCCGCTGAGTACAACCCGAACCCTGAAGTGATAACAACGCTTCTGAAGGCCGGCGCAAATGTGAATGAGAAGGATAATGAGAATGACACCCCGCTGATGTATGCCACCCAGTTCAGCACGAACTCTGAGGTGATCACCATACTCCTGAAGGCCGGTGCAGACGCGAAGGCGAAAGATAGTGACGGAAAGACGGCCTTTTATTATGCGCAGGGTAACGACGCGCTGAAAGGCACCGACCTCATTCGACAGCTTCAGGAACAGGCGACGGATTTTTTTGATTTGGTACAGTACGGAACGCCAGAGAATGTACAAGCTGCAATCAAGAAAGGCGCGGACCTCAGGGCTGAAAACAAGGGCGGCATGACCCCGCTGATGGCCGCCGCCAGTTTCAACACGAACCCAGAGGTGATCGCCACGCTCCTGAAAGCTGGCGCGAAGGTGGATGATAAGGACAGAGACAATGACACTCCGCTGTTTTTTGCCGCTCAGTCGAACCCAAATCCCGAAGTAATCGCCGCGCTTCTGAAAGCCGGCGCGGATGTGAATGAGAAGGATAATGAAAAAAACACCCCGCTGATGGCTGCCGCCCAGTCCAACGCGAACCCCGAGATGATTACCACGCTTCTGAAGGCCGGCGCGGAACTCGAAGCTCAGGGCGAGTACTCGATGACCCCGCTTATGTATGCCGCCGAGGACAACACGGACCCCGAGGTGATCACCACGCTTCTGAAAGCCGGCGCGGATGTGAATGAGAAGGATAATGAGAAAAACACCCCGCTGATGTACGCTGCCCGGTCCAACCCGAATCCCGAGGTGATCACCATACTGCTGAAGGCCGGCGCGGAACTCGAAGCCAAAAGCGACTACGCCAAGACCCCACTGATGTGGGCCGCTGAGTACAACCGGCCCGAGGTGATCACCGCGTTCCTGAAATCAGGGGCGGACGCGAGGACGAAAGATAGTGACGGACGGACAGCCTTTGATTACGCGAAATACAACGATAGCCTAAAAGGCACCGATGCCCTGACGCAACTCAAAAAAGCGTCACAGTAGACGAGAAGGGTCTCACGGTGGTTTTTTTTGTACGGCATGCCTCCGGCGGATCGCGCCACAGCCCGCCACGCACGTCGAGGGGCAAGTTCAGGAGTAGGTTCGCGTTACTTCGCCAGTGATCAAATGGAGTGCCCTTTTTGTGCAGCAATTGTGTAGCGCGAAAGCGTAGAACACCGTCGAACACCTGTTGTGTTATCTGTGCACGAGGTCGCCGGTTCAACTCCGGCCAGCCTGATTTTCAATCATGGCGATATGCTGCTTCTGGACAGGGCCTGATAAGTTTCCATAGGTATCGACCTTAAGCTCGAATTCATACGCTGCAGCAGGCATGATATAATAGCGCAGGAAGGAGCTGGTTATGAGGCAATCTCACGCCATGTTCATATCAGGGGTTCTTATCACCGTTGTTCTTCTGACGGCTGCCGCGCTGGACAGCGCTTCAGCGGGAGGTACGACCGGTCCGACCATTACCACTGTTGCCGGCAACCGCGGCGAGGCAAGAATAGATTAAAAGATGAGAAATGGCATGTCATCAGGAGGAAGAGGATGAAGGCAAAGATCATTGAGGGTCTTGTTGGAAACAAGGTATCCAAGGCGTTGACTGACTGCCTGGCTGACCTTGCAAAGTCAAAGAAGGCGGTGAGGTTTGTCACGCAGTCGGAGAGCACCCACGGAACAAGCGGGACTCATCACCTAACGGTGATTATCTGGTACGATTGACGCAGGTGGCGACAGGGGCAACCGAGACGGGATCAAACTCCTAGCAACCTGTCACTCCCTCATTGCTCTCTTAAGCGTCGAGTTCTGGGCAAGCATGCGGCAGATACGCGGATGCTCGCCATATTGAACTAAAGCGCACAGCGGCTTATAACACAGCGAAGCAGCAAGAGGGATCCATGAGGCGAATAGCAATTGTCTGCTTATTTGTGGTTGTCGCCGTTTCGCTGGCCGGTTGTGTGACAGGGCCTGGTTTCGTTGAGGAACAAACCATTCCAGACGGCAAAGCCGAAGTGTATCTCTACCGGCCAATTCATCTATATGGCGATGTCATCACACCTATGATTATGACAAATGAGGGTTTCCTGACGTTATTGGATGCAGGCGGATATTATTCCTACATTACGAATGCAGGTACGCTTAGGTTCTGGGCCGTCTCCTACAGTGCAAGCTTACCGATTACCGTGGAAGCCGTTGCTGGCCAAAAATACTATGTCAAAATAGGCTTCGCCGCTGAAACCTGCACTCTCACGCTGGTGCCTCAAGAGACAGCGAAGACTGATATCGCATACTGCCGCCGGGTCCAATAGAGAAAGTCTTCTCCATCCGCGGGGAGCGGCTGCCCTTTGCCGAGGGCTTGGGGCCGGCAGCCCTCGAACTGTTCCGCCTAACCCTCGAGCAACTCGTACACCTCGTACCCCATGGTGCCGGGCGCGACCAGGGGATCGAACTGCGCGGACCACTTTTTCGAATCCGGCGTGGGTTTCATCCTCCTGGCCCAGGCCTTCTCGTATTCGGCCAGATCCCTGAACTCGTATTCCCGGACGATCTCCGGCGACATCGGAGATGCCAACTTTCGCACGTACATCCTGACTGCCTTGGGGATGCCTTCCTTTTCCAGAAGAACATCCCGCTCGTGCAGCAACGCTATCGCCTCGTCCCGTTTTCCCCGATGGATGATCATGGATACTTTTATGACAATCATTGTCACCTCCCGCAGCGGCCCTCCTTGAGTATATCACCATGCAACCGTGTTTTATATATTGTGGATCCTACTCGCTCGCGGCGACGGCAATGGCGCTCTCTGACGCCTTTGCCTCCAGCTTGGCAACGCGTTTACGCTCGAATCGGTAGAACGCTGCGGGCACAACGAAGAATGTGAGAACAGCCGAAAAAACGATGCCGCCCAGCATGACTACTCCCATCTTTTGCCCGAACTCTGAGCCCTGACCGCGCCCGAAGATGAGCGGGAAGCTGATCACCAGGACGGTGAGCGTGGTCATGATGATCGGCCGGAAGCGAAGCCGCGCAGCTTCGATAAGAGCGTCCTTGAATGGCATTTGCCCGATCCTCTCCACCACGAAATCGAGGTAAAGGATGGCGTTTTTCGCGGACAAGCCTATCAGCATCAGCATCCCCATGAGCCCGAAAATATCCAGCCCGCCCCCCACCAGGGACACCAGCAGCAAAGCGCCGATCAGCGCAAGAGGGACCGGGAGGAGCAGGTAGATCGGATAGCGCCACGAATTGAACTGAGCGGCCATGACCAGATATGCAAGGAAGAGCGCGAGGAGGAACGTGGTCGACCCGGTGCCCACAAGCTGTCCTGCCAGCGCCGCCTGGCCGAACCGGCTTTCCGCGGTGATGCTTACGCCATTGTCGAGCAGACCCTGCTGCCTCAACTCGTCCCCGATTTGGTTTTGCAGCGTGAGAGCCGGTGGGGCGTCGGGCTTCAACGTAAGGTCCAGCGTTCCTGTGTACTGGCGGTTGTACCGGCTGATGCGCGTGGGCGCCTGCTTGAGGACAAAGGTTCCCAGCTGTCCCGCGGGGATGCTGGTCTGCAGCATGGGGGAATACACGGGAAGATCCAGCAGGGACTGCCCTCCGGAAATGTAGGTGGGGTCCGCGATCACTTGAATCGGGTAGCTTAATCCTCCAATAACGACGTTCCCCGCCTGGGTGCCAGAGGTATAGGACTGCATCGTGTCAGCGACTGAGCTTGGGGTAAGGCCGGTGCCCAGCAGGCTGGCGGCGTCGGGAACAAACTGGTTTTCAAGCGTGGTATCGGAAAGGCTCGAGGTGACGTCGGCCACGTAGGGATTGTTTTGCAGCACCTGGATGATGCGCGCATTGCGGTCACGGAGCACGTTGTAGTCAGCCGCCACGACGTTGAAGGAGAATCCTCCCCCGCCAAAGCCGCCGTATCCCCCGCCGCTGCTCACCGAGACTCGGGCCGATGGCTGGTCACGGATCAGGGCCGCGAGCGCCTGGCGGTAGGTCACGCTCAGGGCCGATGTATTGGGCCGCCGCTCAATCGGGACGAGCTGCGCCAGCATCTGCGCGCCGCCGCTTATCACGGTTTGAAGCGTCGTTACCTCGGGCCGCTGCAAGAGGTAGGATTCCAGCCTCCCGGCGATCGCATTGGTGATGATAGGCGGGGTGTTCTGCGGCATGCGCAGGTTGATCGACATGGTCCCCGAATCGGTTGTGGGAACAAAGTTCACCTGGATTTTCGGCACGATCAAAACCGCGACCGCTCCCAGGGCAAGCGCGGTCACTATGAGCACCCACCCGCTTCTTCCCAGCAGCGTGCCCAGGGATCGCGCGTATGCCTGCCGCGTCCATTCCAGCCCCATCTCCGTCAACCCGTGGAGGAACGTGGTGATGGCCTGCAGGAGGCTCAAGACAATGCGCCCGGCGTAGTACAGCAGACCCAGCGCTGCAAGCCCCGCGGGCGCCGCGGCCAAAAAGAGGAGCTGCCGGGTCAGCACGGCATAGCCGCCGATCCCGACGCACAGGACGATGCTGAGCACGAGACGCCACCCCGTGAGCCCCCAGAGAATGGATTTTGGGAGCGCGATCCAGCTTCTGAGGAAATCGCGCCAATCCAGGGTCTTCATCTCGGGGGTATAGGCAAGCCGGACGGTCAGGAAGAGCACTGCTTCGAAAAGCGAGAAGGCAACCGCCGCGGCAAGGCCAAGGGAGAATTGCTGAAGGTAGCGCCCGATGTAGCCCCCGATAAAACTGACCGGGATCAAGACTGACAGGATGGAGAGGGAAGCAGCTACGACCGCGCTGAAGACTTCGCTGGCGCCCTTGAGCACCGATTCCTTGAGGCTGAATCCCAGGGCGCGGTAGCGATCCACATTCTCCGCGACCACGATGGAATCATCCACGACCACCCCGATCGCGATGATCAGGGCGAGCAGGGACACCAGGTTCAGGGAAAAACCGGACAACCGGTAAAGCACGGGAGAGGCGGACAGGGCTATGGGGATCGCAAGGATAACGGAGAGCGCCGTGTTGAGCTTGCCCAGGAAGAGAAGCACAATGAGGGCAACAACCAATCCCGTGATGAGCAGCTCCCGGTAGGTCGAGTTGACCGAAGCCCGAACCGGACCAGTGGTGTCGTTGGTGATGGTCAGCGCATACCCCGAGGGCAGGTTGGTGGTGCTCAGGAGCTTCCGCACTCCCTGCACAACCGCGATCGAATTGGAGTCGGTTGTCCTTTGGATGGAGACCAGGACCGCCGGCTTGCCATTGACCCGGGCGAATCCCGCGGCCACCGGCTTGGTCCGGATGGTGGCAACATCGCCGACCGTGATTCCCCGCGCGGAGTCCACGATCATCAGCCCAATCTCGTCCCCGCCCGATGGCACGTTCTCCGAGGTATAGGTAAGCGAATTGTTGTGGCTGATGATGGTCCCTATGGGCTGGTTGACGGCAAAGTTGTCGATCGCTGCGATGATCTGCTGGGGGGTGAGGTTGTAGAACCGCATGCGGTCGGGTTTCAGGAGCACCTGGAACTGGCTGATGGGATCCCCGTCCACCTGGATGTTCGCAACGCCTGAGATTCTCTCCAAGGCCGGCGTGAGCGTGTTGTCCACGTAGCTGCCGACATCGGTCAGGTTCTTGCCGTCCGCGGATATCCCAAACTGGATGATCGGCTGAGAGTTCGGGTCAAATGTCTGCACCGTTGGCGGGTTGACTCCCGAGGGGAGCCGTCGTGTAGCGGCGGAGACAAGCGCCGCGACCTGGTTCGCGGCGGCATTGCGGTCCACGCCCAGGTCGAAGCTCAGCATCACCCGGCTGGAACCGGTTGAGCTGTTCGCGTTCATGTCCGTAATCCCGCTGATGGTGGAAACCGTGTTCTCTATGATCTGGCTCACTTGCTGGTCGACCGTGGTCGGCGTGGCGCCCGGATAGGAGACGACAATCATGACCACGGGCATGTTGACCGAGGGAAGCAGATCCACGCCAAGGCCGAAAAGCGACACGAACCCGAACACCACGATGGCAACGAAGATGCCGATCGCCATGACGTAACGAGTGACGGAGAACTTCACCGCCGGGTTGATGCGCTCGAAGATCTTGATTTCCAGGTCGCGAACGCTCTTCACGGCGTTCCCCCCTGCGCTTGCGCTCCCTGGCGCTGTCCGGTGCCCCGCCCGGTCCGCTGCCGCTGCCCTTGCTGAGCGGCACCCTGCTGCATGCCGGCGCCCGACTGCTGCACTGTCGCCGGCTGTGTTGTTGCCTGCTGCGCCGTTCCCTGCTGCTGGCCGCCGCTTTGTTGCCCGCCGCCCTGCTGCGCTGCCTCAGCAAGAATCGCGGTCACGGCAGACCCCTCAATGAGGCCGGGCGGTGGGTTGATGATCGCCTGGGTGCCCGGCTCAATGCCTGAGACAGCCGTGCCAACTCCGGTTTCCGCCAGGATGGTGATCGGCTTCATAACCGCCTTGCCGTTCTCAACCGCGAAGAGGAAGTTCTGGTCCTCGTTGGTCTGGATGGCGGCCACGGGCACCAGTACGCCCTGAGCGAGGGTCAGCGTGAAGGAGACGGTGCCCACGCTCCCGAAAGCGATGGAAACGCCGTCGGGAAGCGCCGCGACCATGGGAACGACGCCGTTCAGCGGAGCGGACGGCGCCTGGCTGATCCGAACGGGGAAGCTCCTGCCGTGAAAGGTAAACTGGATCACGGATCCGCTTTCGAGGTTGGGCGCATCAGAGGGAGATACGTTGAACACCACCTGTCGCTCCGCGCTTACCAGAACAAACGCGGCCGAGTTGGGATTGAGATACATGCCCGGAGCCACGGAGAGTGAGGCAATCTGTCCCGCAAAGGGGGCTTTAATCGCGGCGTTCTCCAGATTGAACTGGGCCTGATCGACTCCCGTCTGGGCCTGGTCCACCGACAGCTTCAATTGCGCGATGTCCTGGCCCTCTGCCTTCTGGTTCTGGTCCAGCGCGGTCTTGGCCGCCTCAAGGCTCGCCTGAGCCTGCTGGACCTGGCTTTTAGCGCTGTCCAGAGCGGAAGCGGTAACCCCTCCCAGAGTGAACAGGGCATTCTGCGAATCGTAGTTCTTCTGCGCTGAATCCAGGGTGGATTGTGCGGATTGAAGCTGCATCTCAAGCTTAGGGTTGGCCTGGCTGCTGGTGTCCTGCCCGACCGCCAGGTCAATCTGCGCATTCTGCAGCGCTGCCTGCGCGTTGCGCAGCGCGAAGCGAAGCTGGGTTTCATCCAGGAGCACCACGGTCGCACCTGCTTCCACCCAGTCTCCCGCCTTTCGAATGGTTTTCAGGACCACCCCGCCCACCTGAGCAGCCACCTGGCTTTGGGTGACGGGCTGGACGGACCCCGCCACGGTGTGCAGCGCTGTGAGCGCCCCAAACTGGACCGTGACAACCGGCACGGATATCGCCGAAATGCGCCGAAAAGCCTGGCCCTGCTGACCTGAGGCGCCGGTGTTGCCCGCTGCTCCTCCCGGGGCCTGGTTCTGGCTTCGAGCCGCGCCAGAGGTGGAAGCGTCGGGTGCGGGTGACTTGGCTGCGCATGCAGCCAAGAGGAAAGAGAGGATTGTTGCAGTAAAGAGGGAGACCCTGATTGAATTCCTGTTTCGCATCTGCTTAGTACCCCATCAGGCTTTGGAGCTGCAGCACGGCGAGCTGGGCGTCCCGCTGCGCCTTGGACATTTCGGACTGGGCGTTTGCCGAGTCGACCGAGGCGTTCAGCACGTCCTGGTTGGTGGCCGTTCCATGTTCGAGCTTGGTTTGCACGAGCTTGAACTGCAAGTCAAACTTCTCCACGGAGAGCCTGGCCACCTCCAGCTTCCCCATCTGGATCTGCACCATCTCGTAGGCTTCCTGAATGTCCGTGGCAATGGTTTCGCGAAGCTGGGCGGACTGCAGAGCGTACACGTCGTTCTGCAGCACGTCGGCTTCAATCTGGTGCGCCAGATCGCCCGCATCGTAGATAGGCAGCCCGATCTTCAATCCCAGGCTTGCGATTGCCGCGTTGGCGCCCTGCCAGTCGAAGGCCCAGCTCACGCCGCCGCTCACGCTCGCCGTGGGCCACGCCTGGCCCCGCAGCAGCGTCAGGTCGATTGCATAGCTTTGCTTGTTGAGCTCGATCTCCTTCAGCTCGGGTCGGCGGCTGAGTCCCTGGGATACCGCTTCCTCGGCGCTGCCCACCGGGACCGTGGGATCATCCGCCTCGGCAACACTGAACTCCTTGTCACGCGGCCACCCCAGGAGATTGGCAAGGCGAATGCGGGCTATCCCCAAATCGTGCCGCGCGCTCTGCACATCGATCTCGGCGCTCCTGGCATTGATCTGGGCGGTCTTCAGGTCCACCGCGCTTGCCTGCTGCAGAGCGTAGACGGCCTTGATCTGATTAAGCAGAGCATTCTGCTGGTCGAGCACCTGCTGCTTCACGGAGAGGTTCCTCTGCGCGCCCAACATCGTGTAGTAGGCCTGCTTGATCCTATAGGCAAGGCTTGCCCTGGCCGATTCGGCGGACAACTCCTTCACCTGGAGGCTGAGAAAGCTCTTTTGCACCACCGCTTTTGCCTTCCCGCCAACATAGCCGTCCCAAATGGTCTGGTTGACCAACAGACCCAGCGCGCTCGATGCGGCGGCTGAGCCAGTGGACGGATTGTACGGGGAGGCCAGCAGGCTCATGCTGGTGAGCGGACCGGCCAGGCTGACACCAGCCTGCGGCCCTTGCGTGATACTTGAAGTGACGCCGGAGGCTGTGGACTTGACAGTCTGCAGCCCTGGGTCCCCCAATCCGTAGGATGCGCCATACCCCAAAGCTCCCGTCAGGCTGAATGAATCAGCAGCCTCGCTGGCCGAATACAATTCCCTGCTGATCTGCAGAGATTCCTGGATAATCTTGGCGTCAGCGCCCGACGCAAGCGCGGTATCGATGCACTGAGAGAGTGTGACAACCGTGCTCTGGTTCTGGGGGCCTGCATACAGTATGGGCAGGCAAAACAAAGCAATGGCAAAAACGCGTGTTTTCACGAGTCAACCTGCCTACCGTATACACGATTGGAATACGATAAACAAGATATAATGAATGCTAACTTTTTGTTATATTTCGAATATAACGCCTCGAATTCTGTGAAATTTTGGCGCATAGAGCATGTCTTCTCGCACAAGAGGGCGGAGATCCAGAAGAGGCTCGATAGTAATATCGAAATAGCGGGACGAGTGTTCTGTCATTCAAGGCAGGCGAAGAATGTTTTTTTCGGCGTTACGTTTGAAAGGAAGTCCTGTAGAAAAGCAATTATTGACAATAGGTGTTCAGTGGCTTACCGTAAAAATATAGATAGGGTTTTTCCATATATGGCACGGTGGCATCCTGGCCAACCGGCCCTGCTATTTCGCGAAGTCAAGCCATCCGAGGCCAAAGCCAAGAACAGATCGCGCCAAGTGGCGATAGGCGCTTCAAGTGCCATGAGGATGTGGCCATGAAAAAACTGCTCTTTCTTATTCTTTTGCCGGTCTTGAGCTTTCCGCTGTTCGCTCAAACTGCGGACCTTCGCGGATTGAAAACCGTGGTGAGCCAGCTCGAGGGCCAGACGGCGGTTGTCGGAAAGCAATACGCAGTGTTGATCGCCATCAATAAGTATGAGAATTGGATGGCGCTTCAAAATCCGGTCGAGGATGCGAAGGAAATCAAAGACATACTCTCCCAGAGATATTTCATAACCGATTTCATCGAGCTTTATGACAAGGATGCGACAAAGGCGGGCATCATCAGGCTATTCAATAGGCTGATCAACGACGCAAAGCCTGAAGATTCGGTATTGATATTCTATGCGGGGCACGGGTTTCTGGACAAAACCTCCAATACCGGGTTCTGGATCCCCGTTGACGGAGGGATGGACGTCTACGAGCAGGCGAACTGGCTTCCCAATGCCCAGATCCGAGGCTTCATCAGCAACATGAAAGCACGGCACATTGCACTCATCGCCGATTCGTGTTTCTCAGGGGACTTCCTCAATCCGACTCGGGGAATTGCTCCGACCATTACGAACCAGTATTTCAAGAATGCATACGCCCGAATCTCCCGGCAGGTGCTCACATCGGGAGCCTCGGAATCCGTTCCCGACGAGTCCCAATTCACTCGCCAGCTCAAGCTTGCCCTGGAGGGAAACACCTCTCCTTATCTGGATCCGCTCATGCTTTACAACCAGATACGACTGGGTGTCACGCAAACCACCCCGCTATTAGGCGACCTCAAGGATTCGGGTCATCAGGAAGGTTCGAGCTTCCTCTTGTTCCTCAAAGACAAGGGCAATCAGGCTGCCGCATCAAATGCAGCTACATCCTCCACTCAGTCACCAAAAACCACATTCAAGCTGGCAAAAATTATTGGCAAGGTGACGATAACGACAAAGACTACCGGCACTCTTCTTCTGGATGGGGCCGTGCAGGGTCAGATTCCTGCTGACCGGTTGGCAACGATAGAGAATCTGGAGGAAGGAAGTCATGAGCTCGAGATGCAGTACGAGAATGGACAGACCGAAAAAATACCTGTCACTATAGATTCCGAAGAACCGCTTTCGATCAAGTTTGAACGGGTTTTTCTTGCCGCGTCAAACCAAGCAGCGACCTCGGCTGAGGCGCCTGCGAAAATTGGTTCAACGGAAACACTCCGCGATGGCGATCCACTGCCTCAAGCCTCTATTAAGATCGATGGCGACTTTGGCGATTGGAACGGCATTTTACCCGCGTTTTTAATAACGGAATTGCCCGAGAGCAATATCGCCCTAAGCTTAGCGATTGATAAAGTCTACCTAGCGGTCGATGGAAAGAACTTATACATGAGATTTGACATTAAGGACGTCACCATGAATTCTTCTATCCATCCCCACAATTTTTTTATGGACCAGAATTGCACATACTGCATTGATTTAACCAGCGGAGCGTACCATGTCGATGCTAAAGTTACTTTTGACGCCAACAGGAAAATCTGGTTTACCTCAATTGGCCTATCTTTTAATGGACAATACTTGAAGGATATTGAAAAGGCGTATATAAACGTTGCAATGAAAGGATTCTCAATGGAATCCTCCTTTCCTTTGGAGCCAATTATGGAAAATCTTGGTCCTCTTTACCTGTCGGGGTACTCCAGCAAAGTGAGCGCACGGACTGGGCGCTACGACGATAAATGGAATTGGGTTAATGGTTCCGGAAATGTAACCAAGGAAAAGCAGTTCACTTTTCCTTCATCTGCTCAACTAGCCGCTCGCCTGCAGGGGCAAGCAGCGCCCTCAGTTGAAGCGCCTCAGAACTCACTTTCATCGGCCACACTGCGCGATGGAGATCCCCTGCCGCTAGCCTCTATTAAGATCGATGGCGACTTCAGCGATTGGAACGGCATCCTGCCTGCGTTTTCGCACCAAGGGAGTGCCTCACATCAGAATTTGGCAATTGATAAGGTTTACCTCGCGGTTGATACTATAAACTTATATATGAGACTTGACATCATGGATGCCACCCCGAGTTCTTTTTTCCATACGCACAATTTTTACATGGACGATAGCTCCTCATACGGCCTGGACTTAGAGAACGGGCTGAACCATGTCGTAACCCAGGTTAATTTTGATAACAGCCTAACGGTCAGACGCTGGTATGTCGAAATCGGCAGGATAATCAACGGAAACTGGGAGACGATCGACAAGAAATGGACATGGGGTAACTACGCTATGAAAGACTCGTCACTAGAAGCTTCCTTCCCTTTGAAAACGATTAAACAGTATCTAGGTTCCACATTGGGGTGCTACCATGTGAGTGTGAGAACTTTTTATTTCGATAGCCGGTGGATTGCGGTTCAAGGTTCAGGCGATACAACCGAGGCAAAGCAGTTCATTTTCTGAAGGTAATAGCCACGTATCCGAAAGTCATGGCGACGGGCGCTGATTGCCCGTCCTGGCTTCGGGAGGTATTTTCTCACATCATGCGAATCCGTCGATTCATTATCCTGGTCGCTGCCGTTGCTGTGCTTGTTGCCTGCGCGACTACCGTGCGTGTCGCCGTTGCGGACAGGCCGGCAGCGCCTCTCCCAGCTGCCGCGCTGGAGCTGGCGCAGCCGGGTGATGCCGCTGTCAACGTCCGGACCGGAACCATGAAGGGCGTCTACGGATGCCCGGTGGCCTACGAGGCATACCTTCCTTCTGAGCCGCGGACGGGCATCATGGTGCTATTGGGCCATGGCTTCATGCGCGACCTCACCCACATGCGCGGTTGGGCGCGGCTGTGGGCATCGCACGGCGTGCCGACCGCAATCATGACCTTCTGCAATTCCAGCCTCGCGGCGGGCAACCACGACAGGAACGCCGAGGACATGTTGGCGCTTGCCGCACAACTACACAACGGTCCGGTTATTTACGCGGGGTTTTCCGCGGGCGGGCTCGCCGCGCTGATCTCGGCGTCCCGTGATCCGCGCGCGGTCGGGTACCTCGGCCTGGACCCGGTCGATTCGGGCGGCCTGGCCGCGCCCGCTGCCGCGCGGCTTACCCTGCCGGGCCTTTTCCTTGAGGGAGACCCTGCGTCCTGCAATGCCCAGGGGAACATGGCGCCGCTGGTCCCCGTCCGGGCCGGCGTGGCGGCGGTCCGCGTGCTGCACAGCGTGCACTGTCTGTTCGAGGACCCGTCGGACAGCGCCTGCGCGGCGCTCTGCGGCTCAGTGGAACCTGAAGAATCGCGGCGCGATGTTGCCAACGCGATCCACACCATTGCCACCGCATGGATTCTCCACGCTACGGGGATCGGCGGGCAGGCAGCCGCTGTGCTCTACAGCCTCTGGACAGGAGGCGACGCCTGGAAGGGACGGGTCGTTGTGCTGCAGGCGCCCTGAGCCTGAAGGAGAGCGCCGCGGCAAGCGCCCGGGAGCGCTCAGGCGTTCCGGCCGCAGAACTCCCTGTAGACGCTGAGCATGTATTCGTAGTTCTCCAAGGGCATACCGGGAAATATCGTGTTCGAGGTCCCGAAGATGTATCCGCCTCCCGGTGAAGCGTTCTCCAGGCAGTACAGCGCCGATCGACGGATCGCCTCCCGCGGACCCTCCTGGAGCAGGCTGCATTGGACATTGCCCATGAGCGCCATCCGACCGAGACAGCGGCGCTTCATCTCCGCGATATCCATGCCCGCCATGGGATCGACGGATTGGAAGCACGCCGCTCCCAGGGAAAGGTAGTCCTCGAGGACGCTCATGATGTTGCCGTCCGTGTGCACAAGCGGGAAGGCGCCGCGGTCGCGCACCCGGCGGACCTGCTCCGCCAGGTAGGGCGTCACCAGTTCGTGGAACCGGGCCGGGGAAATAAAGGGCCCCGCATTGAAGGCAACGTCGTTGACAATGTGGATGAAGTCCGCCCCGGCGTCTGCCATGCGATCAATCAGGGCAAGAGCGCGCCGCGACATTGCGCGGGCCTCCTCGTGCAGCGCTTCAGGGCGCTCCGCCAAGTCGACGGCAAAAGCCTCCCAGTCGCGGATATGGTCGATCGACCAGGTGCTGTCACCCACAATGCCGCCGATAAAAAGGCTCCCGCCCAATGATTTCTTGGCCGCGGCCACGCCGTCGGGATCGCTCCACGGCCAGAACACGGCCAGGCCGTCCCAATGGAACCGCTCCACGATCCGGGCGTAGATCTCCACGCAGGAGCCGATCATCCGATCCTTTTCGGCCGCCGTGCACCCCTCCCACGCGCCGCGCTCGGGGAAGGAGAGCCCGAAGGCCTGCTTCTCCAGCTCAAACATGACCTCGAAGTGGGGGGGATGGTCCGGCTCCTGGAACCGGAGTGTCGTGAGGATTCGCTCCTTGCCGGTCACGAGCTTGACTTTACCCGAATATGCACTTTCAATGGAACAACGCCCTCATGCTGAAGCGGGACTACTACCTCTGGTCAGCCCTCCTCTTCTCCCTGGCAAGCCACTGCATCGCATTCCTGCAATTCACGATCAATTTCCACAACCTGAACGTTCCGCAGCGGTGGTTCATCCAGTTTACGGTCCTGGCGGCCGGCTCCCTGGCGTGCGCCGTGCTCCAGTTCCTCCTGTTCCGGAGGGAGGGGGCGCGGGTCGGGTTCCTGGTCTTGAGGCTGTTTCTGCTCTTCATCGCCACCTACCCCTTGGGGAACTACGTCAACGTAAGGACGACCCTCCTTACCTCTCTGGTCTTCGAGATCATGATCTACTATCCCGTTCCCGCCAGCTACATCCTCTCTTCCGTGCTCATTGCCGCCTCCCTGCTCCTCCGAAAAACCGGGCCGTCCTGGGAGGAGCAGGTGGGGAGCATCACGCTGGACAACCTCCTGTTCATGGGATTCTATCCCCTGGTCATCATGGTGCTCGGGGCGTTCCTGAAAAACGCGCAAAGGCTCGCCGCGGAGCGCAAGAAGCTGGTTGAGCTGCTGCGGCAGGCCAGCACGAACCTCGTTGAGACCAACATACGGCTCCAGGAGCATGTCGTGCGCAGCGAAGAGCAGGCGAAGCTCCTGGAGAGGGAGCGGATCTCCCGGGAGCTGCACGATACGATCGGCTACACCCTGATGAACATCATCGCCACCATGAAGGCGTCGATGGAGCTGGCAAAGAGCGACACGGAAAAGATGCGCGATTTCATGACGCAGGGGATCGAGCAGGCGCAGAAGGGGCTTGCGGAGACCCGCACGGCGCTCCGCACCCTCCGCTCCACCACCCCGCAGCCCCTTTCCCTCATCGCCGTGGTGAACCGGCTGGTGGCCGCATTCAAGGACACGCATATAGCGGTGCGCGCTCAGTACAGCAACATCCCCTGGTCCCTGGGGGAGGAGATCGATTCCACAATCTACCGCATCGTGCAGGAGGGCATCACGAACGCGATCCGCCACGGCAACGCGAATGAGATCAACATCCACCTTTCCTTCGACGCCGGGAAGATCAGCGTCACCATCAGCGACAATGGCAGCGGCGCCGGCGAGATCACGGAAGGCATCGGCCTGGCGGGGATCCGCGAGCGACTGAGCGGGCTGGCCGGGGGTCTTTCCGCGGGAAACAGCGGTGGCGGGTTCCTTCTCTACGCGTGGATCCCCCTGCAGGGCAGCTCGTGATGGAAAAGACCCGACTGGTGATCGCCGATGACCAGAGCCTCATCACGCAGAGCTTCAAGGTGCTGCTGGAAACCGCCGCCGCGGACATCGAGGTGGTGGGAACAGCAAGGGATGGCAGGGAGGCGGCCGTGCTTGTGGAGAAGCAAAAGCCGGACATCGTGCTGCTGGACGTGCGCATGCCCGTCATGGACGGCGTGCATGCCGCGGACGCCATCCACCGGGCGCATCCCGACGTGAAGATCATCATGCTTACGACATTCGATGACGACACCTACGTCCACGAGGCCATCCGGGCAGGCGCGGTCGGCTACCTCCTCAAGGACATCTCCACGGAGGAGCTGATCAGCTCCATCCGCGCGGTGAAGCACGGCGCTGTCCTGGTATCGTCCACCCTGGCGCAGAAGCTCTTTCCGAAGGAGCCGGAACCGCCCCTGAATTCCGCGATCCCGCAGGCGTCCAACCCCGTTGATCCGGATACGCTCCTGATCCTGAAGGAGCTCTCCAAGAGGGAGATCGAGATTCTCCGGCTCATCGTTCTGGGCTACGAAAACAAGGAAATCGCGGAGAAGCTCTTTGCCGCGGACCAGACCATCAAGAACAGCGTCTCGGCGCTCTACACCAAGCTTGGCGTGGAGAACAGGAAGGAGGCCCGGAGGTTCGCCTTGAAATCAGGGCTCGTTCAGCCCGGGGATTTCCTCCGCAATCCGTAGCGGGGCTTCCGGTACTATTTCAGTACCCGTTCGGTACCTTGCCGGTACGCCGGGTCATGGCAATCATGCTCCCACCATGCTGTAATGAGGCGTTCCTGTTTTCTGACGGCGCGTTGCGTCGTCGATACCAAGAATGCGGAAAAAGGAGAGGTATATGAAGAGAACCCTTCTCGTTCTCCTCGTGCTCGTTGTCGCCACAGCATTCTCATTCGCCGGCGGCACCGGGGAGAAGCAGGTAAAGCAGATTTCCTGGCAGGTATGGATCACCCCAAACCTGACCCGGGACTTCTGGGACGGCCTGGTGGCGGCGTTCGAAGCGAAAAACCCCGACATCAAGGTGAAGATCATTGAAGCGAACGCCAACGTCACCCCTTCAGCCGACGACTTTGAGAAAACCAGGCTCGCCGCGGGCGACGTTCCTGATCTCTGGTGGAACGCCACTATCCCGTTCTTTGCGGACGGGGGCCTGCTCTGGGCCCTGCCCGCTGACGACCCGGATCTGAAGAACGTGAGCAATCTGATGAGCGCCAACTACCACGGCAAGCTGTACGCCATCAACGCAACCATTCAGCCCCAGGGCCTCATGTTCTACAACAAGAAGCTTTGGGCACAGGCCGGCCTCACCGACACGCCCAAGACCTGGGCCGACTACGAGGCAGACTGCGCAAAGCTGAAGGACGCGGGAATCACCCCCATCCTGGCCGGCGGCGACTGGGTGGCCGGGTATGACTTCACTATCTACACGAGCCCCGAGATCTATCACAATGACACGCAGTGGTACACCGACCGGTGGGCGGGCAAGGTCCACTTCACGGACGACAACTACGTGGAAGCAGCCAACTGGTTCAACAGCCTCGTGACAAAGGGATATTTCAACAAGGGCGCTCTGAGCATCGCCTATTCCGATCTCGAGCAGCATTTCCTCACGGGAGAGGCGGCCATCTACCCCATGGGGTGCTGGTTCACTGCGGCCGAGGCAAAGGCGCAGAAGGACTTTGATGTCGGCGTGTTCTTCGCTCCCACAAAGGATGGGAAGCCGCACCTACTGCAGAGCCTGGCTTATGGAACGGGCGGATGCATTTACGCCAAATCCAAGAACCCCGAGGCGGCATTCAAGCTGCTCAAGTTCGCGCTCATGGATCCGACGTACGGCACGAAGTTCATCCAGGTGGACGGCCTGTACTCCGCATTGAATCCGCCGCTCACCTACCCCATGACCCAGCTCCAGAAGGACGTAGGGGCGCTCATTCCCCTTGGCAAGACGACCTCCGCTCTGTACAACAACAAGGTCGGGGATCTGCCCCCGGCAGGAATCACCGCAATATACGACAAGATCGGCCAGACCATCCTGGCGGGCGGCGTGACCGACGTTAAGCCCCTCATGCAGCAGTTGGATGATTTCTGGAACCAGGCGAAAAGATAATCGCCGGGTGTGACAACGAAAGGCACATAGGCGACTATGTGCCTTTTTCATATTCATGGAGGAGGACAGCGTGGCGGGAATATCGGTCAGGGACTATGGCGCGCGCGGTGACGGGGTCACCATGGATACTGGTGCGATCCAGGCTGCCATCGAAACCAGCGCCAGGGAACATGCCGGCCTCGTCATCTTCCCCGCCGGACGCTATCTGTCCGGCACGCTTTTCCTTCAGACCGGGGTGACCCTGCACCTGGAAGCGAACGCCGTGCTCCTCGGCGCTACCGACACGTCCCTCTACCATTCCTGCAGCTTTGCCGAATACCCCGTGGAGTTTGCCGGGAGCCTCATCTACGCCGAGGATGCGCGGGACACGGGCGTGTCAGGTCCCGGCGTGATCGACGGACAAGGCAGCGCCTTTCCGCACGGCATGGAGAATTTCAACGCAGAGGAAACTTCCAAGGCCGAGCAGAAAACCTCCTACGCCCGTCCTGTCCTCCTTCGGTTCGAACGCTGCGAAAACGTGAAGCTGAGCGGCATTACCCTGCGAAGCGCGGCCTCCATGGCGGCGCACTTCGAGACGTGCCGCGGCGTGCATGTAACGGGGGTCACGATCGACAACCGCGCCAACCAGAACACGGACGGCATCAATTTCATCGCCTGCGAAGACGCGCTGGTCTCGGACTGCCGTCTTAGCTGCGGGGATGACGCGATCGCGATCTACAAGTCGGCGCGCCGCGTGGCAGTCACCAACTGCATCATTTCCAGCAGGTGGGCTGCGTTCCGCATCGGCCCGTTCTCCACGGGCGTTTTTCGCGACATCACGGTCTCCAACTGCCTTATTCATGATACCTATGGCGCGGCGATCAAGCTCCAGATGGTGGAGGGCGGCGTCATGGAGAACATTTCCTTCAGCAACCTCGTCATGGAGAACGTGACAGGACCTATATCCCTGCGGCTCGCCGGGTGGCTGGGGTGGCGGCGGGAGCGCGCGGCGTCCCTTCCCCTCGGTGAAATGCGCAACATCCGGTTCAGCAACATCCGTGCCACGGTGGCCGATGACGCGCACCCGCTCCCGCACGAGGGGCCGAAGAACCCCGGAGAAGCGCGCTCCTGCATCAGCATCACGGGACAACCGGGCCATCCCGTGACAGGCATCAGCTTCACCGATATGCACGTGACGTTCCCCGGCGGTGGCACCAGGGAGGACGCCGAGCGGAGCGACATCCCGGAGCTGCCCGATGCCTATCCCGAGTACCACATGTTCGGCGTGCTCCCCGCGTACGGCATATACGCCCGGCACGTGCGTGACCTTGTCCTGCGCGGCGTCCGGCTCGATCTGGCGGCCCCGGACCAGAGGCCGGCGCTCCTTTGCGACGACGCTGAGGATCTGGAGCTCGATGGAGTACAGGCACTCTCCGACCCTGAAGCTCCGGTTGCGCGCCTCCGCGACTCGCGGAGCGCGTTCATCCATGGCTGCCGCGCGCTATCGGCCTGCCCCGCGTTCCTCCGGGTCGAAGGAGCGCGCGCCGCGGGCATCAGGCTGGCGGCCAACAGCCTGGGCATGACCGGAAAAACGGCGTCCTTTGCCGAAGGCGCTCGACCGGAATCGGTGACATCCTCCCCATGAGGTAGAGCAGATGAAACGCAAACGGCTGAACAGAGACACCCTGGACACGGCGCTGCTTTTCACTCCGGGTTTCGTCGTGTACCTGGGCTTTATGATCCTGCCCATCATCCTCTGCGTGTACTACTCGTTCTTCGACTGGGACGGGATCATGCCCACCATGCATTTCGTGGGCCTGGACAACTTCGTGAACGCCATCCGCGACCGGGATTTCCTCAACAGCCTGCGGGTGACGGCATTTTTCACCATTCCCGGCACCATCATCGTCAATGCGCTGGGGATCCTGTTCGCGATCCTCGTCAACCGCAAGGGCGCCATGACGAACTTCTATCGCTCGGTCTTCTTCTTCCCGCTGCTCATCAGCGCGGTTGCGATCGGATTCATCTGGAAGTCTCTCCTTAGCTATGACGGGATTATCAATACAATGCTGGCCAAGATCGGCGTCCAGGCCATCGACTTCATCGGCAGCCCCAAGCTGGCCCCCTGGTCCATGCTCTTCATCAACATCTGGCACGACACGGGATTCGTCACCGTGCTCTACCTTGCGGGCCTCCAGGCCATCCCGACGGATCTCTACGATTCGGCGCGCATCGACGGCGCGTCCGGAGGGCAGCAGTTCATCCGCATCACCTTTCCGTGGCTGGCGCCGGCATTCACGGCATGCGTGGTGTTCCTCTTCACCGGCTACATGCGGATGTTCGACCTCGTGATGGTCATGACCAGCGGCGGACCCGCGGGGGCCACGCAGACCGTTGCCTACCAGGTCATCTTCGTGGGATTCACCCGCAACATGCTTTCCTACGGGTCCAGTCTCGCCATCTACATGCTCGTGCTCATCAGCATCGTCTCCGTCACCCTCACCTACTACCTGAGGAAACGGGAAGAAAAGCTGATCATGTAAGGGGATGAAGCAATGAGAATAAAGCCGTACGAGGTTCCCGGCGAGATTGCCCGGCATGCCTTCCTCATCATCATGTCGGTGATTTTCCTCATTCCCTTCTACGTGGCCATCATCAATGTCTTCAAGACCCGGCTGGACATCGTGCGCGCGCCCCTGTCCATCCCCTGGGCGCGGCTCACGCTGGACAACATCGTGCGCAACCTCTTTGCTCCGCACTTCAACATCCTCATCGGCTACGGCACCTCCCTGGTGATCTCCGGCCTCACCGTTGGCGCCGTCGTGGTGCTGGGGAGCATGATGTCCTACGTTCTCTGCCGCAAGAAACAGCGCTTCTTCACCTACGCCTATCTTCTCCTGCTGGCGGGGCTCATGATCCCCGCGCAGGTGATCCTCCTGCCGATCGTCCAGGTCCTGCGCCATCTGCACCTCATGTTCACCATCTGGGGATTATTGCTGATGAACATCGGGTGGTACCTCCCCTTCGCGTCGTTCCTTTTCGTCGGCTACATGCGCACCGTCTCCCCGCAGTTCGACGAATCAGCGCGCATGGACGGGGCGGGCGACGTGCGGATCTTTTTCCGCATCATCTTCCCGCTCATCACCCCCTGCGTGGCGAGCATCATCATCTTTGTGTCCCTGTGGACGTGGAACGATTTCGTGAATCCCCTCATCATCCTGGGATCCTCCGATTTCTACACCATCACCATAGGCGTCTATCGCGCGATTGGCCAGTTTGTGCAGAAGTGGGAGGATGTGTTCGCGGTGGTCTTCATCGCGATCGTGCCTGTCATCGTGTTCTACCTGTTCATGCAGAAACAGTTCGTCTCAGGCCTGACCGCGGGCGCGCTGAAGGGATAGCAGGGGGCGCGCGTGCCGGCTAGAGCCGCATCGCCTCCTCGATCATCGCGGCGATGTTCTCTTCAGGGGTCTCGCCTCCCACCTGGTCGCCCGTCCCGATGATGCAGCGGGAAGAACCGGCAAACGCCTGCTTGATCTCCCGCACCTCCCGGCGGACGTTCGACGGAGCGCCGCGAATGAGGGTCTCCACGGTATGCACGTTTCCATTGAAGGTGACCTGCTCCTTCAGTCCCGCGCGGACCGCGCGCAGCCCTTCGAGTCCTGCCACGTCTCCTCCCGGAGGACGCTCGAACGGGCAGACGCAATCCACGCCTGCGTCAACGAAGTCGGCGATGGTCTCCATGGACCGGCCGTGAAAATGGATATGCAGCACCTTGCCCTGGGAATGCGCCTCGCGCGCAACAGCGGTGATGAACGGCTTGTCCAGGCTGCGCCACAGCGGGGGACCCAGAAGGGAATTGCAGGATGAGGAGCAGCCGATGACGAAGGATTCGAAGGATGTCTCCCGGGCCACCCTCCGAAGCGTCTCGATCACGCGCTCCGTGTAGCGGGCGCGAAACCGCTCCCTTTCCCCTTCCGCGACGGACATCACCCACAGGATGGCCTGCTGGAAGCCCAGCGCCTCGGCCACCCAATCGAAAAACGGCATGCCCAGCCAGTACTCAAGAAGATAGCCTTCCCCTACGGAGCCGTGCGCCGCGCTGGCGGCTGAAAGGTCTGTGCGCGCATCATCCGAGAGGAGCATGTCCAGATAGGGACCAAGGTCCTCGGGGCTGCTGACGGGAAAGCTCTCGACAGCAGAGATTGTTTTAGCTTTTGTCAAGCAGTTTTTTTCGAGACTGCCTTTTTTATCCTCCTCGTTGGCCTAGAGTGCCGAGTGTTCCTGATCTTGACTTTGCTGGCCCGAGGTGCTTTGT
>JBEKQU010000015.1:0-77607 GCA_049519415.1 Spirochaetia bacterium
TTGGGTCCGCCGTGCAGGGCGAGCTCTTCCATTGGTGTGCCTCCTACAGATGGTGGGTACGCGCTTGACGCTCGAGGAACTGTCGGGTCCGATCGAATGCCCCGGCGAGATCAGGGAGCTTCTCCAGGTCGACGGCAAAAAAACCGTCGAAGCCGCGACGGGCGAGCAGCGCGAATATCTCGTCCCAGTCGACGTTTCCGCTGCCGGGCGCCAGGTGCCGATTGTCGCGCGAGTCGTTGTCAGCTACGTGGATGTACTTCATGTGCCGTCCCAGCTTCTCGATGGCCAGCGGCATCATCTCCTTTTGCGCGTGCTGATGCGCGATGTCGAGGATGAACCCGAGGTTCTCGTCCTTCACCGCGTCCCAGAGGCGGAGCATCGCATCAGAGTTCGTCACGGTTTCCCCGACCCTCGGCTCCACCAGGAGGGGAAGCCCGTTCTCCCGGGCAATCGCCGTGCAGCGCGCAATGGCCTCCACGAAGCCATCCCAGAATGACTCCCAGGAAAAGCCGTGAGGAATGCGGATTCTGAAGCTCTGGCCGTAGACGAGATCCTCAGTGGGAAGCACGCCTTTCAAAACCTCGACGGGCGGGAAGTAGCTGTCGATCCAGAGGTTGGCGCTCTCGAAGAACGCCGCCGCCTCGGCTCCCTGTCTGAAGTGGTCCATGGCCTTTGCGCGGACCGCTGGATCCATGCTGATAACGTCAGGGAGCAGAACCGCGAAGTTGGAGATCTTCACGCCCGCGTCGCGGTACGCCGTCCTGATCTCCTTTTTCTGAGCGATCACTTGTCCAAGGTTCTCATTGCCAATTCCTTCCAGCTCGCCGTACTCGAAGCCCATCGCGTGCATTTCGCTGACGGCTTTATAGATATCCGCCGTTTTTGGGGGAAAACCGTAGAGGCCGATGGCGTACATCCACGCGCAGGAAATCTTCATTGGCTGCACCTCGCCCTTCCCGGCACGGAGCCCCTCGGCAAGAGTGGAGTCAGCCGTGGGGGAAAATCATGTGCCTTCAAGGAGTGAAGAGGCGCGTGGGATCCCATGGAGTGAAGGGAATTGTAGCGGGGGCGGATCGCCCATTCAAGGTGCCCTTCACACGGCGGCTGGCCCACGGCGGCTGGCTCACGACCGGCCGGCTCACGACCGGCCGCACCCGAAGATGCTGTTTTTGCCCATTTCACATGGAATACGTACCTTGATGCCATGGAGAACTCCTTGAGCGAAGACATCCAGCGATTCCACCGATGGTCGCGCACGTACGAACGCTCCTTAGGCCAGATCTTCCTTTTCGGACCGGTCCACAAGGCGGTGATCAACCTGGTTGAGGCAACTCTCGATGGGCGTCTGCCCGAAAATATCCTGGACATCGGCTGCGGCACGGGAAGGCTGCTGCGCCGGGCAGCCTTGCGGTGGCCGACCGCGCGCTTGATCGGTGTCGATCCAGCAGAGGGCATGATAAATGAGGCACGGCGCATGACCCCGTCAGGCACGTTTCATCTCGGCAAAGGAGAGGCGATACCGGTTCCCGATTCCAGTGTGGACGCAGCGTTCAGCACCCTGTCCTTTCACCATTGGGATGATCAGGCGGCTGGTTTACGCGAGGTTGCGAGGGTCTTGCGGCCAAAGGGGATCTTCTGCCTTGCAGATGGCGCTCTGCCGTCGCTTGCGGGAGGGCTCATCTCCCACAGACGGATGCACACCAGCAAAGAGATCGCCGCACTTTTCGAAAGCGCCGGCCTGTCCCTCTGTTCTCAGAGGAGCGTTCGGTTCGGAGGGGTTTTAACGACGATCGGAACCAGAGAGGGAATGCGTTCATGAGGCATAGGGACCGTGTTCTTTTGTCGCTGAACCACGAGCAGCCGGATCGCTGCCCCCTGCAGATCAGTTTCACTCCGGAGTTTGCATCGCGGATGAGAGAGGTCGTACACATCCCCGCCGGCACCCACCACAACCCCCACGGCGGCGGCAACACCTACGAACTGGAAAGGGCGCTCGACGAGGATCTCTTGCTCACCTCCGTCGGGTGGGCCAACAGCTACTACGCGAACGATTCTTACAACCCGGGCCGCGACGCCTACACCGATGAGTGGGGAGTTGTATGGAGGAATTCGACTTACACGACACGGTTCGGGGAGGGGTACTACACGGAAATCGCGAAAAACCCGCTTGCCGAAGACTCCGCAATCCAGGGATATCGGTCGCCCGATCCCACTCGTCCCGAGCTCTATGCGGAATCAGAGTGGGTGATTAGTTCCTTCAAGCACGAGTACTGGATAGTCGGCGTGACGGTCACCACGATATTCGAAACGGCATGGGCTCTTCGGGGTTGCGAAAGGCTCCTCATGGATTTCGCCGCGGACCCGGAGAGGGCTGACGCAGTGCTCGATATCCCGTACCGCTACCACCTGCGCGCCGCAGAGCGGCTTGCGCGGATGGGCATCGACATGATCTGGATCGGAGACGACGTGGGCGCACAAACCGCGATGCTCATGTCCCCGCAGACCTGGCGGAAATTCCTCAAGCCCCGGATGGCTGACTTCATCTCTTCCATCAAGTCGATCAATCCCTTATTGAAAGTGGCCTATCACTCGGATGGCTGCATCCTCCCCATCATTCCCGAGCTGATCGAAGTGGGGGTCGACGTGCTGAACCCGGTTCAGCCCCGGAGCATGGATCCGGCCCACCTCAAGGAACAGTATGGCCGCGACCTCTGCTTCTGGGGATCCATCGACGAGCAGCGGACGCTCCCCTTTGGCCGGCCGGAGGACGTACGGGCCGAGGTTGCGCAGAGGCTCCAGACCATCGGGAAGAATGGCGGCCTGATCATCGGTCCGACGCATCACGTTCAGCTCGATACGCCCGTGGAAAATGTGCGGGCGCTCGTGGACTCCGTGACCGGCACACCGTACTCATCCGTGCGCTCGTGAGAGACGCAGCGTAGAAGGAAAGGAATACAATGACGCAGATCAATGAATGCCGCCTCTGCCGGTGTGAGGTCCAGCAACTCTGCGGCGGTTCCCACTTTCAAGCCTGCTCTTTCCAGATTTTTTTTTCTTAGGGCCTTTCATTCGTTTATCCTTTCGCCGCCACATCAGAGAGGGCAAGCCGCCTACGGCAGATTTTTATGATCTACTCCGTTGCAGCAAGCGAGGCATCCTTTTGATGGCTCCTTGTTGTATCAGGCGCAGGACGTAGCCCAACTCTCTACGAGCATTCTTCGATAGCGGTGGTGTCTTGATCTGACCGTGCAGCCATGCCAGGGGCTTCCCTTCACCCTTTGATCCACGAGTAAATGTCAGAATTGACATAAGATCAACTTCCCTCCCGGGTCCTGAATCTCCCAGGAGAATCAAGAAGGGCAATACGGACTTCCTGATTGCGCTTTCGTTGGCGGAGTTTCAATTGGACCCAGTTGCACAAGGCCGCACCCGATTTTGCCTTACCCATGCGCCTGCGACTGCGCCATCGACGCGGAGACGGCCCCGGACATACAATGCCAGACTGCGGCCATGAAGAACGAGACAACACTTCCCGCTTATCTTGCGGCAAGCTCAATCGGCTTGCTCTCGCGGAAGGCTGAACAGCTTGAAGCACGTTCCTCCCCCTGCCGGCTGTGCCCGCATCAATGCGGGGTACACCGGCTTGATGGAGAACGCGGCAAGTGCCGGCTGGGCGCGGAAACGCTCGTGGCAAGCGCCTCGCCCCATTTCGGGGAAGAAGGTCCCCTTGTCGGCCAGGGCGGCTCGGGGACGATCTTCTTCGCCTCCTGCAACATGGCCTGCGTCTTCTGCCAGAACTACGAGATAAGTCATTTTGCCAGAGGAGATGTTCTGACCACGGATCAGATCGCAGGTGTCATGCTCAGGCTGCAGCGGCTGGGATGCCACAACATCAACTTGGTGACTCCCACGCATGTCGTGCATGCGATCGTGCGGGCCCTGGCAATCGCCGCACCAAAGGGCCTGAGCATTCCGCTGGTGTACAACTGCGGCGGCTATGAATCGGTAGAGACGCTCCGCGTGCTTGACGGCGTCATCGACATCTACATGCCCGATATGAAGTATTCCTCGGATGAGGAGGCACTGCGCTATTCCGGCGCCAAGGATTACTGGGAGAGAACAAAGGAGGCGGTGCGCGAAATGCACAGGCAGGTGGGAGATCTTCAGATCGATGCGCACGGCATAGCGCGGCGCGGATTGCTCATACGCCACCTCGTCATGCCGGGGAACCTGGCGGGAACGGCCGGGGTAGTCAAGTTCATCGCTGAAGAAATATCCAGGGACACCTACGTGAACGTGATGGACCAGTACCGGCCCTGTTTCAAGGCGTCCCGGATACCTGAGATTTCGAGACCTGTAACGCGCTCTGAATACCTGCGATGCATCACAGATGCACGAAGAGCGGGTCTTTCACGCGGGCTGCCCGACTGGGCGTAGACATGGACGTCGAGCTCCGCCGAGTCCATGGAGGGACGGAAGGCGGAGCGTAGACATGGACGTCGAGCTCCGCCGAGTCCATGGAGGGACGGAAGGCGGAGCGCGGTCCAATCCGCCAGGCTTTCCTCCGAAGACACCTCCGGGCTATACTGAACGTCGAAGCAGACAGGTAGGGAGCACGGGTAGCGCTTGGCAAGGAGGAGACGATCATGACGAAAACCGAATATACGAAATTCACGAAGGGCATCGTAGACGCCACGCGCGGTCTTATCGCCATAACGCCCGATGACAAGCTGGACTGGCGTCCGGATGCATCGTTTCTGAAGTTGGGGGCGGTCGTGCATCACGTTTCCTGCTCGGTCGGCGCCGGACTACGCGACGTGATGGACGGCGGCTGGGAATTCAAGCCTGAAGGAGGCGACGAAGGCACAGGACTTCCGCCCGCAGATGCATTCGCGATGGTGAAGAACATCAAAGAGGCGCTCGGCATGATCGACGCGGATTGGAGGCTCTTCGAGGAACGCTTCGCCCATGTGGACGAGGCGACGTTCAATACACGGATCTGCAAGATCCCATGGATGGCGCCGGGAACAACGCTCAAGGAGTACATGCTTCTGACGACCGAGCACCTCTCCAATCACCGCATGCAGCTCTTCATCTACCTTCGTCTGCTGGGAATGAAGATCAACACGGCCCACCTTTACGGGAGCGGGTAGAGAGGGAGACCTCGCGTTGGGTCCTTAGGGCAAGAGATCCTTCAGGCGGATTAGTGCATTATGGCGAAAGCGTCAAATCCTCTGTAGCCTTCTCCAGCAATGACCGAACATACTTGTTCATCGACTTCTTGTTCGCGGCAGCCTTTATGGCCACGCGTCGATGGATGGCAGGGTCAACACAAACAATGATCGTGCCGTTGCACGGCTTTTCGGGCAACCTCCCGGCTGCTTTGCAGTCCGCCAGACAGGTGTCAACAACGTCGTGGAAAGACTTCCGCATTGTCGTCGAAATCGATTTGACCGATATATCCCTTGTACTTCATCATGCTCTTACCCCTCGTCCATAAACGGTGCGCCAGGCTGCTCTTACCCGTCGAAGCCCACCTCACCCGCCATCTCTTTCAACTTGAGCATCGTTGCCCAGTTACGCGCGGTCACCTGATCCCCTAACACCTTGCTGACCGCGGCGTTCAATTTGCTCTTGATCACCCCTTCAGGCATCCACATATAGAATGCCCGGGCTGCGCCCTTCCCTCCCGCTGGCTTTGTCCCTGACCGCACTTCGCCTAGCGAGATCCTTTCCTTGCCCCACTCCTTCTTGGCGATCTCCGCAAGCTTCTCCTGATCCGCCGCATCCGACAGGATCCCGACCAGCAGACGCGAGGGATTGTCAGCGACCCTCCCTAAGGGGTTCCGCTCTACAACTTCATCGAGCTCTTCAGCGCTGAGCACCAGCACTCGGGCTAAGACGCGCAATTTTACCGACAGCGCCTTCTCGATGCGCAGGGCGGCTTTGCGCGGCTCGGCCTTTGCCGCGGAGAACACAATGTTGCCGCTGTTGAGAAGCGTTCGCACATCGCCGTAGCCCAGCTCCTCAAGCAGCACGCGCAGATCCGTCATGGCCACGCGCTTGGCTGTCCCGACGTTGATGCCGCGCAGGAGGGCGATGTGTACAGCTCTCTTCATGAGGAAAAGGTTAGTGATTTGCGTGCAGGCGGGCAAATTATTTCATGTCCAACCCACATTCCTTGCACACGCGGGCCCGAGTGGACCTGCACGGCTTACTTGAAAGTTATTACGGTCGTCTTGTTTGCAGAAGTGGTTGCCGGGTCTGAGTACGCAGCGTAGGGAGTGCTGCTCGAGTCAATCTATCAAATTGACTCACCGTAACGCTCAGCAAGGGCCGGCTTGCGAATATCTCGATGATATCGTTGCGTTGTGCCGCCATCGCAGCAGTGATATTGTGGAGGCAATCGGAGAAAAGAAGGCAGCATGAAAGGCTACTATATCAACGGTGAGATCCCAACGCTTGAAGCTGCGCTCTCCGATTTCATGCGCGCGGACGAGCTGAAAGAGCTGGCCGCGCTGACCAAGGAGAAACTGCCTGCACGGAAGGCCGACCTGGCCGCGGTGATCGTGAACCATCTCCACGGAGAACGGCTGCGGGCGGTCTGGCAAAGCCTCGATGAGCTGCAGCGCGCGGCCGTGGCCGAGGTCGTGCATTCGCATTCTACCCGATTCCCCGCCGATCGCTTTCGCGCCAAGTACGGCCAGGACCCTACCTGGGAAAAAGCCGGCAAGAATGAGTACCATCGCATCCCTTCGGCGCTGAAATTCTTCTTCTACGGCAACGGCGTGATGCCGGCTGATCTCAAGCAGCGGCTCAAGGCGTTCATGCCGCCACCAGTTGAGGCAAGGATCGAAACGCTCGCAGAGCTGCCGGCCGCGTATAAGCTCTCGGAGCAAGACAAGAAAGCGGCGCCGCTCACTGTCCACGAGATGGAGCGAACCGCCCAGCGTGAGCTGCTCTCTCTGCTGCGGCTCGTGGATGCGGGCAAAATCGCGGTGAGCGACAAGACGCGGCGGGCGACGTCCGCAAGCATAAACGCCATCCAGACAATTCTCGAGAATGGCGACTACTATCCGCGCCTCCCCGTCACGAACAAGTGGCGCGATGAGAACGCGGGGCCGATTCGCGCCTTTGCATGGCCCCTCCTCATCCAGGCAGGGGGGCTTGCTCAGCTCTCGGGCACGAGGCTTCAGCTTACCAACGCGGGCCGAAAGGCCCTTGCCGAGCCTGCCTCCGAAACGATCAATATCATCTGGACGAAGTGGCTCGACACGACCATCATCGACGAGCTTTCGCGCATAGATTGCGTCAAGGGGCAGACCGGGAA
This sequence comes from Spirochaetia bacterium, assembly GCA_049519415.1. Lineage (GTDB taxonomy): Bacteria > Spirochaetota > Spirochaetia > SZUA-6 > Fen-1364 > Fen-1364. Next base: position 7,331 of record JBEKQU010000015.1, read on the forward strand.
AGGCAGGCATGGGCTCACCGGCGTCTCCTCCCGGAGGGATGCGGTGGCCAGCGCCCTGGCCGAGTGCCCGATCGGCGGCTGGTTTTCCACCGACGAGTTTTTCCGCTACGTGCGCGCTTCGGGCAACGATTTTTTAGTGACCCGCAGAGCCTGGGACCTCTATATCGGCGAGCCCCAATACGGCTCGCTTGGCTACGGAGATGGCGAATTAATCCTGGAGGCGCGGTACCTCTATTGCCTGCTGCTGGAGTACGCTGCCACGCTCGGCCTGATCGACGTCGCGCTTATTCCGCCCGCGGGCGCTCGCGGCGACTACCACAGCATGTGGGGAACAGACGATCTCTTCTACTTCAGCCGCTACGATGGACTGATGTATCTCCGGCTCACGGCGCTCGGCGCTTACTGCCTCGGCGCTGAATCGGGCTACCAGCCCGCGCCCGTCGAGGTGAAACCAGTCCTGCGGGTGCTGCCTAATCTGGAAATCGCGGCTATCGGCGCGGAGCTGGAGCGGGCGGATCGGCTTGCGCTGGACGCCTATGCGACCCCGGTTTCCGACCTTGTCTGGCGGCTGGACGCCGGCAAGCTCCTCGCCGCGATCGAGGGGGGCCGGTCGGCGATGGAAATCCAGGAGTTCCTGGCGGCGCGAAACGGCGCCCCCATCCCCGACACGGTCGCCCGTTTGCTCCAGGATGTCGCGGACCGAAGCGCGAAGGTCCTGGACCGCGGTCTCACCCGCTTGATCGAATGCGCCAATCCCGAGCTGGCCGCGCTCATCGCCAGCGACTCGCGAACGCGCAAGCACTGCATGCGAGCCGGGGACCGGCACCTCGTGGTGCCGGCAGCATCGGAAGCCGCGTTCAAGCGCGCCCTGCGCGAGATCGGCTACTTTATGGCCCCCGGGGGGTCCCCTTCTACAACGAAGCGAGGCCCGTAGAACCAGCAATGAAAAACGTTATTCAGAGCTCCACGGGCTTATAGCGCCCTTGAAAATCTCAACCCACGGCAGTCCCAAGCGAAAGTTCTATTATTTGGAATCCTTCTTCTCCAGGCAGGCGATGCTTTCGCGGCGCACCGCTTCCGCACGAATCATGCCATTCTCTATTGCAAGGAGCTCCAGCTTGATGCTCCGCGCAGTGTCTCCGCGCTCGTGCACTGCCTTGACGTGGAACAGGTCATTAAGGGCCTCCATCCGGCGATGGAGCTGGCGCAGCTGGCGCAACTGCCAGTCCAGAAAATCGCAGAGCTGCTCCTCGTTCATCGCCTCGATCCGGCGATACCCAGGACTCCCTTCCTCTATAATTTCGGTGAACACGGCCTTCAATTCCTTCATCTCTGAAACGAGCTTCAGGAAATCGATGGTTTCGGTTTTGGCCTCCGCGGTGGGGGATGAGCGATACTCTACATCGTAGAAACGATCGTCAAGCCTGCCCAGGCTTTTCTGGAACCATCGCCTGACCCGCTGGAGAAAACTGAGCCGGCGTTTCTCCACGGCGTGCTCGTTTTCCACCAGGACTTCTTCGCAACACCCAATTTCATCGGCTGCTCCGCAGACACCGCGGACGGCATCCAGGAGCACGATCCTGCGCTGGGGAGCGTCATCCGGCTTTGAGGTCGCTGTCTGTGGGAGCGCGAGGGAAGCGAGGAGCTTTTCCAAGCGCTCGGCGGAACCCGAGGAATGGTCCTCTGCCAGGATCTCGTGGATAAGCTGCGGATGCCAGGTGCCTTCGGGCAGCGCCTGATCGAACGCTTTCTTGATGGCGAGCGCTTTCGCCGACCGTTCCTCTCCTGTTCTGGCATGGGGGGAGGAAACCCGCGGAAGCACCTTTGCGCGCACCTCGGCCTTCCATGATTCACGGTGCCACGACTCCAGCTCGGCCATGCGATCCCGGATGTCTCTTGCGATTTTCTCGATCTGCGTCTGCGATTCGTGCAGGACACGGGAGGATAAACCGTCCTTGCTCAGCCGCACCTTTGTCACCTGCCGGGCCAGCGCGCGCGTGGTGGGGCTGTGGGATGCCTCCCCGAAGCTCTCCCAATCCACATAGGAAAGGAGGGAGGAGATCCTCTTCAATGCGGCGAGGTCCATGGAGGCGAGGGTGAATGGCAAGCCGTCCACCAGAAAATCGAGCTGGCGCCCATAGGCAACGATTCGATGGCTCACCTCTGTATTGTCGTCGGTTTCGGGAAGCGCGGAGTCCGGGGGGACAACGATCGCGCTTACCGTGCCGTCATAATTATAGGCATCCTCGCGCAGCAGCCCTTTCTTGATAAGCGTTCCCGCAACGCTCTGGAAAAGGGATCGGTAGGCGCCCAGCATGTCCTTGAGCTGCGGGATACGGACCGTTTCCAGCCACGTCGCGCGCAGAGCGATCGCTTCTTCGAGGCGGGGGAGGAAGTCGGGGGAGCCGTTCTCCATGATGCCCTATTATAGGACCAAGTCCGCCACAATTCAAACCCCCGCGCTGAGGAGATCAGCCTCCGGCGGCAGGCTGGGAAAAGCCTCCGTGAGCGCTTTCTTCGCGCCGCATTTCAAAATCCCCTGCCAGGCCGCGTTTGCCCCGGAGCGATTTGGAGGCAGCTATGAACCACTCTCCGTCGCAGGGAAAAGATCGAGCTGATCTTGGTTGTCGGCCTCTGTTGAACCGACAACCGGAAAAAGCTGGCTTTGTCTCATCAGTTCTCCTGCCGTGAAGAGCCTGTTGAGAATCGATGATTTTCCAGTTTCATCTAGAGGACCAATTATTGTCTGTCCATTGGTGGAAGTTGCAGCGAGGATACACTCGGGAAGTATGTCTCTGTCATCAAGCAGATCGGGGCTATGACAGGTAGCCATTACCTGAGTGTGCGCTGAAGCGACACACAAGGCGTCTCGCAGGATGCCCGCCGCGCCGGGGTGCACGGCGACCTCGGGCTCCTCGATACCTACCAACGGAATCCTTGTGCTGTCACCATCGATTGTTTGAAACAATGCAGTCAGTACAGCAAGAACTCGGAGAGTGCCATCGGACATGTTCTCTGCCATGAATCGCCAAGGAGCACCGTCAGCAACAACATACTGGCGGAATTCCAGCGTTTCTTTCTTTCCGAACTGCCTCATGCATACCCCGACAACGCCTGGCACAATCCTGGAGAGAAACGCCACAACCTGGGAATACGCGCCCAGGTGTTCTTTCTCCATGCTACTGAGGACACTTGCCAGGTTGCTGCCGTCGCGTTTAAGAACCTTGCCTGCATCAGGAGATTGCAGTTCACGCATCTCATCAGGGTTGAAGTTATAGAATCCCATATGGCTGAGCGCATCAAAAAGCACACGGAAAGGAGGCACGCCTGCTGCCGCACCCAGATAGAGCCTGTCTTCCTGGGCAGGCGGCATTATCATCTCACTGGATGATTTTACAACTCCATTTGACACCCGGAACGCGGCGCTGGGCACGCCGCCGCTTCCTTCTATCTCGCACACCTCCTCCTGCACGATGAACCCTGCATTTTTCGCGGCACCTACCTGAAATCCGTATCTCCCTCTCTGATGATCAGGAAGCGAAAAATCCAGCTTGATTGCGAAATGGGTGGGGTGTCCGGCGGAATGCCTGCGAACCTCGGCGATCCCCCCGCGCTCTCGGAGTGCGCTCTCCAACGACATAGTAAGCGATTCAGAAACCAGTCGGAGCGCGTCTAAAAAATTGCTCTTGCCTGCTCCATTCGGACCTACCAGGAAGGTCAACGGGCCAAGCCGTACCCTACATTTTGCTATGCTCTTGTAATTACGAAGCGCTACTTCCGTGAGAAACACGGATTCAGCCATGGTTCACATCCGCCATTTTCATGCTCTCCCGTAGTGTAGCTGCAAATAAAAACAGACACAATCCCGTTCCTCCAAGGATTTCTCAGTATTCTTTGCTGATTCACGCGTGGTTCACTCTATACGCCGCCTTCAACAGGGCGTCTCTCGGGTCCGCGCAATAAGCGACGGTTATCCTCGTGGCCGGCTCATCCGCCAGATCGTTGAGCTGTTTGCGAGCGCTTGCCGGAGCCAGCACATGCTACTCCCCTTTTTCAATTGCTAGTTCCACCCGTTTAAAACTCCCACCAGTTCCGCGACCGCCCTCTCCCTCGCATCCTCCATCACAAACACGTTCAGATTGTCCATCGCGCGCGTCATGGCTACGTAGATGAGATTGCGCGCCAAGGAATTAGCGGCCTTCTCATCGTAGTCCCCCACGATCGGTAGAGAAGGCAGGTAGAGGAGCACCACGGGGAAGTCAAGACCCTTGCTGGAGTGCAGCGTTGATACACGCACCAGGCCCTCCGCGGAAAATGAGAAGGAATCATCCCTGATGTTTGCCGATGTGATGCCTCTGCGCGACAGTCTGTCTTGGATCGCCGCTACATCGGCCTTCCCCGGCGCGAGCACGGTGATGTTCTCGGGATCGTAGCCGAGCTTGTCGATGAACAGGCTCACCTTCTCCATCAGCAGCTTGAGAAGCTCTTCTCTGGTGACTGCGCGATACAGCTCGGGCGGCGGGCCTTCGCGGAAGGCGTGGGTGGCGATCGCCTCTCCCTCGATGTCAGGAGCGCAAAGCTCCCGGTATTTCTCCGCAAGATCGTGGATCGGGCAGGTAGTGCGGAAGTCTGTGCGCAGGATCTTCGTCCTGCCCGTGATGTCGATGCCTGCACGCTTGTAGGGACTGCCCAGTCCATAGATGGCTTGGCCCGCATCGCCTGCCATTATTACGCCCCTGCGGCACATAAGCTTCAGCGCCATGAGATCGACGGCGGTGAGGTCCTGGGACTCGTCCACGAACGCAAGGTCGATGTCGCACAGGTTGACGCTGCCCGCACCCGATGCCTCAACACTACCCGATGCCCCACCCGCCGAGCCGCTCGGCGTGCTATTGTCGCCCATCGCTTCAATAATTTTGATACGCGAGTAGTTTTTACTGAAGGCGCCCATGTCTTCCATCGCCCCGACAATAAGCTGCCTGATCTTCCACACCTGGGCGCGCTGGGCTTGGGAAAGCGGCTGGCGCATGCCGCGCCGCGGCACCACGTCATCCACGTACTCGGCCTTGCTCACCTTGTTGCCAAAGAGGAAGTCCTCCACTTCCGTGGCAAGCTCGCCGTCGGACATGAAGCCCGTGGTGTTCCATCGCCTGGCCAGCGCGTCCACCGCGGAATAGTCCACCCTCCACGACGGGTCGATCATGCGGAGGCGCGACAGGAAAAAGCTGTCAGCGGTCTGGATGAGCCCCGGCTCCTCGGATGCCCTCAGCAGCTCGGCAAGGTAGCGGTCGTACTTCACCAGCGTGGTGGTGTAGGTGAGGAGCACAGTGCGGGGCGTGAACAGGTCCCTGCGCGCTTTGCTGTACGCTTGGAGCAGGACGATGGTCTTTCCCGTGCCCGCCCCTCCGCGCACCAGGAAATCGTGGCCGGGCGTCATGACTTCCAGCGCTGCCTGCTGTTCGGCGGTCAGGCGCATGAGGCTTCGCTCATAGTCGCGGCGCGTGCGCGTGTAGATGGTGAATCTGTTCAGGTGTTCGATGTACAAGTCCAGGTCGCGGAACTTTAAAAGCTCTTCGGACAAGACCTTCTTCTGCTGGTTGAGGCTGTTCAGCTCCCCACGCAGAGCGTCTACCCGGTCCGCCTTGCCGCCCGCGCGCGCCCTCTCGCGCGCAAGCTCCGCTGCCCTTTGCTTCAGGTCGGCCTCCAGCTGCTCCGACCTCACCTCCGCGTCCCGCGCATCCGCCGCCTGCTGGAGGAGCTTCTTGTTCTCCCGCTGCGCCACGAACAGGTCGAACCTGAGCTTGGCCAGCTCCTGGCTTTTCTGCAGAGGGGAGACCTTCTCATCCCAGATCTTCAGGCTCTGCCTGAGAGTTTCCAGGAAGGGATGAGATATTCCGCAAGCCCTGCAGAAACCGAGGAAGTTGAACGACGCGGCCACCGCCTCTTCCTTGCCCAGCGGCAGGAAGCCGTGCCGCACCTTGTTTGCGGTGGGGTGCTCCTTGGAGATGCGGATGATGGCCTGGAGGTCCTCCTGGGTCACGCGCCCCTTTGCCTTGAGAAAATCCTTGAAGTCCCACAGAAGCGTGGGGAAACTCCCGCCGTATTTGTACGAGGGAAATATGTCGCAGATGAAGCTCTCCATAAAGGAATGGAGGGCCAGCAGGAAGAAGCCTTCGTCGGTGCCGACCAGGCGGGAAAGCCGGGCCATGCGGGTGTCAAGTGGTGTGCCTCCGTCTGACGCCGGTACGCTGGACGACATGCTCCTCCCTGTATGATGCCATCGTATGTGAAAAATCTCCCGCGCGCAAGTTTTTTCATCAAAACCGCAAAATACTACCCATGCGGAAACGGAAAACGCAGCCGAAAACGGAACCGGGCATCATCCTCATACCAGAGCGGGAAATTGGTGCTGTAGAGATTTGCGTGTAGGCAGAAGTGCATGCCCGCTTCCAGGCGCGGCAGCGTGTCATCGAACTGCAGCAGCCGAAGCGCACCCGGGGAAACAAGGTGCGCGTCCTTGCTCTCAATGACAACTTGGCACCCCCCGCGCGAGACCCTGACCCCTTCCCCTATCCCATGCATGTTTCTATTTCCGCGGCTGACAATCTCAATCGGAGAAATCCAGCGGCCGAGCTTGTGGATCTCCCACTTGTCCACCGCATTGACCAAAGGAACGAATGAGAGCCACGCAGCCTCTGGCAGGCGGCTGGCCGGTTTGTCGAACCATGAAAACTCGATTTCAATGCAGGGCTCGCGGGCCGGGAAAGTGTACCGCAACTGCAGCGCCGCGGGCGCGCCGAAGCGTTCGCGCGGACGAGACGGCAGCCGGAGGTCGAAGAGGAACCTCTCTCCGCTGCGCCGGGCTTCCACGACTCTGGGCACATAGAGAGCTGATTCTGAATGCGCAGACGTGAGGCCCAACCGGCCATAGTCAGGCGCAGCCCAGGAATGGATCTCCATGTTGTCCAGGTTGACGACAAACTCCCGCAGGAAACGCTCGTAGTCTGCAGCGGAAAACGACTGATAATGGAACAGGGCCAAGGGGCTCTTGTTCCGCGCCCAGCTCTTTCCATTTCGCTTATCCACAAGCGAGATGATGGATCCGTTTGTCGGGCTGAAACGTACGCGGAAATGGGCCGTTTCCTGCGCTTTCCCCAGCTCTTTCCCCAGCAGCGCTCCTTCCCGGGCGATCCGTGTCGCAGAGCCGGCGTGAAGAGAATTGCGGGCTTCGGCCCTCAGCCGGGGATCATGAAGAGCGGCCACCGCTCGGTGCAGATACGCCCGCTGTTCGCGCCACGAGGCTTCGATCTTGCGGTAGCTCTGAGGCTGGCCATGAAGTTTATAGCCTTCCGCGAAAGAGAATTGCCGCGGAGCTTCGTCGAACACAATATCAATTGCCCGCGCGCGGGTGAAATCCGCGCGGCTGTAATTTTGGTAATCGGCGAGGTGCATCTTGGCATCCATGCCCCAGGTGTGCTCAGCCACCGTGAGCAGCTCCCGGCTGAATCTGTGAAAGCCGGGGGCATCGGCGGCATCACGCCCCTGGGCAACCCAGCGCGCGCGCAGGCGGAGCAGCGCGCGAAAGCCCGCCATCTTCCAGGGGTCGCTGGCCGTTCCATGAATCCAGGTGTCTCCGATCTCTTCTCTAATCAACGGAAGGCTCTCGCGGATCAATTCCACCTGTTCCGCAAATTCATCGAGCGTGGAGGCCTTCACTTCGAAATCGGGAAACAGTGAACGGTAATGATTCAACGCACGGATGACTTCCTCTTGCGACTGCGGCCCAAGGTTGTCACCGGTATGGGCAAAGCCAAGGGCATGGTCAAATCCCTCAATGCGGGAGGCTCCGCCGTAGCCGTCCTTGTGATACATGACCACGATCTCAGCCCCGGATTCAGGCTCGCGCCAGCGGAACAATCCGGGAACGTCTGGAGCCCGGGATGCGGCGTTCACGCCGATATGAAGGAACCGTAGACCGCTTTCCGCCATGAGCGGGACGATGCCCCGCGTGTGCCCGGGAACATCCGTCATTTTTGCCGCGATAGTCCTGGTGCCGAAACGCTTGTCGAGCTCCTGAGAAAGCCCCAGCCCGAAGCGAAACAGGTCCGGATCCAATAGCTCTGAATGCATGGTAAACGGCAGTCCGTGCCAGCGAAGGTCGCCGGCCCGGATCCCCTCTTCGGCCGCCTTCCGCGCGTCATGATCCGCCTGCTCGAGGTATTCGTAAATAATCCAGGACCCCGTCGTCCACACGAAACGATCGGGACCTCCCTCCTCGCGGAGCCCGCGCGCTATGCGAAGGGCCTGGGGGATATACGTATCAAAGTATCGCTGCTTCACGGCCGCGGCATAATCCGTGAAACCGACATCCAGATGGGTCTTGAATACCACATGCAGCGTTTTGCTCATATATCCATGGTCCCGTTCCACAGCCGTCCTGTCTTTTACTTTCATGCGAACTCTTTGCACAATCATCCAGGGTCCACAGCGCGCGCAGGAGCCCCAAGGTTGTGCTATACTCTCGAAGTCATGGAAATCATCCGGGATCCTGGAGTCATCTCAGGCTTCCGCTTCGAGCATCCTCTTGCTGATCTGCCCGCGCTGACCCACTGCGGCGAGGCCTTTGCCGGACCAAGTCATGTGGTGTTGCCGCAGTCCCACCCGGCGTTCGAGTTCCATTACATGGTGCAGGGATCGATCCTCTGGAGGATCGACGGATCGGCGTCTGCTCTCAAGGAAGGGGAGGTAAGCTGGACGCCGCCGGACCTCGTGCACGAATCGGTCGACACCTACCGCGCAGAGCATCACATGCTCTGGATCGGCGTCCATCTCGAGCAACTGGGGGCGGAAGGGGCTGAGCTGGCCTTCGGATTGCGTGAGCTGGCCCGCAAACGTGTGTACGTGTTTCCCGCTCCGCGCGATGTCGAGCTGGTCCTCCGCTGCATACTCCTGCAGATCGTCGAGCAGCGGGTGAGAATGAACGAGGCATGCGCGCAGTATCTGCGCATTTTCGCAACCGTGCTCCTCCAGACCGTTGAGGCGCAAGCAAGCGGCACGGAGCCTCGGGACGTGAGACCGTACTGCTATCCGGTTGTGAAAGCGCTTCAGTACATGAAGGAACACCTGGATGAGAGGATCCCGCTGGAAATGCTGGCCAGGATTGCCGGGCTGGGCAAGTCACAGTTGAGCTCGCGCTTTCTGGATGAAGTGGGCGAAACGCCCGCTGCATATCATCTGCAGCAGCGCCTGGAGGCTGCGCGCGAAGTGCTGATGAATCCGGAAATGACGGTCACCCAGGTCGCGCTGGAGTTCGGGTTCAGCTCCTCTCAGCATTTCACCCGGGCGTTTGGGGAAGCTTTCGGCATGGCGCCCCTTTCATGGCAGCGCGCGCACGCATCTGGCCAGAAGCCCCGATGATTAGTAGCGACCGTGCACTTCGACCAGCTCGGCGACTCGTCGTATTCGCTCCCGGTGCGCACCGGGGGGCACCTGGTCCGCTACGCCAAGGACGTACCGGGGGTGGCTTTTCATGATATCGAGGGCTTGGATGACATATCTGTCGAACTCCTCATCCCCGATAATGTCGGTAAAATAAAGGCCGGGGAGACCTCCCCAGATTATCGTATTTCTCGGGACCCATTTCTCAATCTCTTGCAGGGGAATGTCGCCGACGGGAGATGGCGTAAGAGCTTCCAGCACATCGAAGCCCGTCGACGCAACCTCCGCGATCAATCCCTTCATGGTGCCATCCATGTGGATGAAGGAATGTTTTCCCGCCTCGCGGATCCTTGCGACCCATTTCTCCTCATACGGTCTCATGAACTTTTCGAACAGACGTTTCCCAATTACCTCCGAGGAAAGGTTTTCCGGGATCATGAGGCACTCCGCGGGGGAATCCACGGCGATGAGGGCCGCTTCGTCCGCCTTGCATTCCATGACGGCGAGAGTCTCTTCGAGCTCTTCCGGAGCGTCGGCAAAAGCATAGGTGACTGTCTCGATACCCGCAAGAAGCGCCACCAACTCCATCAGCGGGCTTTTCGGGAGATAGCTTAAGACGATGCCCGCTTCGCCGACGTGCAACCAACGCTCTTGGGCGGCTGCGTACGCCGGACTATACGAGGTGCCCTGGTACCAGTAGCGGATCACCCTCAGATCGGCGACTGACTTGATGAAATGTTCCACGGTTGCCCAGGTGAACGATTCAGACAGGAACACCGAGACCTGGCGAATGCTGCCTACCGGCGTGATAACCTCCGTGACAGTCCGCCCGTTGTCCGTATTCTCTCTCAACTGGACACCGGGAGAATCGGCGCGGAATGGAAAGTCCCCCTGAAGGTAGAAGCCCACGCCCAAGTCTCGATGGAGCTGGAAGAGACCCCCTACCTGCGTGTACCGAATGGGCCACGTGCCCGACAGCTTCAGCGAAGACACCCAGTAGTCCAGGTCTCCCATCCAGGGCACCCGGTCCGGCGTCCGCCCGTTCAGAACCGCCAGCACTCGTTCCCGTGCGCTCATCATCCCTTTATGCCCGAGGTAACGAAGCCTTGAACGAGGTACTTCTGCCCCAGCATGAACACGACGATCGTGGGAATCGCGAAAATCAGGGCGCCGGCGGAGACCATGTTGACCCGGCTGGTTCCGATCTCAGTCTTGAAGGCGTAGAGAAGACCCACGGGAACCGGATAGCTCTGCATTGCATTCAGCAAGAACCGTGGCATCATGAACTCATTCCAGCGCCAGTTGAAATGCCAGATCGCGGACGTCGCAATGACGGCGAGCGCGTTCGGCATGAAGATCGACCACCAGACCCGAAAACGCCCGCACCCTTCCACGATGGCGGCCTCCTCAAGCTCCTTCGGCATGCTGGCGAAGAATTGCCTGAACAAGAAGACGTTGAATGCGTCGCCGAAAAAGGACGGCAGGATGAGGGGCCAGTAAGTCCCGATTGCGTGCACGTTGCGCCAGAACAGGTAGATGGGGACGAACATGGAAGTGGTCGGGATCATCAGCGTGGCCAGCACGATGCCGAAAAGCTGCTTCTTGAAGGGCGCCCTCAGGCGCGCGAAAGCAAAACCCGCCATGGAGCTGGCGAGCACGATACCAACAGTCGGGAAGATCGACAGGATGAAGCTGTTCAGTATCCATCGGCCGAAAAGGGGGGCATTTTTCATGACGTTAGCGAAATTTTCCCAATGCCATTGGACGGGTATGAGGTGGACAGGCAGGCTTGTCGCCTCGATATCGGATTTCAGAGCTGTTGAGAACATGGAGAGAAAGGGGAAGAGGAACACGAGACAGATGATCCACGTGATCGCGTAGAGCGCAGATTTCGACCATGGATTGACCCTGACGTGCAGGGAGCCTGAGGGTGTCGCGGGGAGGCGTCTCATGGTTGCGTGCGCTCCTTTGCCAGAGAATCGTAGTACACCCACGCGTCGGAGGTGCGAAACAGGACAAAGGTGACGATCACGATGACCAGGAAGAGTATCCATGAAAGGGCGCAGGCATACCCCAATCGATGGTCCCGGAACGCGGACCGCACCAGCAGACGCATGTAGACGTAGTTGCCCCTGATGATGTTCGCGTACTGTGTGTCCATCCCGGTCCCTTGAAGCAACTCGGCCTGGGTGTACATCTGCATGCCGCCGACCAACCCCGTTACGACGTTGAAGAATATCGCGGGGGTGATCAGCGGGAGGGTGACGTGCCGGAAGCGACGAAAAGGCCCCACGCCATCCACCACGGCGGCTTCGATCAGGTCGACCGGAACCCCCTGCATCCCTGCCAGAAGGACGATCATGCTGCCGCCCACCCCGCTCCACACCGCCATAATGATGAGCGACCACAGCATGGTGGGGTCCTGCAGCCATGTCACGGAACCGAGTCCCACCTTTTCAACGACCGCGTTCAGGAGACCGTAATTCTTATCGTACAGGAAGGCCCAGGAGAGAGCGGCCGACACCGCCGGGACGACTGTCGGGAGATAGACGACGGTCCGATAAAGGGCTCTCCCCCTGAGGTCCCTGTTCAGCATGGCCGCGACAGCCAACCCGACAAAAACGCTCGCCAGGACACTGATGAAGCTGTACTCCAAAGTGGTGAGAAGCGAAGCCCAGAATTGCGGATCGGCGCTAAAGGCCCGAATGTAATTGTTGAAACCCACGTACCGCACGTTCTGGCTGGCGCCCATGTTCGTGAAGCTGTACATTAAACCAGAGGCGAAAATATAGACCTGGAACACGATGAATCCGACCACCCAGGGGGCGATCATAAGGTAGAACGCAACGCTCTCCTGGATCCTGCCGTTGAATCTCCGCCGCCGAATACCCGGTGCCATCGTGCTCATGACCGCCTCTTTCTCACAGATCGAGGGCCGGCCGATCATGTGACCGACCGACCCTCTGAGAATACGTTTCTGCAATCGGCCAAGCGCTATTTGTTGGCTATGGCATCCGCTATCTTTGCGTTTGCCGCGGCAACGCCCTTCTTCAGCCAATCTTTCACGGCGATCTTTCCCGTAAAGAGATCCATGAGGCTGGGACCCGCGATTGCTTCGTTGATCCCGGAATAGTCAGGAAGATATGGATTGGGTTTCACGAACGTCTCCGCGGGCACCATCGCGTCAAATATCTTGAAGTAGGGGACCCAGTAGGCTTCGCTTCTCGGCAGCAATTGCTGGAGAGGCTTCGTTGTAGGAATGTTCCAGGCGATTTTCGTGTTCTGAACGCCGCCGTAGTACTGAAGATACTCCAGGAGCTGGAATGCTTCCTTTTTCGCGTTCTTCATGATCGCGAAGCCGACCGGCATGTCATTCGGGAAAAGCTGTTTCTGCCCCCAGAGGAGCGGCGTCGGGGCGACCCCGATCCACTGCCGCGCCTGCGGCACGGATTGCTCGCAATTGCCCACCCACCAAGGCCCAGCGATTTCGAGGGCTGCCTGGTCGTGGATGAACAGGTCCCCTGCCCACTGCGTGGAGGGATCAAGCGGCGACGGCCACGAATGGTCTTTCATTGCCATGTCCACGAGCATCTGGATATAGGCCGCGACGCCGGGCGTATTTTCGTCGAAGGAAAGCTTTTTGTAGTCATCCGTGAACGCGAAATTCTTGGCGACAAGCCCGTTGCTTGCGGCGGCTCGCGCAATATTGAAAGTATCCGGGAATACCCAGTTGTCCGCGCTCGGCTCCGCCCAGCCATACTGAACGACTTTGCCCGCCTGATAGACGGTCAGTTTTTTCGCAAGCGCCCTGAACTCGTCGGCAGACAGCGGCTTGGTGGCGGACGGGTAGGCGATCCCCGCCTTGTCGAACATCCTCTTGTTGTAGAACAATACCGGACTGCCGTAGTCCTTGATGATGCCGTAGTACGGGCCCGTTCCCTCGGTCTTTCCATCCCACCGGCACAGGTCGTTGATCGGCAGAAGGTCCGCCGGGGAAAGGGTCTTGCTCTTCGCCATCATCGCATCAAGCGGCGTCAGGAAGCCCTTGGAAGCGAGATCCAGGAATTGCCCACCCCCGTGGAAAAGAAAGACGTCAACTGCATCACCGGCCATGCCCATGGCCATGATCTTGTTGGGGTCGTCAGCCAGGACCTCCACAGTGTTTCCCGTGTCCGCCTCATACTTTGCGATCGCCGACGCCATGCCTTTGGGCTCCCAGGTCATGTAGGTCAGCTTGACCGGCGCGGCAGCGGCGCTAGCGATGATGCCCGCGAGCATGATCGCAATGCCAGCCATGAACACGATCCTTCTTCTCATAAGCGCAACCTCCTGTCCTCACTACAGACTTATTCCGAGGGGAATTCTTCTTATTAAACCACGAGACACAGCGCGGCGCGCATATTCCAAAACGTTTTTTTTATACATTCTTCCGACCGGTCAGGGACGAAATACCAGCAGCGAACCATCGGCAATTACGGCTGCCTTCCTTGCCGCCCACCTTGTCACGCATCACACCTGGCCGCAGGCCGGTGACCTTTCGGGGAGGGCGCTCCTTGCGGGGTCGGCAATTATAACAGCGGCCGCATTGGCGAGCATCTTGGAAAACCCTTTGCATGCAATCACGCAACGTGCGAAGCAAGACGTCAGTGATTTTTTCAGTATTACTGTCCGCCATTCCTGGCAGTCGCTTTGCTCTTTGTAAAACGCCATGACGATCATCCCTTTTCGGGAGGCTACCCCACGGGTGCATAAAGAATAACAGGGTGCGCACGGGACCCTGTGCGCGAAGAGTCGAGGCCCATCATCTTTGAGGCGTCCCGAGCACGCCGATCGGCGAGCGATGAATCTTACCCGACCATCCGGGCGCGTTGGGCGTATTCGCGAGGGCTGCATTCCATGACGCGACTGAACTGCCTGCTGAAATAGTTGCTGTCCGAGAAGCCGACCTTGTAGGCGGTCTCGGTGACGTTCATCTCCCCCGCGCGCAGCAACTCGCAGGCGCGAAGGAGACGCAGCCGGATGAGGTATTCGATGGGTGCATGACCGGTAATGGCGCGGAAGGAGCGCTGCAGGCTGCTGGTGGACAGACGCGCGATACGTGAGAGATCGGCGAGCCGTATGGGGTCTGCATAGTGCTTTTCCAGATGGCTGAGCACGGTGCCCAGCCTGATCAGCGGACCTGTTTCCACGGCGCGCATCCCCTCATAGGCGCGGGAGAGTCTGCCGATCAGCTGCATCAAGAGCGTCTTTGCCATGAACTCGAATCCCGAGGATCTGCGGCGCAGCTCCGCCTCCAGCTCCGCGACGAGCCCGGACACCATGGCAAGCTCCCGCATGGTGAGATGGAGAATGCTCCTGAATCCGTGCTTTTTGCGGTATCGCGGCTCCAAAGCGAAGAACGCGTGGTAGCCGGGGAGCTTCCGCGCCTCTTCAAGGGGCAGGGACAGGCTCTTCTGATCGAAGAGAATGTTGACCAAGTCGAGGTCTTCAGTATTCCGGTAGCCGTGCGCCTCGGTGACGACAAACGCGTCTCCCGCGATCACCGGGTAGCTCGCATCGCTGCTGAAATGCTCGCCGCGTCCGCCGATGATGATGACCAGCTCGGTGAAATCGTGATTGTGCAGCGTGGTCGGGCCATGATGGCGCATGCGGGTCACCACGAGGGGAAAGCCGTTCGAGAATGTCGCCATCCTGAGAGTTTTTGGCACGGGTTTTCTTTGACCAGATCGTGCTAATTTTTGACAAAAGAGTCAAGGCAAGCGACGGCAGACCGCTGTACTCTCTCGGCGAGAAGGAGGCGGATCGTGGCCAACATCCCTGGTGCGCGTTCTCATGTCATTCTTGCTGCCGGCATGCTCTGCCTGGCGTTTTTTGGCTCCGTTCCCGTTCTTGGGGCTCCGCAAAAAGTCGTGCAGCTTCGCATGTACGCATTCGACTACACCCCGCGCGAGCGGGCCCAGTCGGACCGCTGGGACCCGCCGAAATATCTCTGGACGCTGCGGGACGCCTACCAAAAGCTTCATCCTGAGGTCCGGATCGAGTTCCTGCCCTATATTCCGCAAGGTCCCGATTTCGACACCTGGTTCGTGACCCAGTTCAAGGCGGGAAACGCGCCTGACGTGGGCAACCAGCTTTTCAGCGAGGTGAATCGGAATGCGAACAAGGGGTGGTTTCTGGACCTGACGCCATACCTGGACAAAGCGGACCCCTATGTATCCGGCAATGCGCACTGGAAAGATATCTTCCTGCCGGGAGTGATCCAGACGGGCACGGCGCCCGATGGCAAAATTTACGTGCTCCCCACGGGCATCACGGGCACGGCGATCTATTACAACAAGGACCTCTTCCGCAAAGCGGGCGTGACGCCGCCCCAGACATGGAAGGAGTTCATGGACATTCAGCAAAAAATCAAGGATGCCGGATTCATTCCCTTTGCTTTCAACATGAACGGCCCCCGCTACTGCTCCAATTGGGCGCTGCGCTGCCTGCAGGACATGCTCTTGGACTCGCGGCTGAGCGCCATCAAGGGTGTGATCGGCACGATAGAGCGGAATATGATCGAAGGCTCCGGGGTGTCGCAAAAAGAGCTGGTGGCGGCCATCAAGCGGGGCGACTACTCCGCGCTGGACCCGCAATGGCAGGAGCAGTTGCGGCTCCTGAAGGAATGGTCGCGTTTCTGGGACCCGGGGTTTCTGGGGCTCGACCAGGACGGCGCATACAGGGAGTTCATCACTGGCAAGGCGGCTATGTTCTGGGATTCCTCTGCTCGCGTGAAGCCGGTCAGCTCCGACCCGCTGAGAGGTTTCGAGTTCGGCACTTTTGGGTTCCCGCGCGTAACAAAGGAAAGCTCTGCCTACGCCACCGGCATCGACGCCCCTGCCATCGGCGGTTTCACGGCGAACGGCGGCGAATACGTGGTGGATGCGAACGTGCAAAAACGCGGCACTCTCGATGCCACCATCGACTGGCTCATGTATATCACCGCGCCGCAGAATTACGTGCCCATGGCGAACGACCTCGGCGCGTATGCTCCCGCGCTCCGTGACATGAAGAGCCTGGACCCGGCATTGGAGCCGTTCGTGCGCTCGGCTCAGAAAGGCGTGTTCAGGATCGAATCGTACCTTCGCGGCCTTACGGTGCAATACGCGGACCAGTTCTATCAGATCATGGAGGAATACTTGGCCGGCAAGAGGGATCTCTCGGCTGCTTGCGCGGAAATCCAGAAATACCTGGTCCAGGCGGCGGACGACCTGATAGCGACAAATGGGTGGACCGACATACAATAGGCCTTAGGGGATGAAAACCAGGACTGTCACGCTCTCTTCTCCCGAAGCTTTGGCGAGCCTGCTCATGATTCTCCCCGCGTTCGCGGTGCTCGCGCTCTTTCGCTATTCCCCGGCGATCTCCGCGATCTGGCATTCGCTTTTCTCCTGGGACGGCTTCACATCAGGTGAGTTTGTAGGCATGGACAACTACCGCAAGCTTTTATCGGACCCGGTCATGGCCGCCTCATCGCTCAACATCGGGCAGTACATCGCCATCCGCACGACCTTGAATCTCCTCTTTCCACTGCTTGCCGCCGAATTGATCTTCCACCTCGGCCCCGGACGCGGGCAGTCGGCGTATAAGGCGATCTTCTGCGTGCCGCTGGTGGTCCCTCTCATGGTCGTTCTGCTCATGTGGAAGTTCATCTATGATGCGCACGACGGCCTTCTCAACAGCCTTTTGCGCCTTGCCGGCCTGAGCGGCGTGACTCGCGACTGGCTCGGCGGTTTTGACAGCGCCCTGTACGCGATAAGCGGCCTGGGTTTCCCCTGGGTGACGGGCATCGGGATTGCGGGCTTCGGAATGCTCCTCTATCTGGCGGGGCTGCAGGGGATACCCGGAGAGCTTTTTGACGCATGCGTCATGGACGGCGCCAGGGGCATGCGCAGGTTTCTTTCCCTCGAGCTGCCCTTCCTCTCGCGCCCGCTCTTGCTGGTGGCCCTTCTCACCATCATCAATACCCTTCAAAGTTTTGTGCCGGTCATGGTCCTCACCCAGGGCGGCCCCGGCATCGCTTCCATGGTGCCCGGCTTGTATCTGTACCGCAATGCGTTCGGCTACGACCATTTCGGCTATGCCTGCGCCATCGGCGTCCTCATGGCATCCGTGCTCGTGGCGCTGGCGCTGCTCTATACAAGGTTGGAAAGCCGTGCGGAGGAAGCGCGATGAGTGCCTCACCGGCGCGAAGGGGCGCCGCCCATGGTGCGCTTGTTGTGCTGGCCTTCATGAGCCTCGTGCCTTTCCTGTTCATGCTGCTGACGTCTTTCAAATCGAACGAGCAGTTCTATCACAGCTATTATGCGTTCGCGCTGCCGCCGCAATGGGGCAACTATGTCGATGCATGGGCACAGATCGGCGGATACTTCTTCAATAGCATCACCGTCACCCTGGTCTCTGTCGCCATCAGCCTTCTGTTCGCCTCAATCGCCGCTTACGCCTTTGCGCGCTACCGTTTTCCGGGAAGCGGTGCGCTCTACGCGGGAGTCCTCCTGGTGCTGCTGATTCCCGGCACCCTGACCCTGATCCCCGCTTTCGTCATCCTCCGTGACCTTGGTCTCATTGGCACGCATCGGGCTTTGTATGCGGTCTACATTGCGGATTCCGAGGTGCTGGGAATCATCATTCTCAAAACTTTTTTTGGAAGCGTTCCAGAGGAGCTCATGGAGGCCGCGGCTTTGGACGGGGCAGGAGAGCTGCAGACCATTCGACATATCGTCACGCCTCTGGCGCGTCCGGCTCTTCTAACAGTAGCGATTATGACGACCCTGTCATGCTGGAACGATTACCTGTGGCCTCTCATCGTGCTGCCGGATACCCGGAAGTGGACGATTTCACTCGGATTGGTCGCGTTTCGCGATCGCTACGCAGGGATGTCGGCATGGGGGCCCCTCTTCGCGGGGTTCGTAATCGCTTCCATCCCTCTTTTCATCCTGTTCTTCGCCTTTATGCGCCAGTTCGTTTCGGGCCTCACCTCGGGAGCGGTGAAGGCATGACGGCGGGAGAGCGCCAAGAATCCGCGCCTTCCGCGCGGGGCCCATTCTCAAGGAGGAACCATGCTATCAATTGGAATCGTGGGGGTCGGCAACATCGGCAGCATCCATGCTGATGTGTACAACAACAATCCCCAGTGCAAGATCGTCGCGGTATGCGACATCATCAGGGAGAAAGCGGACGCCGCGGCCGTGAAGTTCGGCGGCACCGCCTTCTACAGCGTCAAAGAGATGCTGGCCAGCGGAATCAGGCTGGATGCGTGCAGCATGTGCACCAGGGGTGAGGAGAACGGCAGCGAGCACTACACGCCCACCATGGAGCTGTTGGAAGCGGGAATTCCGGTGCTGGGCGAAAAGCCGATCTCAAACCGGATCCCGCAGGCCGAAGAGATGGTGGGGCTGGCACGGAAAAAGAAGGTGCCCTATGCCATCAACCTCAACCATCGTTTCACCCCGGCGGCGAGGAAGGCGCGCGAATGGGTGGACGGCGGCCGACTGGGCAAGCTCGCCATGATCAACATGCGCATGTGGATCAACAATCCGATTGAAACCTCGCCTTGGTTTCACCTGCGCGCCCTGCACCCTCACTCTTTTGATGTCATGCGCTACTTCTGCGGGGACGTGAAGAGCGTCGCCGCTTTCATGGTGAAGGGTGAGGGCCGGACAATCTGGTCCAACGCTCAAGTCCTGCTTCATTTCAGGAACGGGATCATCGGTACCCTGACGGGGAGCTACGACGCGGGTGCAAGCTATGGTCTGGAACGCTGCGAGGTGGTGGGATCCAAGGGCCGGTTCGTGATCGAAGACGCCTGCGAGCAGCTCGGCTTCTATCCACGCAACAGCATCGAGGTGGAAAGCTATTCCTTCCTGGGCGGAATGCGCTCGTTCAACGAGACCTTCAAGAGCCGAATCGGCGCGTGGGTGGATCAGATCGCGTCCGGGGTGAAGCCGCAAGACGTCGACGGCTCAGGAGAGGAGGGCTTGAAGGCGCAGCATATCATCGAAGCCGCCATCAAGTCCTGGGAAACCCACGCCATCGTGGACCTGTGAGGGAGGCGCTGAGATGATAAAGCTCGGAGTGAACTCGGTCCTTTTCGCCGGATTCGATTTTCCCACGGCGGCGAAGCACATCGCGTTGTGCGGATATGACGGCATTGAGGTGTCCGCCATAAAGGGCATGTGCGAGCACCTTGTGCTGGATCGCTGGCGCGAAGAAGCCGCCGGAATCAAGCGCGCGGCCGCCGAATACAACCTCTCCCTCCTCTCAATGGAAGTTTCGGCGCTGGAGGATGCGCGCGCGCTTCCCGCCTTCCAGGCCGCCGAGGAGCTTGGCATTCCGGTCGTGAATTTCGGTCCGGGGGGAAAAAGCAAAAGCAAGGAGGATTTCGATCGACAGGCGGAGGCAATGGCGCGCCTGTCCCGTGAGGCGGCGCGGCATGGCGTGACCCTCTGCGTGAAAGCCCACGTCGGAGCGTGCATCGACGACACCCCCTCGACAAAGGAAATCATGAAGAGAATCGGCGGCGTGGGGTTCGGCATCGACATGGATCCCAGCCACATTTTTCGGGCGGGAGAGGATCCCACACTGGCCCTGAAACAGGTCATCTCCCGAGTGCGGCACATCCACATACGGGACTGCAAGGGAAACGGCCCGACGCCGGGCTCGCCGCGGGACCAGGCATGCGGCAGGGGCGATATTGACCTTGCCTCGTACTGCAAGGTCATGACCGGGGCCGGTTACGAGGGCCCGGTCTGCCTGGAGGTGATTGGCGCGGGCGCGCTGGACCTTGCGCAGGTCTGCGTCATCGCCGCGGAAAGCTATGGCTATCTCAACGCCTGCATGAAGGCCTTGGGCAAGCGCTGAAAGGAGACACGGGATGAAAGGGAAGCCGAACCTCATTCTTTTCGGAATTGACAGCCTGAGGCCGGATCACATGAGCCTGTACGGGTATTCTCGGCTCACCACGCCGCATATCGATCGGTACGCGGCCGGTGGGTCCGTCTTCTCCAACGCGCTGAGCCCCCATATCCCGACCACCTCTGGCTATGCCTCCATGTTTACCGGCATGGACGCTTTCAGTACGGACGTGGTCGCCCTTCGGCACAAGGGGCCGCTTGGCCCGCACGTGGCGACACTGGCCGAGATCCTTGGTGGGCAAGGATACGCGACCAGCTGCGTCGGTTTCAGCGGCAATCCGGCCTCCCGGGGCTTTCAGAAATACCTGGACTTTCCCGGCTGGGGCTCGTGGATGGAAGGCCGCAGCCCGAAGGCGGAGAACCTGAACGCGGTTGCGCAGCCCGAGCTGGAACGGCTGGCCGGTGACAAGAAGCCATTCTTCTTGTTCCTCCGGCATATGGACCCGCACGCCCCGTACCTGCCGCCCCGGCCCTTCGAGCGCATGTTCTATCAGGGTAACGAGTGCGATCCCGCGAATCGGTCCTTGGATCCCGTGTATGGATTCAAGCCCTTCGCCGATTTTTTCAGGAGCTGGTTCCCGCCCGGGTGCACGGACAAGGACTACGTCATCGCGCAGTACGACGGGGAGCTCGCTTATATGGACTCCTGCATCGAGCAGCTCCTGCAAGCCATCACACGCCTGGGGCTGGAGGAGGACACGCTTGTGGTGTTCGACGCGGACCACGGCGAGACGCACTACGACCATGACTGTCACTTCGACCACCACGGCCTCTATGAATGCACGGTGCGCATTCCCCTCATTTTGCGTTTCCCCGGCAGGATCAGCGCCGGGGCGCGCTTCACCGACCCCTGCCAGATGAAAGATATTGCACCGACGGTCCTGGAGTTGTTGGGCGTGAAGACGAATATCCACTTCGATGGGAGGAGCCTGGTCCCCCGTATGCAAGGGCAGGAGCGGCCGCCCGAGCCCGAGGCCTACATCACCGAGTGCACGTGGATGCGCAAGCACGGGTGGCGAACCCCGGAATGGAAGCTCATCCACGCGTTGGAGCCGGATTTCCATTTCAAGCCCGAAGTGGAGCTGTACAACCTGGTTTCGGATCCCGGGGAAACAACGAACCTGGCCGGGCAGGAGCCGGAAGTGGTGCGGTGGCTGGAGAAGCGGATGCAGGCTCACATCGCCAGGCGCGAAAAGGAGACCGGCAGGAAAAATCCCATAGACACGAACCTCGACTGGCACGGCTGCGGCTGCGGCCCGTTTTCAAGCTCCCAGCAGGCCTACGACACGATGTACATTGGCTCGCCGCAGGCGGCGCGCGAGCTGCAGGAGAAGACGCTGAAGGAGCTGCAGACCCAACGAGGCTCCAAGCCGCTGTGAGGGAAGACAGGAGAGATCATGAAGACACGGGTCGGTGTGATTGGATGCGGCCCCATCGGCAACCTCCACGCCCGTCTGTACGCGGGCATGGAGGAGGTCGAGCTGGCGGGGGTCTGCGATATTCTCGGAGAGCGCGCAAGAGAATGCGGAGAACGCCTTGGCGTGGGCTGGTTTACAGACGCGCGGGCGATGTTGGAGCGCGCCAAGCCCCACCTGGTGAGCATTGCCACCGGCGGCTACGAGTATGCAAGCGATCACTACGAGCCCACGCTGCTGGCCCTGGATGCCGGCTGTCATGTTCTTTGTGAGAAGCCGATCTGCAACGATATTTCGAAAGCGGAGGAGATGGTGGCACACGCGAGCGCGCGGCATCTGTGCCTCGGCGTGGATTTCAATCATCGCTTCACTCCGGCGGCGCGCCTGGCAAAAAGATGGGTGGACGAGGGGGCATTGGGCGACCTGCTTTTCGCCAATATGGCCCTCTGGATAGGAAGGCCGCGCGACGAGGCTTCCCCCTACTTCCACCTGAAGGCGCTCAACCCGCATTCCGTGGACATGCTCCGTTACTTCTGTGGAGACATCACTCATGTGCAATGCTTTGCAATGAAGGCCCCGGGCCGGTCTATCTGGTCCACGGCTTCATTCAACTTCCGGTTCACAAACGGCATGGTCGGGCACCTGACCAGCAGCTACGACATCGCGCGCGGCCACCCCATGGAAAGATGCGAGGTCGCGGGCCTCAAAGGCCGGTTCGTGCTGGAGGACATATGGCGGGAGGCGACCCTGTATCCGGCGGGTGACGGAGTGAAGCAGGTGTACACGAACCCGGGTTTTGACGGCTACCGGGACTTCGACGATACTTTCCGGGAGCGTCTTTCCTGCTTTGTGCGCCATGTCGCCAACGGCGCCGATCCCGAGCATGTCGATGGCTCCGGCCGTGATGGCTTGATTGCCCAGCGCGTGATCCAGGCAGGGATCGAATCGCTTCAAACGGGAAAAATCGTCGAGATGGCCGGCCTCCGATAGCTTTCTGTGGGGCGATTCTCATTTTGCGCCTTCAAAGGGAGGCGCCCCGTGATTGATGTGCCTGTCCTCACAATCCGCCATCCCCCCTTCGCCGGGCAGGAAGGTGGCGGTGCTGGATGACGGGACCGAGATGCCGCGCGACCTGTTCCTCGGCGTGCCTGTGCATCGCGTGCCAAAGGTCATCGAATCGTCCGGACTCGGGGACGGGGGAAGGGTGCCGGTGAATTCAATAACGCTTGAGACCCGCTTCCCCGGGGTGTATGCGGTTGGCGACGTGACAAGCGTGGGCGCTCCCAAGGCCGGCGTTTTTGCCGCGCGGGCGGCGCGCGTGGCGGCGGCCGGGATCATCGCCCGGCTCCGCGGCGGACCCAAACTTACGGGCGCCTTCAAGGGACAATCCGCGGCTCTGGCAGCAAAAAAGAGCTTGTTAGGCTCGAGCCGGATCCAGCGCTGGTTCGGTCGCTCCTGGAAGGCAACCCGTCCCTGCCGGAGTTCTGCGGGAAAAGGAGTGAACTGCTACGGGGCGGAGACATGCACGTACCTTGCGCATGCTCCCAGGAGCCTGTACAGTATCCGGAGGGATTACAGGGTGGATGGCGATGAACGACAAACGTTTGGTGATACGCGGTCTCGGTGAATCACAGGCTGAACGGGATCTGAAGTACTGGTTGAGCCGCACACCCGAGGAGCGGATCGCCGCAGTCGAACTACTGAGGGAATATTTCTGTGGAAGCACAGCCCGACTTCAAAGAGTTTCTCGCGTTATTGAACGACCACGCGGTTGAATACATCGTTGTCGGCGCCTTCGCGCTCGCGTTCCATGGAGCGCCACGCTTTACAGGAGATATAGATCTCTACGTCCGCCCTGCGCCGGAGAACGCTGAAAAAACCATCCGGGCACTCGCCGCATTCGGATTCGTCTCATCCGAGTTATCCGCGGAGGACTTCGTTCAGTTGGACCGAGTTGTGCAGATCGGCGTTCCCCCCGTCAGGCTGGATTTGCTTACTTCCCTCACGGGCATCACGTGGGAGGAGGCCGACGCGGGTAAAATGTCGGGCTCCTATGGGGGTGTCCCTGTCTTTTTTCTGGGCCGTGCACAGTACGTGAAAAACAAGAAAGCCACGGGGAGGAAGAAGGATCTGGCCGACCTCGAAGCCATCGGGGAGGCGTAGTTCCCGAGGAGAGAAAGGTCATGAGCAGGGCGTTTGTCGATGAGTCGGCTTCCGAATCAAGGGAAGAGGCCGCTCCAGCGCTCAAGTTCCCCCTGCCGCAGGGCGCGAAAAACTATGTCACTCCCCATGGGGCGCAACGGACGCACGCCGTAGGAGGAGGCCTCGCGTGCCGCTGCGCGGCATGCCTTGCGCACGAGCTCGGGCTCCCCGGCTGCCTCCTGGCCAAGCGGGATGGAGAAGACGGTGTGATGGCCATGGATGATATCGCGGCCAAGGAGCAGGGGAATGCCGAGCCGAGCATCCCCGAGCGCGCGAGCGGCCGCGCTGCCGCCAAGATGTTGTTCGGTGGCTGTTTGCCGTTCACGCGTGCGGCAACGAAATCATGCACCAGGAACTGACTGCCCCCATGAAATTCGACAACATCCACCGCATTGCCCGCCATTCCCATGGCGATGAGCTTGTTCTGGTCATCGGCCAGGACCTCTTCGGTGTTGCCCGTGTCTTGCTCGTACTGCGCGATCCCAGATGCGAATCCCTTTCATAAACGCATCCTCCTGTCCTCACTCCATTTTTATTCCGATTGGAACTGCTCTGATTGAATCATGACAGACAGAGTGGCGCGCATATCGCGAAACGCTTTTTTTGTACCTTCTTCCGACCGGTCAAGCGCGTGGTGTCATGATCAGCAGCCTCACATCGGCTGCCCGTAGGCTTTTTCAGGCACCCATGCGTCGCGCATTGTCCAGCCCGGAGCTACGGCGCTGGAGAGCGAGCCGACGTGATCGTAGTCGATGGGGATGTAGCATCCCGCAGGCAGGGTCGCATCTGCAAATTCGGCAGGCGAATCGAGCATGATGAAATCCACGCCACCGGGCGCCCGCGGCACCTGCAGGAAACAGACGGCATGAGCGTCGCCTGTGCCGGCGCCGTAAATGACCAGCCAGGGGGTGAAACCCCAGTAGCGGAGCATGCCGGCGGCTGCCAAAGCCCAGTCATCGCAGTCGCCGCCGCCGGCGTCAAGGAACTGGTCGGGCCGCAGCGCCGTATCGTTGTTCATGTATGAGAAGCGCCGAAAGAGGCGGGACTGGAAAGCCTGGATCTCGGCCATGCTCAGCCCGCCGCTGTGGTCGGAATCCGCGGATTCGAAGAGAGTGAATACCCGGAAATCGGCGATATGGGTTCGATCGGTGAATTGCTTCTGGCGAATTTCGCGAGAAGTTGGAACGCGGGTGGGGGCGGCCCTGGCAGCAAGCGTCGAGGAGGCTGGCGCCGCGCGCGAGGCCTTGCTCATGACCGAGGTGACTGCGGGCGGGGTCCACGAATAGGATGGAGCAAGGGCAGCGGGAGACAACCCGTGGATGATGAAAAACGCGGCGAATGCGCACGCAGCGTATCCAGCCAGGCGGAAGAAGCCGCCGATCACCACTCTCAACATGCCGGGTTGGCGCGCGCGGGGGGTGGCGGTGCAGCGTGGCGGGGCCGCAGCAGCAGGAACGGCCTCCGCCGTCTCCGCGACTTCCCACGACAGGATCCTGTCTGCGCGGAAGGTGCGCTCCTCGGCGCGAAGGTGGCACCATGCCCGAAGGTAGGTGTGCCCGTTGGATCCGTGCGACCATCGGATGACATCCACCGTGCGCGCCGAATGGTCGCCTTCCTGGTTCTTGTACACTATCCGTGCGCGCGTGCCAGCGGGCGAAAGTGCGAACAGGGTCGCGGTCACGCGTGAGAAGATGCAAACGCCATGCCACGATCAGGCGATCCAGGCGTCCGGACCAGTATGCAATTGCCCGCCAAACAATGAATTAGCGGCAACACACATTGCCTGGCCTCATCGCCTGAAAAAAGTTTCAACCTGGCTTGAGAGGGGTCCAACCCAGGTTGTCGAGTATGCTATAGTGTTGTTGGAGCATGGCGATGCAAGTCCTGCTGACGTTCGTCGGGTTTCACGATCCTTCTTACCCCAGTCGGGTGGACGGCGAAGAGCTGAAGGGTCCCATCCTCTACCTCTTGGGGATCCGCCGCTTCGATCGCGTGTACCTTTTCAGCGCGGCGAACACCATGGCTATCGCGCGCAGAACGGCTGCCGCGGTGGGGGAAACAATGCCGGGGACCGAAGCGCATATCGTTCCCGTGGACATCGACGATCCCATCGATTACATCGCGATCATGGCGGCGGTCCGATCTGCGTTCGGCAGGATCAGCTCCGAGTGCCAGGACGCTCGATACGCGATCTCCACTGCGTCGGGCACGCCGCAGATGCACGCATCATGGCTCCTCCTGGCGTCCACCGGCGAGATACCCGCCGTGATCCTGCAGACGCGGCCGCCGCAGTTCGTCACAACGGACAGGCCCGCGGTCGAAGAGGTGGATCTCAACGCCGTGGCGCCGCGCGAGCATGCGCGGAAGCCGGTGGAGGCAGCGGCCGTGTTGCCTCGCGTGACGGGTCCTTTGCTCGAAGATCTTGCGCTCGACGAGCTGGGAATCGTGGGAAGGCATCCGTCATTTCGCGAAGCCCTTGCGCGCGCCGCCCAATTCGCGCGCTCTCCCCTCCCCGTGCTCATCCAGGGTGAAACAGGAACGGGCAAGGAGCTGGTGGCCCGCTACATCCATCGCCTGAGCGGCCTTCCCGCTGAAGCGCTCCAGGTCGTGAACTGCGCGGCGGTTCCGAGGGAATTGGCAGAGAGCCTCCTTTTCGGCCACCGGAAGGGCGCCTTTACGGGCGCTGTTGCGGATGAAAGGGGCGCCTTTGAGCGCGCTGACGGAGGAACTCTTTTCCTGGATGAGATCGGGGAGCTGCACCTCGAGGTGCAGGCCACGCTGCTGCGCGTGCTGGAGGATGGGATCGTACAGCCGCTGGGCGCTTCAGCGGGGAAGCGGGTGCGCGTTCGGCTGATCGCGGCAACGAACAAGGACCTGCGCTCGCTGCTGGCGGAAAAGCGGTTCCGCGAGGACCTCTACTACCGCATCGAGGTGGGCACTGTCAGGCTGCCGCCGCTGCGAGAGCGCAGGAGCGATATACCCCTCCTGGCCATGGCGGGACTGGAGAATGCGAACAGCAGGCTGTCGCGACCCAAGCGCTGGAGCCCGGCGGCTCTGGACCGGCTGATGAGCCTGGAATGGCCGGGCAATATCCGAAGCCTGATGAACGTGGTGGAGCGGACGGTCCAGCTCACCCGCGGAGAGTTGATCGATGAAGGGGACCTGCAGGTGTCAGATGACAGAGGTGCCTTGAGCGGCGATTTGCCGGAGCCTTCTCTCGGGTTCGACGTGCAGGCCTTTCTGGATAAAGCCCGGAGCAGGCTCTTCGAGCGAGCCCTTGAAAAGTCAGCGGGCAATGCAAGCGCCGCAGCGCGGCTTCTGAACGTCACTCCGCAGGCGGTGAGCAAGTTTCTCAAGAAATGACAGAGCATAAGGAGGTTCACGATGAAGACTTTTGTTGTTTACGATTCCGCGCATGGAAACACCGAGCAAATCGCCCGATCAATCGCTGAGGGCATGGGCGGCAAGGCTGAAGCTTTGCGGGTGAACGCGGCGGACATCGGCAAGCTGACGGCCGGCGATTTTCTCATTATCGGCTCACCGATATATGGAGGCCGGCCCACTCCGGCAATTCAGGCATTCATTGACAAGATCCCGAAGGCGGTTGCTGAGAAGCTTTCGGCCGCTACGTTCGACACAAGACTGTCAATGAAGTTTGCAAAAATCTTCGGCCGCGCGGCCGATCGGATGGCGGCGAAACTGAAGGAAAAAGGCTGCTCGATGAAGGCGCCGCCGGAGGGTTTCATCGTGCTCGGCCGGGAAGGCCCGCTGGCAGCGGGAGAGATCGAAAGGGCCGCGGCCTGGGCAGGGAAGCTTCGGGCGTGATCGCGAGCGCTCCCGTAACGAGCCTGCGATGATAGATTACCTGCTGCACTTCTATAGGAGGGGGACAAAGCCGTTCCGTTCCTTGTCCTCCCTTCCCGATGAAGATGCGATAGCACTCATGCAGTCCCTTTATGTGGAAGGCTCTGTTTTTTGGGAGCGCTTCAAGGATGCCCGCGGCTATCTCTCCTTTCGGAAGCAGGTGGAGGCAAGGCTGCGCCAAGGCTTCATCGCCAAAGGCGGCAGACCCAAGGAAGAGCATCCGGTGTACCTGGTCGTGGGCCGGCCCCAGTGGACGCTGGATGTGTCTGATCCTCTCACACGCTCGACAACGGATGAGATCAAGGTGCCGTTTTCCTTGCTCAATGAAAACGAAGTGAGCTTTACCTATCCTGACAGCATGGTTTCAGCTTTAATGGCTGAAGAAAAGAACAAGGATTACTATGAACCGGACTTTCACGGAAAGGTATTCACGTTGAGGGAGATCACGGAAATCATCAACCGGAAGGGTCTCCCGGGAGAAGGCTGGGAAACGCGCATGCCTCCGCATTTCGCTCACTACATCGAAGCGCAGGTGTGGAATCATGCTCTTCTATCGGAGACCAACTTATGATCAGGCTGTTTCAAGTTGACGCGTTCACTGACACGCCTTTCAAGGGCAATCCCGCGGGCGTCTGTATCCTGAATGAAGCAAGGGCCGAGGAATGGATGCTCAAGGTTGCGGCTGAGATGAACCTTTCAGAAACCGCTTTTGTCCAGCCAATGGCCAACGGGTATTCGCTGCGCTGGTTTACGCCAAAGACCGAGGTATCGCTCTGCGGCCATGCAACCCTTGCAACAGCGCATGTCCTCTTTGAAGAAGGTCTATTGAAGAAAACAGAAGAGGCCCTATTCCAGACAAAAAGCGGGATTCTGCGCGCCACAATGCGGACGGATTCGATTGAGCTGGATTTCCCCTCAATGCAAATAACGCCCACGGAAAGCAATCCGGAGCTGAACAAGGCCTTGGGAATCTCTCCTCTGTTCACCGGCGTGAATGCAAAGGCAAACGGAAAGCTCTATCTGCTGGAGGTCGCATCTCAAGGGATTGTCGAAGCGCTGGTGCCGGACCTCGCCCAACTGTCAAAGGCGGACGCGCGCGCCGTCATCGTGACGAGCAGGTCGTACGGCGGGGCGTATGACTTTGTATCACGATTCTTTGCGCCGGCCATTGGCATAAATGAAGATCCCGTAACCGGCTCATCGCATTGCTATCTTGCCCCCTACTGGGCGGCAAAGCTCGGGAAAAAGCAGCTCACCGGCTATCAGGCATCACGCCGAACAGGCATGATCGTTTGCAGATTGGAGGGTGATCGCGTGGTGCTGAGCGGCAAGGCGGTGACCATATTCCGGGCAGAGCTGATGGCGTGACCGATGAGATGCTGTTTTGGCCACGGGAAGCACCCGCCATGGGCTTCACGCGCGCTCATCAGTCCCTGCCGATTTTTTGTATAAGCGCCCACGCCAGCTCCCACGCCCGCTCAAGGTACTCGGGACCGATCTTGTCGAAGGTGTCCTCCCTTTGATGCCAGAACGGCGCCTCGCCGTTTCTCTTCATGCCGCCAAGCGCGATTGCCGGCACTTTGAAGCGCACCGCATCCGAGAGCTCCGAATTGCCGCCGTAAATGCTCGCGGCCCTGGCGTTCCATTCCGGGTGCTCCGCGGCGAGTCGCTCGGCCACGAGCCTCAGGGCCGGATCGCTGTGGAAGGAAACAAGGATGCCTTCACGAATCGACCAGACCGGATCAGCGCAGCCCAGTGTTCAGCGTCTCGAACACAACGGCGCGCGGCTCCTTCATCTCGCCGCGGTGTCGCCTGTAGAAATCGATCATACCGTAGTGCTGGACCTCCTCACACCCGGTAATGACGGCATAGACGCGAGTGTGCGGAAAGGCATCCGCCGCGATCCTGCCAGCCAGCGTCATCACCAATCCCGCTCCGGTTGCATTGTCGCTTGCGCCTGCGGTGAAAGGCGTGCTTTCGGCTTCGATGCAGAGGGCGAGCGTGAGCGCGGTGCAGACAGCGGTGGGAATGCTTGCCACCCATATCCAGGACCAGGCGAAAGGCACTGCCAGCGCGTAGACGGCCGCCTGCCAGATGAATGAGGCCATGGCGAGCGCAATGAACCAGATGTACGTCCTCACCCACCCCGGCGATCGGAAGATCAGCGGTGTGTGCTGGGTATCCACGTGTCCAACGAGAACCAGGTCGCGCTCATGCGCGCCCTTTGGGGGAATGACCGCATATACGTTCTGGCTTCCCGCTTTCGGAACGAGCAGCCGAAAAAGGTTGCTCCGAAGCCCCAGCTCCTGCAGCTCCGAAACGACCGAAAGAATTGTCAGCAGGGCGGAAATCCCTGCCGTTACCCTCCCCCATAGAGGGAAGATGGCAAAGGCGGCCAGGATGAGCAGACAGCCTATGAGATGGGGATGGAAATAGGACCGCGCGCTTCGGAACTCTTCCCACTGCGGATGAAGGCCGGCATGCGTGAAACTTGCCCGGGCATATTCCGCCCCCTGACGCTCCCCCGGGCGGGTTGAGCCTCGAGGTCCTATGCCCACGTCAAGGGCACGAATGTGCAGGAGCCATTCGGAAACCCAGGGATGAGAGGAGGAGGGATCTGCCACGCAATGCTCCCTTTATTTTTCACTCGCATCATACACCTTGCCTCCCCATGGCGGATATGGGAGGATCGCCGACAGGCGCTCACGGAGCACCACCCGTGCCATTGAAGATTCTGAAGGCGCCTGCCGGCTCAGTCAAAGAGCAGCCGTTCCCGGATGCCCAGGCGCTCCGCCACGGCCCGTGCCACGTTCTGATTGAGCCAGTGAGGCTGGTGGGCGTCCGATGAGATCACGAACTCAAACCGTCCGATGCAAGACGTGAGAAGAGCCTCGCTGCCCTGGCGGCATGCATAGCGATTATTTATCTCAATCAGGCAGCCTTGCGGGAGCCGTGATGGGTTGGTCCCGAGCACCTGGGGATGCGCAATAATGAGGGGCTTGCCGGTGGCAAGGAGCGTCGCGGCGCCGCGGTAATCTTCTTCCCGATCGCGGCAGTGGTAGACGTAGTACTCCACGGGGAGTCCCACAGCCTTGGCGACCCAGTCGGCTCCGTCCACTTCGGTTCCGACGCGCAGGCCATGAGCGCGCACTGCCCGGGCATACATCTCAAAGTCGTCGACAACGTCATTCAGATGATCGCTGCAGCCCATCACCCTCGCATGCCGAACCGAGGCTACAAGATCCAGGGTTTGCTCAGGCACGAGAGAGTCGTCGCTGGAGGAAAACGTGGTGTGGATGTGGAGGTCCTGAGGATCAGGGATGCGCATCAAGGCAAGACCCTGATCGCGCCATTGTCCATTGCATCCTCCTCTCATATCGCAATGCGCGTTCAGAAACGCCAGGGTAAGCCCCGGCGTGCTTTTGTCAAGGACAGTGCAGCGCGCTCTTCCCCTCCCGCGCTTTATTTGTTAGGTTCCAGCAAGGAGGGTAGAAGAGTGAAAGCTCTTTTCATAGGAGGAACGGGGCTCATCAGCTCAGCGGTATCCCGCTTGTCCGTTGAACGGGGAATAGATCTTGCCCTCCTGAACCGCGGGCACCGCGATGCCTTCTTCCCCAAGGGGGCGCGTCAGATTATCGCGGACGCGCGGGACGCCGCAGCGGTGCGCACCGCCTTGGGCAAAGAGACGTTCGACGTTGTAGTCAACTGGATCGTCTATACCCCGGAACAGCTTGCGGCCGATATTGCCTTGTTTGCGGGCAGAACGTCGCAGTACATCTTCATCAGCTCCGCAAGCGCGTACCAGAAGCCCGCGACGCATTACCTCATCACGGAATCGACCCCGCTCGCGAACCCCTACTGGCAATACAGCCGCGACAAGGCCGCCTGCGAGCAGATCCTCATGCGCGCATACCAGGAAAAGGCGTTTCCCATGACGATTGTACGTCCCTCCCTCACGTACGGCCCCTCTCAGATTCCCGCGGCCGTGGGAAGCTGGAATTACCCCTGGACCCTCGTCGATCGCATGCGCAAGGGCAGGAAGATCATCGTCCAGGGAGACGGCACCTCCTTGTGGACCATGACCCACAACACGGACTTCGCCAAGGGTTTCGTGGGTCTCATGGGCAACATCCGGGCCATCGGCCACGCTTTTCACATCACCTCCGATGAGGTGCTCACCTGGGACCAGATCATCCGTGCCATTGGCGCAGCGGCTGGCGCGGATCCCGACATTATTCATATCGCCTCGGAGTTCATCGGGGCGTTCAGCCCTGATGATCTTGGCAACCTCCTCGGCGACAAGGCCCAGTGCGGGGTGTTCGACAACTCGAAGATCAAGAGCTTCGTGCCCGGCTACATCGCGACGGTTCCCTTCTCTGAGGGAGTGCGTCAGTCCGTGAAATGGTTCGAGAATCACCCGGAGCGCTGCGGAATCGACAATGCATTCAATGCCTTGTCCGACACGATCATCTCCGCGTATCAGAAGGGACTGGACCTGGCGAAATCACAGGAGAGCCAGCTTGTCGGGTGATTCAGACCGCCCTTTGTTCATGGAACCAAGAAATGGAGACCATCCATGCAGTACCGAGCGTATGGAAAGACGAGCATACAGGTTTCTCTCCTAGGGTACGGCGCCATGAGGCTGCCGACACTGGCGGATGGCACGGTAGACTTGGAGGAATCCGTGCCGCTCCTGCGGTACGCCATCGACCATGGAGTGAACTATATTGACAGCGCCCACGTCTATATCAACGGCACCAGTGAAGTTGCCGTCGGGCAGGCGATCAAGGGCTACGACCGCTCTCACCTCTCCCTGGCGACAAAAATTCACGTCGACGAAGAAGAGGCGGCCCGCGCGGAGGTGTGGCAGAGCAAGCTGGAGAAAAGCCTGAAGCGCCTTGATACGCCGTATATTGATTTTCTGCACGTGCACGGCCTGCGCTGGGAGGCATATCAGTATGCCTCGCGCCCGGGTTGGGCGCTGGACGTTGCCCGCAAGGCACAAGCCAGGGGGCTGGTGCGTCACATCGTTTTCTCCAGCCATGACACGGCTGAAAACATCATGAAGCTGATCGACACGGGTGAGTTCGCCGGCATGCTGGTGCAGTACAACTATCTCGACCGGCACAATGAAGCGGCAATCGCCTACGCCGCAGAAAAAGGCATGGGCGTGGCGATCATGGGCCCGGTGGCAGGCGGCCGCCTGGCGATCCCGGGCGGTGTGGTGGTGGACAGCGAAGGGGCTCTGGAGCTCAAGACGCCCGAGCTGGCATTGCGCTTCGTCTGGAATAACCCGCACGTTTCCACGGCCTTGTCGGGCATGAGCAGCATGCAGCAGGTGGTGGACAATCTTGCATTGGCGGGCCGGGTTGAAAAGCTGGATGAGGGTGAAAGCCGGGCCATCGAGGCTCTGTTTATTCGCAACCAGAAGCTGGCAGACCTGTACTGCACCGGCTGCGCTTACTGCATGCCCTGCCCCAATGACATCAACATCCCTGAGAATTTCCGCTACATGAACTGGTACCGTGTCTGGGGCATGGAGGAGCAGGCCAGGGAAGCCTACGCGAAACTGAGCGCGCAAGGGACCTGGACACCCTGGGGAGGGATGGTGAAGGGCCTGAAGGCGGAGGAGTGCCAGGAATGCGGCGAGTGTGAGCCGAAGTGCCCGCAGAATATCCCCATCAGGGACCAGCTTAAGGAAGCGGCGAGAATCCTTGGAAAGGACACTCATCCCCGTCCTTGAGGCGCGCCGAAGTAAGGCAATGGGCAAAGGCAATGCGGGCGCTTGACTTTCTTCTGTGAAACGTGTAGCCTTTTTCCAGGCTACCACAAGATGGCTTCGTGGAGCCTGATTCAAGAAAAAGAAGCCTGATCATTCGGACTTTTCCGATTCAACCCCGAAGGAACACCCGACCGGACAACGGCATCTTAAAAAAGATTCTGTTCTGTTCTGCTCCTTGGATGGGACGACGAAAAGGGCGATGATGAACCACACTCCAAGGAGGAGTACATGAACAAGAAATTGTACGTTGGCGGTCTTTCCTATTCCGTTACGGACGCCCAGCTGCAGCAGCTTTTTGCCAGCCACGGCACCGTGGAATCCGCGAAGGTCGTCATGGACCGGGACACCGACCGCTCACGCGGCTTCGGGTTCGTGGAAATGGGCACGCAGGAAGAGGCCGAGAAGGCCATCGCAGCCCTCAACGGCACGCAGCATGAGGGACGAAGCCTGACCGTGAACATTTCCAAGCCCCGCGAGGACCGTCCCGCTCGAAGCGGCGGCGGGAATCGCGACCGCTACTAGTCAGCGCTCGCTAGGCATCACCGGGGGGCAGGTCGGCCCCCCTTTTTTTATGCCCAAGGGAACAGCGGCGCCTGTCCCTCAAAGCCGCGCGCGAGCCCGCCACAACATACGGGTGATTGGCGAGGTGTGATGCAGCAGTTCTCATTTTGGACCTTCCTAAGGAGGGGAACCGGTATTTTAGCCTTGAAAACGGCCGTTTATCATGGGACAAAATGAGAACTGCTTCATTCAGTCGCCATACTGAGAATTGCTGGCGTGATGTGCAAGGGATTGACAGCGCCATTTTTATCTGTTATATTACTAAAGTATTATTCTGATACTTGCGGATGCAGGAGGGGGTCGGATCATGGGCGAAAAGGGCGTACCGGAGCCGGCGCAGAGCGCGCTTCTGGCGGAGCTGGAGGGGATCCGAGACATCTACAGGCTCGACGTCAAGCAGTTCATCGGGTTTGTGCGGGAGAAAAAACTCCCTATTGTGGAGGGCTTCAAACAGTATGCGAAATGGCTGGAGGGGGAGCTCGAAGCAAAGCGCTACTCTCCGGCAACGATCAACAGAAAAATAGCGGCGGCAAAGAGCCGGGTCCGCTACGCCTTCAAGCAAAGCTCGTACGCGGGCAGTCTGCGACGGAAGTATCATCTTGAGGACATACTGAAAGCGGTGAAGCTGAAGAAGATAGACACCATCGCCGTGTCCTCTGAGAAGGTGCTCGATATCGAGGAGGCCAGGAAGCTGGTCGGGCAAACCAAGGACGCAACGATCAGATTGATGGTCACTTTCCTGGTCAGCACGGGCGTCAGGGTGTCCGAGATGCTGGGCATTCTGCTCACCGACCTGAAGCCGGCGAAGAAAGGGTTGATTCAGATCAACGTAAAGGGAAAAGGCGCAAGGGAAAGAACGATTCATGTGAAGAAGGCTTTCCTGGACCGGATAAAAAAATATTTCCACGGCCAGACCTACCTCTTTGAGCATCAGGGCAGGCCTTACAATCGCATTTCCGTGACGAATCGGATCAAGCACGAGGCTCTGCGGATACTGGGAAAAGAGGTGACCGCGCGGCAGCTCCGGCACACCTGGGCGACCATTCAGATCAAGAGAGGGCGGGACATCAACGCCGTGGCGGCGGTGCTCGGACATTCGGACTCGGGATTGACGGCGCGGATGTACAATGAGTCCAGGCTGAAGCCGGAAGAGGCTTTTCTCGATCTGGAAAAATCCAATGGCAGCGGCAAGCCTCCCTCCAGCAAGGACACAGCCTGAGGGGGTGCGCCTCCAAGGCCGACCGCTCCATTTACTCCCAGCTAATCTTGATGCCGCGAGCGCTCACCTCTATGTTGGGAGGGCGGCGGCGCGTCAGAATGCCAACGGCGGTCAAGCCGCCGGTCAGAACGCAGACGGCGCCGCCGCCGACAAGCAGGCTAAGCTTGCTGGTCGGCTCGGGATCAAAAAAAGCTAAAACCACCATCAGGACTCCGGCAGCGCTGACCCCGACGGCAACTCCCACAGCCGTCCAATCCGCAGGAGAGAGACCTGCCTTTATGCCCATCGAAACCAGGGACTGGCTCTGCGGATCAATGCCGACATTCGCGTCATCCACCAGGAGGACGGGCGTCCGGTCGCGGTAGGCTTTTGCGAGCCGCGGAACCACCCGGGCTGGCCGGTACGGATTGTCGTGTCCGCTTCCTCACTCTTCTCAGGCTGGCGCGACCAAGGGAACCTCATGCAGGGCATAGTGCCTGAAAAGACAGGAAAAGTGTAGGGCGCCGTTCAGAATTTCATGCGTCCCGCGCCGCTGCCAGGTGAATCCGCAATCAGGCGATAGCGACGAAGTCGATCGGCGGGCCGAAAGCCGCCGGTTGCGCGTTGCCCGCTGATGATGCATACAGCCGCAGCGTGCCTTCTCCAATGCAGTGACGGATATCGGCGCGAAGAAGATTGGGCTTCCTTGGGTCGTTCCCGGAAATCACGTAGACGACCTTGTCCAGGTTGAAGTGGGCTATCGCTTTCAACCCGGTGAGGAGGTGCATCCAATGGAGGGGATCCGCAGCGACGGCGAATATCCCGACCCGCAACAGCTTCTTGTGCGGTGGAAGGGTCGGTGCGCCATGGGACAACCGCCGGGCGATTGTCGATGTGATCCGTTCCATGGTGGCGACCCTCCCTTCGCCTTACGTCTTTGTCGCGGTCGACGGCTTGCCGATTGGCAGGATTCCCGCCATCTCTCCAATGATGTTCACCAGTTCCGTGTTCGCGGGGACCACGATTTTCGCGTTCGCGGATAGCGCGGTTTCCACCGCCATGAGCCGTCTCAGCAGCTGAGCATTACCGACAAAGTATCTGTCCGCGGCCTCGTTCACGAGCTTTATCGCCTGCGCCTCGCCCTCTGCTTCGAGTATCTTCGCCTGACGTATCCCCTCCGCCTTCTTGATCTCCGCGCGGCGCGCGCCGTCCGCCATGGTCTCCGTGGCGGTCGCGAAATCCACGGCCGCGACCTTTTCGTTTTCGGCCTTCACGACCTTATTCATCGTCTCCTGCACGTCTTTCGGCGGGTCTATCTCTTTCAGCTCGGTCCGCACGATCTCGATGCCCCAGTTCGACGTTTCATCGCGCAGCGTCTTCTGCAGCTCGGTATTGATCTTGCCGCGCTCGCTATTCGCCGACTTGAGGGTCATCGTGCCAATGATGTTGCGGAGGGTCGTCCGGGCGAGGTTGACGATCTGGTACTGGTAGTTGAAAACGCTGTATTGGGAGTTCTTTACGTTCGCCTCGTCCTCCTTGACCTTGAAATACACCTGGGCATCCACCCGCGCGTTCAGCTTGTCGCTGGTGATGATCTCCTGCGGCTCCGCGTTCACCATGACCTCGGTGATGTTGACCTGGAACATCCGGTCAATGATCGGAATGATCCAGTTGAAGCCCCGTTTCGCGAAGCGCCTGTATTTGCCGAGCCGTTCCACCAGCCCGCGCATTGTCGGCCGCACAATCCTGATCCCGGCCAAAAAGATTACGACGACGAGCACCACAACGCATGCGATCACATAACCCATCTGTTCCTCCTCGCCCGACTCGACGGGAATATGAATTCAATATACTAATTTGCTGAGACGACAAGCGCGATATTCCGAGCGGTTCACGCGAATGAGCGTCACATAACATGTATTTCTCTGGATCATCGCGCAGCTTGTTTTCCGGGCGTTTTCAATGCAAAATACGGAATCGAGCGAGGTGCGCGCATACATGGATGCAAAAAAGAACGATTCGCAGCAGCCGGAAAGCATTCGCGGGCGCGCCGAAGAGATTGCCCGGCAGAGAGAAGCGCAGACTCCTGAAGGCTCGGCAGCACCCTCTTCCGAAGAAGCCCAGCAGGTGCTTCATGAGCTGCGCGTGCACCAGATCGAGCTGGAGATGCAGAACGAGGAGCTGCGTCGGGTGCAGGCGGAATTGGAGAGCTCGCGGGCGCGCTATTTCGACCTGTATGACCTGGCGCCCATGGGCTACTTCACCCTGAGTGAAACGGGCATGATCCTGGAATCGAATCTTCGCGCCGCCGCCATGCTTGGAGTGGACAGGGTGACAGTTGTCAAGCATCCGCTGTCTCACTTTCTGCTCCCCGAGGACCAGGACATCTATTACCGCCATCACAGGAACCTGATAGAAACCGGCATACGGCATGTCTGTGAGCTTCGCATGCTCCGCGCCGGCGCCCCTCCTTTCTGAGCGCGGCTTGAGGAGTCCGCGATCCAGGGCGGCTACTCCACTCCCGCGTTCCTCGTCGTGATCATCGATATCAGCGAGAGCAAGCGGGCGGAAATGGAAAGGCAGATCATCGAGGGGCACCTCCTTCAGGCGCAGAAAATGGAGTCAGTCGGGCGGCTTGCCGGCGGGGTTGCGCACGAGTTCAACAACATGCTGCAGGTGATCAACGCGCACGCCGACCTCGCCCAGAAAAGCATCGCGGCTTCCGACCCGCTCAATTCCCACCTGCAGGCGATCGCCAAGGCCGGCTCGCGCTCCGCCGATATAGTCCGCCAGCTACTGGCCTTCGCCCGGAAGCAGATCATTACTCCGCAGACACTCGAGCTGAACGCGGTCATCGCGAACACGCTAGAGATTCTCCGCGGGCTGATCGGAGAGAATATCGACACGCTGTGGAAGCCTGCCCCCCATGCCTGCTTGGTAAAAATGGACCGCGCCCAGATCGACGAGATCCTGGTCAACCTTGTTTTGAACGCACGCGACGCAATCTCGGGCATCGGCAGGATAGCCATAGCGACGGACACGGTGGAGCTCGGCGAGGTGGACAGCCAGTCGCATCCGGACATTCCTCCGGGTTCCTATGTGCTGCTGGAGATCAGCGACAACGGGAGCGGCATCGACACGGAAACGCAATTAAAGCTCTTCGAACCGTTTTTCACCACCAAGCCGCAAGGAGCGGGAACGGGCCTGGGCTTGTCCACTGTGTACGGCATCGTAAAACAGAACAACGGCATCATCGAGGTCTCAAGCAAGCTGGGCGAAGGAACGACATTCAGGATATTCCTTCCTCGAGAGAAAGCGGGGGCGCGGCTGCCGGCGAGCGCCTTTGCTAAAAGGGAGCTGCCCGGCGGCAACGAAACCGTGCTGCTGGTCGAAGATGAGGAGGCGCTGCTCCGCATCGGACGGCTGCTGCTTGAAGACCTGGGCTACAAGGTGCTGGCGGCATCCGGCCCCAACCAGGGCATCCGCATTGCCGCGGAATACGCTGGGGATATCCATCTCCTGCTGACCGATGTCATCATGCCCGAGATGAGCGGCCGCGAGCTCAGGGATCGGCTCCTTGCATTGCGGCCAGGCATGAAATGCCTCTTCATGTCCGGATACACCGCGGATATCATTGCACACCGCGGGGTTCTTGACAGCGGCGTCCATTTTTTTCAGAAACCATTTTCCAGGGATTCGCTGGCAATGATGCTTCGTGAAGCGCTGGACGGCCAGTGACACCCCGCACCGAGTGAAGGAAGGGCCGAAATGCCGAAGGAAAACGGCTTTCCTATCGTGGGCATCGGAGCATCGGCCGGTGGTCTTACGGCATTCGAGGCGTTCTTCACCGCCATGCCCGCGGCCACGGAGAGCGGCCTGGCATTCGTTTTGGTGCAGCATTTGGCACCGGACCATAAAAGCATCCTCGCCAACCTGGTGGAACGCTACACCCGCATGCAGGTCTTCGAGGTTGAAGACGGGATGGCCGTCAAGCCCAACTGCGCATACATCATCCCGCCCAACCGGGACATGGCCCTGCTGAATGGCGCGCTGCAGCTCTTGGAACCGGGCGCGCCGCGCGTCCAGCGCCTGCCCATCGACTTCTTCTTCCGCTCTCCTGCCCAAGACCGGCACGAGCAGGCAATCTGCATCGTGCTTTCCGGCACCGGCAGCGACGGGTCCCTGGGGATACGCGTGGTCAAGGGCGAGGGCGGAATGGTCATGGCCCAGAATCCCGAATCAACGGAATACGATGGCATGCCGCGCAGCGCCATTGCAACCGGCCTTGTGGATTATATCCTGCGCCGGCCGAGATGCCGGCCCAGCTCATTGCCTACGTTGCGCATGCATTCGGAAAGGCGATTCACACGTTTTCTCAGGCCGCGCCAAGGACCGAAGAGGTCCTCAAAAAGATCCTGGTCATTCTGCGCGTCCAGACAGGCCATGACTTTTCCCTTTACAAGCAGAGCACCATCAGTCGACGCGTGGAGCGGCGCATGGCCATTCACCAGATCAAGCGCGTGGAAGAGTACCTGCGGCTCGTGCAACACACCCCCGCCGAGGCCGAGGCCCTTTTCCGCGATCTCCTGATCGGGGTGACGAGTTTCTTCCGCGATCTCAAGGTATTCGCCGTGCTCGAAGAGCAGGCGATCCGGCGGCTCGTTTCCGGCGCGCCCGCGGGCGCATGGATACGCGTCTGGGTGCCGGGCTGTTCGACGGGCGAAGAGGCATATTCCATCGCCATCCTCTTCCAGGAGCAAAGTGAGGCCCTGAGGCAGAATTGCCGGGTGCAGATTTTCGCCACGGACATCGACCGCCAGGCCATCGAGCAAGCCCGGGCCGGCGTTTATCCGGCGAGCGTCGCCTCTGATATTTCGCCGCAGAGGCTCGCGCGGTTTTTCACGCAGGAACAGGACGGCCGTGCGTTTCGCATGCACAAGAGCATCCGGGACATGCTGGTTTTTTCCGAGCAGGACGTGATCAAGGACCCTCCCTTCTCGAAGCTCGACCTGATAAGCTGCCGCAACCTGCTGATTTACATGAGCGGGGAGCTGCAGAAAAAGCTCATCCCGCTGTTCCATTATTCGCTGAACCCCGGCGGCATGCTTCTCCTGGGCACCTCGGAGACAGTGGGGGATTTCGTCGATCTTTTCAGCACGATGGATCGCACATCGAAGCTCTATCAGAAAAAAACGGACTTGCCCGGGGCGTATCAAAGATCCGTCGAAAGGTTTGTCCCGCCCGCTCCTCTAACGGCGGCCCCGCTTGCCCCCGGCCTTCGAGGCGCTGCTGAAAAACTTCCCCTCCGCGAGCTCACCGAAAAGGCCCTCCTTCAGCGGTACTCCCCCGCAGCCGCGCTGGTGGATGCTCGAGGCAACATCCTCTACCTCCATGGCCGCACCGGCAGGTTCCTCGAGCTGGCCCCGGGCGAACCCGGCACAAACATACTGAAGATGGCCAGGGAAGGGCTGCGGAGTGTCCTCGGCGCGGCGCTGCGCCAGGCTGCCGCTGCCAATGAGCCCGTCAAGTACACCGGCGTGCGCATCAGAACGAACGGCAGCTCAGTAACGGTCGCCCTCATGGTCGGGCCGGTGCCGACGGAACCTCGCGCGGCGGGTCAACCCGGGCTTCTCCTAGTGACCATCGAGGAAACCCCTGATGCGGACCAAATCCCGCCTGAAATAGCCGGCGCAACCGGGACGCACGGGGAGGTCGCGGAGCACCCCGGAGATATCGACGGCCGAATCGCAGCGCTGGAGAACGAGCTGAAGGCCAAAGAGGAATACCTACAGGCAGCAAACGAGGAGCTGGAGACCTCCAATGAGGAGCTTACGTCTTCGAACGAAGAAATGCAGTCGGTGAATGAAGAGCTGCAATCGACCAATGAAGAGCTGAAAACCTCTAAAGAAGAGCTGCAGGCAGCAAACGAGGAGCTTGCGACCGTCAATGCCGAGCTGCAGACAAAAGTGGCCGACCTGTCGCGCGCCAACAATGACATGGTCAATCTCCTGGCGGGCAGGGGAATCGCCACCATCTTCGTGGACCACCAGTTTCGCATCTTGCGCTTTACGCCCACCGTGACCCAGATCATCAATCTCATCCAGACCGACGTCGGCCGTCCTGTGGATCATATCGTGTCCAACCTGACGGGCTATGACCGGCTGGTGGCAGATGTGCAGTCGGTGCTCGGCAGCCTCGAGCCGAAAGAAATCGAGGTGCAGACAAAGGCGGGCGCGTGGTACCTGCTGCGTATCAGGCCCTATCGGACCCTGGAAAACGTGATTGAAGGCGCCGTGATCACCTTCACAGAGATCACCGAGACGAGAAAAGCTCAAGAGCGGATGAGGGAATCGGAGACCCTGCGTCGTCTCGCTGTCGTGGTCCGGGACGCCAACGATGCGGTCACCGTGCAGGATCTCGAGGGGCGCATCCTGGCATGGAACCCGGCTGCGGTGAAAGCGTACGGATGGACCGAGGTCGAGGCGCTGGAGATGAATATCCGCGACATCACCCCCCGTGATCGCCTCCACGAGGCGCTGAGCGCATTGAACCGGATCCGCCAGGCAGAGGTCCTGGAACCATATCACATGCAGCGCATTGCCAGGGACGGCCGGGTCGTGGACATATCCCTGACGGCCACGGCATTGGTGGACGAATCCGGGAAGGTGTAGGCAATCGCAACAACGGAGAGGAAAACCGGATCACGAAGTCCAGGGAGAGCGCCTTTGCGCCGGCAGTCCGCGCCCTGCCCGGAGTGCCCCGAATGCTATATAATCGGCCTCGAGCGCCTAAATTGTCATTGAGAAAGGAGTTCTGCTCATGCGGAAAAATCGAAAATCGGATACAGCCCTCGCTGTTCTCGCCGGCACGCTGCTATGCATTCTTCTGTCCTGCGCGACCCCGCCCGCGCGGATCACCGTGCCGCTCACAATCAAGGACCAACCCAAAAAAATCGCTGCCCTCGTCAGCGTGTATATGCCACCTGAAACGCGTTCATTTGTGCTCACGGACAAGTACGATCGCGTTCTCCAGATCGGGGCGGGATTGGAGAAGAACGCGGAGCAGTCGCTGCGGAAAGTGATACGCGACGTCACCACCGTGCAGGAGGGAAGCAAGAATGCGCGTTCAACGCTGGTACTGCAGATCGATAAATCGTCAAAGCTCGATACAGGCTTCACCTTGATGAGCATGAAGACGGTCTCGCTCGTTCTGCGGTGCGCGCTGAAGAACAGCGCGGGAAAATCGGTTTGGGAGACGACGGTCAGC
Source organism: Spirochaetia bacterium (assembly GCA_049519415.1). Taxonomy (GTDB): domain Bacteria; phylum Spirochaetota; class Spirochaetia; order SZUA-6; family Fen-1364; genus Fen-1364. The sequence continues at coordinate 50,009 of JBEKQU010000015.1, forward strand.
GGCAGTGGCTCCAAGGACAATCCAGCGGGCTGGTGGGCGGGCCTCTGGCGGCCGTACGCGGTGAAGAAGGATTCAGAAGCGCTTGGCTTGGCGGGAGACGCCGCTTTGCGTCAATGTCTGGAAGCGCTGAACGCGCAGATCGTAAAAAACAGCAAGGTATTCTAGCGGGCTGCGCAGTGCTCGTGGAGAAGCTCATCGCCTCGGGGAATGTCGATGACGGACCGGTCAGGCTCCGCGTCTCCAACGAGGCGTGGAAAATCCTCGTTGTGCCTATTGTTCGAAGAGGAATACCTCCACGAAGCATGCTTTGCTGCCCCTCTGTCGCCATCGGAGAAATGCCCGCAAAGTCCCCGGGTGAGTACAGCATCCAAGGTGAAGATTTTCTAACGGATAGCGCGGGGTTTTTGCAGTCCTCGCATGCGCCAATGAGCGAGGGCCAGAAGAATTGACCCGGCGGTTGCGTGGCCTCCCCATGCGGGTGTATGATGTATTGAATTCCAAATGGCGAAAGTGATGGATGATGCCCTTTCCATGGGGCTGGATGTTGGCTCCATTTCCGTCAAGACGGTCCTGCTGGACCCTTCGGGGAGGATCGTCGAAGAACGCTATGCCTGGTGCCACGGCAGGCCATACGATGTGCTCGCCGTCGAGGTTGCCGCGCTGCTTCAGCGTCACCCCCCATCGTCGATTCGCCTGGTCGCGGCGACGGGCACCGGCGGGGCGCTTGCTGCTCAGCTTCTCGGCGGACTGTTCGTCAACGAGATCGTGGCCCAGTCCGCCGCGGTTGCCCGACTGCACCCCGACGCCCGCAGCGTGATCGAGATCGGGGGTGAAGACGCCAAGCTGATTCGAATGGACCGCAGCGGGGAGGGGGTCACCCGGCTCGCGGACTTTGCCATGAACACGATCTGCGCGGCGGGCACCGGCAGCTTCCTTGACCAGCAGGCCGTCCGGCTTGGTCTTTCCATCGACGGTGAGTTCGGGGAGCTCGCGCTGAAGTCCCAGGATCCTCCTCGGATAGCGGGGCGGTGCAGCGTCTTTGCCAAGAGCGACATGATCCATCACCAGCAGATAGCCACGCCCGTGCACGACATCGTGGCCGGGCTCTGCTTCGCTGTTGCGCGCAACATCAGGAGCAACCTCGCTCGCGGCAGAACCGTGGACCGGCCAGTAGTATTCCAAGGCGGCGTAGCGGCGAACGCCGGGGTCGTGCGGGCATTGCGCGAGGTCTTCGAGCTCAAGGACGGCGAGCTTGTCGTGCCGGTGCACCACGCCTCCATGGGCGCCATTGGCGCGGTGTTCCATGCCTGGGGACGCACCGCGGGCCAGAAGGCATGCTTTGAGGGACTTGGCCCGCTCCAGGATTACCTCAGGGGGGCGCGGAATGGATCGGACGGCCACCGCGAGCCGCTGCGCGCTCCGGCATCCGCGCTTCGCAAGTACGTATCGCCCCTTCCAACCGACGAACCGCCGATCGAGGTGTTCCTCGGAGTGGACGTTGGATCCCTGAGCACCAATGTGGTGCTCATCGACCGGGATACCCGGGTGATTGCCCGGCGGTATCTGCCGACAGCGGGCCGTCCACTGGAAGCCATCCGGCGCGGGTTGGCCGAGATCCAGGAGGAGGTGCGCGACTGCGTCGTGGTGAAGGCCGCGGGCAGCACGGGCTCGGGCCGGTACCTGACCGGCGACTTCATCGGCGCGGATGCCATACGGAACGAGATCACCGCGCAGGCTGCCGCGGCTGTATTCTTTGAGCCGGGGGTGGACACGGTCTTCGAGATCGGCGGCCAGGACTCCAAGTTCATCTCACTGGACAAGGGCGTGGTCGTCGACTTCGAGATGAACAAGGTCTGCGCGGCTGGCACCGGCAGTTTCCTCGAGGAGCAAGCCGAGAAGCTCGGCATCTCCATCGTCGGGGAGTTCGAGGAGATGGCCCTTGCTTCCCGGAAGCCGGCCCGGTTTGGCGACCGGTGCACGGTCTTCATGGAAAGCGACCTCAACGCGCACCAGCAGCGGGGAACGCCGACCGGTGACCTCGTGGGCGGCCTTGCGTATGCGATCGTCCAGAACTACCTCCAGAAGGTCGTGGGCGCCAAGCGGGTTGGCCAGAAGATCCTGTTCCAGGGCGGCGTGGCCAACAACCGGGCCGTGACGGCAGCCTTCGAGCAGGTGACCGGCAAGCCGATCATCGTGCCTCCTCACTTCGACGTCACCGGCGCCATTGGTGCGGCCATGCTGGCGCGCGAGGAGTGCTCCGATGGCCGGGCCACCCGGTTCAAGGGCTGGAGCGTGAGCCGGGTTCCCTACAGCCTGGAGCGCTTCGCATGCGGGGGCTGCGCAAACCAGTGCGAAATCAGGTCCGTGCGGGTCCAAGGCGCCGCGCAGTCCCTGTGTTACGGCGGCCGGTGCGAGAAGTACGAGGTGGAGGAGCGGCGGCACCGTGGCCGGGGCATCCCGGACCTGTTCGCCCGCAGGCGGGAGCTGCTCCTTGGCGGCTGGGCGGAAGAGCCGCCGGACGGTCGGCCAAGCGTGGGACTGGCCCGGGGCTTGATGATGTTCTGGGATCAGTTCCCGTGGTGGCGCGCCTTTTTCCGCGAGCTCGGTGTGCGGATCGTGCTGTCGCGGCCTACCGATCGGCGCCTGGTGACCCGCTCCCTGGAGTCCCTGGTGGCGGAGACCTGCTTCCCCGTGGAAGTGATGCACGGCCACGTGCGGGACCTCTTTGAGCGGAATCCGGATGTCGTGTTCCTGCCCTTTGTCGTGGACGGCGCCGCGGAGAAGAACAACCCGACCTGCAACTACAACTGTCCCTGGGTGCAGGCGTACCCCTTCATGGTCCGGGCCGCAATGGAGGACGCATCCGAGCGGCGGAAGCTGCTCGTACCGACGCTCCACTTCCGCTATGGTCGCGCGCTCCTGGAGCGCGAGCTCGCGGAGGCGCTGGCCGATCCCTGCGGGGCAACGCGCCATCGGGTTCACCGGGCGATCGACGCGGCTGAGGAGGCCCAGCGGGACTTCCGTCAGGCGGTGCGCCGGGAGGGGGAGGCCGTGCTCGCAAACCTGCCGGCAGGCAGCCGGACGATGGTGGTCATCGGTCGTCCGTACAATACCGGCGACTCCCACCTGAACCTCGACCTGCCTGCGAAGCTCAGGGAGCTGGGGGCGTTGCCCATCCCCATGGACTTCCTGCCGCTTGATACCGCTCCTGTCCTCAATGAGTACGACATGATGTGCTGGCCGAACGGTCAGCGCATTCTCGCCGGCGCCAGGGCGGCGGCCCGCGATACGCGGCTGGCAGCCGTGTACCTCGGCAACTTCCGCTGCGGTCCCGACTCCTTCCTCCTGCACTACGTGCGCGAGGAGATGCGCGACAGACCCTGGCTGCACCTCGAGGTGGACGAGCACAGCGCCGACGCCGGAATCATCACTCGGTGCGAGGCTTTCATCGACAGCCTGCGGGCGGCTGGCCGCGGACCCGCGCTGCCGCAGCCGGCTCACGCGCGGCCGTCCTGCCACGTGCGGGTGCGTCGCCCCAACCCTTCGCCCGGCCGGTCATTGTACATCCCCTTCATGTCCGATGACGCGCACCTGCTGGCAGCGGCAGCGCGGGGCTGCGGAATGGACGCTTCCGTTCTGCCCATGCAGGATGCGAGGGACCTGGAGTTGGGAAGGCGGTATACCTCGTCCCGGGAATGCTTCCCGATGATCTGCACCACGGGGAGCTTCTTGAAAAAGCTCGAAGAGCCGGGAGTGGCGCCGGGGCGGGTGAGCTTCTTCATGCCGTCCCACACCGGGCCGTGCAGGTTTGGCCAGTACCATGAGCTGCAGCGCATCATCCTGGAGCGGATCGGCTGCGGGGACGCGGAGATCGTCTCCCCGACCAACCGCACATCGTACGCGAACTTCTCCCCCGGCCCACGGTTCCGGCTTCTAATGTGGAAAGGGCTCGTGGCGGCAGACCTCCTGGGCAGGATGCGGCAGGAGCACAGGGCCACCGAGCTCACCGATGGGGCGACCGAGGCGGCGTACCGCCGGGCTCTCGACGAACTGGTCTCCGAGGTGGAACGCGGCGGACGACATGTGATCGACGTGCTGCATGGCGCTGCCGAGACCTTTGCCGCGCTGCCGTCGGCGCCGGCAGGGCAACGGCCCGTGGTTGCCGTGGTCGGCGAGATCTTCATGCGCAACAATCCGTTCTGCAGCGGCTTCCTGGTGCGCAGGCTGGAGGCCCTCGGGCTCCAGACCGTCATGGCCCCGGTGCGCGAGTGGATTCAGGCCTCCTCGATTCGCTATCGCCGCGAGAGCGCATGGCGTCGGGAGCCGTTCGACGTCGCGCGGGCGTGGGTTCAGGGGTGCGTTCAGAACCTGGTCGCCGCGCGGATCGAGCGGCATTGCCACAATGAAGTGGATCAGCGCTATAGCGTGCCTGTGGAACGAATGCTTGAGCTCAGCGCCCCCTACATCCACAGGGACTACTGCGGCGATCCGCCGCTCGCCTTCGGCGCCGCCGCCGCGCTGGCGGATGCGGGGATAGCAGGAGTGGCGAACATTCTGCCCTTCACCTGTCTGCCGGGGACGATCGTGGCCTCCATCGCGGCGGCGTTCCGCCGGGACCACCACAGCATCCCCTGGGTCGATATCGCCTGGGACGGCCAGGAGGACGTTGGCACCCAGACCCGGCTTGAGGCCTTCGCGCATCAGGTCGAGGAGTACGCGAAGGCGACCCGGGGGTGAGCGGCGACGCCGGTGCGAAAGATAACGCACGTTCCCCGCGGAATCGTTTTGCTACCGCATCTCGCTGAAGGCGAACACCTTGAGCGCCACAGGTCCGCGATCGATCAGGCGGGAGGAGATGAAAGGAACCATGACCCACGGCGGCGAAGCGAGTGAAAGTGTCGCCCCAATCCCTGTAATCGCGCTCCCGCGCTCATCGACCCGCTCCACGAGCCCCAGGCGCACGGTGGGCTCGATTCGCGCGCTGAGGAGGAGCGCGGAGTCGACAATCTCCGACGATCCCGCCCAGATCGGCTGCGCGGTGACCACGGAGAATCCCGGGCCGAGGGCACACCCGAGCTCCGCTTCAAACATCCCCATCGGCATCACTACCCTCCCCTCCGCTCCCGCGCAATAGTCGCAGAACCTGCAACCGTTGTCCGAGGAGGTAGGGGCGTGCCAATACCCCATGGCCGCGCCGACGAATGCCCTGACCCGATCATCCCCGATGGGCACGAATACCCTCCGGCCCGGAGCGAGCTGCCCGGCATCCAAGGAGAGCTCCAGCGCCGCCGCGAGCTCCCTGTCCCCCGGAGCGGTCCGCGGCGCGCCCCATCGTATCCCGATGGACCCGTTGGAGACTCCACAAGAGAGATTGTGCTCCGCGGAGCTGGTGAGATGACCTACGCCGAAGTCAACAGCGACAAGCACGCCGCGGTCGCCGCGAGACACGGCGTCAAGGGTTGCGGAAAGCCCTGCCTCAGTCTGGTAACGGTAGGAGATGCGAGCCGCCGCGTCGACGCCTCTCCCTCTGACCCTCGCCCGGGCCCCGGCCTCCGCCCGCCATGTTCCCGGTAGGTCGCCCTCGATGCCGCCGAATGTTTCGGGAACGAACGCCGGCCATTCCTCGACCGAGAGCCTGCCAACGGCGGACACGGCAAGCGCCGCGCCGCGGTAGGAGTCGTATGATTCCGGCACGGGTCTCTCGACACTTATCTTTCCATGAACACCTTCCTGGAGGAGAAGTCCGCCAAGATCGCCGAAGATGCTCACACCCGCGGCCGGAAACAGCAAGAAGCGGAACCCTCCCTCTTTGGCGTCGAGGCCGTCAATCGCGACCCGGGCGCCCGCCGCGTCGATGCGTGTGGCCCCGTCCCGCCAAGTAAGTATGTCGTAACAGGCCTGGATCTCGAAGGATTCCCCCAAGGAAAGTGACAGGCCGAAGCCGGTCGTTCGCAGATCGTCCCACTCGTTCACCGGCACGAAGCCCAAGGCGTCATTTGTCACCCACGCGTTGAAGGGGGCTCCGTCGGCGGCCCCTTCGGGCATGCTCGGGGCAAATCCGCAGGACAGGCGCGCAACGAGCAGATAGGCAACGATTATGAGATAAAACTTCATGGAACAAGGCTATCCCTTGGACGGGGTTTGGCCAAGCCTGAGCGGCGCAACCAGGCTCCGCCGACCTCTATTCCGCCTGGGGGATATCCCCCGGTGCAATGACGCCTTTCGTGTCTGCGGGCACGGTCCAGCTCACCCGTTTCGCTTGCTTTCCGCGTTCGGCGCGGCGCTTAGCCCTCCCTGGCCGCGCATGAACTTGAGTCCCTGGACGATTTACTGCTTCTCCGCCCACACGATACTCTGGGTCCCATTCACCCGGCCTACAATAACGCCCTTCTCGTCCTGAAAGCACATCTCCTCGAGCTGCCGCGGGCTCCGGCGGTCACGCTGACTGAAGCGGTACTTCCGCAGAAATGGCTCGACCTCGTTCTCCTCCAGGCCAAACTGCCAGGACTCGCCGAACCTGCTTACTCCGCGGGTCATGCGCTCCTCGCCATAAAGGCTGCCCTCTCCACGGAGCACAGAGGCGTGCGCGTAATCGAAAACAAGCCAGCTCCCTGTTCCGACATGTTCCGCAACAGTCCGCAGGGTTTCTTCCGCCGCATCGGGTTTCAGATACTGAAGGACGCCTTCAAGGATGGCCAGTGTTTTCGCTCCCGCGTGGAATCCGGCACTGGAAAGCTTCTCCTTTGCCGTCTCTTTTTCGAAATTGACCGGCACGAACACGAGGTTTGGGGGAAGCACCACGCCGCGCTTCTGGAGCTGGCCGATCTTCATTGCCTGCGTGGTCGGAGCATCCAATTCGAAGACGCGGCAATCCCCCAACTGGGCCTGGAACCGAATGGCGCGGCTGTCGAATCCGGCGCCGAAGATAAGCACCTGTGAGAAGCCTTCCGCCAACGCCCTCCGCATGACTTCGTCGATATAGCGGGTGCGCGCGATCACCCATTCATAGACTCCCTGCGGGCCGAAGACCCGCGCGAGCATTTTGCGCGCGGGCGGAATGCGGACTATGAGCTGGATCTTGCGGGGCAGAAGCTTAGCCGCCACCCAGTCATCGCTTTTGTAAAGGGGGTTTTTCTCCATCGAGGACAGCGCGCGGCATCCGCAGGTCATGTCGGCGGTTTTCGACGCCCTGGATTCGATTCTTCGTTTGGACATCACGTTTCTCCTTTTCCTTATCAACACCACATGACAACTTTTCTGTCCAAATATCTCTGTCGCGATTGACCCTTCAGGTAAGATCTCCCATCACGGAAGTATGATATCCATCGTTTTGGAAAAAGGTCGGGTCGCCATCCCCAAGGCAATTCCCGACAGGCTTGGGAAAGGCAGCCTGCCGGCCGGGCTCGACATCCATGCCTATCTGGGGAGGATCCGCGGGTACCTGCGGGATTACCGCACAAAGCTCACTCTGCGGGATTCATCGGCGCAGCATCCGCGGAGAGGCCGCGGTTTTTCAGACGCGCCTTTTGCCAGGCATCAAAGTCCGCGGGGGGAAGCACCTCCTCCGCGTCCGCCCTCCGGGCAAGCGTGGCAGCCTCCAACGCGCATCCCGTCACGCAGAGACCGCAGCCGATGCACGCCTCCGCTTTCACCGCGTACGCGCCGTCGCGCTCCGCAATGGCCCCGATCTGGCAGCGCTCGGCGCATATCCCGCATCCATTGCAGAGGGACGGGTCGATTGAAGCAAGGTAGTTGGCGCGCGCCACCGACTCCTTGATGCCGTACTCTGTGACGCCGCGCAGGACGCCGCAGCAGCATCCGCAGCAGTTGCAGACGTAGGAGACTCCCTTTATAAAATTGCTCACGGTGTGAACGAGCCCGACCTTCTCCGCGTCGTCCAGGATGGCGAGAGCCTGATCCTGGGTGATGTCGTCCGGCCCGGGAGGCCGTTCCGTCGCGGAGAAAATCAGGCAGTTGTGGACGGGGGCGTCGCATTCCCGCGTGCCCAGCAGGCCCCGCTCAACCCGGCAGATGCAATCATGGACCTGGAAGGCTTTTGCCTCGAGAATGATCCTCTTTACATCATCGTAAGGCAGTATCCACTCGGTCTTTGCCGAGCCCTGGGCCGGCACGACCCGGTGAAGGGCCGGCTGCGGCTTCATGATGCCGGCCGCGCCCCCCTGGCTCATGTAGTCCTCCACGAGGTGGGCAAGCTCGTGGTCAATGACAGGGAGCGACGACTCGTAGATGCCCACGATGAACGGGGCCAGCCGGAAGAGCAGCTTCCCGGCCTCCTTGGAGGGCCACACGAGGCCCTTTTTCGCCATTGCGACGAGCATGCGCCGCGCGTCTGCGGCGGGCCTGCCCGCCCGCGCGGCGATTACCGCGAAAGGTTCGGGCTGCGCCCCCATCACGCATCCGAGCGCAGCCTCTTCCTGCGAAAAGATCTTTTTTAAAATCAGAAGCTCGATGCCCGTTGCCGTCCGCGGATAGCCGTTGGGGAGCCTGTCGAGCGCATCGGCGAGCCGCGCGAACTCCTCTGCAACCGGTCCGTCCGATACCTCGTGCAAGTGGTGGTGGTTCATGATGCCTGCTACAATAGCGCTTCGGAACGCTGCCGGCAACGACCTGCTCTCCCACCCCGCGGGCTTAAAAGCGATGACCTCGTGGTGCCGCTGCGGACCCTGGATGCGATCCACCTTGCGCCGGGCTGAGGTGACGGACACGATGCCCGCCCTCCCGGTCGGAATCGGGGATGCGTTTGATTTCAATCACAGCTTCATGAGCGTCCCGATTACGTCCTCGGCGCTTACGTCAGTTTTTCTGAGCTCAGTTACCTTGCGGCCCCGCTCCATGATGACGAACCTGTCCACGATGGGATAAATGTGGACGATGTTGTGATCAACGATTATCTCTGACAGGCCCTTTTCCCGCACCGATGCGGCAAATTTCAGCACCTTGTCGGTTTCCTTGAGCGAAAGCGCCGCGGTGGGCTCGTCAAGGAGAAGCAATTTGCCGCTGAACTCCATGCAGCGGCCAATGCAGAGCGATTGACGTTCACCTCCTGACATGTACTGAACACTCTCGTCGGCCTCCCGTACATGCACGCCGATATCCCACATCATTTCGATGCTTTTTTTCTTCATTTCCTTCTTGTCGAGAACGCCGAAGGGACCGGATGATCTGGTCACTTCCCGCCCAAGATAAAAATTCCTCCATAGATTCATCTTATCCACGACGGCTGTGTTCTGATACACGGGCTCTATGCCCGTGGCGCGGCTGGCGCGCGGGGAATCAAAGATTACCCGTTTGCCCTCGAAATAGATTTCTCCCTCGTCTGGCTGGTACACGCCCATCAAGAGGTTGATGATCGTTGATTTGCCGGCTCCATTGTCTCCCACCAGGCCGACAATCTCGCTTTTGCCGACTGTAAAACTGACGTTTGAGAGAGCCTGGACCGCGCCAAAAGACTTGCTCAAGTTTCGAACCTCAAGCACGTTTTCCTGGGTCATTTGGAGACTTTGCCTTTTCTTCCGCCAATGACGATGAGATTGATTATGACGACCACAAGGATGATCGCCCCGACAAACGCACGGTACCAGTACGGCGACGCTCCAGCAAGAATGAGACCGCTGTTCACGGAGGATAGCAGGAGCACACCGAGGAGAGTCCCAATAATGCTTCCGCGGCCACCGGAGAGGAGGCATCCGCCAATGATACCGGAAGCCATCGCGTCAAACATGAGGTCGAATCCAACCGATGGGTTGACCGAATAGACACGCGCTGTGGAGATGCAGCCGGCGAAGCCGGCGAGCACGGAGCAGACAATGAAGTTCGTCATCTTCACCCTTAACGTGTTGATGCCCATCTTTCGCGCGATCGTCTCGTTGCCTCCCGTCGCGAATACCCAGTTGCCATACCTGGTGGACGTGAGCATGAAATGAAAGAAGAACACGATGGCGACCATCCAGACGACTGAGATTCGGAAATTGCCGAATCGCTGCGCAAGGATCGTAAACCAGAGGTTTTCGCCCGACACCTGGGTGATAAAGCCGCTCGTAATCGCGAGCAGCAGTCCGCTCAGGAGCATCATCGTCGAAAGGGTGACAATAAAAGAAGGCAGCTGGAAACGCAGCGTGATCGTGCCGTTGACAAATCCTACGAGAGCGGCAAACGCCATCGCGATCCAAAAGCCAATGAAGACCGGCAGGTGAAGGGCTTGAGCGGATTGTATCATGATCGTCGGAACGAACACGTACACACTGCCGACAGAGAGGTCTGTTTCCCCGGATATCTGGAGGAAGGCCATGCCGACCGCGATGATGCCCATCTCGGCGGCCACGGTACAAATGCTCCCTATGTTCGCCGGCCATAGGAATTTGGGAGAGAGTATGTAGAACATGCCCCACACGACGATGAGACCGATCGTGACACCGACCTCGGGACGCGTGATCAGCTTGTTCAGGGAATATCGCTTCACAATGACGTGCGGCGGATTCGCGCCAGCTTCCATACGTTGCTCCACTCTATTTGATGGCTCGTGAAGGTGTCAATGAGGCGCGCTCGTCACGGTGAGGAGCCGGAAAAGACGCCCTGCGGCGTATGCCGCAAGGCGTCTCAAACCATCACGAATCACGATCCTCCGGTCGCAGCGAGCTGCTGCTTCACGCTGTCGAGGTTGCTTTTGTCGACAAGCGTCGGCCCTGTTGGTGTACTGACCGGGGGGAGCACCCCGAAGGCATTATAGAGGTAGAGCTGTTCGACTGAAATAAAGCCTTGGGCGAACGGTTGCTGGATAACCGTGTAAATGATCGTCCCGGCATCAATGCCGTCCAGCGTTTTCTGATCGACATCGAAGGTCGCGATCGATACCTTTCCGATCAGTCCCCGGTCTTTCAGTAGCTGCAGCGCCGGGTTGACGCTGACCGGGCCAAGAACGAAGACAACGTTCGTGTCAGGATACTTTGTGAGGTATGCCCCAAGGACGTTGGTTGCGGTAGCCGGGTCCGTGGTCAGGTTGAGCTTCTCGATCGGTATGTTGTTGGCGGCCATTACCCGCATGATCCCGCTTGCCCTATTTTCGATGGGTGTCGACCCAGGATACATGAGGCCAACAACCGTGCGCACTATCTTCTTTTTTGTGAGAACCGCCTTCGCGAGGATTTCGCCCGTCGTTCGCTCGTCCTGGCCGACGTATCCTATGTACTTCGTTCTCACATCATCGGAACGGGTATCCGGCGTGTTATAGGCGAGTACGGGGATGCCGCTTGCGATCGCATCGTTGAGTAGCTTGCCCATAGACTCCGGAAACCACAGACCGGTGATAATGCCGTCCGGCTTGGCGGCGATCGCCACTTCGAGCTTGTTTGCCAGCCCGGCCGCATTCACTTCGTCAGCCGTCAACCCCAGGTAGTTAAGCTTGACAGGGAAGCTGTCCGCGGCAGCCATCATTCCCTTGTAGACAGTCGCGAAAAACGTATCAACGCCCGGCTGCACTCCGATGGCGTAGAAAGTATACGTTTTTCCTGCCGGTGCCGCGATTGCGGCAACTGCAACCGCGACAACCAGGAGTGCGGTAAGAATGGATCTTCGCATAATGCCTCCTTAAATAGATTATTATCTAAACATGCAAGCCTAATGCCAGGTTTTTATTTCAATGACAAAAAATATTATTATACGCAGCAAAGACTTATATGCGATAGTGAGAGATGGATGCATCAGGAAAAGCATTAAAAGGGCGAAAACCCCCATTTACGGGGTGATTTCACCCAGCCCGATATTGTATTTCTTCATCCGGTAGCGGAGGGTATCGCGGGAAACGCCCAAGATTTTCGCGGCGGCGGTGACATTCCCGGCGCATAATGTGAGGGACTCCTCGATGAGCTTCACTTCGGAGGAAGAGAGACGGTCTTCGCCCTTCACGATGGGGATTGTCGGTACCCCGGAGATCTCTCGCGGCAGATCCGACACCTCGATGGAATCACCCGACGACAGGATGACCGAGCGCTCGATAACGTTCCTGAGCTCGCGAACATTCCCCGGCCATTCATACCGCGATAAAGCCTCCCGCGCTCCATCTGAAATCGCTTTCGGTCGGACGCCGTTCGCGTCCGCGGTCTTCCGAAGAAAAAAATCGATCAATGGAGGGATGTCCTCCTTTCGGGCGGCAAGCGGAGGGAGGGTGATCGTAATTGTATTGATCCGGTAGTAGAGATCCTCCCTGAACGTGCCGGCTTTTATCAGAGCCTTGAGATCGCGGTTCGTCGAGCACACGATGCGCGTTTCAATGTTGACCGGCGTATTGCTTCCCAACGGCTCGAAAGACTTATCCTCGATCAATCGAAGCAACTTGGGTTGAACCTCGATAGCGAGGTCGCCTATCTCGTCCAGAAAAAGCATCCCCCCGTCCGCCGCTTTGGCCTTACCGGCAAAGTTGGCGGAAGCCCCGGTAAATGCGCCTTTCCGATAGCCGAAGAGCTCGCTCTCGATGAGGGTACCGGGTATTGCCGCACAGTTCACCTTTACGAAAGGTTTCTCGGGAGAAAGCGCGTGCAAGGCCCTCGCGACTACTTCTTTTCCCGTTCCGCTCGCACCCAGAATGAGGACGGGTGCGCTCCCCGTGGAAATCTTCCGCACGGCCGCCATGATGGCTGTCATTGCGCGGGATCGGTACACGGGTTCGACAAACCGCTGCGAAATCCGCGGCCCAGGACGGCCCTCGCTGCCCCTCGTTTCAAGCATTCGCCTCACGACGTGGCGTATGATGTCTTTTTTAAACGGCTTGGTGATGTAATCGACGGCACCCTTCTTTATCATCTGAACGGCGTCTGGGATCGTACCGTACGCGGTGATAAACAGGAGCGGTATTCTCCTCACATGCTCAACGAGGTATTCCTGGATTCCTTTGCCGCCGAGAACAGGCATTTTCATGTCCGAGATGATGAGATCGACCGCATTGTCCTGTTCAAGAATCTCTATGGCGGTCTTCCCGTTTTCTGCGGTGATGACGCCGAAGCCATCCTCGCGAAAAAGCATTGTGAGAATGTCCCGCGTATCTCCATCGTCATCGACGATAAGAATTCTCTTCACACTCAATCCTTACAGCTCAATATGCACGATACACCCCTGTCCAGGCGTGGATTCGATGTCGAGTGAACCCTCGTGTTTCTCTACGATCCGGTGCACGAAGGGCAGACCGAGTCCCGTCCCGGCTTCCCTCGTTGTGAAAAAAAAGTTAAAGACATTCTCCCTGGTTTCTTCGTCCATTCCTTTCCCGTGGTCCTGTATCTCGATATGCAGCCGGCCTTTGTCCATCGCCGCGCGGACTTCGACGGACGCATGGGCCGGGGAGCTCTGCAAGGCGTTGAGGAGGAGGTTCGAGAGGGCGGCGTGAATGAGGTTTCGATCGAGCGGATAGCGAACGGCCTGGTCTACTCCGCTTACATCGATCATTACATCGCTGAAATCCTTCATCGGCATGTCCTCCATGACGGAGGCAATGAGCTCTCCCACATGGACGTTTTCTTTTTTAAACATCAATGGCTTTACGTAATCGAGCAGGTTTTTTGCCATGTACTGCAAGGCCTCGATTTTCCGAATGAGCATGGCCGTTATTTTTTCATATTCATCTTTCCTGGCGGCGACCGAGAAATTATCCTGCAGCATTTCCACCGAAAGCTTCATGACGGTGAGCGGGGTGCTGATCTGATGAGCAAGGCTTGAAGACAGCTCCTTGATCGCGGTGAGCCGTGCGTACATATCGAGGGTTTCCAGTTGTCTCAGGTCAATCGATCCTTTTTCGACATTCGCGAAATTCCTCCCATTCCGCAGCACCACGAAGCGGTCGGCGACCTGGAACACCTCGTCGGCCTTGTGGGTGATGAATACAACCGAGAGTCCATTCTGTTTTGCCTTTCGTACGAGATTGAGAACGATGGATGTTTCCTCTTCGGAAAGTGCCGTTGTCGGCTCATCCAGAATCAAAAGACGAACCCCAAAATAGAGGGCCCGCGCAATCGTGATGGCCTCTTTTTGGCCGCCCGAGAGCATGCCAGGGTAATCGTCAAAATAATTCACGCCCCGTATTCGAAGCCGATCCATCTCCTGACGCAGAATCTCGTTCATCTTCTTTCGGTCGACAAACCGGGGATACCGTAGTTCCTTTCCAAAGAGAGCGGCGTGTTTGTACGGTTCGCGGCCAAGGAAGAAATTGTGCGCGATGCTCATCGTCTCAATGAGCGGCGATCCCTGGTACTTGATTTCGATTCCGGCGCGTTGGGCCTCCTTTGGCGAACGGAAAGAGACCAAATGACCATCGAAATAAATCTTCCCATCGTACGGTTTGCAGTATCCCGTGAGGGTGTTGACGAGGGTTGTCTTTCCCGCGCCGTTGTCACCAATGAGTCCGACAATCTCTTTCTTGCCTATCTGGAAGTTCACGCCGTCAAGCGCAATCGCGTTTCCAAAGCGGACACAGATATTCTCCATACGGACAAGCGGAGTAGGCGATGTCATCTGATTCGATTGGTCTTGATTCCTCTGCACGACACATCCCTGAAAAAAAAATGGTAGAAACTATTATAGGAGTGTTCGCTGGGCAAAGCAAGTGAGAGAGGCTCCCTGGCGGTTCATTCATGCGCGAACCGGGTGAGACCGCGCCGCGCGATAAGCTCGTCAACCATCCAGCGCTGGCTTTTCTCGAACAGATCGTCCTTGTCCTTGAAGTGGAGATAGAACGTCGTGCGGTCAACGCGCGGCATGCAGGAACCTGTTGATCGCTTCCGCCACCTGCTTGGGCTGGTCCAGGTTGTCGAAATGACCGGCATTCGTAATCCATTCCAGCTTCACGTGGGGATAGAGCGTGGGCACGTCAGCAAAGCTCGAGACAGACTGCGAGGGATCCGAGTCCGCCTGCAGTTGAAGAAGGGGGAAAGTGAACTTGTTTTCCGCGATCTTGGTCACCGCCGCTTCGAGATCCCAGTTCTCATATTTGAAATAATTGGCGATGGCTTCAGCAACGCCGGGGCGCGAGAACTCATAGACGAAGTAGTCCCTATCGGCCTTGAGGAAGGGAGTCTTCATCCGGGGAGGGTAGACCATATCTATAAATGGACCCGCGTCCCGCAGATAGCTGATGGCCTTCTCGGTGTCCTGGAACAGCTTCCACTGGGGCTTCTGCGCATAAAGCTGATCCAGGCTCTGGCCGGGCGTGTACTTCAAATCTGCCTCCATGCGAACATAGCCCAAGAACCTTTCGGGGTGATCGGAGACCATGACGCTTGAAATGAGAGCACCCCAGTCATGCCCGATGATGTAAAACTTGTCCACTTCAAGGGCGTCCATGAGATCAAGGGTCTGGCGGGCGACCGTGTGCCAATTGTAGTCTGAGTCCGAGGCTGTGGATTGTCCGTAGCCCTTCATGTCGGGAACAACATAATGGAAGGAAGCACCGAGAAGGGGGAGGACTTTTGCCCATGAATACCAGCTTTCGGGAAATCCGTGCAGAAGGAGAACGGTGGGGCCTGCGGGATCGCCTGCTTCTACATAGTGCCATCGCACGGTGCCCACCGCGAGAAACTTGTGAGAGAAGGCCGCATTGGCTGCATCATGGGCGGCCTTGTCCTGATCCCGGAAAGCCGCGTATTTCTCGCTCAGGGCTGCGGGGCTGCTAACGCATGAGAAAAGGAGGCTGCCAGCGGCAACTATCGCAACGGCAAGGAGAAGCTTTCTGCCAATAGTTGTTTCCATACAATCTCCTCCTGCCTTCCGGTTTTTCTTACATATCAACACAATGTAGATATTGGCGCGATTAGGGTGGAACCTCAACAGATTGTTGATGTTCCCTCCCTCCCCCTTCCCGGTTTCCTCCGCGCATCGTAGTACAGCAGGATAGGGAGGAGCACGATCGCCCGGTTGTAGGGGATGGCGCCCGCGCTATGGATGTCCAGGTCGGATGCCAGCGGTCCGATGATCCTCCTGGCCGCATCGAGGACCGCGGCATAGTCGTGCTGCGCGTCCACGGGGAATAGGGTATTCACAATCCCACCAGGTCCGGCGCGTTGGTGTCCCAATAATCGTGAAACACGGACCACTGGTCGGGATGGCGTTTGACCTGTTCCCCCAGGATGCGGCATATCGTCTCCTGGATGTCGCCCTGGGTCGTCCGATCGTCGGGAACGATCGGCTCGAAAAGCTGAAAGAGGTAGGTATCGTCCTCCTGGCGGAAGACGAATCCCGGCATGATGGGGGACCGCAGACGGACGCAGAGCCGCGCAGGCCCGCTAGGCATGCGGGCGGGATGACCGAGGAACGGGACGATGTGATCGTTCATGGTGAAATCGATGTCCCCGGCCACGCCCACGAGGTCGTTCCTCTTCAGAGCCTCGATCATGCCCCTCGCCGCGTTCCCCAGGAGGATCACCTTGCTCCCCCGGCTTTGCCGGTGTTTCTGGAACAGGGCGTTCGTGTCCGCGTGCTTCATGGGAATCACGATCATGGTGCTCGGATACCCCATGAGGGATGTCATGAGGGGGGCGATCTCCCAGTTCCCCAGGTGGGCGGTAAGGCAGATCACCCCGCGGCCGTGAGCGCGGGCCTGATCGATGAAATGTCTGCCCTCGACCCGGACGAGCCGCTCCATCTCGCTTTTGCTCCCGAGGCTCAGTCGAAAGAAGTCGGCGAGGTGCTTGCCGAAGTTTTCAAAGGTTTTCAATGCCAGCCGGGCGAGCTCCTCCTCCGAAGGCGCGAGCCCCATGGCCGCATACACCTGCCTGATGTTCGAGATCACCGCGGAACGCATTGACGAATTCCGATTGTAGAATATGCGGGAGAAACGCACGCCGACAGCGTATGCGGCGCGGCGCGGAAGCACATTGCTCAGGAGATCGATCAATCGATACTGCAGGAAATCCGCGGTCATCGTTCCTCCTGCTCCTGAACGGCGACAGCAACGATAGGGCAAAAGAATGGAGGAGTCAACGGACCGGCGTCTTCCACCGCGCGGACCGCCCGTGATCACCGAGCGTGTCCGATCGTTCTGCCGCTTGGTCGGCGGGGTGACCGCTTCCATCGCCCCAACCGTACTCGAACCAGAGAAGCTTGCAGCTCCTCACCTTTCCGCAGAACAACTGGTAGGCTTTCGTGAAAAGCACCATGCTGAGATATCGGACGGGTCCTTCCTTCACGATCCTGCGAATCGATGCTGTGCATTGAACGGAATGAAGCACCCCGACCCGGGAGATTTTCCGCGCGCGGCTGATCAGATCGTTGTCTTCCGTCACCATCATCGTCTCATCGTACCCGCCCAGCCGCTCGAACAGGCGCCGCGTCGTGATCAGAAACGCGCCCCCGGCGACGTTGGGCCAGAGGTGTTCGCCGGCCCGGACGACGACATTGTACGTTCGGTAAAGAAACACTGCGACACTCTCGCGCGAATCCGGCAGGAACGTGCAGATCGCGAGTCCGAGTCGCCTGGCGCGGAACTCCGCGAACGCCTTTTCGATGAAATCCTTCCCGATCCGCACATCCGCATCCAGGAAAACGAGGTAGTCCCCCCGCGCAACCCTCGCCCCCGCATTCCTGCCCACACCCGGCAGACCCCCGTCGACCACCGTGCACCCCCGCGACTCGGCGATCTTCCGCGTTGCATCGGTTGAATGCGCGTCGGCCACGATCACCTCGTGATTGGAGAAGGTTTGGTCCCCGATGTCTCGAAGAAGACTGGGAAGCCAATGTGCTTCATTGAGGGCCGGGATGATGATCGATATCATGTCACGCTCCCCCCGCCATGCTGGCAGTGTACATCGTCAGCAAGACGCTGTCCCCTATACGGCCGCACCCATGAGCGGATGCTCTCCCTTCAATGTCGATCAGGCGGCGGCGCAAATGGACATCGCGCCATTCGGCGAACCGCGGCTGACAGTAGTTATGCGGCGTCCAACTCCGCATCTGGAACTCCAGGGCGTACTCCCCGGCTGGAAAGCGGCTATTACCGCTTTTTCCGGCAAACCACCAGGCGCTGAGAGTGTGGTGAAGTCGCTTTTCCAGGACTTTTTCCATAAATTTGATCAGCCACGCGCCCAACGGCCCCTCGCCGGCCTTATCCCAGCCCCACGGCATGCACGCAGTGTGCGGGTCTTCCCAACGGAAGACCTTTTCCGGGCAGGCAAGGTCGATCAACAGCGGCAGCGGGTCCAGCCGCAGGGTATTATAGCCGCACTCGATGGTTTCGTCCAACACACGCTCATAGTTTTCACAAGATTCGCCCGGAACATGGCGGAGCGGGAACGCCTGGTCCCACATGACGATGGCGTTATTCGATCACGTTTCTGCGAACGAGAATATCCGCGCCGTGGTCGTCGATGCCCTCGTTATTGCGCCGGAACGCAGATAGTGATAGACAAACCGTATGCCGATTCACGATCTCCCGAACTACCGCTACCGGGGCGCTCGCGCCCTTGTGCTTCTCCATGAGAGGGCCCTGCGGGAGCTTCTGCCGGCCTGGCGGCGCGCGAATGCAGCGCACGTCCAGCTTCCGTCGACCAAGGACCCCAATTATGTGTCGCTGGAGTCGCTCCTCCATCACGCACTGCGAGCCGCGCGCGGCTACATGACGTGGCTGTGCGAGAAGCTTGGCCTACCCGACTCTGGCATCGACCCAGCGCCAGAGCCTTCCCACGTCAAGCAGGATGCCGAGCGCTACATCGAGCATTTGCTGGAGCGCTGGCGCCTGCCGCTGGCAGACGTGGAGGAGACGCGCCTCGAGGCTGTCCACAAGACGCGGTGGGGTGAGGACATGAGCTGCGAGGGGATGCTCGAGCATGCGGTGATGCACCCCATCCGGCACCGGTTCCAGCTCGAGGAACTCCTGGAGGCCCAGGGCGGATAGTAGCCCTGGGCAATCGTTCGAGTTGAGAAAGTATGGCGCCCGGGCACCCAGTGAGCGGCGTGTACGAACACATCTTCCGCGGCACCGACGTCCCTCTGAAAGGCTGCCTGCTCTCCCGCGCCTATGCCCTTTGGAACCTGTGGGCAGTGAAGCTGCTCTCACCCCCTGTGTCTTCGCGCACGGCAACGACCTCCTCTCCCACCTCTTAGGCGGCAGCCCTGGCCCGGCAGGCGCGCGCAGCGCGCCGGGAGGGTGGCCACGCAGTGGACAGCGAGAGCCCCCTGCGCGGCAGGGCTTAACTTCCGTTGCGTCATGGTCACCAGGCAATAATCAAACGTGTGAAGAATGTGCTCTGGGCCCCACGCGCCTTCCACGTTTTTCATTCATGGGCGCGGGCAAATAGGACCTTGACAAATAGACCATGGACTTGTTAGCATGGTCTTATGAAACGAGATTTGCCAGTCAAGGTTTCCAAGTCCAACTTCAAGCCAAAAGCATTCGAGTATTTCCGGTTAGTCGAGGAAAAACGTCGGGAAATCCTGATCACCGACCACGGCCGGCCTGTAGCACGGATCTCGCCCGTCGATGAGGCCGATGAGCGCGAGCTCTCCGCGCTGCGCGGCCTCCTGGTGAAATACATCGATCCGCAAGAGCCCGTTGGATCGGAAGACTGGGAAGCGGCGCGATGATCATACTCGATACTCACGTCTGGATTGGATACATCGACCATCCATCACAGCTGCCCAAGCCGGCACTCGATGCCATCCGAGGCGGGCGGGAGCCGATCGGTATCTCTTCAATCAGCGTCTGGGAGGTCTTCATGCTCGAGCGGAGGGGACGGCTTGAGCTGCGCATCCCCGCGGCGTTGTGGGTGGAGAAATGCGAACGGCTGGCGCTTTTCCACTTCGTGCCGGTCGATAATACGATAGCCCGGCTTTCCGTCGAATTGCCTGAGCCAATCCGTGCCGATCTTGCGGACAGGATCATTATTGCCACAGCCCTGTCGCTCGGAGCGACTCTCGTCACGAAGGATCGGAAGATCCTCGCGTACCCGCATGTAAAGACTCTCCGCCTTGCGTCCCCGGGCGACAAATAAAAAAGCCTGGCAACGACCTACTCTCCCACCCCGTGGCCGGCAGCCGGCCGCCTCAGACGTGCCCGCTGCAATTCCTCGGCGAGACGTCTTTTCAAGCAGCTGCCTGTTTTAGCCTGCGGCGATGTCCCGGTCGCATGCGGCGCCTGCGGGGCTCTCGGCGTTTCGCCGCTTCGCGACTCCAACGCCTGCTGCCCAAGGGATTTCCGCTGCGCCCGCTCACGCTTAAGAGTCGGTGATGGTGAGCGGATCTTTTTATGGCTTTGAGTCTATGTTGGATATTCTCTTGCGTGGCAAAAATGCCTGAATGATCTCGACGCGAGCTCGCACTCCCGTTGCGCCGGCCTCGATCAGGCCTAGTTCCTTAAGAGCGTTAAGATCACGCGCCAAAGTCTTGGGCGTCTTTTGCGCGTAAACGCGCGCGATGGCGGGTGTTAAAAGTTGTAGCTTTGCCACAGGCACGCTCTCCTGCTCCGTCAGTGCGATGACCAATTCAAGTCGTCTTGTTCGCACTTGGGCCGATTGCCGAACACCTTCCGCGCTTAGCACCTCCCGGACGTAATCCCGCCAGATCACTTGATGCTGGAAGTGCCTTATATCATCAAGCTGCGTTCGAAGCCCTTCTACGAGGCCAGCGAGGGTGCAGGAAAAAAAGGGGATGATATCGCCTCCCGAACGGCTGGCCTTGTCAAGCTTGAGGTAGTACGTCTGACGAGTCTTGTTGTAGTGATTGCTCAGAATGTGCGCGGCAGGCGCCGGAACGCCCCCCTCGAGGAGCAGCATGAACTCGACAAGTCGTGTGGTGCGGCCATTTCCATCGCCGAAAGGATGTATCCACGCAAGATAGATATGGGCCCATACTGCGAAGAGGACTGCACGCTAGATGGGATCAAGCTCAACCTCGTGTGTCGGCAGAGAAGTGATGAACGTGCACATCCTTTCGAGAAGGTACTCACAATCTTCCACTGGTGTGCCTCGATACGATCCAACGGCACCCGACTTCTTTCGTACGTTCCCCGGAGTGACGTCCTCTGGCAACGGAAGGGACACCAGCACCTGTCTGTTGAGGTCTTTCACCATGGCCGCCGAAAGCATGTTGGGCTGATCTGAGGCGACACGCTGCAGGATGCTATTGCAGGCGGATACGACGTTGTCGATCTCTCGCCCCTGATACGCCATTGATGGAGGCAGCTCCAGCGTACCATCGATTCGCCGCCTTACTTCATCCTCCGAGAGTGTGTTTCCCTCGATTGCGGTGGTCGCCTGAACGCCGCGCGTCAGATAGAGCTGATAAAGTTTGTCCGCAGTTTCCTTGTCCAGCGGGGCGCCTGCTATATGCTCACACTTGGAGTGAATCTCCCCCAATGCCATCCACAGTGTATGCGGAGCTTTTTACAGGTCTAAGGTGAAGCGGAGCCAGGGGTGTGTCTGCTAGAATGTCCTCTCTGAATCTTCCAATTGTCTTCTAACTCCTTATGATATATCCTTATAGGCTACAGTATGGATTATAAGCCATTAAATGTCCACCTATGTGTCCTCAACTATTTCGATCTTTGATTCGTTCCCACAGTCACGGAAGCCATGACGGCCATCGAGAAGGACTTCGAACCGCTGGCTGGTGTTTTGCCAAAGGACTACGGAATCTTCGAGCCGAAGGTGAGAACGCGGAGATCTCCGAAGCATTGACGGCATTCGACGAGCTTCTCGGACAGGTTGCTGGACATTTGGCCTCTCTGGAAGATGCAATCGCGACAATTGATGCCTGTTTTCCTGGAAGTCTCTTTTATTTCCAGAAATCACACCTGCTGCCCCTTTTTCGATTAGCCTTTCGGATTTCTCACATCTCCCAGCTACCCCTGTGCCGGTCACGGGACAGATCCCTTCCAAAAACCTCTCCCTCTTCTTTTAGTGCAGTGACAAGATACTCCCAGAACGTCGGATCTTTAGCAGTTTTAATGATTCCTGCTGGCAAAAACCGAGTGAGTTCATTCACAAAGGTGGTACGGCTCTCTTCCGATTTCATGTCCACAATACGGTCAGCCAGTCGCCGCGAAAACTCCCGCATCGTGACACCATGCTCTTGCAGCTTGTCCGCAACCCGGGTAGGGACCCGATTGGCCGGCTTTTGGCACAGCCACGCAAAATCCCAGAGATCGCGGGGCTGTAGTCGGTTTCTCAACGCAATTGCCAAGACCTTGTCAGTAAGCGATTCCCGCGTCGATTGCGAGCGTATGACGAGGCCAGAAGTGCCGAGATCTATCGCATAATGGTTGGCAATGACTGCTGGAGCATGTTCATAAGCCGTCAGCGTGCAGACATCAAGATCGATGCGCTGCTGTTTCTCGCTTTTCGCTCCGGGTCGTGTGATTATTCGTATCGTCCAAGTCTTCGTGTTGCCTTCCTTGGGCCTCGGGTCCTCCACGCTTGCGACAAGCCCGTATTTCTGGCCAAATGCCTTGGTGAGAACCGATGCCATGCCACTCATTTTGGCAGGATCAAAATCTGGTCCACCCTTGAAGTCTAGATCTTCACTCAGTCTATTTGAGCCATGGCAGAGGCGCAGATTCGTCCCACCGAAGAGAATGAAGCCCGACAAGAACCGGTGCTCATGGAGCTCACGGATGATGTCATGGTGGAGAATCTCCTTTTCGATCGCTGGCAGCAGCGATCGTTGCTGATCTTTTGCGCCTTCGAGAGCTCGCTGTACATAATCGTCAAACAAGGTGTTCACGCAGCGCTACTTCGTCGACGAGATGTAGATTTCTTCGGGCCGCACGGAGGTCCTCAAACGATAGCGAAGCGTCCGCTCGCAGCAGCCTGCACCTATCGTCATAGGACAGTCTATCAGCCAGCTCTTCAAACCTCTTTTTCGAATGAGTAAACTCAACCCTTCCGAACTCACCACAGTCAACAATACCGCTGGCGCCGGATGAGATAAGGGTGATGTACTGAATTGAAACCTGGGAGATGATTCCCAGTTCGCTGAGCACGGTTTCCTGAGAAATGTAGTTAAAGTAGCCTGCGCGGAGCTTCGCTGCGATGTGATACAACTCATACCCAGATCGTGGGGTGTCGGCGAGCAGGTATATTCCGCGACAAGCTCGGGTTAGAACCCCGGTATCTACGGCTCGCAAGAGCACCATCTTGAGGGCGGGTCGATCAAGATTAGGCAATAGCGATCCAACGTCTGCGACCGAAAAAAGATAATGCTCAGGAGACCGTATCGACCGAATAGCGCGCTCCAGTGTCCTTACCGGCTGCATGACAGTACCTAAGTAAAGTATACAGCATAAAACGATATCGGTCAATATATAGTCACGATTTGCGTTTCTTTACCTATACTCCCTTTCAGTCTCGGAAGAACGCAAACAGCCTCATCGAACCAGTGCTTGCCCCCAACTTATCGCGTTTGTTTCGACACTTTCCAGTGAGCGATCGCTCAGACGTATTCATTTCCGCCCAGTCTCATTGATTTCCATAAATCACTCTAAACGCCGCGGGAATAGCGCAGAGCAAAGCTTTCCCCGCTTTTCTTGCCAACGCGCGCCACCGTTCTGTTGAGTAGTGGATGAACAATCTGTTCACGCGCAATTCGATGCCATGACGATGAGATGGATGGCCTGAGAGGAAGCTATCCATCCATACCGATGCTCTTTTGCCAACGGCTCCCTTTGCGATAGGGTGTCCCCCCTGTGTCTGCCCAAAAAAGCGCCCGAAGCGCATGGCGGACCGCGCCAGCGTGCTTAAATACCGGACAGAAGGATCCATCCGAGATCCGGGGAGCAGATCCCGCGCCCGGGGTACGCGCTCAAGCCGTCACAGCGGCAACTTCACTCCCAGGGAAGTGAGGCCCGCGTCCAACTGCGCGAGGGCCGTGTCGATAAGCGCGCTGGCATCCGCCTGGGGGTCCTTCATGATATCCATCTCGCCCATCAGCACCGCGCCAACGATCGCGCCGACGAACGTGCGAACCGCCATATCGTCGGGGTCGCGGCCTACCCTTTTCGCCACCACGCGCGTGAATGGGCTCATCGAGGCCAAAATCTGTTCCACCATCTTCATGCGCAGCTCGGGTACCTCGAACGCAAGCTTCGCCCGCTCGCGCTGACGTTCGGACTCCTCGGGGTCCAGGGGGCCAAAAAGGACGCGAATGGCGGCTCGCAACGCTTGGAGCGGGCAGAGCTCGGGTGGTTGCGAAGGGAAGGCGGAGAAAATGAGCGGGTCCAGAACATCGTAGACGACGCAATCCTCTTTTGTCGCAAAATAGCGAAAGAACGTGCTTGGCGATATCTCGACCGCCTCGGCGATCTGCTCCACCGTCGTTTCCTCGTATCCCTGCTGACTGAAAAGCCGCAACGCGTGCTGCTGGATGGCCGTACGCGTTTTGGCTCTTTTTCTTTCCCGCAGGCCTTCCGGCTGCGGGTCTGACAATAACTCCTTGGTAACGCCCTTTTTCTACACTTTGTTCCGGTATCGCAACAGCGGGCGATCCCGTGGCGGCGGCGGAGCGCCCCGGCAGGAAGATCACGGTGAGAAGGACGCACAGCGCGGCCGTTCCCCCGCACACCCAAAGCATGCCCCCCATGCCATACATGAACGCGGTGCGGACATTTTCAAGAAGCGGAGCGGATTTGAGCGTGGAGGCTGCGGCGAGTCCAGTAAAGACGCTCTTTTGGGCTACGCTCGCAACCTGCGCCGGCACTCCCGTCACGTCGAGGTGGACGCGATACATGTTGCTATAGACCGCTCCCAGTATGGCGGTGCCGAAGGGAAGCTCGATCTTTGGGGCCGCCTGCATGACCGCGGATCCCACACCGCTTCTCTCGACCGGCAGCGCGCCCAGCGCGCCAGCGGCGGCCGCTGCCAGCGCAAAGCCCATGCCGGCTCCCACCACCGCGGTCCAGGCCGCGGCGTATCCGAAACCAGACCCGACGCTGGTTGCCGTCCCTGCGAACATGCCGGCCGCTACAAGCGCGAAACCCAGAGCGGCCGTGACCTTTGCGCCGGCGCGTGCCGCAAACCGGTTGGAGGAAACGGCACCGATTATGAGACCGCCGATCATGGGCAGAAGTCGGAGGCCGGCGCCCATCGAATCCTTGCCCAGGATCGCCACGGAATACTGCGGAAGGGTGAAGAGAAGGCCCGACATGGCGAAGATACTGAACATCGCAAGAATCGTTCCCCAGGTGAACTAAGGCGAGCGGAACAGCTCCAGATCGACGAGCGGCTTTCCCTCTGGTCGTCGTGTCAACGACCGCTCCCAAGCGAGGTTGCGTGACTTTGCCTGCTTTCTTGTTGGCGTATACTTCAAGGGCGGAAGCTTGAGGATGACGCCGGGCACGGCGGCAATGGCCATGTGGTTGAGGTGGGCCAGGTTGTCGAACGTGAGGTGGTCTGTATCAGGTGGAGGGCCCGCTTTTATACGCTTTGAGATTACGGCTCGATGCGTTATAATGAATTTCAAAACCGGAACTAAAATAAGGAGATTAGAATGCAAGTTTTGCGGAATGTCGTGTCAGCCATGTTTATTTTTGCGCTCTTCGGATGCAACACAAGCACCATTATCCCGGTCACGGGAGTGAGCCTCGACAAGACCACGGTCACGATCATGATCGGCGCCACGGACCAGCTCACCGCCACCGTGAGCCCCTCGAACGCCACGGATACGGGCGTCACCTGGACCACAAGTGATTCATCCGTTGCGGCGGTTTCCTCCACGGGCCTGGTGACTGCCGGGGTCGCGGGAACCGCGACGATCACGGCCACGACCTCCGACGGGGGCTTGACGGCAAGCTGCGCTGTCAACGTGGTTGCGACGCTTCATGCTGTCCCGGTCACGGGAGTGAGCCTCGACAAGACCGCGGTCACGATCATGATCGGCACCACGCACCAACTCACCGCCACCGTGAGCCCCTCGGACGCCACGGATACGGGGGTCACCTGGACCACGAGTGATTCATCCGTTGCGGCGGTTTCCTCCACGGGCCTGGTGACTGCCGGGGTCGCGGGAACCGCGACGATCACGGCCACGACTTCCGACGGGGGCTTGACGGCAAGCTGCGCTGTTGCCGCCGTCGCGACAGTGTATGCCGGATACTTCTATGATGGCTTGCAAGATGCGCCCTGCTTTTGGGAGGGGACTACCTTCCAAAAACTGGATGGCAGCTTTCCGTACTACGCTTACGCCTATTCTCCTGTTGTCATATCCGGTGGCACGGTATACATGGCGGGATATTTCGGGACCGACACGTATGATACCCCCTGCTACTGGGAGGGAACCACCCTCCATAGCCTGGCGGGCAGCCTCTCGTACTCAGCGTATGCCACATCGATAGCCGTGTCAGATTCTACCGTATACGCGGCGGGATACTTCAATGATGGTTCGAAAAATGTACCGTGCTACTGGGAAGGGACAACTTTCCATAGCCTTGCGGGAAGCCTCACGAACGATGCCCGCGCCAATTCGATAGCCGTGTCCGGCGGCACGGTGTACACGGCCGGCGGCTATTACGACGGTGCGAAGTGGGTACCGTGCTACTGGGAGGGAACCACCCTCCACAGCCTGGTGGGCGACCTCACGAGCGATGCTTTCGTCTACTCGATGGTTGTGTCCGGCAGCACCCGCTTCACGGCCGGCTACTACTACTACGACACCGCGACACCGAAGTATGTGGCCTGCTACTGGGAGGGAACCACTCTCCACAGCCTGGAGGGCAGCCTCACGACCAACGCTTCTGCCAATTCGATAGTCGTGTCCGGCGGCACGGCTTATACGGCCGGACGCTTCTGGAACGGCACACGGTACATGCCGTGCTACTGGGAGGGAACCACATTCCATAGCCTGGAGGGCAGCCTCACAGGCAATGCTTTCGCCTATTCGATCGCTGTATCCGGCGGCGCGGTCTACACCGGCGGATACTACAAGGACGGCTCGTATAAAGTGCCCTGCTACTGGGAGGGAACCACCCTCCATAGCCTGAAGGGCAGCCTCACGGACAACGCATCTGTTCTATCCGCGGCCAAAGACCAGAATTGGTAGGGACGGGAAAGCGTTCACCGTGCCAGGGATCACCCCCTGGGTATCGCGCCTCGATGGGCTTCCGGTCTACAGATCCGCGCCACCCATGGCGGCCATCCTCACTGCCCTTGCGCGCCCTAACTGATGTGCCGGCGGGAGTCCCTGCGCACGTCCTCGGGCTGGAAGGGGCGGCGTGGTTCAGCCTGATCGAGACGGCGAAGCTCAACGGCATCAAGCCATACCTGTACCTGTGCTGCATCCTTGGCCGATTGCCTGAGAGCGACGATCCCGAGGCCTATCGATTTCTTCTGCCCTGGAGCATCCCCAAGGAAGCACTGCTGGACTTCGAATCCGGTCGAATGGCTTGATCGTAGAGCAACACATTCCTGACGGTCATCCAAAAGGGGCGCGGTTGTTTTGTCGGTTACCGTTCAGCGGACGCTTGTAACCGATAAAAGAACCGCACCTACCGCCGTGGCCTGGCGCCGGGCATCATTTGACCATCAAGCGTAGCAGCAGGAGGTCAAGGATGCAGCAAAAAGAGAACACGAGCGCGCTCTGGGAACGTCGGCGTGCGCAGTACCGCAACAGCGGCCTCAGCC
>JBEKQU010000016.1:0-76765 GCA_049519415.1 Spirochaetia bacterium
GATCGAACAAAGCACCTCGGGCCAGCAAAGTCAAGATCAGGAACACTCGGCACTCTAGGCCAACGAGGAGGATAAAAAAGGCAGTCTCGAAAAAAACTGCTTGACAAAAGCTAAAACAATCTATGCTGTGAGCGGCGTGTTGATTGGCGCGGATCGGGCCCTCACCGCGAGCCACCTCGTCCCGGACGAGGGTGCTCGCCTGTTGCTGCCGGACGGCGGTAAGACGGAGGCTAAAATCGTTGGTCGTGACTCTATGAACGACCTGGCCCTTCTGCGCCTGGACTCGGGAGGGCAATTTGCCCGGCCTGCCGTTGCGAGCGTCGGGGTCGGCGATCTCGTGCTTGCGCTTCGACGCGATCCTTTTGACGGCATCAACGCGGCTTTTGCGATGGTAAGCGCTGCGGGCGTCAAGCTGCGTCTGGGAAGGGGCGGCGTGATCGAGCGTTACCTGCAGACCGACGCAGAGAGGATGCAGGGCAGCACGGGAGGGCCATTGGTCGACACGGAAGGCGCGCTTGCGGGGATACAGGTGTTCAACAGGCGCATGGCAGCCGAGGTGGCAATCCCGGCCGAGCTGGCTCTCGAGCGCGCCAAGCTGCTGGAGGAAAAGGGGAACGTGCAGAGGCCCTACCTCGGGATACGAAGCCAGGGCGTGACCCTTTCCCGGACGGCGCGCGACGCCGTTCAGGCACGGCAGGACTCTGGACTTCTCTTGATCTGGATTGAGCAGGGGAGCGCGGCGGAACGCGCGGGCATGGAGGTGGGCGACATCCTTGTGGGGTTCGGCGGCGTCAGGGTCACCGACCACGAAAAGCTCCTGGCTCAACTGATGGAGCGCGGCGCGGGGGCGACCGTTGACACGGAGCTGGTCAGGGGTGGAGTCCTGCGCTCCGTTTCCATCGTGATCGGCGGGGCATGATCCCTCCGCGTCCGCGGCCGCGCATAGTCGTACGGGCGGCAGATCGCCGGTTGCGCGCCCTCCTGGCGGACCGGCTCTCGGCCGCGGGAGATCTCGAGGTGACGCAGGCGGACGGGACCCCGGACGACGCGCCGCTGTCCGGGTCCGGTCGGAAAGGGAAAGAGCCCGACGCCGTAGTAGAGGAGTACCGGGAGGAGGCGCCCCTCACCACCCGGGAGCTGGAGGTGCTCGGACTTCTTGCCGGCGGCATGGCGAACAAGCAAATCGCGGAACGGCTCGGCGTCACCGCACATACCGCCAAGTTCCACGTTGAATCGGTCCTCCACAAGCTGTCAGCGTCGAACAGGGCGGAGGCGGTCATGGAGGGCGTTCGCCGCGGGCTGTTGGGGCTGTGACCGCTTCGCGCCCCCGTCAACGCCGCTGTCATGGGAACAAGGATCGGCAGGCTCGAGAAGCCGCGCAGCGCTCGCTGTTGCCGGGAAACGACTCGTGGTTCGCGCAGCCGACGAGGCCGTCACGCACCCCAATCTCCCGACGATTGGTCAATGGAATGATTTTCCCAGCGGATTACGGCGGCGCAGCCCGGGGAAGCGGTCGAAATCGCCGTCGTTGGAGTGGATCTCCGCCTGGTATTCTATTGCCAACGCAGCCAGGTGTGCATCGGTGAGCAGCGCGCTGCTCAGGAGCCGCTTCTGGGCAAAAAACTCCAGGATGTCAAGGTGGCGCGGGCCGGGTTGCAGGATCTGAACCTGGGGCCGCAGTATCCAGCTACGGACATGGGACAACGCGAGCCTGGATTCCATGGGTCTTATCAGGATCCTGGGGTTTGTCATCAGGCGGAGAAACCCCAGGCAGACGATCCATGGTACGCCGATGGTATCCCGTCCATTCATCAGTTCCTGCCACCATTCAACGGCCGGGGCGTGGTATGGCGCGTCCTTGTTGTACGTGTAGACCAGAAGATTGATGTCAGGGATAATCACGAGTGGGTTTGTTTCCGGCGGAGCGAATGGATCGCCGCATTGATTTCCGCATCATCGACCATCTGATTGAGCTTCAACGGATCGATGCCGGGCAGGAATCCGCATGAGGATGCCTTCACCACAAAACGATGCTCTCTGGCTGCCGGGGGAGAGCCTGCAGCCAGGCCGCGGCGCAGCAGTTCATTGACGATGCTCTTGAAAGTACGGCGAGTCGCGCGTTCCATCCTGTGCAGCTCCTCGGCGATGTCGTCATCCACTGTCAGCGTTGTTCTCATATTGACATCATGATGCCTGCATTCGGTGATGTCAAGATGCCTGACAGGAAGGATGATTCACCTCGAGCTCTTCCCCTGAGCTTCCTGCAACGTCGATCGAGCGCACCCGCGCCCACGCGGGAGTTCTGGAACGCCTTGGAGGATATCGGTGCGCGAGAGGTAGAGATCATTTCGGAATCGCCATTGACACTCGTTCCTGAGCGTGCATATCTTGCCGGCTATTCCGTTCTCTTATTCTTCCACAGCCGCCCGCAAGGCGCTCTGCAAGGGTCCGAATTGCGCGGCCTTGGTGTCGAGCAGAGCCGAATAAGCCGAACACCCCCCTGGGAACGCAGGTTGGAGAGCTTGTCCATGGAGAGGGGGCACGGTCACTCCGTTCAAGGATCCGCACGTCATTCCAGGACGGCTGCTGTTTATGCACTTTGACAGGGGGGTGAGGGGGTGGCGCACCACAATCAGGCTGCGGTGGATGGAGTCGACGCAACGGGTCCGATTGCCATCCCGACCCCGAGCTGTTTCCCGGCGTGGGAGCTGTCCGAGTCGTGCTATAATCCATGGAGCGACAATGGGCCATCTTGCGTACAAGGACGCCTACAGAGATCTCGGAAACGCGCATGACGGTCTTACCGTCAGGGTCCCATGGAGCGAGACGCTGCGCCTGATCCTGAAAGAGCTGTACACCGAGGAAGAGGCAATGCTCGTGTCACGCATGCCGACCGGCCTCGCGAACCTGCGGCGGGTATCGCGTGTCACTGGAATGGATGAAAGCCGGCTCCGGCCGCTCCTGGAGAGACTCGCCTCGAATGGCCTCGTCATGGACCTTGAGATCGCGGGGGAATACCGCTATACGGTATCACCCATGGTCATCGGGATTTTCGAGTTCACGATGATGAGAACCGACGGCGAGCCCGACTTCAAGCGGCTGGCCGGGCTCTTTCACGACTACATGATATCGCGGGACTCGATGATCCCGGCCAACTTCAGCCGCGGGGAGCGCGTGTCTTTCATGCGGACGCTGCCGCACCAGGAAGCGATCCGCCAGGAACCGCACGTCGAGGTCCTCGATCACGAGAAGGCGGCGGCCCTCGTGGATACCGCGCCTGGGATGACAGTGGGCATTTGCTCCTGCAGGCACGAAAAGCTGCACCTGGGGACGAAGGAGTGCGCAGCGCCCCTGGAGAGTTGTATCGGCTTTGGCGAGGCGTCGGACTACACGGTGCGGCGCGGGCTCGCGCGTCCCGCGGAGAAGAGCGAGATCCACGAGCTGCTCGCCCGCGCCCGTGAGCTTAAGATGGTCCTCAACGCCGACAATGTTCGAACGGGCGTCTCGTTTCTGTGCCTGTGCTGCCGCTGCTGCTGCAATGTCCTCACGGGGATCAAGAGGTTCGGTCTTCCCAATATCGTGGTAACGTCGGGATTCATAGCTTCCTGCGCGGATTCGCTCTGCACGGGATGCGGCGCGTGCGCGAGGGACTGCCCGATCGGCGCCATCAGTAGGGAGCCGACCGGGACGCCTGGTGGCACAATGTGGCCGCGGGTGGACACCTCGTTCTGCATCGGCTGCGGGGTGTGCGGCCTCTCGTGCCCCGCGGGCGCGATGCGCCTGGTGCCCCGGGCCCAGCGCGCCCTGCTTCCGGAAAACACGGTTGAGCGTGTCATCCTCCAGTCTCTCGAGCGCGGTACGCTCCAGAACTTCATCATTGACAACCCAAACACGGCGAGCAGCCGGTTTCTGCGAGCCGTGCTTGCCGTGTTCCTCGGGCTCGGGCCGGTCAAGAGGGCCATCATGAGCGACGTCTTCCGATCGCGCTTCCTTTCGAAGATCACCGAGGGCATTGAAGCATAGAGCAGCGCCTTGAGCTCACCGTCCCCTGGGAAGGCAGGTACGAGAGCGTGTCCATATGACGTTCCTCTGCTGCTCAACAAAGCAGCCCGTATCCCCTCACCCCTTCATCATGGCCGTGAGCTTTTGCTTCACCATGGCGTACAGCCCGAGCACGTCATCGTCCGTTGTATGGTAGCCGGTGCCGGAGGTCTGCTGCCGGACCACGACGTAGCCGTATTCCTTGTCGCCCCCCGGTTCCCGTATGTAGCCGCCGAACGAGGCGGCGCTGAGCGCGCGGTAGGATTCCCCCTGTCCCTTGCAGAGGAACACCGCGTACATGTACGGCACGTTGCCATTGGGTCCCTTGTTCACCGCCACCTGAAGCTGCACGCCCAGGAAATCGGCCGGCTTCCGCCGGGGTTCCACCATGAGCCGGATGTCCTCGGGGATCTGGTGCCCGGTCGTGTCCTTGTCCAGCTTCAGGTAGGGGGTGATGATGATGTCCCCGCCCTCGGCCTGCTCTGAAGAGAGGATGGACTCGAAGACGAGCATGCGGAACGCGAGCTGCTGCGGCGTCCAGAGAGACACGTTTCCGCTGAAAAGGAACGGGAGGAGCAGCGCCAGCGCGTCCGCGCACACCAGCGCGGCCAGCCGGTTTTCCGTGGCGATGAATATGATGGCCAGCACGAGAAGCGCCAGGCCGATGAACCATCCAAAGCCGTTGCGATAGATCACCGAATAGTTCTTCTCCCGCGTAAGTTGGAGGTTGCTCTTGATCCTGTCGAACTCCAGCACTGACGCGGGCTGCCAGTCCTCCTGGCCGATGTCCATGGGCTTGTTCTTGAAGTTCTTGGCCCACATGAAAACCAAGCCGGGGGTCAGTACGAGAAGGCCGGGGAGGAACCCGTATCCGCCGGGAATAAGGACCTGGAGGCCGAGGCCCACGACGGCGCAGCCGGCGAATATGATAAGGCGCGTGGGGAACGCGATTTTCGCGGTCGCGTATCTCATTTCCATTCCTTTTCTCCTTCTTTCACCGAGCGACTTCCCTGGCCGCCGCGTTCTGGTTGCGGATCTCCGCTGTTCCCGCGTACCTCCAGTACAGCGGGCACGCGGCCTGGCACGCCGTGAAGCTGTCGCATCCCGTGCATTCCGCGGGGGCATATTCCTTGCGTTTGAAATACCCGGCCCGGGGGGAAAACCAGATGTCGCGGAAGCTCGCGGACAGCAGGTTGCCCATTGCCTCGGGATACGATGAGCAGGGCAGAACGTCCCCCGCGGGTGATACCGAGAGCAGGCCGTCCATCGCGGCGCAGGACTTGTTCCCCAGGCCCCGGGCGATCGTGTTGTAATGGCAATGGGGGAGGGGGGAGTACCAGTAGAAGGTCATGCCTTCCGCGCGGGCAGCGGCGCGCACGCTCTCGACGATCGCTCCCGCCTGGGAGTAGGACACGAACAGCGCGGCCGCGGTGGAGGCCGTTTCTGCGCCGCCCGTTCCGCACGGCAGATACAGGTTCATTGCGAACCTGCTCACGCCGCGTCCCTTGAGAAATGCCGGCAGTCGCGGCGCGTCAGAGGCGTTCGCCGCGGTGATGGTGGTGTTGGTCTGGACCGACACGCCGGCTGCCTGCAGGCTGCGCATTCCCGCAAGCGTTCTCTGAAACGAACCGGGACGCGCCGTGAGAGCGTCATGCGTTTCAGGGTCGATGCTTTCCAGGCTGACCTGCGCGGTGCGAAGGCCTGCCCTATACAGGCTTTTTGCCCGGCGCGCGGTGGCCAGGGTCCCGTTCGTGATGAGATTCACCTCAAGCCCGCTGCGCCGGGCGAACCGGATCATCTCCTCCAAATCGCCGCGCAGGAGGGGCTCGCCTCCGGTGAAGGAGAAGAACGGGATTTTTGCATCCTGCTTGAATGCGCCGATGACGCGCTTAATCTCGGAAAGGCTCATCTCCCTGCCGGCCGACAGCTCGCGCGGAGTGACCGCGTCGTGCGGGGCGCCCGCGCCATGCAGCGTTCCCGCGCGGCCCGTCGTGATCGTCCCGCAGCCCCGCGTGTGAGTCCCGCACCCGGCGTAGCAGAATATGCAGGCATTGTTGCACCGGTAGGTGACCGCGATCTCGCCGAGGATCGGGAGCGTGGTGTACTTGAAATCGTACGGCACCGTCTCGTAGGGCAAGCAGCCGTCCGCCGTGGACTGCCCGAGGGAGAGGGCGCGTATGTCGGAGACGAACTCCGCAACCTGGCGCGCCCTGTCCTCGCGCTCGATGCCCGGAATCCCCGCCGCCCTGCCGCCCGCGAGCATGTGGCGGACGATGGCGATGCCTGTGGCATTGGCCTTGTAGACCTGGTTGGGCGGCAGGATCACCACACCGTCCTCTTCCCGGGCAAAAATGTGGCTGCCGATCTCCTGGAAGAAGTCGTCGATCCAGTCAAGCGATTTGATCGACTCCCTTGCGGGGGCGGCCGATTGGGCCTGGCTGTTCGCTCGCCGAAGGAATCGCATCAATGCGCGCTCCCCGACACGCACGCGGAGTGGCACGCGGAGTGGCATGCCGAGTGACACGCGGAGTGGCAGGCTTGGTGGCACGCGGAATGGCATGCGTTGTGGCACGCGGAATAGCACGCGTTGACCCCGCCGGTCCTTACCTGCGCGGGCGCAAAGCATCCCTTGAAGCAGGATGCGGAGGCCATGAAAGCCTGGTAGCCCGCGGAGAAATCGTGCGGGAGGTGCACATGCGAATAGACGGCCGTGTTCCAGTAGATCCAGCGGTAGGACGACCAGTACCAGTAGTAGGGGGCTGCCCTGTCCTGGGGCGTGTCCTCCTTCTGCTCCAGTTTCTTTCTATAATATTCTCTTGTTGCGTCAAGGTCGCAGTCCCATATCTTTTCCTGGAGCTTTCCCAGCACCTTTTCGAAGAAATCCGCGAGCAGCCCTGACAGCACGAGGCCCTTGGTGTCGAAGGCCTGGAGGAACAGCTCCTCGTACTCGTGCTCCGCCTTGCGGGCCGTGAGGATCTTGATCTGCAGGGGATCCTCCTTCACGACCTCGATGATGTTCTGGCGCTTCAACCCCTCAAGCATGATTGCCACGATCTTCTGCAAAGGCATCTCCAGCAGGAGCGCCACCTCCACGGGGTGCAGGTCCTGGGCGATCTTGCCCTTCACCTGGTAGGTGCCGGCAAAGAGCTTGGGCGGGATCCAGTTGTCTCCTGCCCATTTTATCCCCTCCACCATCTCCATGGTTTTCCCGTATCCCCGGGTTTTCAGCCAATACAGGAGGATCACGAGCGCCAGCAGGACGGCGAGCGCAACCGACGCGGCAATGGGACTGGCCTGGGCGCGCGGAGCCTGCTGCTCCTCGGTGGAAGGCGCCTGCTCCGCCGGCGTCTCGGTCGTACCTGTCATGGCACCCGCGCCGGGGGCCGCGGTGGTGCTCTCGGAAAGCACGCCCGCGGTCATGGGGACGGCGGACCGGCTCAGATAGAACTGCAGGCGCTGGGTCTGAAAGGCGTCGACGTTTTCCTGGTGGAACCTGAGGGTGAGGTAATATTTTCCATCATCGCCCTTTGTGCCGAACGCGTCGATGCTGTTTTCCTTGTTGACGTACGGCTCCGTCCGGAAACCCATCTGCGTCAACACATCCTGCGACACGGTCTCCCCGGCCACGGCGATGGGCAGCTCGATGCGGATCGTGCGATGCTCCATGGCATAGTCCCACTGTTCGGCCGCCCAGTCGAAGTAAAAGAGCTCGCCGAAGTCCGCCGATTTTGTCCATCCGATGTGGCCGGATCCCGAAAGGTCCCCTCCGTAGTTCAGGAAATAAAGTGCGGAGCCGGAAAAGGCGCGGCCATTGGCGAGCACCACGTCGTACTTGCCTCCCCCCAGGTCCTTGATGTCCAGGCCGACGCGCACATTGCCGGCAAGGTCCGCGTAGCACTGGTCTTTGTTGAACACGGGAGTAACCGCGGCTCCCTGGAAATAAAATCCGTGCATCTGGCCGCCGGACGCGGTCCAATCGGTGCTCTCGTAGAAATCCGCCTTGCCGTCGGTGCGGACCACAACGTCCATCTCCACGGACTTCAGGGCCGCATCGAGCCCGAATGCGCTCATGCACGAGGCGCAGAGGATCAGAAGGGCGATGAGGGGTAGTCTTTTCATTTCTTCTCTTCCAGCTCTTTCATGATGGACAGGCGTTGTTCCCCGCTCAGACCGAGCAGGTCCTCCGTGGTGCGCTGCTTGATCACGCCGGCGCACTCCGTGATGTCGCGCGCAAACCTTTCCCCAGCGTCGGCGGGCGGGTCCCCTTCCTTTTGAACACCGTATCTGCGGCCGGTGGCACTCTCGTCGATCTCTCCCAGGAAGACCTGGCAGATCTCCAGGACGCGCTCGATGCGCTCGTTGGCAAGCGGCGAATAGCTGGCCAGCTCCCGGCATTTCTCCAGGTAGGCGCCGGACTCTTGCAGGAAATACTCCACCGCCCTGGCCATCCGCTCGTCGCCGAGCCGGAGGACAGAGATGCGCTCCCTGATGGCGGCGTATCCGTCGATCTTTTGCCTGGTCTTTTTCAGTTGGTCCTCGTCCCGCTCCTCGACCACCTCCTTTGCCCCGGTTCGGGAGAAGAAGATCAGGGTGGTGGTGGCCGCGTACGCGAGCAGGATCACAAGAAAGGGCACGATGAAAAAGGGACGCAGGAGCACGATGGACAGCACAACCAGGGCCGCAGCGCCGATGGAGAGGCCGATGTTCAGCCGGGAGCGCAGGTAAAGACGGAAGGGTTTTTTTACGGGCATTGATCCACTTTGTATACCGCGGAAGCAATTTGTCAATCGCCCGTCCGGAGGATCTCGCTGCGCCGGGGATGCGCATTGATTCGCCGGCAGATCTGCCGGGAACTTGTCCCTCTCTTTATCGTCGGACGGTGAACCGCCGAAGCCTCGCCGATGCGAAGATTCTTCGGGAGATGCTCCGGTCCCTTCCGACATTTGCGGCACATTTCTGCATGAGCACGTTCTCGAAGGCCGCCACCCGGTCCGCCGTCATGTAATCCCGACCGAGGTCGACGAATTTCCTGTACTCGGAGAATGATGACCAAACGTATTCTTTGTCGATGGGCTGGAACAGGACATCCACCAGCTCCATGTCCGCGGCCTGCCTGCTCCTCATCGCGAGGTCGAGGAGCCGGAGGACGAGCTCCAGGCTGGAGAGCTCTTCGTCGGCCTGTGCCAAGGGCGACGATACATCGAACCCGGCGAGCAGCAGCTCCCGTCCCGGGAGAAGCGCGCGGGCCTCACGGACCGGCAGGTTGGCCATGATGCAGCCGTCCGCGAACAGGTGACCATCGATCTGCACCGCGGGAAAAACAAAGGGGATCGCAGAAGAGGCCATGACTGCTTTCATGAGCCCGGCCGGCCCTGAAACGGTCCTTGCAGTCGGCGGTTCGCCAGCAGCCTTTTTAGCCATGAAAACAGCGGGGACACCGTCCGAGAGGTCGACCGCCACCGCCGCAAAAGGAATCTTCAGAGTCTTGAAGGTGATGCCCTCGAATATCCGCTCGAAGATCGATGCCGCGTCCTTTTCCGCGACCATTGCCGACGTGAGCAGTGCCATGCCGAAATGCACCCTGCTCTTCAGTTTCTCCGTGAGACCCGAGAAGAAATGCTTCACCCCCTTCTCCACCTGGCCGTCGAGGGGCTTCCTTTCGCCAAAGTACTTTTTTTCGAACGTCCCGAACTCGTCGGAACTCAGGACTTCTTCGATCCGGCCGCACACGTCTCCGACGTTTCCGAAATGGCTGTACAGCGCCCCGAGGAGGGAACCGGCGGACGACCCGACGATGAGGTCGGGAGTGATCCCCGTTTTCTCGAGCGCCTCCATCATGCCGAGATGGCAGAACCCCTTGGCCGCTCCTCCGGAGAGCACGTACACAATCTTCGGGAGATATCGCGCAAGACGCCGATCGAAAGGGATTTTCTCCCCCGGACCGTGAGTCGTCGACGTCCTGGATGCCTTCATTCTATTTCTTCTGTCGAGCGCCCAGGAGATATCCCGAGAACGCTGAGACTAAGGCGGCAAGACACACCACGATGACTAACCGCACAACGTTTTCCGCAGGGCTGACCAGATTCAGCACGGCCGTGAACACGACACCGATCAAGAGCCCCAGAACACCCGCGATAATCGCACGGAACATTGAGAAATTGCCTGTCACTTTCACCTCCAAAGCTTCTTAAAGACTACGCCCTTTCCAGCAATTGTCAACATGGCGGCACGACGGTCCGGCATCGACAAGGGGAGAGCGGTTGCCATGAGCAAGCCGCTCTTTTATTATCCCTTTGACGGACACGCTGAAAGATGCGCGGAACTCTGGCGGGGCAGGAGGGAACAGCATGACACGCACCTGGCGAATAGCGGGCATCAACTTTGACCACATGCACATGGGCGACCTGCTTCGCATGGTCCGCGGGCAGGCCCAGGCGGACCTCGTGGGCATCTGCGACGAGAGCCGCGCGCGCATGGATGCGGCGATCCAGGCGCTGGAGATTCCGGAGGAACGCGTCTTCACGGACTACAGGGAATGCATTGAACGGACAAAGCCTGATGTGGTGATCCTCTGC
The DNA here is from genome assembly GCA_049519415.1 of Spirochaetia bacterium. Classification (GTDB taxonomy): domain Bacteria; phylum Spirochaetota; class Spirochaetia; order SZUA-6; family Fen-1364; genus Fen-1364. The sequence goes on from JBEKQU010000016.1 coordinate 10,617, forward strand.
CCTGCCACGGCAAAACATGGGGAATGGACGGAGAAGGTGGCCCCTTATGGCGTGCATATCCTCATGGAGAAGCCTTTTGCCGCTTCGCTGGCGGAAGCCGATCGAATGATCGCCGCAATGAAAAGCACGGGAAAGCAGCTCGCCATCAACTGGCCTCTCCGGTGGTATCCCCCGCATGTCACGGCGAAGCGGCTCGCGGACGAAGGACTGATCGGAGAGGTGATCGAGGTGCACTACTATGACGGCAACAGGGGCCCGCTTTATCATGTTGCCGACAAGGTGGTTGTATCGGAGGAGATTGCCGCCGCTGAGAAGGCGAAGAGCTGGTTTTACCGCAGGGCGGACGGAGGAGGCTCGCTGCTGGACTATCTCGGCTATGGCGCCACTCTTGGCACGTGGTACATGGGCGGAAGGGCCCCGATGGAGATCACCACGACGGTGGATCATCCCGCGGGCCTTGAGGTAGACGAGCATTCCGTCACCGTTGCCCTTTACCCCAGCGGCTTGTCCCGGTTTGAGACGCGGTGGGGCACATTCACCGACCCCTGGACCCACCAGCCGCAGCCGAAGTGCGGGTTCGTGCTGGTGGGCAGCAAGGGCACGATCAGCAGCTACGACTTCGAACGCACGGTTCATGCGCAGACGCGCAGCCGCCCGGCCGGATACGATGTTCCCGTTGATGAGCTTGCCGCTCCCCAGCGGAATCCGATTGAATATTTCCTTTCCTGCCTGGATACGAATACGCAGGTCGACGGGCCGCTCTCACCCGTGATCGCGCGAATAGGCCAGCAGATGGTCGAAGCGGCGCTGCGGAGCGCGCGGGAGAAGCGGACCGTGCCGCTTCCTGCATGAAGGAGACAGACATGGCGAAACAGCGCAACGACACGGGGCGCGCGAAGCCTGCGTCAGCCGCGCGGGCGCCGATCCTCGACTATGAGCCGCCGAGGCCTCGCGCGTACAATCCCGCCATCGGCCTGATCGGGTGCGGGGGCATCACGCAATCCCACCTGCGCGCCTATCGAAAGGCCGGTTTTCGAGTGACGGCCCTCTGCGACATCGATGCGGCCCGCGCGGAACAGCGCCGGCAGCAGTTCTATCCCCGCGCGAAGACCTTCACCGACTACAGGCTCCTCCTGCGTGAGAAAGAGATCGAGGTGGTGGATATTGCCACGCATCCGCGCGAGCGCGCCGCCATCATTGCCGCGGCGGTCAAGGCGGGCAAGCACGTGCTTTCACAGAAGCCCTTTGTGACGGACCTTGACGTTGGGGAGCGGCTTGCCGACCTGGCAGAGGCCCGGGGCGTGCTGCTCGCGGTGAACCAGAACGGACGCTGGGCGCCCTATTTCAGCTACATGCGGGCCGCGGCGGCAAAGGGGCTGATCGGCGAGCCCTATGCCGTGCACATGGGCTGCCATTGGGACCACGAATGGGTCCGCGGAGGTCCCTTCGACAGCGTCTACCACCTCGTGCTGTACGACTTCGCCATCCACTGGTTCGACATGATTCACTGCCTTATGCGCGGAAGGACGCCCCAAATGGCGAGCGCCACCCTGGCATACGCGCCCGGACAAAAGGCCAGGCCGCCGCTGCTCGGGCAGGCCGTGATCTCATTCGATCATGGCCAGGCCTCGCTTGTATTCGACGCGTGCACGCGCGGTCCGGGGCTGGAAAGAACGGTCGTGATCGGGACACGCGGAATGCTGCGCAGCGAGGGCGATGTATGCCTGGCTTCCTCCGTCACGCTGGCCACCGCCAAGGGGAGCGCGGTCGCGCGCGTGCGCGGAAAATGGATGGTGGACGGCTTCCGCGGCACCATGGGTGAGCTGCTCTGTGCCGTTGAAGAAAAGCGGCTTCCCTCCAACAGCGCCCGCGACAGCCTGGAAAGCCTTGCAATGTGCTTTGCGGCCGTGGCAAGCGCTGATACGGGGAGTGCGAAGAAAATCGGGACGGTGCGAAAGCTGAGCCCGGGCCGGACGCTCCAGCCGTCCGGTGTGTGACGCGCGCGTGCCTTACCGGGTGCGCCGGTTGCTCACGTACACGATAAGCAGGACAAACAGCACCACGCCGAACCCCAGCCATTTTCCCGCGTCTCCCCATCCCAAGGCAACAAGGAGGTTGGTGAGCGTCTGCAGAAATATCGCGCCGAGAATCACCCCGAGGTAATTCCCGTCCCCGCCGGTGAGCGACACTCCGCCAACTACCGCGGCGGCGATGCTGGGCATGACGTAATTTGAGCCCATGTCCTTGAAGGCGATCCCCATGTTGCCGAGGAGGAGGAGGCCGATGAGGCTTGCAAGGACTCCGCTGATGAGGAACGACACGAAGCGCACGCGCCGCACGTTGACGCCGCTCAGGTAGGCCGCGGTCTCGTTGGTCCCGGCACCGAACAGCTTGAGGCCCCACTTGGTGCGGGAAAGCAGGATCATAACAACCGGCGCCAGCACGAGCAGGATGAAGAGGATGTTGGGAAAGATGCCGCTGGATTTGGCGGCAATAATCTGCAGGACCGGGGAGGGGCGGCCCGTGATGTTGTGGCCGGCCGTGTAGACGTTGATGACTCCCTGCAGGATGCTGGACATCGCGAGGGTGACCACCAGGGGCGGGAGCTTCACGTACGCCGCAAGGGCGCCGTTGGCGACGCCCACCACCAATCCGATGCCGAGCGCCACCAGGATGGCCAACCAGAGGTTCTCGTTCTTGCCGTCCATGATCGCCGCCGTGATGACCGCGGTCATGGTGGCGGCGTATCCCACGGACAGGTCCAGCCCGCTCCCTCCTCCCGCAATGACGATCATCTGGCACAGGCCGAACAGCGCGATGAAGGAGGCGAGCTTGATGGTGAGCAGGACCTGGCTGAGGCTGAGGAAATGGGAGACCACAACCTGGCCGAGCAGGAAGAGGAACACGATGAGGAGAAAGGCCACAATCAACTTCTTGTACCGGTCGTACAAGGAGTACGTGGCGCTTTCGCGCAGGGTGCTTCTCAGGTTCACTTCAGCCTTCCCTCCGCCCGCATGGCCCTCCTGCTGGAAAAGGTGTAGGCTTGCGACGCCACGATGGCGAGAATCACGATCGCTCCCCCGACCAGCGTCTGGTAGGCGGAGGAGATGTTGGCGAAGAAAATGATCTTGTTCACGAAGCTGAGGATGAGCGCCCCGACAAGCGCGAAGTAGACGCTGCCTCTCCCGCCGGTGAGCGCGACCCCCCCCACCACCGCGGCCGCGATTGCCTTCAGGGTGAAGGGGTCCCCCATGCGCGCATCGCCCGACTGATTCTGGCCGACAAAGAACAGGGCGGCAAGGACAATGAAGGTTGAGTTGACCAGGCACGCCTTGAGCTGGACCTTTGCCGTGTCGATCCCGCTCTCGTAGGCGCTGTCGTTGCTGCTGCCCACCGCGTAGATGTACCTCCCCGTCTTTGTCTTGGACACGAATGCCCAGAAGAGGCATCCGATGATCAGCAGGAGCAGGGCGGGCGGGATGACATCGGTGAACCGCTTGAGGGAGTCGGACACCCCCTGGATGGCGCCGACATTATAGAAGGCCTTGAACCATTCAACCGTTTCCCCGCCCGGTGTCGGCCTGAGAAACAGTGCCGTGCCCAGCCAGATGAAGGAGGTGGCAAAGGTGACGATGACCGGCGGGATGCGCAGGTAGCCGATCCCGATCCCGTTGATGGCGCCGACGGCCATGGCCACGGCAAAGACGGCCGCGAGGGCGTACGCCCCTGACCAGGGATCCGCCTTCCTCATGACGGTGGTGAGCACGCAGGTGAACAGCGAAAGAGCCGTCCCGGCGGAAAGGTCGATCCCTCCGGAAAGGATGACCGCCGCCTGCCCCATTGTCATCAGGATGAGAGGGGCGAAGGCATTGATGTTCCGGACGATCGACTTGGTCTCGAAGAAATTCTGCTGGAGAATCGCCGTGAGGGCGAACATGATCACGAGGATGAGCAGGGTGGAGAACTCCGGCTTGGAGAAGAACCTTCGCGCCGCCCCCCGCGTCGCCGTGTCGTGTGCCTGCTTCACTGAGAGCCCCTCCTACCGGACGCGCATCGACGTGGCGACGATTGCATCATCGGTAATGTCGGCGCCTTCCAGGGTGGCAACGATCTGCCCCTCGTACATGATCATGAGCCGGTCGCAGTACTGGATAAGCTCCTCGTTGTCGCTCGCGTAGAGAATGACGCTCATCTTCTTCTCCCTGACCTGGCGCAGGATGAAATCGTACAGGTCCCTCTTGGAACCCACGTCAACGCCCTTTGCCGGGTCGGAAAGGAGGAGGACCGATGCGTCGAATGACAGCCACTTTCCAATGACGACCTTCTGCTGAGTGCCGCCTGACAGAGTGCGTACCGGCGTCTCCAGGCCCTGAACCTTTATGGAGAGCATGTTGATGGCCCGCGCGCATTCCTCCCGGTAGCGTCCGCGGGGGGTGAACAGGGGCTGGCGCGAAAGGCCGAGCTTGGGGAAGACCATGTTGGTGAACAGGGAATGCTTCAGGAACAGCCCTTCGAGCTGGCGGTCCCCGGGGACGAGAAGCATGCCGTTGCGGATGGCCGTGGCGGGCCGGTTGAGCCGGATCCTCCTGCCGTCGATCTCCGCCGTGCACGTGCTTGCCGGGTACGCCCCTGCGAGGGCGAGCATCAGCTCGTGCTGCCCCTGCCCCGAAAGGCCGCCGATGCCAAGGATTTCCCCCCTGCGCAGATCGAATGACACGTCCTTCAACGCCCCGGCAGAGCTCAGGTTCCTCACCGAGAGGAGCGTCTCACCACCGCTTCTGCCGCGTTCCTCGCGCCTGGTCTGCGTGCGGGTCTCTCCCGTGATATGGCTTACGATCAGCTCGGGCTCCTTGCCGTCAATCTGGAAATCGATCTGCGCCACGTTTTCTCCGTTTCGGAAGATCGTCACCTCGTCGCAGATCTCCATGACCTCCCAGAGCCGGTGGGAGGTGAACACGATCGCCACCTTTTCCTCGACAAGGCCGCGCAGGAACTCGAAAAGGCTCTTTACCTGCGCTTTTTCCAGCGCCGCCGTGGGCTCGTCCAGGATGAGGAGCTTCGGCCGGGCCGCGATCGCCTTTGCGATCTCCACGATCTGCATCTCTCCGGGGCTGAGTTCGGAGATCATCCGGTTCACGTCGAGGCCGGGCATGAGCTTATCAAGGATCTCCCGCGCGATCTCTCTCTCGTGCGCGTCGTTGAGGAAAGGCCCCCTGTTCTGCTCCCCGCCCAGCACGATGTTCTGCCAGACGGTGAGGTCGGGAACAAGGCTCAGGTTCTGGAAGACCATTGCGATCCCGTTCTGCCTGGCCTCGTTCGGGGTGCGGTAGTGCACCACCCTGTCGTTGTACCTGATCTGGCCCGCATCGGCGTGATAAACGCCGGCAATGATCTTTGAGATCGTGCTCTTGCCCGAGCCGTTTGCGCCGAGGAGACCCGTGATGCGGCCCGTCGTGCAGGAGAGGTTCCCATTGGACAGCGCGATAACTCCTCCGAACCGCTTCCTGATTCCCGTGGCTTCAAGCACCTTCACGCCATTGCCCTCTCCTGGAAGATGAGGGGGGGCAGCGTGAGCGCCTGCCCCCTCCTCCACACACAAACATATGCGCTCGACGGCGCGCGTGTCTACTTGAAGAGTGAGTCCGCGGTTGCCTGCGTCATGATCTCGCTCAGCAGGTAGTCATCCGGCTTGTCCTTCAACAGGGCCCAGCCCTGGTCGAAGTTCGCGTCCGTGATGAACATGCTCACCTTGTAGTAATAGATGTTGTTCTTCAGGACCCCGTCCTTGAACTGTTTCCCGTTGTACTCATTGAGGGCGAGGCGGAACGCGCTCCCGCCGATTCCGGGGGGGTTGGGCTGCGCACAGGCCTTGAAGTCCGCCTTCTTGTCGCGCAGCTTCTTCCATTCCTTGAAGAACGCGGTGCCCGGGTCTCCGAACATGACCTTGGGCAGCTTGTTGGCGTCCTCAAACGCCGAGAGCACGCCGAAAGCTTCCCCGTCCTGGGTGATGACGGCGTCGATCCTCTGGCCGCCGCCGATGATCTGGGTGGCCACTTCCTTGGCCTTGGTCTGGTCCCAATACCCCGTGGTGTTGGCGATCAACTTGATGTTGGGATAATTCTTCAGCACGTCCGCGGTGGCCCGGATGCGGTCATTGTTCGCCGGGTGGCCGTCGATGCCGTAGATCTGGATCGCGTTGCCGCTCTTCAGGGTGGAGCAGATCCATTGCACGTTCTTCAGGTTCCATGCGTAGTGGTCCAGAGTCACGTTGAGGACATTGGGAGCGGTCACCGTCGCGTCGAAGGACACGACGAGGATGCCGGCATCCTGCGCCTCCTTGATGACTCCGTTCAGCGCGTCGGGGGAGTTGGGGTTCAACATGATGATGTCGACGCCCTGGGAGATGAAGTCGCGGATAATGTTCGCCTGCTCCGTGGCGTCACCGTTGGTGACGTTGTTCACGAGCTTGAAGTCCTTGATCTTGCCCGCGGCCTTGTACTCCTGGCCCACCTGGTTCAGCGCGTCGATCATGATATTCCGCCACGACGTCCCGGACGAGCCCGTGGAAATGCCGACCACCGGCAGCTTGGGCGCCGCGCTCAGGCTGATGCTGAACGCGATCATGAGGATCGAGGCAATGCAGAGCAGTTTAAAAAGCCTGCTTTTCATACAGATTCCTCCTTGCGGTGTTGATGCGTGTCGACTTTTTTGATGTCGCAAAGGAATGAAATACCTTTCCACCTCCTTTCCCTGAAAAGACGTCCGTGGATGCGCACAGACCACGGTGAGCCCGACTGCCTACAGCGTAATGCCCGTGGGGAGATTCGCCACGATCTCCTCATTCGCATTAAGCTGTATTTCCCTGCCCAGGATGAACGCCGCGTTCGCGCCGTCGGTAACCGCGCCGCGAAGGTTGCGGACCTTCTTCGCGTCCCCGATTTTCGTCACCAGGAGGCCGGCCGCCCGGTAGCTCTCCACCAGGCTGTCATCCTCTTCCACATCGGCGAGCACAACGGTGTCCACCTTGAGCGTTGAGCGCTCGAACCGGCTGTTGATGATAATCACCTCGCCGTCCTTCTTGATTTCCAGGACCGATGATTCGGTGAGGATGGTCACGGGGTGGGCAAAGGTCTTGCTTGTCAACCCCTCGCCCTGCCCGCCCTTGAAGCGCTTCTCCATTACGTCCTTATGGCAGGGTTCCATCCAGGATGCGAATGCGCGCTGCCCCGTCACGATGTAAACCTTCTTGCCTTCCGTGCCCAGCTTCTCGGCGGCGTCCGCGGCGCCGAAGTGGTCGCCCCAGATAAGAACATTTTCGCCGACCTCCACCGGCGCGGCCTTGCCCTTCTTGGGCCAGAACTCGCAGTTCTTGACCTTGCAGCGCAGCACGTCCTCAAAGGTCGTGACGCGATCCGAATCGATGCCCGTGATGTCGGGCCGGACCACCTTGCTGCCGGTTGCCACGAACACGGCGTCGAACTTCGCCAGCTCCTGCGCCGTGGGGACGCGCTCGTAGCTGATCTGCACCCCGAGCTTGGCCACCTGCTGGCGGATCCAGTCCGCGTACCAGCGCATCTTGTTCTTGCCCTGCACCGTGCAGCAGTTCAGTATCGCGCCGCCCAGCTCACTGCTCTTCTCGAATACGGTGACCGTATGCCCCCGCAGGGTGGCGATGCGCGCGGCTTCAAGGCCCGCCGGGCCGCCGCCCACGACCGCCACGGTGTGGCTCTTCTCCGCGGGGCCGAAGTTGATGAAGCGCTCGTCACCGATCGCGGGGTTGATGGCGCAGCGCATGTGGCGCCTGATCATGAGGGATTCCTGCCAGCAGCCCACGAGGCAGGAAATGCACTTGCGGATCTCCTCCTTCTTGCCCGCCTTCGCCTTGTTGGCCCAGTAGGGGTCCGCGATGAGCTGGCGGGAGAATCCGACCATGTCCGCCTTGCCGTCCGCCAGGATGCGCTCGCAGTAGTCGGGGTCGCGCAGCGTGTGGCTCGTGATGACGGGAATGCTCACGTGCTTCTTGATCTCCTCCGCCGTGTACGTATTCCATCCCTGCGGATAGTACATCGGGTCCATGGTAGGTCCCGGCACCTCGAAAATGCCCGCGCTGATATCAAGCCAGGCCGCGCCGTGCTCCTGGAAAAGCTGCGCCGCCCGGACGCTCTCCTCCAGCTTGCGGCCGCCCTCGATCCATTCCTCCCCCGAATAGCGGATGCCGATGGGGAAGTCCTTTCCGCACTTGAGCTGGATCCTGTCGATGATCTCCAGGGGAAAAAGCATTCGTCCCATGAAACTGCCGCCGAACCGGTCGTTTCTCTTGTTCACGTAGGGGCTCATGAACTGGGCAATCAGGTACCCGTGGGCTCCGTGCAGCTCCACTGCGTCAAAGCCGGCCTGCTGGACCCTCCAGGCTCCCTCCCCGAACTTCTCTATCAGGTCATAGATCTCCTCCGCCGTCATTTCGCGGATGGATTTCCCGTGCGCTTCCGCCCCGGCATAGATGACCTCATGGCCCGCTGATCCGGGGATATCCACCAGCATGTCGGTCGCGGACATGAGGTCCTTCCGCGGCCATGCTGATTGGCGGCCGGGATGCTGGATCTGCACGGCGCACCGCGCCCCGTGCCGGTGCATTCCTTCGGCCAACTCGGCAAGACCGGGGATGAGCGGATCCTCGTCCACCGCGAGGCAGGTCACCGTGGGCCGGCCCGTCTTCTTGTCCGGCGTCGATGCCCCGACGATGATGAAACCGCATCCTCCCTTGGCGACTTCCTCGTGGTAGGTGACCACCCTCTGATTCACCGACCCGTCCGCGTTGCCCGATGAGATGTCGGTGGGCACGTGGCAAATCCTGTTGCGCGCTTCGAAGTTGCCGATGCGTATCGGGGTGAACAGGTGGGGGTAATTCGACTGGCTCATGACTCGCTCCTTGCTCCCTCAGCGGGGATGGTATCCATGTCTCCGGTTGATCCTTTGTTTTCCGCCATCCGGTATTTCAGCCGGTCCACCAGGTTCCGGGAATGGCTCATGGAAAGGGATGCCACGCTTTCCGCATCCCCTGAATCGACCGCGACGCACATGTCGGCGTGCTCCTTGATCATCTGGTCAGGGTCTACCGTTTTCAGACAATCCATGATGAAGCGCGTCCGCACCTCGAAGGCCAGCGTGTCCCACAGGCTGAGAAGGATCGGGTTCGCCGAAGCCTCCACAATGGTCCTGTGAAAGCTCTGGTTCAGGGCCTGGAACCGCACGTAGTCCCTCGCCCGCAGTGACTCCCACATGGGCGGGATGCAGGCGTGAAGAATGACGGCCGCCTGGGCTATTTTCTTTCCCGCCAGCCGGGCCGCAAGAGCCTCGAGCACCGCTTTCACCTCTAGCGCGTCGATGGTTTCCGCCATGCTCACCTCGCGAACGCGAGCCCCCTTGTGCACCACGTATTCGAGGACTTTCTTGGCGACAAGCTCCCGAATCGCCTCCCTGACCGGGATGGAGCTGACATGCAGCTCTGCTGCGATCCGCGCCTCGACAATTCGATCTCCCGGAGCCAGCGCGCCAGTGGCGATTTTTTCCTCAATGGCGTCACGCACTTGAGCACTGAGAGAGTAGCGACTAGCTGCGGAAGTCCGGTTGTCGTCCATAGAATTGCTATATTATATATCATATATGATCCATGTCAAGAATTTTCGCTTCTTGTGGTGATCGAAAAATCTTGTCACCCGGCTTTCCATATCTACTCCAAACCGAACACCCGTTGAAAATCCGCCTTGTCCGCTACCATGTTGATCGCAAGGGTGAGCAAATCCCCGCGGCCGACCGACCTGCCGTACTCGATCGCAAGCCCGTTTTCCAAGTAGGTCATGCGCTTGATTTCAAACGCGGGCTGCGGCGTTTCCAAGTCTCTCTCAAGAAGAATCGCGTCTTCCCGCGCAAGAATGATCGCCTCGTATGTCTCCTCCGCGTGATGCGGCATGAGCCGGTATTCTTCCGTCAGGATCCGGTACAGCGATCCCCGCTCGAGGTCCTTGTGCACGAGACCTTCGCACAGGTACTCGGGAATGATGGCTGTCTCGATGAGGATCGGGACCTCGTTGGCAATCCGCACCCGCGTGATCCGGGTGACCCTCGGGTTGGCCTCCGGCAGTTTCATGCGCTCGATGATCTCGGGTTCAGCTTCTTCCACCCGCAACTGCAGGACGCGGGAGCGAGGCTCCAGCCCGATGTGCCGCATGTCGCTGCTGAAGCTGTAGACCTTCGCGATGTTCCTCCGCAGCTTCTGGTGCACCACGTAGGTGCCCTTTCCCTGCCTGCGGTCCAGGTAGCCCTCCTGGACAAGCTTGTTGATGGCTTCCCGCACCGTGATCCGGCTCACCTGGTACTCTTCGCACAGCTCCACCTCGGTGGGGATCTGCTCAGCAGGCTTGTATTCCTGGCGTTGGATCTTCTCTCTGATGATCCGCGCGATCTGGATGTATTTCGGGATCCCATCGCCGCCCTTGCCTTCGAGAACCGCCATGGCCGCGCCTCTTTCTCCCTCTCTCTCAGGCAGGGATGAACTGGGCCATATAGCGTCGGCTCAGGACGATGGACGCCTTTCTGCTCTCCAGGGTGTCCTCGAACGCGCGATCCTCCACCTCGATGCAGGCGGGACCGCTGTAGCCGATGTCCGTGAGAGCGGACACGAAGCGTCCCCAGTTCACGTCGCCCAAGCCGGGGAGCTTCGGTGAGTGGTACTCAAGCGGGGTCGCGAGGATCCCCACCTCGTTCAGATTGTCCTTGCGGACCTTTGCGTCCTTGATGTGGACATGGAAGATCCGGTCCTTGAACTCATAGAGGGGCTTCACGTAGTCGATCTGCTGCCAGAGCAGATGGGAGGGATCGTAGTTCAGCCCGAAGCTCTTTGAAGGTATCTCGGCGAACATCCGTCTCCAGACGGAGGGCGAGATGGCGAGGTTCTTGCCGCTCGGCCACTCGTCCATGGAGAAGTACATCGGGCAGTTCTCGATGCCGATCTTCACTCCCTTGCCCTCGGCAAACTCCACTATTTCCGGCCACACCTCGGCGAACTTCTTGAAGTTCGCCTCCAGGCTCTTTGCGGGGTCACGGCCGATGAAGGTGTTCATCACGCCCACGCCGAGATCCGCGGCTGCGGAGATCACCTTCCTGATGTGCTCCCGGAAGAACGCCGCGTTCTTCTCATCCGGGTCAAGCGGGTTGGGGTAATAGCCGAGACCGGAGATGCTCACCTTCTTCTCCGCCAGGAACCTTTTCATTCGGGAGACATCCGCGGCGGTGAGCGAACCCGCGTCCACGTGCGTGACGCCCGCGTACCGGCGCTCCGCCTTGCCGTGCGGCCAGCACATCAGCTCCACGCAGGCAAAGCCTTCCTGCGCGGCGAATGAGACGACCTCCTCGAAGCTGAGCTCGGGAAGGATCGCGCTGACGAGTCCGAGCTTGATCATGTCGACCTCTCCTTTCTATTACACGCGCACCCAGGCGCCGCGGTCTTTGCTGCTGAGGATCCTCTCGCAGAGCGTGAGCTCGCGAAGACCATCCTCGAAGGTCGGGAAGGGCGGCCGGCCTTTTGCGCCGGAGGCGATGTAGTCGTAAACCTCGCGGAACATCTGCTTGGAGGTGTCGGGGAATGCCTCGTTGTGCCCTCCCGGAAAGCTGATGAGGCTTCTCGCCTCGGGGTACACAAGGGAGGGGTCCTTCATCATCACCTCGTTGTTCCCGTCGCGCCTGCCGATCCACAGGCTGTTGGGCGCTTCGGACTCCCACGCCACCGCTTTCTTCGACCCGTCCATCTCAAAGAAAAGCCGGTTCTTCCGTCCCGCGGACACCTGGCTGACGGTGAGCGCGCCTCGAGCGCCGCTGTCGAAACGGAAGAGCACCGTCGCGTAGTCTTCCGTGTCGATGGGGATCTCGGTATAGTCTTCGGGGGAAAGTATTTTGCCCGCGTATGTCTCCACCGGCTTCAAGGGCTTTTTGCGCGTCTTGTGGAAAGTGGCGAAGTCCGCGAACACCTCGGCGATCCGGATCCCCGAGACATACTCTACGAGGTCCATCCAGTGCGACCCGATGTCGGCAACCGCCCGCGACTTCCCCGAGAGCTTCGGTTCCAGGCGCCAGTTGTAATCAGTGGCATAGTACAGCCAGTCCTGCAGGTAGCTGCCCTGCACGGAAAAGATCTCACCCAGCTCCCCCTTCTCCACCATCAGCTTCACCTGGCGCATGAGGGGATAGTAGCGGATGTTGAAATGCACCACGTTGACGAGCTTCCGCTTCTCCGCAAGCTCGACCAGCGCCGCGGCCTCCTTTGCCTCCACGGCGAGCGGCTTTTCGCACACCACGTGCTTGCCCGCCTCCAGCGCCTGGCGCGACATCTGGAAGTGCAGGTGGTTGGGGGTGCAGATGTGCACCGCCTGCACGTCGTCGCGCGCCAGGAGCTTGCGATAGTCGCCGTACGCGTGAGCCACGCCGAGGCTGTCCGCCTTTGCCTTCGCCGTGGCTTCGTCCATGTCCGCGAGGGCGACCACCTCGACGCCGGGCAGCCTGCGCAGCGCCTCGATATGCGCCGGCCCGATGAATCCGGTGCCTATTACACCGACAGCAATCTTTGTCATGTCGGCCTGCCTTTCCGCCTATATGCTTCTTCCATGATCGCTTCGGTCTGTGTCGCTCCAAATCGCGTGGCGCCCGCTTCCCTGACTTTCAGCGCCATGTCGAGGTCGCGCACTCCCCCCGCAGCCTTGATCTGCACCGAGGGGGAGACCGCCGCCCGCATCAGCACGAGGTCTGCGATGGTGGCGCCGCCTTTCGCGAAGCCCGTGGAGGTCTTCACGAAGTCCGCGCCGGCCTCCTCGCAGAGCCTGCAGCCCGTCTTCTTCAGCTCGTCGGTGAGGTAGCAATTCTCCAGGATCACCTTCACCCGCACCCCGCGCGCGTGCGCGGCGTCGACCACGGCCTTGATGTCCGATTTCACATAATCGAAGTCCCTGCTGAGGAGCCGCCCGATGTGGAGGACCATGTCCAGCTCATGGGCGCCATCCGCCATGGCCCGTTCGGCTTCGAATACCTTCACCTCGGTGGGCGAATACCCGTGGGGGAAACCAACGACAGCGGCAATCATGACCTGCGAGCCGGCCAGCTCCCTCTTGCAGATGGCGACATCAGACGATGTGCAGCAGACTGCCGCTACATCGTAGCGTCGGGCGATTGCGCACCCTTGGACAATGTCCGCTGTTGTGAGATCTGGCCGCAGGAGCGAATGGTCGATCATTTTCGCGATGTCTTTGGCGGAATACTCCATCGTTCACCTCCAGCAGGGGTTCAGCAGCATTCAATCTGCCCGTGAATCTGGCTGATTGTCATACCGCGAATGTCCCGGTTGAAATGTCCTTATATCGTCATGACGACAGGATGATAACTCCCATTGGGCTTAGTTTGTCAATAGGTCCGCGCCATGGCTCCAAAGCAGACGGGAGCGGCGCCTATGTCACCGTACCGAGCCGCGCTCATGTTCCCGGCGCCAGAGGCGCTCATGTTCCCGGCGCAGGCGGCGGCTCCGCGCCTTTTTCCCCCACCGTGCCTGTCCTGTCGAATTGGGTGGAGTGCAGGGTCCAGTAGAAGCCGCGCGCGGCCAGCAGCTCCTGATGCGTGCCCCGCTCCACGATCCGGCCGTCGTCGATCACGAGGATCTCGTCGGCATCCTGGATGGTGCTGAGCCGGTGGGCGATCACGAAGCTCGTGCGGCCCTTCATGAGGCGCAGCATGGCCTGCTGGATGTGCAGCTCGGTGCGCGTGTCCACGGAGCTTGTGGCCTCGTCGAGGATGAGGATGGCGGGATCAGCCAGTATTGCCCGCGCAATTGAAAGGAGCTGCCTCTGGCCCTGGCTGAGGTTGCCCCCCTCCTCGGAGAGCATCGTGTCATAGCCTTTGTGCAGCCTGAGGATGAAGGGTTCCGCATTGGCCAGTCGCGCCGCCTCCTCCACCTCTTCGTCGGTGGCGGAGAGCCGGCCGTAGCGGATGTTCTCCCGTACGGTCTCGGAGAAAAGATGCGTGTCCTGCAGCACGATGCCCAGGGAGGAGCGCAGGCTGTCGCGGGTAATGTCCTGGATGTTCCTTCCATCGATGTGGATGGCGCCCGCGTCGATGTCGTAGAAACGGGTGAGGAGGTTGACGATGGTGGTTTTCCCCGCGCCTGTGGGTCCCACCAGCGCGATGGTGCGCCCCGGGGCTGCGTCGATGCTCACGCGCGAGAGCACGGGGACCGTCGGATCGTAGCCGAAGGAGACGTCGGAAAATGCCACGCTCCCCCTGACAATGTCCAGCGCCGCCGCCTTGGGGGAGTCAGCCGGCTCGGGGGATTCATCCATGATTGCGAACGCCCGTTCGGCGCCGGCGATCGCGGACTGGAGCTGCGAGTACTGGTTGGCGATCTCGTTCACCGGCCAGGAGAATTGCCGCGCGTAGCTGATGAAGCTCGCGATCAGGCCTACCGTAACGGTGTGCCGCAGGGCCAGGTACCCGCCCCCCGCCGCCACGAGGGCGAAGCCGATGTTGTTCAGCAGGTTCATGTAGGGTCCCATGTTCCCCGAGAGGATGAGGGCGCGGACGCCGGCCGCGCGCAGGCGGATGTTGTGCACGTCAAAGGCGGCCAGGGTCTGGCGCTCCCGGCCGTAGGCCTGCACCACCCGCCTGCCGCTGATGGTCTCCTCGATGTGTCCATTGAGGCTGCCAAGGCTCTCCTGCTGCTCGCGGAAGGATTGGCGCGTGCCGCGGGCGACAGCCCGGGTGATGAGCAGAGTGGGCGGCACCACCAGGAGGCTCACCAGGGTGAGGGCCGGGCTCAGGGCGATCATCATGGCAATGACCCCCGCGATGGTGAGGATGCTTCCGATGATAAGGGTGACGCCCTGACTGAGGGTGACATTGACGTTCTCCACGTCATTGGCCAGCCGGCTCATCAGCTCTCCGCGCGTGTGCCGGTCGAAGAACCGCAGGGGGAGGGAGAGGAGCCGGTCAAACAGATCGTGCCGCATGCGGAGCACCGTCTCCTGCGCGACGCTCGCCATGATCCAGCTCTGCAGCCACAGGGCCGCCGCGTGCACGAGGTAGAGGAAGCCCATGAGCGCGATGAGGCCGAGCAGCCCCTTGAAATTCCCCGGTATGATATAGCGGTCGATGGCCACCCCGAGGAAGTACGGCGTGACGATGGTGATGGCTGTTGTGACCGCAACCAGAAGGAACACAAAGGCAAGGCCGGCACCCTGCGCCCGCAGGTAGCCCCAGAGACGCAGCAGGGTCCCTCTGGGGTTCTTCGCTTTTTCCTTGGGCTCGAATTGGCGGCCCGGTCCTGACCGGGGTCCGCCCGGCCGCCCGGGGGGGCCGATGGGCGGGAGAGGATCGTGCCGGGCTGCCGGCGCGGCGCGCTGGTCAAGCATGCGCGGCCTCTTCTCCGAGCTGGGAGGCGCAGATTTCCCGATACACCGCGCTGGCGGTGAGAAGGTCGCGATGCGTCCCGCTTGCATCCACCCTGCCGTTTTCCAGCACGACGATCCTGTCCGCGGCCATGACGGTGCTGATGCGCTGAGCGATGATGAAGCAGGTGCACCGATGGGACGGCGAACGGAGGCTGGCCTGGATCCTGGCCTCGGTTCCCATGTCCACGGCGCTCGTGCTGTCGTCCAGGATGAGAATGGCGGGCCGACGCACAAGGGCGCGCGCGATCGCCAGGCGCTGCTTCTGTCCTCCGGAGAGATTCACGCCTCCCTGTCCGAGCACCGTGTCGTAGCCGTCCGGGAACCGGGTGACGAACTCATGCGCCTGAGCGGCCCTGGCCGCCTCCAGGATTTCCTCCTCCGTTGCATCCTCGCGCCCCCAGCGGATGTTGTCCCGGATTGTTCCCGTAAAGAGCAGCGACTCTTGTAGAACCATTCCAATGCCGCCGCGCAGCATGGCCAGCGGGTAATCGCGCACATCCACATCGTCCACGAGCACGTGTCCGGAGGTCACCTCGTGGAACCGCGGGATCAGCCCGACCAGCGTGGACTTGCCGGATCCGGTGGAGCCGAGGATGGCCACCGTCTGCCCCGGCTCCGCGGAAAGACTCACCTCCTGGAGCACGGGCTCTCCCGCGGCCCCCTCGTAGCGGAAGCTCACCGCGTCAAAGACCACGCGCCCCTCGCGCACGGACAACGCGGCGGCGTGGGGAGCGTCGGCGATGTCGATCGGGGCGTCCAGGATTTCGCGGAGCCGCTGCGCGGAGGCCGAAGCCCGGGAGACCGACACCAGCATGAAGGCGACCATGGCGAGGGAGGACATGATCTGCATGAGGTAGTTGATGAAGGCCATGAGCTGTCCGACGCCGATCCCCCACAGATGCACCTGGAGCCCCCCGAACCAGACCACGGCCACGACGCTCAGGTTCATGACGAGCATCATCAGGGGGGAGGTGAGGGCCAGCGTGCGCTGGGCCGTCACCGTGGCGTCGCGCAGCCCGGCGTTGGCCTGGTCAAAACGATCGCGCTCCCGGGCGGCGCGCACGAACGCCTTCACCACCCGAACGCCGGAAAGGTTCTCCTGCATGACGGCGTTGACCCGGTCCAGCCGCTGCTGGACCGTGGCGAACAGGGGGAAGCCCTTGCGGATGACGATGAGCAGGGCGACGGTGAGCAGGGGCAGGGCGATCACGAGGACCAGGGAGAGGCGCGGATTCAGGGTGACGGCAAGGATGATACCTCCGATGCAGAGCAATGGCGATCGGACCAGGATGCGCAGCATCATGAGGACCATGGTCTGCACCTGCACCACATCGTTGGTGAGGCGCGTGACGAGGGACGACGTGGAGAAGGTGTCCTGGCGCGCAAAGGAGAGCGCCTGCACCCTTTTATACGCGTCGCGGCGCAGGTCGGCGGCAAAGTACATCGAGGCGCGGCTGGCCGTGATAGTGCACCCCACCCCGCCGAGGGCGCCGATGAGAACGATGCCGATCATCGAAAGACCCGTGCGCAGGATGAAGGGGAGGTCGCCGTTTGCCACCCCGGTGTCCACGATCCGGGCCAGGAACGTGGGCTGCATGAGGTCCGAGGCCACCTCCACCACCATGAGTAGAGGGGCGAGCAGGGCGTCCCTCCAGTAGGGCTTGAGATACCGGGAGAGCTTCAACTCGCCAGGACCGCGTCGATTTTCGCCAGGTCCTCCGCCGTGAGCTCGGGACCGCGGACAATGCCCGCGCAGTCGTCAATCTGCGAGGGCTTGCTCGCCCCGATCAGGACCGAGGTGACCCGGCCGGAACGCAGCACCCACGCCAGCGCCATCTGCGCAAGGCTCTGGCCCCGGGCGGAGGCGATGTCGTTGAGACGGCGAAGCCGGGCGCGCAAGGCCTCCGTGATCTGCTCCGGTTTCAGGAATACGCTGGGGCCTGCGGCCCGGGAATCCGCGGGAATCCCCGTGAGATAACGATCCGTGAGGAGGCCGCCCGCCAGCGGGGCGAAGGCGATGCACCCCACCCCTTCGGATGCAAGCAGGTCCAGCAGGCCATCTTCCACCCATCGGTTGAGCATCGAGTAGGAGGGCTGGTGGATAAGGCAGGGCGTGCCGAGGCCCTGGAGAATCTCAATGGCCTTCCGCGCCTCGGCCGGCTTGTAGTTGGAGATTCCCACGTACAGGGCCTTGCCCTGCCGGACCACAAGGTCGAGGGCCGCCATCGTTTCTTCAAGGGGCGTCTCAGGGTCAGGCCGGTGCGAATAGAAGATGTCCACGTACTGAAGGCCCATGCGCCGCAGGCTCTGGTCAAGGCTGGCCACAAGGTACTTCTTCGAGCCCCATTCCCCGTATGGGCCCGGCCACATCAGGTAGCCCGCCTTGGTGGAAATGATCATCTCGTCGCGCGAGGCCTGGAAGTCTTCCTTGAGGATCCTTCCGAACCTCTCTTCCGCGGATCCGGGCGGCGGCCCGTAATTGTTGGCCAGGTCGAAGTGCGTGATCCCGAGGTCGAAGGCCCTCTGGATCATGGCGCGGCCGTTTTTCAGCGGCGATTCGCCCCCGAAGTTGTGCCAGAGACCGAGGGACAGAACGGGCAGTTTCAGCCCGGTTCGGCCGCATCGGACATAGCGCATCGATGAATACCGGTCATTGTTCGGCGTGTAGCTCATGGGATCAGTATACCATTGTCCGGGGCCCTGTCATGCGGCTTGCGCTCGGCGCTGTTGACGAAGCGCTGGATATCGCGAAAATGGGCCCGCAAGGAGGAAAAATGCGGGCCTTGGTGCTTTGTGATGATTTTTGGCATCCCGCGCGGTTGCCCCGGCAGGGTCTGGCTGCGCTGAAAGACGGCGGGTTTGAGTTCGACTGGATCGAAAATACCCGTGAATGGTCGCCGGACGGCATGGCAGCGTACCCGCTGGTGATCCTGACCAAGTCCAACAACGTCTCATCGGCCGATCAAACCGGCTGGATGACGGATGCGGCGCAGACCGCATTTGCCGATTATCTGCGCAAGGGCAATGGATTGTTCGCCATCCATTCCGGCGCCGCCGGGTATGATCAAATGCCCGTGCTGCGCGGCCTGCTGGGGGGAACGTTTACGCACCACCCTGAACAGTGCCCGGTCACGGTGGAGCCCCGGGTGGGGCATTCACTCTCAGCCGGGAGCCACCCGTTCACGCTGAATGATGAGCATTATTTCATGACTCTGGATGACCCTCACGCCGACGTATTTGTAACCACGAGGTCCGTGCATGGAGATCAACCCGGCGCCTGGACCCGTTTGGAGGGCGCTGGGCGCGTGGCCGTTTTGACTCCTGGCCATAACGTCGAGGTCTGGCTGCACCCGTCTTTCCAGGCTTTGTTGCTCAATGCCCTGCGCTGGTGCGGCAAGGCGCCCTGATCCCCGCAGGAGTTTCACAATCGAACGTACCATTTTTGTCACCGGGGCGGATCGCGGCCTGGGGCTTGCATTATGCGCCGGGCTGGTTAAGCAAGGGTGGGAGGTTTTTGCCGGGCAGTACATGCCCGAATGGCCCGACCTCTCAACCCTGGCCGGCCAACACCCCGCGGCGCTGCACATCATTCCCCTGGATGTCAGCTCGACGGAGTCTGTAGGCGCCGCCGCGCATGCCGTTGCGCTGCTGACCGACCACGTGGATGTGTTGATCAACAATGCAGGGGTTGCCACGCGTACCAGCCAGCGATCCATCCGCGAGTCCCAGGATTACGCCGAAATGCACCGCCTGTATGACGTCAATGCCCTCGGGTCCCTGCGGATGGTGGAAGCTTTTCTTCCATTAATGGATCGCGGCGGCATCAAGCGGCTGTGTTTCGTTTCCTCTGAGGCGGGCAGCATCAGCCAATCGACGCGCACCGCGTGGTTCGCTTACTGCATGTCGAAGAGCGCACTTAACATGGCGGTGAAGAACCTCTTTAACCATCTGCATCCCGAGGGATATTCTTTCCGTTTATACCATCCCGGCTGGATCCGTTCTTATTTAAGCGGAAAAAAGAACGAGGAGGGAGATCTGGAGCCGGAAGAAGCCGCCGCAAAGGCCATCCCGATCTTGCTTGGCCAGCAAGCCGACGAAGACCATCTGGTAATGGTGGATTATCAAGGACATGAATGGCCCTGGTGAGCCCTTCTTTGGCATTGTCTGAGTGATCGGGGCCATGATCTCTAGCAGTTTCGAAGGTTGAGGACGCCATTCTTCAAACCCCTGATCACGGCGGGACGGACGGAGTCGAGCTCCTGGGCAATACGCACGAAAATCCGTTCGATGCCGGAATAAAAATCGTGGAGGATCGAAGCTCTGGCCCGCATCATATAGCCATCAGAGCTCCCCGCGGGAATACCCGGGGCTTCACAGCCGGACCCCGATGTGAATACGATCTCACGGATGAGATCGTTCGCCTCTTCCCATGGAATGAGATCCACGGAGAACGACGTTTGATCTTCCACCTCTGCCAGGATCTCGAAATACCTGTCGGCGGGTATCCCCTTGGCGACCAGGTCAATATCGGAGTCCTTGCGGAATGGACGGAATTCCTCGAACAGAGAACCGATCCCCCAGACCTCGGCGCCGTACCGCTCTTTGAGGAATCGGGCTATACTTTCCGCATCCCGCCGGGCACCCGCCGCGTCCCCCAAGGAAAACCGGGTCCGGCCGAGATGTGCAATGAGGTCGGATCGATTCACGGACATTCTGATGCTCCGGGGAGAATCATACCATATCACGGAAGCTCTGGCATCCCGCGGCCCTGCGCGGGAATCCTACTTGATGCCCTTCACGTGATCGCGTAGATTTCGCGCATGGCTACAAACGATGTCCGGTTCTCCGTGCTGGCGGACAGGATCGAGCTTGATTCCTACACCGATGAGGCGACGCTCGAGGATTTCGTTCGCGGCCTGGAGGCGTTCAGGATCTCGACTTCATTGAAGACGAGCCGATGCGCGGGGTGCGGAGAGTGCTGCCTCCAGCCGATCCCGGTGCTCGGCGTCGACATCGACGCCATTGCGCAGGCGCTCGAAACCAGCCCTGCCGAGGTTGTGAGGGATCATCTTCTTCTCCCCGAATTCCATGCTTCCCCCGATGAGAGGAAAAAGGCGATCAGGGAGATATCACGCTCCATGAAGATGCCGGAGGGTCAGGCGGCGATCGTCTACGATTTCAACAATGCCGAGCGCGTGATCCTGCAGAGGCGCGGGGATGGCGCGTGCTGTTTTCTCACGAATGGCCTGTGCACGATTTATGAGTCCCGGCCGCTTTCGTGCAGGATCTACCTTTGCGCCATGGGAGACAAGCTGTCCATCCTCCACGAGAACATTGTCCAGCTTGGCACGAATCATCTTTACCGCGCTCTTGGATGGATCGAGGAGGAGGAAGCGGTGAATCCCTTTGTTGGCTCAGAAGGCTGGGGGAGGGTGCCTCTTCGGGCCTGCGAGCCCCCCGACCTCGATTCGGCCGAGAGTCTTTTCTTCTATTTTTAAAAAGCGCGGACTCTCTGCCATGCGGGATTTCCAGATACAACAGACCGCAAGGGCCGCCCTCCGCTTCCCCCGTCATCCGCGCGGAAAAAGAGAGCCTTTGTGATCGCGCTCCTGTAGCCCTCTTGCCGCACCCCGGAAGGTTTGATATATTCTGAATGACCATTTAAGCTTTTATAGTCATAGAGGATATATGCCAAAGGCGTTCAGCACAACGGAAAGGGATCGTATCAAGGCAAGGCTCATTGCGGCCGGTAAGCGCCTCATCAACACGGTGGGGCTGCGTCACCTCGTGGTGGACGACATAGCGCGGGAGACGGGCATATCGAAGGGGAGCTTCTATTCGTTCTACCCTTCGCGGGAGGAGTTCATCCTGTCAGTCTTCGAGTCATGGGAATCCGAGTACCGCGGCGCCCTTATCCGGGAGGTCACCCAGGGCAAGGGAACGCCCCGGGAGCGGATCGAACGCTTCTTCCTGGGCGCCTTTGAAATACTGGAGCGGGAACCGGGCCTTGCGCGCCTTGGCATGAGGGAAATCCAGACGATTATTGAGCGGCTTCCGCCCGAGCGGATAGAGGCACACCAGGCCGCCGACAACCGCGTGCTGGAGGAAACCTTCAGGCGTTGGGTCCATGAGGATCTGCTCAGCCCGGACCTTATCGCCGCATTTCAGGGGCTGATTCCCGCCCTGTTCTCGATTGCGGTGCATAAAGAGGATTTTCCGCCGGGGAGCTACCAGCCGGCAGTGAGACTGATCGCGGAAGCCATTGCTCTCAGGATCGCCTCGGGCACGGTGGGTACGGCACAGGAGAAGAATCATGACGAAAGAAGCGGCAATCAGCGCGCGCGGCCTGTTAAAAAACTACGGTCCCGTGAAGGCCGTGGTAAAAGTCGATCTCGACGTCCGCTGCGGTGAAATCTACGGCTTTCTCGGCCGAAACGGCGCGGGCAAGACGACCACCATCCGCATGCTGCTGGGTCTTGTCCGGCCGAGCGCCGGCGAGATATCGATTCTTGGCTCATCGATCGGCAAGGATCGCTCGGGAGTCCTCTCACGGGTGGGCTTTTTCGTCGAGTCGGCGGCGGCATACCCCAACCTCACCGTCCGGGAAAACCTCCACATCCAACGGCGCTTGATGGGGGCGCCTTCGACGTCGGTTGACGCGGTCATCGAGCTCCTCAAGCTGGGGGAATACGCGGATCGACGGGCGGGCAGACTCTCACTGGGCAACAAGCAGCGCCTCTCTCTTGCTCGTGCCCTCCTCCATTCGCCCGAGCTGCTCATCCTCGACGAGCCGGCCAACGGCCTGGACCCGGCCGGAATCGTCGAGATCAGAGCCCTGCTCCGCCGCCTGGCCGACGAACAGGGAGTGACCATTTTCATGTCGAGCCACCTTCTGGATGAGGTGGAGCACCTCGCGGACCGGGTGGGCATCGTGCACGCGGGGAGTCTCGTGGAGGAAGTCGACTATCGCGAGCTGCGGAAAAACGGCAGGCTCGCCATCGAAATCGATGTCGACGATGTCGCCCGGGCCGAGCGGGTTCTGCGCGACGAGCTCGGTTTCGTCGGGCTGTCGCATTCAGGGGAATCGACGCTGCGCGTTACCGACCGCGCCGCGAAGCCGGCCCTCATTGCACGCGCCCTTGTGGCCGCCGGTATCGCCCTCGAACGCCTTGTCCCGATGGAGGAGGACCTCGAGCGGCACTTCATGCGCTTGACCGGAGGTGCATCATGAGATTTCAGAGCGTTGTGGGAACGGAGCTCATGAAGCTGCGAAGAAGCAAGGTGACGTGGATAACCCTCGCCGCCTACACGTTCATGGTGGCGATGGCCGGTTTCTTCATGTGGATGATGATGAACCCGGGCATGGCGAAAAGCGTCGGTCTGCTTGGCCAGAAGGCCAATTTCGCCCTCGGGGGACAACCCGCCGACTGGCCGACTTTTCTCTCTTTCATCGTGGAGATGGGGGCGATCGGCGGGCTCATCGTGTGCTCCCTCATCGTCGCGTACGTCTTTGGCCGCGAGTATACCGAGGGAACGGCGAAGAACATGCTCGCCCTGCCGATATCGAGGAGCATCTTTGTCATCGCCAAAATCATCATTTCAGCGGTCTGGTTCGCGGCTCTGACCGTGTGGCTTATCGGCGAAACCTATCTGGTCGGGTCGATCCTGGGAATCACCGGCTTGACCACAGCGCTGTTCACCGCGGCGGCGGCGAAGCTTCTCGTGCTGGCCCTGATGTCACTCTGCTGCGCCGCATTGGTGGCATGGATCGCGGTGGAGACGCGGGGCTACTTCGCGCCGCTTGGCTTCGCCATTTTCACGCTCGTGCTCGCAAACGTCTTCGTCCACACCGGCTGGGGCCCCTGGGTGCCCTGGTCCATCGTCGGCTTGTATTCCGGGGCCGCTGGACCGGAAGCGGCGCTGGGATGGGGAAGCTTCGCCGTCATCGCGGCGACCTTCCTCATCGGAGCCGTGCTTACCATCCGCCACGAGATCTACGCCGACAACGGGCAATAGCCATGGGAGGAACCTGAATGGCGCAACTGAAGGAGATAGCGAAAGATTCCTGGATGCTGCCGCCGCTGCGGCGCGACGAGCTCGGCCCCTGCGGCGATTTCCCCCGGCTCACTGACGCCCAGAAGAGGGAGGTCTGGAGCGCGTATCAGGCAGGCACGCCCCGGCGCGTTCCCGTGACTCTCGGCATCAACAATCGGGTGCTCCTGCAGTCTGCGGCGCTCAACACGGACAACCTCACCTACCGTGAGGTGTTCTCCGACCCCATGGCCATGCTCGTGGCCCAGCTGCGCACCCAGTACCTTGTTCGGATGCGGCATGCCCTTTTCCATGACGCGGATGCCTCCCTTCCCGATGAATGGAAAGTGTCCGCCCATTACCAGAACGTATCAGAGGCGGCGTTCTTTCGCTGTCCTCTCCAGTTTCGCGACGGCGAGGTTCCCGACACTCTCCCCGCATATGCGGGCTCCCGCAAGCGGGCGGTGTTCGACGTGGACATCGACCACCCGGCGGACGAGGGATTCTTTGCCGAAGGCCTGCGCATGACGCATCGGATGGAAGAGGCGGCAAAGGGCATCACCTTTTTTGGAAGGCCCGTGATTGTCGAGCCCTATCTTCCGCTTTTCTCCGACGGCCCGCTCACCGTTGCGATGAACATCAGAGGCCCCGAGATACTCACCGACGTGATTGACGATCCCGGATATGCCGCAGAGCTTTTCGATTTCATCGTCACCGCCGCTCACAAGAGGAATCGCGGCCTGCGCGCCTACTGGGGAATCGAGGAAAAGCCTGACGAGGAAATCGCTTTCGCCGACGACTCGATATCGCTCATTAGCACCGATCTGTACAGGTCCGCCGTTCTCCCCTCGCATCGGAAATGGTACGACACGCTGGATCCGGACCACGGCAGGAAGCGGAGCATCCACCTGTGCGGGGATGCGCAGCGGCACTTCCCCCTTATCCGTGAAGAGCTGGGAGTCTCGAGCTTTGACACGGGCTTCCCCGTGGATTTCGCACGAGCGCGCGAGGAGCTTGGTCCGCACGTGGAAATCCTGGGAGGCGTCGAGGTCACGACCCTGCTCACGGGAAGCCCGGATGCTGTGTTCAAGCGGGCGCGTTCAATCCTTGAGTCCGGCATTCTTCGCGGGGGGAGATTCATCCTGCGGGAAGGCAACAACTTGCCGCCGGCCACTCCCTATGCGAACCTTGCCGCCATGTATACCGCCGCATTCAAATGGGGGACGTATCCGCTCACCCGCCCATCAGTGTGAACCGGGCCGGGCTGCCGTCGCGACAACCGGTTCGGCGTCCAGACGGTCCGCCTTCCGCAGAGAGGGAAAGAGCCAGGCCCAGAGGGACACGACGAGCAGGGTGCCCACGCCTCCGAGCACGGCCGCGGGCACGGTCCCAAGCCAGGCAGCGGTTACTCCGGACTCAAACTCGCCAAGCTGATTGGACGCGCCGATGAAGATGGAGTTCACGGCGCTCACCCGGCCCCTCTTTTCATCCGGTGTATTGATCTGCACGAGGGTCTGCCGTATCACCACGCTCACCATGTCCGCGGCGCCCAGGCCCGCCAGGGCGGCCAGGGAGATCAGAAAGGACCGGGACAAGCCGAAGATGATCGTCATGACGCCGAACAACGCGACGCATATAAACATCTTTGCCCCCGAGCGCCGCGTAAGCGGCCGCTGGGCGAGCAGGAAGGCGACCACCCCCGCGCCAACGGCGGGGGCGCTCCGCAGGAGGCCCAGTCCCCACGAGCCGACGTGGAGGATGTCCCGGGCATAGATGGGAAGGAGCGCGGTGGCTCCGCCAAAGAGCACGGCGAACAAATCCAGTGAAATGGCGCCCAGGATGGGAGGCCGGGAGAAGACAAAACGCAGCCCAGTGAGCAGCCCCTCGAAACCCGGCTTTGCCGCCGCTGCCACATGCAGCCGGGCCCGGATGCGGGAAATCAGGAAAGTGGCAAATACATAACATCCCGCTGAGACGGCATAAACGCATGCCGGGCCGAACGCATACAGAAGCCCGCCGATTGCGGGCCCCGCTATCGTGGCGACCTGGAAAATGCTTGAGTTCCATGCCACGGCGCGGGGGAATTCCTTCTTTGAGACAAGGAAGGGAACAAGGGACTGGCTGGCGGGACCAAGGAACGCCTGCCCGACGCCGATGAGGGCCACGACCGGGAAAATCCAGCCCGCGCGGGCAGCAGGCACAAGCGAGATGGTGAGAAGCAGGAGCGCGATCACGACCTGCAGGGAAAAACCGCCCAACAATATGGTGCGCCTTTCCCACCGGTCCGCCACCAGACCTCCGGGCAGAGCCAGCAGCAGAGCGGGAAGGAACTGGGCCAGCCCCACCATGCCGAGGGCAAAGGCGCTTCCGGTCAGGGCGTAGACGTGCCAGCCGACCGCGACGGTGAGCATGAGAGAGGAAAGAGATGACAGGGCCCGGGCAGCGAGAAACGCGCGGAAATCGCGATTGCGAAACACAGAAAAACTGTCGCTGTGGTTCCTCCCCATGTTCTTAAGAACTTATTAAAAGGACGCAATCCAGTAAAGCGCGGGCCGGTCACGGTCCGGAATCAGCGTGGACCGTCAGCCTCTTTCGGCTCGATGCGCACTTCGAAAGCCCGATGCCAGGGAAACGAGACCCGAAGGCCGCCGCACGCGAATCCCGTGGCCGTGCGGATGGCCGGCAGGTAGCGGGAAAGCTCCTGCTCGACGTACCCGGTCGCCCACGGCTCTGCAGGCATTATATTCCACCCCCTGCAGCCCCTCCTCCGCGCCTTGCGGAGAAGCCGGCCGCGGACAAGGCTCATATAAGCCCAATGCTCAAGGAAGAAAACTGTTTGCAGTCGCGCGAGCTTTTCCGGTGATCCCGGGATGAGCTTCTTCGCGTGCAGGAGCCGCGCCACCATGAAGGCGATGGTGGTGCCCAGCGTGTTTCCCGCGGTGTTCCATCCCGCGTACGCCAGCCTTGACCAGTCCAGCGGCCGGGCGAGCAGACCGGAAACAAAACGATTGTCAGAGCCATTGACGTACCGGGTGCCGGCGATTCCGACGATGCCGGGATAGCTTTCGATCCGTCGCAGGGCACGCTCGTAGAGGCCGCGGGGGGCGTGCGAAGCCTTCTGCCGCCGCGCGTCGAGTGAATCGGTCGGGTTGTGCACGAAGAGAAGGGCATCCTCTCCCTCCCCTTCGGTCACGCCGCAGCCGGCAGCCTCCAGGTGGCTGCGGATGCTCTGTTCGTGCGGGCTGCCCTCGAACGGCGGCACGAAATGCCGCATTGAAGGGGCGCTGTATTCCACCCGGATCCGGGGCTTCCGCCCCGCAGCGCCGCACAGGCAGCGCGCAAGGAGGGTGAGGGTCGACTCGTCCGCCCCCGGATGGATCGATACCTTCTCTTCAATTCCGAGGCTCTTCACCTTCCGCGCGTGTTGTTCCGATTCCCACAACGAGATGCTGCCCTCGGTGTTGTCATCCAGGGTCAGGTTCAGGAAATCGATTTCCCCCTCCGCCACGAGGTCGAGGGTCCGGGAGACCAGACGGAAGTTCCGCATCCGGCGAGAGAGAAAGTCCTTCACGATCCAATCGGGGATCCCGCGCGCGGCCCGGGAGAGAGCTTCATGTCCGATCTGATGCCGTCGAAACCGGGCGATCTCCTTGGAGAGCGCCCAGAGCCGTGTCCCGAAAAACGCCCAGTAGTCGGGCTCCTCGTCGGAGGAATTATAGAAAGGCGCGCGCGTCACGCATTGAGACGCGTACACCCGGGCCGCCTTTTGCTTCATGGCAGGGAAAATCGACAGCCGCTCCTCCAGCGTGTCCAAGGATTCGAGGCTGACGCGGGAGGGGATCAATCCCCCGTGCACCAGCATGTCCACGGAGGCGATCACCGTGTCGCCGTCCCTGACGGATGAGAGCACGCCGCGGCGAAGACGCGCCAGGTCGGGGGAGGTCTTTTTCTGTCCCAGCTCAGCCAAAGCAGGCGTGACAACCTCCAGCCCCGCTCCTTCGGCAAGGAGGAGGAAATAGTCGCGCGTGCAAAAACGCTCGTCCACGGGCACGAAAACAATCCGCGCGCCACCCATGGTCTTCCCTCCGTCAGGACGCGGCATCCGGGCCCGTCTCCCCCGCCCTGCCGCATCCGATGACCCCTACTCTCAGCGCTTCCTGCACGGGGCCTCCTACCGAATGAAGTACTCGCGGATGATGTAGGCGGAAAGCCCTTTCAACCGGATGTCCTCTCCGTGCTCCGCGTAGGTGATCCGCAGCTCGGCCGCGGTCTCCTGCAGAGTGCCGTTCAGGATGATCCGCCTTATGTTCTCATAGAGGAACCGATTGCCGTCAATGAGAGGGCCGCGGAGGATGATGAGCGAGGGATTCATGACGGTGACCACGTCGCTCAACCCCCTGCCGATGTGCTGGGCCACTTCCTCCAGGATGTTGCGCGCCAGTCGATCCCCCGCGTTTGCGGCCGTGATGACGTGCGCCATGGTGAGCTCTTCCACCCGGCCCCCGCATTCCTTGCGCATGTCGCTCTGCACGCCCTGCCGCAGCCCTTCGCGGCATTTCTCCAATACATACCCCTGCGACGTGATGGTCTCCAGGCAGCCCCGGTGGCCGCAGTAGCACAGCGCGTCGCTGCCGGGCGCCTGCGTGTGGCCGAGCTCTCCCGCGTGGCTCTGCGCGCCGGTGCACAAGCCCCCATTCGCGACGATTCCCATGCCGATTCCGTCGCCCAGCCAGACGCTCAGGAAGTTGCTCACCCCGATCCCGTCGCCAAAGTACTTCTCCCCCAGGGCGAAAGCGTTCACGTCCTTCAGGAGGAAGCAGGGGATTCCAAGACGCTTCTCCATGATTGCTTTCAGCGGGACGTCGTACCACCCGGCGGCGAACAGGTACGTGCGCGAGATTCCGCCGGCCAGGTCAATGAATCCTCCGATGCCGATCCCCACGCCGAACACCTTTTTCTTTTCCCCCGCGGCGCGCGCGGCAAGGGAATCAGCCACGGTGAAGAGGACCGACAACAGCTCCTCCCGCGGCATGCCCCTGCGCACCGGCGCGCATTCAATCCCCATGACGGAGCCCGCGGCATTGATGAGGGCGCCCGTCACCTTGGTGGCATCCAGGACGAGCGCGATGTTCAGCCCCATCTCCGGGTTGAACTCAAGCAGGACGGAGCGCCTTCCTCCCGTGGCCAGCACCTGCTCGGATTCACGCACCAGGCCGGTGTCGATGAGGATCTTCAAGTATTTCACTATTGAGGAGGAGCTCATCTTGAGCGCGCCGGCCAGCTTGGTGCGCGTGATCATCTTTTCATTGAGGATCAGCTCCAGGATGGCATCCATCCGCTCACGCTGCCGCTGGGAATGGCTTTCGAACATGGCGCCCACCGGATTATACTTTCATGCCGGTCGTCGCAATTCCTTCTATGAAGTAGCGCTGCGACACGAAAAAGATGATGACGATGGGCACGGTGAAGAGCACGGAGATTGCCATGAGGTAGTGCCACTCCACCGTGTGGGAGGCCATGAACGCGTGCAGGCCGAGGGACAGGGTGTAGTTAAGCTGCTTGGTCAGGTAGACCAACGGTCCCAGGAAATCAGACCACGCGGCCAAAAAGGAGAAGATGCCGACGGAGGTGAGCGCGGGGGTGCACAGGGGGAGCATGATGTTCCAGTAGATCCTGAACTCCGAGGACCCGTCGATGCGCGCCGCATCCAGGAGGGAGCCGGGCACGGTGAGAAAGAACTGGCGCATGAGGAAGATGTAGAACGCTCCGCCGGTGAAAGCGGGAATGATAAGGGGCGCGAACCCGCCCACCAGGTGCAGCTTCTGGAATACCATGAAGAGGGGGATCATTGTGACGGGATAGGGAAGGAGCATTGTGGAAAGGATGATCGGGAAAAGGATTTTGCCGCCGCGCCATTCGATTTTGGAAACAGAATATGCCACCAGTGGGGAAGAGAAGAGAAAACCGATGACGACCATGACGGAGTAGAACAAGGTGTTCCGGGTGTAGATGAGGAACGGAGCCCTTTCGAAAGCGAGCCTGTAGTTCTGCCATACGAAGACCTGGGGGATGAGGTGAGCGGGCAGTGAGAAGACCTCCGTGATCGATTTCAGCGACGTGGAGACCATCCAGAGAAAGGGCAGGAAGAAGAACAGGCCCAAGAGCAAGAGCGGAACGTGGGGGAGCCGGATCTTCAGGGCCTTCAAAAACAGGCGCCCTCCCGGGCGATTGGCTGGTGTGCGCATCTCATTCGCTCCCATAGCTCACCCACTGCCGGGAGGTCCTGAACAGGAGCCATGTGACCAATGCGATGATCACGAACAGGATCCAGGCCATGGCTGATGCCTTTCCCATCTTCAGGTAGTAAAAGGCGTTGTGGAAAAGGTACATGACGTAGAAGAGAATCGAGTTCTCGGGGCCGCCTTTGGCTATGTTGAGGCCGCCCTGCGAGCCGGCGATGACGTAGGCCTGCGTGAAGTACTGGAGGCTGTAGATGACGCTCATGATGACCTGGAACAGGATCACGGGCGAAATGCTGGGCAGCGTGACGTGCACGAACCGGGCCCATGCGCCCGCCCCGTCGATTCTGGCCGCCTCGTGGAGCTGGCGGGGGACGTCCTTGAGAGCGGCGAGGAAGATCACCATGGTCTGTCCCGTTGCCCACATTCCGATCAGGATGAGGGAGGGCTTTGTCAGGCTGGGGTTCCCCAGCCAGTTCGGCTGGTAGAGGTGGACGGCTTTCAGGATGTTGTTGAGAAGCCCGTTCATGGGATTCAGGATCCAGATCCAGAGCAGAGAGGAGGCAACCAGGGGGACGACGGAGGGGAGATAGAAGATCGTCCTGTACACGGCGATGGTTTTCAACTTGCTGTTCAAAAGGAGCGCCGCGATCAGGGAAAAAACAAGGTATACCGGGGTGCCGATGATGGTCATGTAGAATGTGTTGTAGAGGCCTTTATAGAAGGATTCGTCGGAAAAGAGCTGCGCGTAATTGGCCATGCCCACGAACCGAGGGGGCTGGAACACGTTGAAGTTCGTCAGGCTGTAGTAGAAAGAGGCTCCAATGGGGTACAGCGTGAAACACAAGAACCCGATGATCCAGGGCGAGGCGAAAAGCAGCCCAGCAAGTGTGTTTTTTCGGCGCCGATTGAGAGCGATCCGTGTCATGGCATGCCTCTTTTACGAAGGAAGATCCGGCCCCTGCGCGTGCGCGGGCCGGATCTTCAGGAAATGGTTTTACTGGTTCAGGAGGGCCTGCGCCTTTGCTGCCGCCTCGGCCATGGCATCCTGCGACGACATCTTCAGATCCCATGCCTTTTCCGCCTCGTCGCTGAGAAGCTTGGTGAACTCTGCCTGGCCCGCAAAAGCGGGGAACACGCCGAGGTTCTTGCTGTTCTTCACGAGGTTGGCGAAATCAGGGAAGTCAGGGGTCTTTGCGAACGCCGCATTGGACAGCGCGCTGATGCGTGAGGGGAAGTTGCCCATGCTGGAGTCGATGGTGACCATGTTCGTTTCATTGAGCAGCCAGCTAAGGAACGCCCACGCCCCATCCTTGTTGTTGCTGTTCGAGGGGATGTAGAGGATGGAGGAATCAACCTGGGCGCCGAGCGCCAGCTCGGGATGCCCCTCAGGATACGGCAGCGGCGCTACGCCGTAATCGAGCTTGTCCACGCCGATTTTCAGTTCATTGCGGACCGAGCTGCCGAACCAGGGGCCGTCGATGCGCATCGCCTGCTTGCCCGCGATGAACGGGTCAGTGGGCTGGAGGTAGCCGCCGCCGGTGGTGAACTTGGTCACATTGTCCACGCCGAATTTCTTCCGGTACGCCACGATCAGGTCCAGGGCCTTGAGCGTGCCCGCATTGTCGGGGGTGAGCTTTTTCCCGTCCGTGGAGATGTAGTTCCCTCCAAAGGCATAGGTCATGTTGTTGAGGTAGTACACGATGGGGAAGTCGGGGAAGCCCAGCACGCCCAGGGTGCCGTCCGCGTTGACCTTGGTGAGCTTGATGGCGTCATTGAGCAGCTCCTTGTCAGTCTTGGGGGGAGCCGCGATTCCCGCCTGCTTGAACAGCGTCTTGTTGTAGAAGAGCATGAAAAAGTTCATGTTCATCGGGAGGGCATAGGTGCTGCCCTGGTACTGGCAGGTCTTCAGCGCCGAAGGGGAGAAGTCGGATATGGAGTACTTGGTCTTGCTGATATAGGGGTCAAGAGGCAGCAAGATCCCTTTTGCGGCGTATCCGGCCAAGTCGGCCGCGAAATCGTCGGTGACGTCAGGTCCAGATCCGCTGGAGATGGACACCAGGATTTTCTGCATGTCGGGAACCGATAGAGGCACCACCTGGTACTGGCTCTGAGACGTGTTGAACTTCTGCGCCATGCTCGCCATGAGATCTGCCGAGGCATGGTCCCACAGGTACCAGTATTGTACTTTCGTGGGTGCGGCAAATCCCAATCCTGCTACCAGAAGGATCAGGATAACAAGAATAAGTGATTTTTTCATCGTTTCTCCTCCTTATCGAGATTGATTATGCATATTTGAACATATCTTTAGGTATTTGTCAACTATTATTTTATAAATAATTTTATTTGGCGTTTTATGGCTTTGCTTGATAAAAAGCTGCTTAAAAGCCATACTGCAGCTCATGAAACGGAAAATCGGGGTCATCATTGACTCTCTCAAGCTTGGCGTTAAAAAGGGCATCGAAAAGGCGGCGGAGCTCGGGGCTGACGGGTTTCAGATCTACGTGACCGAAGGTGAAATGGCGCCCGAGCGCATGAGCGCCGGTGATCGGCGGGACTTCCGAAAGCTCGTTCAATCCCAGGGGCTTGTGATCAGCGCGCTCTGCGGGGATATGGGCAAGACGCTGCTCAATCCCTCTACCAACCCAGAG
Organism: Spirochaetia bacterium; assembly: GCA_049519415.1. Lineage (GTDB taxonomy): Bacteria > Spirochaetota > Spirochaetia > SZUA-6 > Fen-1364 > Fen-1364. The sequence goes on from JBEKQU010000016.1 coordinate 43,020, forward strand.
GTGATTGCGCGGTCAAAGGCTTTCATCGATCTTGCGGTTGACCTGGGAACCAACATCGTCACCACGCACATTGGCTTCCTGCCGCACGACGAGCGCGCGCGGGAATGGGAGATCGGCCGGGAAGCGGTCACCGAGCTTGCCCGGTACGCGCAGCCGCGGGGCTGCTTCTTTGCCTCGGAGACCGGACCTGAGCCTCCCGCCCTGCTCAAGAGGTTCCTTGACCAGATTCCAAGCGCGGGCATCAAGGTGAACTACGATCCGGCAAACCTCGTCATGCTCGGCCCCTTCGACCATATCGGCGGGGTCCAGGTGCTCAAGGATTTCATCGTGCATACGCACGCAAAGGACGGCGTGTGTCTTTTGAAGAACGAATCAGGCGGCATGAACTCTTTCCTCGAGGTCCCTCTGGGAGAGGGCGGCGTCGCCTTCCGCCATTATCTGAAGGCGCTGGATGACATCGGCTACGACGGCTTTCTCACGATCGAGCGCGAGGGTGGCGCTGACCCCGTGTCCGACGTGCAGAAGGCCATCCGGTTCCTGCGATCGCTGCCGTAGGAGCTCCGTCGTTGTTGCTCGCTCGCGGCGCCGGGCAGCCGCCCCCACCGGCCGGCGTGGGACTATTGCGCGGCAGCCGCGACCGGCTGTTCCATTACGGTCCGTCTCTGCTCGCGCTGGTGCTGCAGTGATTTATACATGACCAGCGGCTCAATGATAACAAAGGCGGCGATGGCGAGGATCACGATCCTCCGGATGATCGGCTTTCTCCGCGCGCGTCCCCCTGTGCTGGCTGCGGTGCTCATGCAATATCCCTTTCTACGCTGACAATGTAGGGTCGTGGCCGCACAACAGCTTGACCGGGATGTGTTTTTATTTCTTCACATTGTTGCGGAATTGTTGCACGCTACCGGCAGGGAGAATTATGCTCTGCCCGAGATGTATTGCTCCAGCTGTCCTATAAGCGAATCCTTGTCGGAGAGAAGCGCCTTCACGACGTCGCCAATCGAAATGACCCCCTTCAAGCGGCCTTCTTCCATGACCGGCAAGTGCCGAAAGCGCCGTTTCGTCATGATCCCCATGCACTCCTCTATCGTCTGTTCCGGTCTGACATAGAAAACCTTGGTGGTCATGAACTCTCGAACCGGAACCGAGTCGGGGAGCCGTCGTTCGGACACCATCTTGCGCGCGAAGTCGCGCTCCGAGAAAATTCCCTCGATCGCGTTCGAGCTCCCGACGACAAGGACGGCGCCGATGTTCTTTTCAGCCATCAGATGGAGCGCGGCGCTGACCGAAGCCTCGGCATCGATCGTCCATACGTCATTTCCCTTTTCCCTGAACACATCTCGAATCATTGTCATGGTTTCCTCCTTGCCGGATCGGCAAAAGCATATATAGTGTCGCTTAAATATTACTCTGTCCCCTGGCAGCGGACAAGGGGCAGGCTCGAAGGGCTTTCCCTTTCAGGCCAGCGGGGGTACTATGGATGGGCATTCCTTTCCGACCGGGGGTGAGTCATGGGCACGACCGTGTACTCCGTCATTAAAAAGTATAACGGAGATTCCACGCGCCTCATGGACGTCCTGATCGACATTCAGTCGGAGATGGGATATTTCTCCGACTGGACGCTCGAACAGGTCTCCAAGGGGCTCGATATTCCCCGGGTCGAAGTGGAGCAGACGCTCTCTTTCTACCATTTCTTTGCCAAGGAGCCTCGCGGGAAGTACGCGATTTACCTGAACACCGGAATCGTTGCCGGACTCTGCGGCAGGGCGGAAGTCGCTCGCGCCTTCGAAGAGGCGGCGGGATGCGCGTTCGGCGAGGTTTCACCCGATGGGCTCATCGGCCTCTTTGACACCGCCTGCATCGGGATGAGCGACCAGGAGCCCGCCGCCCTCATCAATGAACGCGTCTTCACGTGTCTCACCCCGCAGAAGGCCCGCGAGATCGTTGCGGGCATGGAGGCAGGGAAGTCGGTGGACGAGCTGGCAGGCACGGCCTATGGCGACGGGCGCAATGCGCACCCGCTTGTGAAATCCATGGTGGTGAACAATATCAGGAGGCGGGGCGACGTCATCCTGTCGGAATACAGCTGCGGCGAATCGATCGCGAAGCTCATGGCCGGCCGCATGAGCTCAAACGATGTGATCGAGAGCGTGAAGCGATCAGCCCTCCGCGGGCGAGGCGGAGCCGGTTTTCCCACCGGAATGAAGTGGGAGGTGGCGCGGAGGGCTCCCGGCGAGCCGAAGTACATCTTTTGCAATGCCGACGAGGGCGAGCCGGGCACCTTCAAGGACCGCGTGATTCTCACGGAGCTGCCCCGGCTTGTTTTCGAGGGAATGGTGGTCGCGGCGTACGCGGTGGGCGCCCGACACGGCATTCTCTACCTTCGCAACGAGTATCGCTACCTGCGCGATTATCTGGAAAACGAATTGGAGGAGATGAGACGGGCAAACCTCCTGGGGATGGCCATCGGCGGAAAGCAGGGGTTCAACTTCGACATCAGGATCCAGTTCGGGGCAGGCGCCTACGTCTGCGGCGAGGAATCGGCTCTCATTGAGTCCGCCGAAGGAAAGCGCGGCGAGCCGAGGGATCGACCGCCGTATCCCGTGGAAAGGGGCTATCTGGACAAGCCAACGGTGGTCAACAACGTGGAGACCTTCTGCGCGATCGTCAAGATACTCATCCGCGGACCCGAGTGGTACAACTCCATCGGCACGAAGGAGTCTCGCGGCACAAAGGTGCTCTCGGTGTCGGGGGACTGCGCGGCGCCCGGCATCTACGAGATCCCGTGGGGTTTCACGGTCAACGATATTTTGGCGATGGTCGGCGCGGAGGAGGTGCAGGCGGTGCAGGTCGGAGGGCCCTCCGGGTCCTGCATCGATCCCACGGAGTTCGACAGGACGCTGGGCTACGAGGACCTGGCGACCGGCGGATCGCTCATCGTCATTGGAGCAAAACGCGATCTCCTGCAGGATGTCGTGCTGAATTTCACCGAGTTTTTCCAAGAGGAATCGTGCGGGTCCTGCGTTCCCTGCAGGGCTCTCACGGGAATGTGCAAGGTCGTTCTGGAGAGGATCGTTGGAGGCAAAGGCACGCGGCAGGATGTCGACGGCATGCTCGCCTGGGCAACGATCATGAAGAAAAACCGGTGCGGCCTGGGGCAGACGGCCATGAATCCGATCGTCACGACGATCAAGAACTTTCGGCACCTGTACGATCAAAAGGTGGCGGGCAACACCGACATGGTCAATCCGGCTTTCGACCTGGGCCGAGCCATTGCCGACTATGAACGGATCGTGCGGGGCTAGCGGGGAGGGGCGGGGAGATGGCATTTGTCAGATTTCTCATCGACGGCAAGGAGTGCATGTCCGAGGAGGGCAAGCAGCTGGTGGAGGCTGCCCGAGAGAACGGGGTCTACATTCCCACGCTCTGCAATTATCCCGGCGTCCCGCCGCGCGGCTCCTGCAGGATCTGCACGGTGAAGGTGGGACCAGGGTTCGCCACCGCCTGCACCACCAAGGTGGCGGAGGGAATGGACGTGTGGTCGATGCTGCCCGAGCTGGAGGAGTTCAGAAAATCCGTCGTCGAAATTCTTTTCGCCGAAAGCAATCATCTCTGCCCCTCATGCGAGAAATCCGGGAACTGCGAGCTGCAGGCCCTCGGCTATCGCTATCGCATGATGGTCCCCGGCTTTCCCTACCTGTTTCCGAAGCGAGAGGTCGACGCGTGGCACCCGAAGCTGCTCAAGGACCACAACCGATGCATCCTCTGCAAGCGCTGCATACGGGGAATCCATGACAGCGAGGGCAAGACGATTTTCGCGTTCGGCAAGCGCGGCGACAAGGTGGTCATCAACATCGATCCCGAAACCTCGAGGGACATCAGCGACGAGCTGGCGCAGCAAGCCATGGACATCTGTCCGGTAGGGGCGCTCATCCGCAAGCGAAAAGGTTTCGACACCCCCATCGGCAGGCGGCCGTACGACCTGCGGCCGATAGGAAGCGAGGTGTAGCGCATGGCGAAGAAGATTGTAGCGACAGCCTCTCTGGCGGGGTGCTTCGGCTGCCACATGTCCTTCCTCGACATCGACGAGAGGCTTTTTGATCTGATCGAGCTTGTCGAGTTTGATAAATCGCCCATCACTGACATCAAGAGGTTTTCGAAGCAGTGCGATATAGGTCTCATTGAGGGGGGGTGCTGCAACGATGAGAATGTGGAGACTCTGATCGAGTTCCGGCGCCACTGCGCAACCCTGGTGGCGATCGGGGAGTGCGCGATCATGGGGGGGCTGCCGGCGTTGAGGAATTGGATTCCTCTCCAAGAGTGTCTCGAAGAGGCGTATGGAATGGGAGCAGCCGATGGCCACACGAACACGGCGGGGATCATCCCCCACGACCCTGACCTGCCGAAAATTCTGGACAAGGTGTATCCCTGCCACGAGATCGTGAAAATCGACTACTTCCTGCCGGGGTGTCCGCCGCGGGCGGATCTGATCTGGAACGCCCTGTCCGCGCTGGCGACGGGCGGCGAGCTCGCGCTTCCTTACGAAACGGTGAAGTACGACTGAGGGGGCGATGCGCAATGGCACAGAAGATCACCATTGAGCCGGTGACTCGCGTCGAGGGTCACGGCAAGGTCACCATCCACCTGAATGACCGGGGCGAGGTGGAAGAAAGCCGGCTGCATATCGTCGAGTTCAGGGGCTTCGAGCGCTTCGTCCAGGGCAGACCCTACTGGGAGGCGCCCGTGCTGGTGCAGCGGCTGTGCGGCATCTGCCCGGTCAGCCACCATCTGGCCGCGGCAAAGGCCATGGACGTGATTGTCGGAGCAGGAACAGGGGACGGGCTGCCGCCTGCTGCCGAGAAGGTGCGGCGCCTCATGCACTATGGCCAGATCTTTCAGTCGCACGTTCTGCACTTCTTTCATCTCGCCTCACCGGACCTGCTCTTTGGCTACGATTCCAATCCCGCGCGGCGGAACGTCATCGGGATCGCGATGGCCAACCGCGAGCTCGCCACGCGGGCCGTCCTGATGCGCAAGTTCGGACAGGAAATCATCGCCGCCACTGCCGGGAAGAAGATCCACGGCACCGGAGCCATTCCCGGGGGGGTGAATAAAAACCTTTCCACGCAGGAAAGGGACGCTTTCCTGAAGGCTCCCGATCCTCTGAACGCCGACGTGATGATCCGGTGGGCCGGCGAAGCAATCGACTTCTTCAAGAATTACTATGGGAAGAACAAGGAGTTCATCGACAATTTTTCCCACTTTCCCTCCAATCACCTCTCCCTCGTCCGCAGGGGAGACGGCGCGCTCGATCTCTACAACGGCGTCCTGCGCGCGGTAGACGCGGAAGGCAGGCGCATCCTGAACGACGTCGATTGCCAGGACTACCGTGACCACATAGGGGAGGAAGTGCGGCCATGGACGTACATGAAATTCCCCTACCTCAAGGCGCTGGGCAAGGAGCGGGGATGGTATCGCGTCGGCCCGCTTGCACGGCTGAATACGGCTGACTTTATTCCCACGCCGCTCGCGCAAGAAGAGCTTGAGAAATACAGAAGCTCCACCGGAAGAATCAACACCCATTGCATGCACACGCACTGGGCGCGGCTGATAGAAGCGCTTCACGCGGCGGAAAGGATCAAGGAGCTGCTCCTCGATCCCGATCTCCAGGGCGGCAACCTGTCCGTTGCGGGAAGCCGCAAGGGGAGAGGCGTGGGGGTCATTGAGGCGCCGCGCGGCACTCTCTTTCATGAGTATCAGGTGGATGAAAACGACCTGATTACGATGTGCAACCTCATCGTCTCCACCACCAACAATAACGAGTCGATGAACCGGGCGGTCAATTTCGTCGCGAAAGCCATGATGAGTGGAAAGACCGAGATCACCGAGGGCATGATGAACGCGGTTGAAGTGGCAATCCGGGCGTACGACCCGTGCCTCTCGTGCGCCACCCACGCATATGGGCGAATGCCGCTCGAAATATCTTTGGTCGATGCAGGAGGATCAGTGGTCGATTGCAGGGAGCGGCATCAGGAGTGAAAATCCTGGTACGCGGGTATGGGAACCCCGGGCGGCAGGATGATGGTCTGGGCGTTCTGTTCGTGGAGCGGCTCGAAGCGTGGGCAGCTCTCGCCGGCGTCTCCTCCGTCAGCTTCGATGCTGACTACCAGCTTCATGCGGAAGCTGCCTATGACCTGGCGCAGCTCGACCTCACGCTTTTCGTCGACGCTGCCGCCGATCAGCAGCAGCCCTTTCGCCTTGCCCGAGTACTCCCCGGCAAAGCCCTCTCTTTCTCCACCCATGGCATGAGCCCCGAAGAGGTCGTGGCGCTTGCCTCCGAGCTCTACGGAGCCGCGCCCCAGGTGTTCCTTCTTACAATCCGCGGCTATGGGTGGGAGCCCTTTGAAGAGCTAACGCCCGGGGCAGCCGCGAACCTCGATGCCGCGCTCGACTTTGCAAAGCCGCTCCTCCTCAATCCAGCGGACAAAGCCGGGCTCTATTTCACGCAGGGATAGGTGAACACCCGGCGGCCGGAACCGACAACGGCCTCCGCGCCTCCTTCGCATTGCGTGAAACGGACGGATCCTCCCTCCACGCTTCGCGGGACCGCGCCGGGAAGGACAACGCGCGCCGTCGTATTGTGGGGCACAAGCACGTCCACGCGCATCGTCGATCCATCCAATTGCCACGCGATTGATGCGGAGCCGTACGGGCTCATGTATTCCGCCTTTGCATGGGTGAGGCCCCCGCCCGGCCGCGGCCGCATGACGATCCTCTTGTAGCCGGGCGACTCGGGAGCCGTGTCAAGGCCCGCCACCGTTCGATACAGCCAATCCCCGACCGCGCCGTATGCGTAATGGTTGAAGGAGTTCATGTCCGGGCTCCACATCGTACCGTCCGGCTTGATGCCGTCCCAATGCTCCCAGATCGTGGTGGCGCCTTTTGTGATTTGGTAGAGCCAGGAAGGGAAGTCCTCCTTCAGAAGGAGCGCGTACGCCTCCTCCAGCCTGCTGTTGTCGCTCAAGACGCGGCAGAAATAAGGGGTGCCCAGGAACCCGGTCGTGAGATGCCCCCCGTTCTCCTTCATCAAGGCGAGCAGCGTCTCAATGACGCGGCCGCGGTGCTCTTCCGGCGCGAGACCGAAGCAGAGCGCCAGGATGTGCGCGGTCTGCGTGCGCGCCGCGAGGCGTCCCGTGGCCGTGAAAAACTCGTCGCGGAAGGCCGTAACAATCCGCGCATGCAGCCGCCGGTACTCCCGCGCGTCGCCGCGCCGGCCCAGCACCGCGGCCGCCTGCGACAGGATGTCGGTGGAGTGCGCGTAGAAGGCGGTGGCGGTCAGGTCATTGGGAGTCGCCCCGAAGTAGCTTCCCTCCCTGGCGTCCAGGGCGACCCAGTCGCCGAAGTGAAAGCCGCTGTTCCAGAGCACCCCGTTCCGCGCGCGGGCCCGGATGTACTCCACCCACCCCTTCATGCTGCCGTACTGGCGCTCGAGAATGCGGCGGTCTCCGTAGCACTGGTAGATGGTCCACGGGCAGATCACTGCCGCGTCCCCCCATCCGCAGGAGGAATGGGACTGGCGCAGCAGCGGGTCCTTGTCCTCGACGCCGGCAAGAGCGTCGGGGATGACGAACGGCACGCCGCCGTCGTCTCTTTGTTCGGCGGAAAGGTCCCGCAGCCACTTCGTGAAGAAAGAGCCGGTCCCCATGGAGAAGCAGGCGGTGCGGATGAAGACCTGCGCGTCTCCCGTCCATCCCAGCCTTTCATCCCTCTGCGGGCAGTCCGTCGGAATATCGATGAAGTTTCCCTTCAGGCTCCAGAGGATGTTGTGGGCAAGGGCGTTGAGGAGGGGATGGGAGCATGTGAAGCTGCCGGTGCTTTCCATGTCCGAATGGATCACCACGGCGGTGAAGTCCTTCATCGACGGCTCGCCGGGATACTCCTCGATCCGGACGTAGCGGAAGCCCTGGAAGGTGAAGTGCGGCTCGAATGTCTCGACGCCTCCCCCCTTCAGCACGTATTCGATGCGCGCCTTGGCGCTCCTGAGATTGGCCGTGTAGAAGTTTCCCGCCGCGTCCAGGATCTCCGCGTGCCTCAGCACGACCTTCTGGCCCGCTTGGCCTCTGACCGTGAACCGCACCCACCCCGCCAGGTTCTGGCCAAAGTCGAGCACCTTCTCCCCCTTGGGTGTCGTAAAGAGGGAGACCGCCGCAATCGTTTCCTGGCGCTTCACGGCCGGGCCGTCCTGCGCGGCCAGGATCCCGATGTCCTGATCACGTGATTGCGCCGGGCGCCAGTCTGTATCGTTGAAGCCCGGAGCATCCCAGCCGGGCTGTTCCCGGCGCGCGTCGTACGTTTCCCCATGGTAAAGCTCGGAGTAGAGGATGGGCCCTTCGGAGGTCTTCCAGCTCTCGTCCGAGACAATGGTTGTTTCGCGGCCGTCCGTGTATCGAACCATGATCTCGCAAAGCAGACCGGTGCGGCCGCCGTAGAGGTTGCGTCTCCCCACCCAACCGGCAAGGTCTCCCTTGTACCAGCCGCTGCCAAGTGTCGCGCCGATGGCATTGGCACCGGAGCGCAGCAGAGCTGTTACGTCATAGGTCTGATAGAGGAGCCGTTTCTTGTAAGCCGTCCATCCCGGGGTGAACAGCGCGTCCCCCACGCGCGCGCCGTTGAGGGAGAGCTCGTACATGCCAAGGGCCGTGGCATAGATCCGGCCCCAGGCAATTCCTCCGTCAAGAGAGAACTCCTTTCTCAGGCGCATCCCCTTGGAGTCGGCGGGCTCGTCACCCGCGGGCGTTATGAACCGCGCCGCGCAGAGGGAGGGGTCAAGGAAGGCTGTTTCAAAGTGCGCAGGGCTCCACTGGCTTTCCTGCCCGTGGTTGTCCGTAATCCTGACCCGCCAGAAGTATCGTGTACAGGATTTGAGAGGGGGACCGGAATACTCCACGTGCACGGAGTCCGCTGCCGCCACCATGCCGCTGTCCCAGAGGACTGGGTTGAAATCATTGCGCAGACTTGCCTGCAGGCGATAGCTTTTCTGCACAACGTCATCCGCATCCGCATCCATGACCCAACTGAAGCGCGGCCGCGCCTCCCCGATTCCCAGGGGATTCTCCTGATATTCACACCTCAACCTGGTTGCATGCAGCATTGGCGACAGCCCTCCTCGGTGATCATACCCGGTTTTGCTTATGCTTTCACGGCTCCGGCCGTGATTCCCTCCACGATCCTCTTGTTGAAGAAAATGAAAAGAACGAGCGGGGGAAGGGAGATCAGCACCACGTCGGCAAAGAGGAGGTTCCACTGGGTGACGTACATGCTCATGAAATTGTACAGCGTGAGCTGCATCGTGGCATTCTTGGCCCCGGGTAGAAAATAGAGGGGGTTCACGAAATCGTTGAAAATGGTCACCGCGGAGAGCACGATGATGGTCGAGGTGACGGGCTTCAGGAGGGGCAGGATGATGCGGAAGAAGAGCTGCAGGCCTCCGCAGCCGTCGATGATCGCCGCCTCGTCAATTTCGCGCGGCACGGTCACCACGAACCCCCGGTACAGGAGCGTGGAAAAGGGAAACCCCAAGGCCACCTCCACGAGCACGAGCCCGGGAAGCGTTTTGAAAAGCCCTACTCCACGCAGCACCCAGATCGTGGGCACGATGGAAGGGGGTATCATAAGCCCCGCCAGCACCAGGAAATTGATCAACGGGGAAGCCTTCCCCTGCCGGCGCTGCATGACGAAACCAGCCATGGCGCAGACAAGCACCATGACCGCAATGGACATGACCGTGAGCAGCGTGCTGTTGACGAACGCGCGGATCACCATTCCCTCCTGGGCACTGAGAACGGCGCCGTAGTTCTGTATGAACAAAAGCGCTTTTGGCCAGGCGAGGCTCATATCCGCCGCTTCGGAGACGCTTTTCAAGGAGTTCAGGACTACGTAATAGAACGGAACCCAGAAGATGACCATGGACAGGAGGATTGCCGCCCCTTCGATCAGGATATGCCTGGCTGTGCGATTCACAGGTCGACCTCGTGCCGGGTCAGGTAGCGATAAAGGGGCACCGCGAGGGCGGAGACAACGATGAACAGGATCACGTTCCCCGCGGTGGCAAGCCCGTAGAATCCTCCCGTATACTGCTTGTAGATGATGGATGCGATGAGGTCCGTGGTGAAGCCGGGCCCGCCCTTGGTCATGACCCACACGAGGTCGAACGTCCGAAGGCCGCCGATGAATGCAAGGATGATGACCGAGTTTATGGCGGGCCGGCACAGGGGGAGGGTGATAAACCGGAACTTCTCCCACGGGCCGCCCCCGTCGATGCCCAGCGCCTCATAGTACTGCCGCGGAATGGAATTGATGCCGGCAATGTAGATCACGGTGGCCACTCCCACGCCTTTCCACACGTCCACCAGCGCCACCGACACGAGGGCGAGGTGGATATTCGTCAACCAGTCGGGCCCCGCAATCCCGATCATGGCAAGGGCCTTGTTGATGAGCCCACGTGAGGGATGCATGAGGCTGCCAAAGGTGATCCCCACCGCAATGGTGCTCAGGAGATTGGGGAAAAAAACCATGGAGCGCAGATATCCCTTTGTTTTTATATCCGAACAAAGAAAAACCCCCAGCAGGAGGCCCAGAACGACCTTCAGGCTGCAGGTCAGCACGGCGTAGATGATCGTGTTCTTGAATCCGATGGCGAGCGAGTATTCGGTAAAGAACATGCGGAAGTTGTCCAGACCGGTGAAGTACCAGTTGGTGAGAGTCCAGCGCGTCATGCTGAAGAAGAAGGACATGATGGTGGGCAGGAGGAAAAGCCCTCCGTAGATGACCAATGCCGGGAGGAGAAAGGCGTACGAATAGTGTCTGCGGGACAGTGCGGTCATTCCGGTCCTTTTAGAAAGAGATGGCCCTGCCGCCGCCGGCAGGACCATCAGGGAAAGAGATGCGCGTGCCTACCAGCCGGCCAGCCCGAGCTGTTTCGCCTGCTTCTCCACGTCGTTGTCATATTCCTTGGCCGCATCCAGGGGCGCCCTGATGCCGCTCCCGTCCTCCACGCAGATCTGCGGCAGGTTCGGTCCCTTGATCGGGGACAGGAACTCAAGGGCGGGCGCTGTTCGCCCGGAGTCAAAGTACGGCAGCATGTCCTTTACGGCGGGGAGAACGTCAGCGGGGAGCTTGACGCCCTTGACAGCGAAGGGCCCGTCGGGCTTCTGCTTCTCCATGAAGGCGGCGATGCCCTCGGAGGAAACGTAATACGCCACCCATTTTTTCGCGGCATCGACGTTCTTTCCGTTCTTGTAGATGTAGATTCCGGCGGGCATCCAGACCGTGACGCCGTTGCTGCCGGCAGTGTCGCCTGGCTGTCCGAAGAATCCGATATCGTTCACCTGGTCGGGCGCTACCGCTTTTATATTCGAAAGGGCGAATGTGAGCATGGGATAATGCGCGCCAACGCCATTGGCAAGCATCTTCAGGGCCTGGTCATACGTCGTGGCCAGGAAATCCTTGTTCATGTATCCCTTCTTGAAGATCTCCTGCAGCTTCTCGAAGCCGCGGAGCGCTATCGGCGTGCCGGCGAACGTGGCCTTGTGCGCCGTGTAGTCCGCGGCGAAATTGGGATACCTGGCCTGCACGTTGAAGTAGTCCGCCAGCAGGATGAGCTGCGACGTCCAGTCGTCCTTGTAGGAAGCGATCACGGCCGTCTTCCCCGCCGCCTTCACCTTCTCGCAGTTGGCAAGGAGCTCGGCCCAGGTGGTCGGCACCTTCAGCCCGAGCTGCGCGTACACCTTCTTGTTGTACAGCCATCCTCCGCCCATTGCCGTGGAAGCGGGAATGCCGTAGACCCTTCCGTTCGCGCTGACCGTCGATTTGAAGGAATCGACGACCGTGGACATGTACGGCTCATCGGTCAGGTCGACGAAGTTCTGCGACGGGTTGAGCGCCTGGAACAGAGATCCGGAATTGTAGAAGCTCAGATCGTCCATGTCGCCCGTTGCCAGGCGTGTTTTCACCACGTTGTCGCCCTCAGCGCCGCCCGGGCGCAGGTCGATGGTGATTGCGATGTTGAGTTTCTTCTCCGCGGCGGCCGCCACCCCCTTGATGCCATCGAGCGCGGACTGGTTGTCGATCAGAAAGGACAGGGTCACCTTCTGTCCCGCCGCCTGAGCGCCGACGCCGGCGGTCGCGACGAGCGCCAGCAGGCAGGCGATAAGCATCAGGAAAACGGTCTTTCTCATACTCTCCCTCCTTCGGAATGGTATCAGGGCTTTTTCAGAAGCCATCGTAGCATCGCCTTGTCCGGAGATACATGGATTTTCCAGCACGATCCGATGCAATTTCCAGTGCAGCGTGTTTTATGGAGGTTTTTTCAGGAGTCTTTAATCGGCCGGTGGCGTGCATACTCGGACGGAGATGTTCCGGTAACCGTCTTGAACACGCGGCTGAAGTAGAACTGGTCGTGGTAGCCGGCGAAGCCGGCAACGTCCTTGATTGGCATCAACGGGTTGTCCCGGATGAGCCGCTTGGCCGCCTCGATGCGGACCGTGGTGAGATAATCGTTGAAGGAGGTGTTCTCGTGCCTGCGAAACAGCTTGCTGAGATAGGTCTGCGAGACGCCGAAGGTTTCACACAACGACTGGAGCGTGACGGGCTCGGCGTAATTCATCTTGAGATAGTCCTCGATTGACTGGAGAAGCGCGGGGATGTTCGCTCCGCGACGAGGGGCGACGGGGCATTGGATGATCCGCGCAGCCAGGCTCCATGCGTTTTCCGCAAGCTCATCCATGGTGGCGGCGGCGTGCATCGCGTCGTCCAGGAGGAATTCGAAGTCTTCACTCGAGGGGATGCCCTTCCGCGGGGATTTTCGAAACAGGAGCTGGAATACCTGTCGGAGGGAGGCCTCCACCCAGACCTGCGGCCTGCTTTCCTTGTCCCATGCAAGGAAGAGCTTTCGGAAGTCCTCTTCCAGCTCGCCGTACATGGCATTGGAAAGGAGGAAATCGAACCTGCTGCCCAGCCCGGGGTCGAGCACCGGCGCGTCTTCCCGCATTGGTCCCGGCTCCGTGGTCCCCTGAACGATACGGGGATGTCCGAGGATGATCGCCGCGTCCAGCGCGCGATACAGACTGACAATGCCTGCCGCAATGCCGTCGAGCGGGAAGGCACCTGAAGGGAAGAAAACAGTGGGGTCGAGGATCTTCTCGGAAAGAGAAACAACGGTCTTTCTGAAGACTTCCCCTTTCGTAAGCTCGAGGGCATGGAAGAAGAGGAGCTCGCTCGCGTCCCTTCCCGGCAGGGCCCAAATTTCGTTTTTGCTCACACGCTCCCGCACCGGCGCGATATCCAGCGTCACGTCGTGTCCATTCGGGCGCGCGTGGTAGCGCGAGGGAAGGCCTCCGCTGCGCGCGATCGCCATGCCGTACCGCCGGAAGGGAAGATACTTTCGTGATTGCCATGGCTCGATGGGGGATCCGGCCGCCGCCGTTTTCAGTAGCTCAATGCGTCGGGCGCGGTAGTCGGCGGCAATCCTGCTCCCGATCGATTCAAGCAGGGTCTTCAGCTGACCGGGGTTCACCGGCTTCAGAATATAGTCGACGACGCCGGAGTTGAGAGCGCGCCGGGCGTATTCGAATTCCTGGTAGCCGCTGACAATGACGGTGTAGAGAAAGGGGAACTCCTTGCCGACCCGGTCGGCAAGCTCTATCCCATCCATGACCGCCATCTTGATGTCCGTGATGACGATGTCGGGGAGGGCGCCGCGGATCTTTTCCAGCGCCTCCGCCCCGTTCTCCGCCGTGTCGACAACCTCGAAGCCGGCGCAGCGGGATTCGATGATGGAGCGCAGGTACCGGGTAGCCGAAGGCTCGTCCTCAACCAGGAGCACTCGCGGCATCCGCGCGCTCCTTTCCCGGCGCTCTCATCGGCGCGCCGATCGTGACCCGGGCCCCGCCTTCCTCGGCGTTCTCCAATGTGAAAATGAAATCAGCGTCGTAAAAGAGCGCCAGCCTGGCGCAGGTGGCGACGATCCCCATGCCCCCGATGGCCATGCCCGTCCGTGTCCCCTGGTGGGACGCTTCCTTTCTGACCGTCGCCATCCTTTCCCGCAATGCGCGGAGCAGGAGGGGATCGAAGCCCTGACCGTTATCGGTCATTTCCACGAGCCACCGGCCGTCCTGCACGGAACCGCGCAGGGTGATGCGCATGACCTTCTGCACGCTCTGGTAGCCATGGTTGATGGAGTTTTCCGCGATCTGCTGCAGGACGATCTTCGGGACCGGCTGCGCAAGGAGCGCGGGATCCACTTCGATGCGGTACTCCAGCCTGTGCTCGAAACGCCTCTTCATGAGGGAGAGGTAGGTCTTTACATGTTCGATCTCCTCCCCGATCGTGGCCGCGCGCTTGGTCGTGGAGGTCGAATAGCGGAGCATGGAGGCGATGCCGTCGCAGATCTCGCAGATTTCCTCGTCGCCGGCCTCCATTCCCCTGCTGGAGATCACCGTGAGGACATTGTAGATGAAGTGCGGATTGACCTGCGCCTGCAGGGAATCCAGCCGCGCCTGCATCTGCAGCGACTGGGAGCGGATCTCCCGTCCGACAGCCTCGTTGAGCCTTGCCCGGAGCCTCTGGAAGGAGATGTTCAGCGCCTCGATCTCGTCGTTCGCGCTCTCGAAGGTGAAGCTGTCGGGGAGGTTCTCCAGCCCGGTTTTTTCCATTGTCTGGGTGAGCTGCCGCAGCGGCCGGGTAAGCTGCCGGGAGGAGAGGTAGTTGTACACCAAGGACATGGCGATGATCAGCACCGCGATCAGGAACGTCATGTTCCGGGTGAACCGCAGCGGTCCGAGCAGGGCATTCTTGTCCTGGGCAAGAAGCACCGCGATTCCCGTGTATTCAGAAGCGCTTCCGGTAACGATCTCATCCTGCCCGGTCACGCTGTTCCGTGTAAAAGATACCGACGTCTTCAAGGAACGCGCGAGGGTCGAGTAATACGAGGCAAGGGAGGCATCCATGGCCCGGCTGGAGAAAAAGACGTCTCCCGTGCGCATGACGGCCAGGACCGAGATGTCCTCCTTGTCGGGCACGGAAAAGAGACGTTGGAGATCCGAATACGGATTCTGGACCTCCACGTATCCCATTCCACCCGTGGGGCCCTGGACGGAGCGTGCGAGGCCGAAGACGCGAACCTTCTCGTTCTGGTTCCACGGGTCGACATACGGAGGGAGGATCAGCGCCCTTCCTAGCGCTCCATCCGCGCGCTCGATCCACGGAGAGGCGGCGATCAGCGTGGATACGTTGCCGATCGTCCTGTGCGTGCTGAAATTGCTGGATAGGAAATCGCCCTGCCGATTGAAAACATTGACGCTGTAGAAGTTCTTTCCGACCGAGTAGCTGAGCAGCGTCGCATTGATGGTCTGCCAGCCCTCGTTGATATACAGCAGGTTCCTCGGATTGCTCCTGTCCATGTTGGCAAGGCTCGCCATGGAGGACATGAAATCTCCGTTGGACAGGAGATACGTCGTGATGAAATCCATCGGCCGGATCAGGTTGTCAAGCTGCTGCGACATCTTCTCCGCGATCACCGAGAGGTTCGTATACGCCGTGTTCTCGAAGACCCGGGCGCTGTAGGAGTAGAAAATGACTCCGAGCATGACAACAAGAAGGATGATGAGAACGGAATACGTCGAAAGCAGCCTGGTTTGAAATCGCATGGCTTGCCCGGAGCCCCGTCTCCCTGGGCGCCATTCTACCCCTGGCCCACGGGGCGGACAAGACCGCTCCCTCAGCCGCTCGAAGAGCAGCCGCACCTGGGATGCGGGGCGCAGGATCATCAGCCGCCCTGATGCATCCCGGTCGGCGCCGGCCTGCGCGTCGCCGCGTTCGAGGGCCGTGGAGAGAACGAGCCTCCCCCCGTCCTTGAGCCGCGCGCGAACGGCCAGCGCGGTATCAAAGAGCTTGCTGTCGGGGATGTGCATGATCACGGCTGATAGAACCACACCGTCAGAGGGGCCGGCCACCGCGTGGACCTGAACGCCCAGCTCCATGAGCCGTGCGGCCTCTCTTCCGCTTCCCGATCCTATCTCGAGGACGCTTTCGTAGCGCCGCGCCACGCTGTACGCCAAGCCCGTGAGCAGCGTGACGCTGCGCGCGGAAGAGACATATCCATGTCCCGAAACGGACAACCTGGACGTGTCCGTGATGGAGGAGGCGAAGGAGAGGGCGGTGCGGGAGCTGGTGGGGGCGATGAATGAACCCACGGGGAGCAGGCCATGATGGTGCGACCGTCCGACCGGCCTCAGAGGTTCTCTGCGGGGGGAGCGTCGGCCTCTCCGCGGCGCCTCCCATGCCAGTTCTCACGCATCTTCTTGAATGGACGGAGGTCCTCACGCATGCGTGCCGAGATGCGGAGCTTCTCGGGCCACGGTAAGCTGGCCCGCGCACGCTGCTGTGCGTTGTGCGCTTCGAACATCTCCTTGGCCCACCGCTTCATGTCGTTATATCCCGTAGCGCGACCTGAAATTGGCCAGCTTCCTGGAGAGGCCGTGCCGGTCCGCGAGCTGCCCCAGCCCGTCAAGGCTTATGGCTCCAGCGTCCCTCATCCGAATGATACGGTCAAAGTCCTTGGGTCGGCCAGTGTCCAGCGCAATCATTGCAAGATAGTCGGCCCGGACAACCCGTAAAGGCACTCCCTCGAAGTCCTCTATGACCGCCTCCCGGAGCGCGGCTTCCGCGATGCTGCTGTACGGCGGAATGAATTGAACGGGCCATGCGCCGACTCGAATCCACTGGCCCTGGGCGGCGAGTCCCTTGGAGAGGCAATACGCGTAGACCGGCGCGAGAACATCGAGCCCGCGCCTCCCCGGAAGGTCAACGAGCACATCTGCGTTCTCGGTGGGCACCGCTTCCGTGTATCGCATTTGCGCTACAGCACCAAATACGGCGTAGCTGCTGATCACTCCCGCCGAGACCATGTCCTGCAGGAGCAGGGCGACCTCTCTCATCGGTTTCATGCTAGCCCTAAACACGGGCAGAATCAATAAGCTGATTGTGTTGCGACGCGGGGTGGAGGATTTGCAGGAAAGCAGCAGCCGGTAGGGGCGCTGAGCGTGATGGGTAA
The DNA here is from genome assembly GCA_049519415.1 of Spirochaetia bacterium. Lineage (GTDB taxonomy): Bacteria > Spirochaetota > Spirochaetia > SZUA-6 > Fen-1364 > Fen-1364. The sequence goes on from JBEKQU010000016.1 coordinate 60,130, forward strand.
GGTGCAGGCAACGCCAGGGCCTGAACCGAGGCGTCCCAGACCTTCACTTTTTCCCCAGAGCGGGGTTCCCAGCCAAAGGCTCGTAGGTGAGTTTCGCCAGGCACAGGGGAGGACGGGCGATGTACTGGGCGAGTGCGACGCGGGCTTTGTGGTCCCTTGCGCCGATGCGAACGGAGTTGTTGAGGGGAAACCCCGAGTTTTTCTAGCATAAGAGCGTCGAGGCGAAGTCCTCCTGGGTCGAATCAGCCCTCCCGAGCGCAACCGTGGTCGGCGGGCTTGGCAACAAGAAGGAAGCGAAACCGCTGCGGCTCCCGGATCAAATCCTTCTTATACCGACACCGGGCTCGCCAGCGGCACCTCCCGGCGCTTCCATCGGTGCGCCGATCGTGACCCAGGCCCCGCCTTCCTCGGCGTTCTCCAATGTGAAAATGAAATCAGCGTTGTAGAAGAAGCTCATCCGGGCGCAGGTGGCGACGATCCCCATGCCCCCGATGGCCATGCCCGTTATCGGTCATTTCCACGAGCCACCGGCCGTTCTGCCGGGGCCCCAGATTCGAAATGCCGACCATGTATTGCCCCCCCAAGAATCCCGAACCAGCTAGATTCCCGCCGGCGGTAGCGGCGCACGGAATTACCCCAAACGCTCTGCCGGCATTCCAAGAGAGATGCCGTGGGAATCGACAACATACTCTTTGCCAAAAAGCTTCACTGCCACCGCAGGACCGGCATGAACATTTAAAGTGACGGTCGTGCGATCGACTGTGATATTCAGCCGCGTGCCGCGGTATAATATAGTGAAGCTGAACGATGTCCAGTTTTTCGGTAGGGACGGATTGAAGACCAATTTCTCCCCATCCGATCTCATTCCTCCATAGCCGTAGACAATATTCAACCAGGCTCCCGCCATCGACGTAATATGAAGGCCTTCCCTCGTATTGTGGTTGTAGTCGTCAAGGTCAAGCCGGCCAGCATAATGCGCAAAATTGTAGGCTTCCTCATGTTTCCCCAGCTCAGCAGCCAGAATTGAATGGATGGCCGGAGAGAGGGACGATTCATGCGAGCAGCGCGGTTCATAATACTCGTAGTTTGCACGTTTCGTTTCCAGGGAGTATTCCTGGCTGAAGAAAAACAGGAGCAGCAAAACATCGGGCTGTTTGATCATATCGTACCTGAATATTCTGTCATACGCCCAATGATGATAGAGAGGGAACTGCGTAGGGGGGATGGCCCTGACGTCTATATGGGGCAAATCAAAAAACCCGTCGTGCTGCTCGTAGCGGCCGGTTTTTTTATCATAGGGGATTCTCATTTCTTTGGCCATCTTCCGCCAATCGTCAAGCTCCGATCGGGCCAAGCCGACCTTTGCGAATACGGCCTGCAGTTGAGAGGAAGCATTCCGCTTCATATCATCAACCACCTGCAGGGTAAACTCGAAGATCTTTTTGACCATGACGTTTGTGTAGCAGTTGTTATGAACCATCATGTGGAATTCATCCGGACCCATAACGCCGTAAAGCCCGAATTCGCCGGTCAATTGGCTCCATTGGCCGCGGCTTGCGAAATAGCGGCATGACTGGAGAAGTATCTCTATCCCGTGGGTAGAGAGAAACTTCTTGTCCTGGTAGAGATGCGTGTAATGCCATATGCCGTAGGGTATCGCGGCGCTGACATGAATCTCCAGATTCCCGTGCACCCACCAATTGCAGCATTCCCTTCCGTCTATCGTAGACATCGGATAGCAGGCGCCGGTACAGTCCATCTCCTTTGCGCGCTCAAGGGCTTTGGGCAAATGATGGTATCTGTATTCCACAAGATTGCGGGCAGCCACGGGATTATTGAACAGGTAGAAGGGCAGGCAGTAGGTTTCGGTATCCCACCAGGTCCTGCCGCCGTAGGACTCGCCCGTCAAGCCCTTTGCGCCGACGTTCAGCGTATCATCTGCGCCATGGTACGTTTGATGCAGGTTAAACACGCAAAACCGTATGCCTTGCTGGTTTTCGGGGTCTCCTTCAATTGTTATGTCAAGCGTATTCCAGACATCGGTCCAGTACCTGCCGTGTCCTTTCATGGCTTCATCAAATGATAATTTAAAATATTTTTCGGCAAGCTCGAATCCCTTGTTCCACACCTCGTCAGGGTTTACTCCTCTTTTTTTCTCTGCATAATTGACCACCATCTTGTCTATTGAAAACGCCTTCCCTTCTGATAAGGGAATTGAGAACTCCATGCCGATCAGCTTTTCATCCTCAATATGCTTGGTTTTTATCGATGGGGACAGGCTCAATCTGAAAGCAGAAAATACCTGCTGGCCGCTGTTGCCAGTTAATGCGAGGCAGGCGACAATTCCGCCGTTCGCTTGATTGCGGGTACATGTCCAGTAGTTTTTATGCGTTTCTTCATGAAGGGTGGAAAAATCTAGACAAGAACGGACGCTGGCGATGCCGGAGGTATTTACAGGTTCAAATGTGATCCGCTGGCATCCCAAATACGGTATATCCATGCTTGTAAAGCGTAAAAAGGACACTTTCAGCAATTTGCCGCCGGAGGTTTCCCAAATGAATTCACGGCTCAGGGTTCCGTTTTTCATATCCAGGACCCTTTTGAAGCCGTGGAACTTGCATTGAGCAAGGTCCAGTTGTTCTCCGTCGACGAAAATCCTCGTATAAAGCCAGTCAACGTTGTTTACGACAAAATCCACGCGGTCTACCAGGCCCTTGTAACAATAGGGCCGTTCCACATCGTCGGCGTATACGCCGTTGATATAGCTTCCCAACAGCCTGTCGCCGCTGTATCCCTCCTCAAAATAACCCCTGACACCCATAAACTCGTTGGCCAGGGAGAAAACAGATTCGGCGACCCTCCCATGAGATGGAACGAAACCTTCCTCAATGATCATCCAGGGATCGACCATGAAATACCGATCAGCGATTTTTGCCATATCCGCAGCCTCCTGCGCGCAGGAGATAGCCAGTATTAAGGCCTGCCATCGAAATCTTCGGCGTTTTCGGGCTTTAGAGGAATTTTAACCAGCTTCCTGTCTCTGTTTGAACGGTATACCGCCGTGTATATTTCCACCGTATGCTCTGCCGCTGTCGGCCGGTTCAGGGCCGAAGGATGACCTTCATCAGGCCGGCCTCTCCCTTGTACAGCCGGCTGAACCAGGATGCGCCTTCGGAAAGAGGCGCGACTGCGCTGATGAACGATTCGACGTCCGCCTTGCCTTTTGCAATCATGTCCAGGCAATCGGGATATTCGCCGGAGGACGCGCATGATCCGTAAAGCGAAATCTGGCGCGTGACTACAGATTGAAGAGGGAAATCGACCGTAGTCTTCAAATTCCCCACCAAAGTCAGGGAACCGCCTTTTTTCAGGGCGGCTATCGCCGTTTGCAGGGAGGCCGATATCCCCACGGCCTCAAAAGCCATATCCGCGCCAGGGCCTCGGGTCAATCCGCGTATCTTCGAGGCTATGTCAGGATCATCCGCCTTCAGCATTATATCCGCGCCAAACTTCCCGGCCAAATCGAGCTTTTCCTGCACAAGGTCAACGGCTATAACGCTGCCGCAGCCTGCGGCTTTCAGCAATTGCACCACAAGAAGGCCTATCATGCCCGTGCCGACAACTACCGCAGAACAATTGAGTGTAATCTGCGACCTTTTTATGGCATGGAACGCAATAGAGAGCGGTTCTACCATTGCAGCCTGTTCAAACGAGACCGAGTCGGGCAAAGGATAAAGGATATGCTGAGGTACCGACACATATTCGGCAAACGCGCCGTTCATCCGGTACTCTCCGCATGATACGCCCAGGACTCTCCTGTTGTCGCAGAGATTCACCTGACCCTGCCGGCAAAACGAACATTTCCCGCAGTAGACCGTGGAATCGAAGGTGACCCTGTCTCCCACTTTGAATGGCGCAACATTCTTGCCAGCCTTTTCGATGACGCCGGACGCTTCATGCCCCATGACGACAGGGGGGATTCTGCGGCCCGTGCTGCCGTCCATGCCGTGCACGTCGCTGCCGCATATCGCGCATGCCTTTACCCTTACAAGCACATCCTCGGGGCCGATCTGCGGCTCCGGCACGTCCTCATAAACAAACCTGTTGTATTCCTTCAATATCAACGCTTTCATAAACATGCACCTTAAAAAAGTTTCTTCACCGTATGGCGCCTTCGCCGCTAGATTTTGTCCGGCATGGCTTCAATTCTGAACGAATATGCCGTCTTGCAGGGCCGGTTTGCTACCTCCTGGAGACACGCGGGAATGTCGATTGTCAATCCGTCTTCGCCGTGTCGCCACGACAACCGCTCATCGTGCCCCAGCATGCAAACCGCGGTCCCTTCCTTGGGCCGCAAGGTTTTGATATTCAAAGACGTTCCCGGCCATTTCGCAACTATCGCATAGGTATGCCTTGAATCCTTGCTGCGGGTGAAGTATATATCCTCGCCTTCCTTATACAGCACGCCGGGTCGCGGCCGTGTGCAGTAGATTGCTTCACCGTTCACATCGAGCCATCTGCCTGCCTCCTCAAGGTCCTTTACTGCCTTGGGATGCCAACGTCCATTTTCGTCGGGGCCTATCCCCACCATGAAGTTGCCGCCTTTGGCAACTGAGTCGACCAGGTTCCTTATGATCCACTCGCCACCCCTATACCGGCTTTCGTCGGGGTCGTATGAAAAGGAATGACCAAGCGGATATATCACCATCCACGGCATTTCGGTGTTTTCCTTGCTCCCCGGCACAAACCCTTCGGGGGTATAGTAGTCGCCGTAATTTCCGATGCCGCGCGCGCGGAACATCACGTCGGGCTGGATTTTCCTGAGCTCTTTTATCGTTTGGCGAATCTCGGGCCATACGTCGGCTCCGAGCCACATGTCAAGGCAAATCATATCTATTTTCCCGTAATTTCTCAGCAGCTCCGTTAGCTGTTGCCTGTGCCTTGCAATCATCCTTTCCTTTTCCTCTTTCGTGAGGGGGTGCGTCTCAACCGGGCTCATCGTGTCGAATCTGTTGCCGATATCGGCTATCTCGCGCGTTGTAAGCAGGTTTTCGCAGCCGGGCACAGTCAAAGGATGATAGCCATAGGGCCTGAAATCCGCGTCATACCAGTCGGGATGCGAAAAATACAGGTCGACTTTTATGCCATATTTGCGTGCGGCATCGCATAATTCACCTACAATATCACGCTTGAAAGGAGTATCCATAACGCTGTAGAGGAAATCGCATTCTTCTATCTGCGGGCCGTTGGGAGAGGTCCAGTTGACGCGCCTTTTCACCTTGGCCTTCGTATCGAACAACGAAAATCCTTCATGGTGCTTTGTGGTAAATGCAAAGCATTTCATTCCAACTCTCTTGAATAACCGCATCCACTCCCCGGCATCGAAGCCTTCAGGGTTGAATTCCTTATAAAGCTCCTGATATTTCTGCCTTTCTTGATATGACATTTTCAGGAACGGCCACGATTCTCCCTGAAGATGCCATAGTGAATAAAGGCCCCAGTGTATCCTTGCGCCGTATTTCATATCCCTGAATTCTTCTCTTGCTTTTTCGGAAGCCTGCTTATAATCTGATTCAGGTATTGTCTCGACATATGATCCTACTTCGGATAGATGTACGTCGGTTGCAGGGAGCATGACGAAAGTATTCCCGCTCATATCAAGGCCACCTCCATCCTGATGTTTCTAGATGCCGGCGTCGCGCTCGCACCAGCGGGCCGCTTCTGCCGCGATTTCATCCTCTATGGGCTGCATCAACGTCTGGCGGACGCGCCGTCCGCCGGGTGCCGACAGCATTGGCCCCCCCCACCAGTGCGGGCTGTACCGTTGAGACATATCCACGGTCGTAACTAACACGTGCTGCTCCTCGTCCCGCTCGACGGCCCGAAGCGAGCAAGCTGCGTAGCGCGTCTGCTCCGGCGCCAGCTCGCCCGCCCGCGAACCGCTGGGGTCCCACACCCCGGCGGGACCTTTCGAGCTGCTCGTTGCAAGCCACACGCCGTTGTCGGCCGCACGAGCGGGCATCAGGTCTAGGTAATAGTCCACGTTGGGGAAGAGCACGAGATCCGCACCCTTATACGCCAACAGGCGCACGGTTTCCGGGAACCAACTGTCGTAGCAGATGATGATGCCCACCACGCCGAAATCCGTCCTGAAGACCGGAAAGCCCCTCCCCGGAGTCACGCCTTGGCTCAATTCAGGGTCATAGAGCTGGTTCTTGGAATAGGTTCCTACGAGGACGCCTGACCGGTCGTACAACGGGGCGGTATTCAGCACGATGTCCCTTCGTCGTTCATAGAACGAGCCGCTCACATACATGTGCCACTGCCGTGCCTTTTCGGAGAGCAGTGACGGCGCCTCGCCGTCCAGCGGTTGAGCCTTTGCGGGATCCACGCCGCTGAACGTCTCCGGCAGCAGTGCCACATCCACGCCGCGCCGACCGGCAGCATCCAGCCAGCCTGCCCAGTGGGCTAGATCGCCGTTTCCCCAACTGCACGCAATCCGCACCGGCCGCGGAGGGATCGGCTCGCACTCTTCCAACGACACGCAATCCCACCATACACGGCCGTGTGCGCTGAACCGAAAAATGAGGCGGACCTCGACTTCCATCGCTTCTGTAGGCCCCCGAAAGATCCTCTCGCCCTGGATCCCATCAGGAGCCTGCCGGTAGCGGAACACCCCCTCGTTGAAGCGATTCATCGGCCGCGCAAACACGCCATGTACGAGGTGCCGATTCACATCTCCAAGGTTCTCGGTCTGAAAGTGTACGTACAATCGGTAGGTCTTCCCCGCCTCCAGACTCACCTGCCGGAACAGGAAGCCGAAGCATTCAGGGCGGCCATTGCCTTCCGCCGACAACCGTGTCCGCCCTGCCGAATCGGCGTCGCAGCCGAAGCGTGGCGACAGAACGGGATTCGGCGCGGAAGCCTCCCAGCCCGCAGGCAGTTTGCTGCTGTCCTTGGGCTCGCCTGCGATCAGGTTTGCAGGTGTCCGGTTATCCACAGTTTGCGTCGTTGGTGTCATGAATCCTCCTATGCGTTCATCGGATTCGGCTCATCGTCGAGGCCTCGTAGTAATCCGGGCTCGGACCCAGCCTGTCCATGAGCGGCCGGGTGAGGCAGTCGAGTTTCTTGATCAGCGCCGGGGTCAGTCCACCATCGAGCGCCGGCAAGTCCTCCTCCAACTGGGCGGCAGAGCGCACGCCAAGCAACATGGTTGTAATCTCGGGCCGCGCCTTGACCCATTTCAGCGACATGACCTGCGGCAGCATCCCCTCGGCCGCTGCCAGCTTCTTGATTGCTTGTATCGTCGCGAACGTTTCCTGCTCGGCCCCTGGCTCTCCATGTCGGGCCTCCGGACGGTTGCCGCGAAAATGCCGTGTGCGCGCAAAGGACACGGGCACATGATCAGGCGAGCGGTATCGCGCTGTAAGAAGGCCCTGCATCAGTGGCATGTAGCTCAAGACGCCGATTCCTTTCTGCGCGCAGAAGGGCAGGATCTCTATCTCGATCGCCCGGCAGAGCAGGTTGTAGCACAACTGGTTGCACTGAATGGATGCGCCGCACCCCAACGCTTGCGTCATCTGCTGCACGCCATGATTACTGACCCCAATCTCCCTGACCTTGCCCTGATCCCGCAACGACATGAGTGTCTCGAACGCCTCTGCAACCGGTGGGCCCACAATCGGCCAGTGAACCATGTAGATATCTATCATGTCCGTTCCCAAGCGCCTCAGGCTATCTTCACAAGCCCGGCGCAGGCTTTCCGACGAGACACAGTGCTCGGGTGCCACCTTCGTCCCGACAATCGCCCGATGACGCCTGCCGCGCAGCGCCCGGCCGAGCGCTTCCTCGCTTCGACCGTCGTTGTACGATGGAGCAGTGTCGAAATAGACCACGCCGTGATCAAGCGCAGCCGCGACCACCTCGCGCTCGGCGCCGTCCCGCTGCGGTCCCCAGTAGTCCCCTCCACCGAACGACCAGCAGCCGATACCCAAGGTGGACAGCTCAATGCTAGAACTGCCGCAGCGGCGCATCTCCATCGTCACCTTTCCTTTCTGCCACCCTCGGGGCTCGACCGCCCCTACGATTGATCCGCGATGCCAGGGGGAGGCCGCCCGGCGTCGCGTCCGCGGCGCCTGAGAGTTGTGCCGGCGAACCTCAAGCTCGCGCTTCACGAGCCTTGCGCCTCCCTTGGAGGCGCCGTGGACTGCCTTATCTCCAGGCGCGCCGGAACGAGAATCTGCGTTCCTCGCAGAGCGCCGTGGTCAGTCTCACAGAGAAGCAAATGGCAGGCTGCCCGCGCCATGAGGCGTACGTCGACATCTACGGTGGAGACTTTCGGACGCGTCTGTCGGCACTGGTCGATGTTGTCGAATCCCATCACGCTCATATCGCCGGGCACGGACATACCCGCTGATGTGATAGCGGAAATGGCGCCGATAGCGGTCATATCATTGCATGCAAAAACGGCTGTGGGAACCTCGGCAGCATCCTTGAGGATCTGTTGCATTGCTCGGAAGCCACCGTCGAACGTCCAATCCCCCTGTCCCCACGGCTGCTCCTGCGCGGAGATGTCAGCGTCCAGGAGCGCCCTACGGTAGCCCTGAAGCCGGCGCACGGAGGTCACGAATTTAGAGGGCCCAGCAATATATCCGATCCTGCGGTGGCCGATTTCGATGAGGTGTCGCACTGCTTGGTAGGCTCCCTCTTCTGCATCCGGAAGCACGGACGTGAAGAGAGGAGAATATCCGTTCACTACGACGACGGGCACCGGAATGTCCGCCGCGCGTGCGAAGACCGAATCATCGAGGGAGCTGACAAAAGCCACGCCGGCGATGTTCGGGCCAGAGAGCAAGGCCGCGACGTCCTGACCTGGCCCGATGGTCTGATATTGGAGCCCCACCCCCCTTGTAGCGCTTTCCGCCTCGATCGCGGAGAATAAGCGGGACTGGAACGGTTCAGTGATTCGCTCAATTGCGGTCGGGCTCGTGGGGAAGACGAGACTGAGAACACGGCTGCTTGATCTGCTGACTCGGAGCTCTGCACCGTCGGCCACTATGCTGCCGAGCCCCGGCCTCTTTTGTACAGTTCCTTCCTTTACCAGGATGCCTAGCGACCGACGAACCGTCTGGCGATCCACTCCAAATAGATCGCCGAGATCTTTTTCAGAGGGCAAGTAAGCACCTTTTTCGAACCGGCCCTCCTGAATCTCCTTGAGCAGCCGTTCGTACACCTGGATGTAAAGCGGCGTCCTGTCTTCGCGGTCAACCTTCATTCCGTGTTCCTCTTCCTCGATATCTGAATAGTATGATCACATACATGCATGACACATGTATAACTCTACATTTTTATTTGCTTTTCGTCAAGGTGGTATGGTGAGGCCGCCCAGACAGTGCCGACACGCCCGGGTCCGCCCGGACGATCGGATGTGCGAAAGCGCAGGCTCCTCCCCGGGAAAGTCGGGCGGGCATAACAGATACACCTTTCGCCGCGGCACCGCCGTACCTGGAAGAATCACTGACCTGGCCGTGCCGTATGTGTTTCTCGCATTCGGGTGCCTTCCCATGCAGCCCGAGGAGATCCTATTATCTCTATAATAGGCCCTCTTGTGAAGATAGCAGGAGAGCGCTGTAGGAGGCCGCTCAGAACCCACCCTATAGGTTGTGAATGTGACCAGGGGACCCGGACTCACCGTGCGCATTCGTGCAGGCCGTTGACAAGCACCGAGTCCCGCCGGAAACTTCTCCTGATCGTCGACGGTGTCCGCGCGCCGGCTTCGGGGAGGTAGAGGCGACCATCGCAACGCTCTGCCGGCGGACATTTAGCCCGCCGCCTCTGCACTGGCTTTCAAGCGCTCGTACGGTTGGGGGCAGGAGTTGGCGGATTTGATGATTCCGCCGGGGGCTTGCAAACGCAGCAATAACTTCATATAGGTATCATAACTGCATGGTGCCCATACATTAGCTGGTAGTGCCAACGAGGCGCATCGCCCTCTCTGTTATCTAAAATATTATATAGTAATAAATTAAAAGAATAGATAGGCCAATCTTCGCCGACCATGAATAATTATCTTTTCTGCAAATAAGGACTTGACAAAACATACATATGCAGGTAAAAATACATACATGTATGATCCCGGTATGGAAATCATGAGCTTAAGGAGGTGACTACCACGAAGCAGGGGGGGTCGAAAGTGACAGCCCGCGCTGGAACAGCTACTTCAGCGATTACGATTCGGGGCTCGCGACCAAAATTCATGAGGAGGAGGAGGAGGAGGATGGAAAGAATTCCTGTAAGGGGTGATGCCTTTGAATACGTGCGTAGCACGGAAACATTGAGAGAAGGAGGATGAGGATGAAAGCATGTCGTTTCTTGGTCTTCGCTGTATTGCTCATAGCCCTCTTGTGCTATGGCACTACAAGCGCCTTTGCCAAAGGCGCCAAGGAAAATGTCACGATATCATTCATTGCCGCTCAGGGATGGCTTATGGCACCCGAGGCGCCCACCCTTGGGCCGAAGTTTAAGGACGCATCGGGTATCACGGTTGACTATCAGCTTGAACCAAACGACCAGTATGGGGATATCCTCTTGACCAAACTGAGCGCCCACCAATTGCCTGATATTTGGATGCATCAGAACGGCAAGTTTGATTTGGAGCCCCTCTTGCACGTGGCTGAGAACTGCGTAGATCTTTCCGGAGAAGATTGGGTGAAGAGGATGGATCCGGGGGCCATTGAGCATGATTCGTATAAGGGTAAATTGTACGGACAGACGATATGGGATTTCTCTCCGACATTCCCCATCACCTATAACAAAGACATATTCAAACAATATGGCCTCTCGGTGCCAACCAGCTACGCTGAACTGAAGGCCGTCTGCCAGAAATTGCTCGATAACGGTATCACGCCTCTCTATGAACCGGGCGGCGATGGATGGCCTATCCCTCTGTGGTTCCTTGACATCGGTCAGGTATATGAAGCCGCGCAACCGGGACTGGAAGACGCTCTGAACAATAACAAGGCTAAGTTTGCAGACAACAAACTGATGCTGACAGTTCTTACCGAATGGAAAGAAATGTCCGATCTTGGCTTCATGGGCAAGACTGCTCTGTCAGACACGTTTTCCGGCATTCCCGACGCCCTCGCAAGTGGCAAATTCGCTATGTCAATGGGTGGCATTACCGAGCCGCAGCAGACCCACGACGCACATCCTGAGGTGCCGGCCGAAAGATTCGGCTACTTTGTCGATTGCCTTGGAGACAACCAGATCCTTGACTGCGGTGCTCAGGGTCCTACAAGATTCATCACCGCGAGCTCCAAGTATGTTGCAGAGGCAAAGGCATACTTTAGCTTCGTGGCGCAGACTGCGAACGTGCAAGCGCTGCTGGACGGCGATAACACAAGGCTATCCCTTTGTTTCGCTGGCGTGAAGGATAAGTTTACGCCTGCCGCAAAGGACTACCTTGCCAAATACCCCACAAAAGGCACCTATTTGCAAATCCAGGTCAAATACGTCAACCCTGATTGGGGCAATATCATGAAAGATATGACCGCAATGATGCTTGGGAAAATGACGCCTCTTCAGGTATTGCAGAACATTGACACGCAAAGAGCAGCGCAGGCGAAAGACGCAAAAGATCCAGCCTGGCAATAAGTGGAATTATTGATGAGGAGATAGTTGGGTAAATAGGTCCAGTAGGGTAAATCCCTACTGGACTTATAGTATGGATAACGTTTTTATTTATGTGTAGGGGAGGTATTCCTCTAGCTTGAGGATGGGCAAACAGAAAAGGCGCATGCAGTCTCTCCAACCAGAAGGGGAGGCGCACATGATTGCGCAAAAGAGGTTGCGGAGGTTCGCGATGCCGCCGAAATCTTCACGATTGCTCTCTGAGGGAATGAGATGTGCTGCTGGCGTTTCCAATATGAGAGAGAAAGAGGCCGCCGCTTGGACTATTTCCACGAGTCTTGATGCAACTGTTCGGCGCATGCCACGACGCAATTACGCGAAAAGTAACTATCCGCTTTATTTCACATTTGCAGCGTTGGCTTTTTATGTGGTATTTGTTGTCGGCCCGTCTATCGTGGGCCTTTTCTATTCATTTACGGATTGGACCCAATATACGCTTGGAGCCCCAGCTTGGAACGGGCTTGATAATTTCAAACGAATTTTCAATATGTCTTCCCTCCAGGCTTCACAATATTGGATATCGGCCGTTAATACGGTGTTTTTTGCGTTTTATTCTACTGTTTTGAAGACCGGAATCGGTTTTCTGCTTGCCCTTGCTCTGAGCGAGAAGACGCCCGGGAAGATGGTCCACAGGACCATCCTATTCATTCCGTCTATTCTTTCCATGTTGATTATCGGTATTCTGTTCAAATCGATACTACATCCCTCCACCGGGATTCTCAATCGATTCTTGGGGGCAATAGGTCTCCAAAGTCTGCAAATGCAGTGGCTGGCGGATTTCAACATAGCGCTGCCCACTGTCATTGCCGTGGATTGCTGGAGGGGTATCGGGTACATCATGGTGATTCTTTTGGCTGGGTTGACAACGATACCGTCGGACTATTACGAGGCAGCAAATCTAGATGGCGCGAGTTACTGGCAAAAGGTACGGTTTGTCACCGTCCCGTTAATGATGCGCACGATAGGCATCACGTTGGTTTTGAACCTCATCTACGGATTAAGGGTGTTTGAGGTTATCTATGTTCTCACAAACGGTGGGCCGGTTGATGCAACCTCGTCTTTGTACACAAAGGTGTACTGGGCGATAGGGCAGGGAGAGTATGGGGTTTCAACGGCATTGTCGTCGATGTTGTTTGTCCTGATGGTTGCTGTTGGTTATTTCACAGTGAAGTGGATGACAAGAGGGGAGGCGGAGTCTTAAATGGAGACTCATACGGCGCTCGTGCAGGGGAGGAAGAAACCCAGGATAGATAAAGGGATGTTCGCTGTGGTCGGGAAGAATCTGCTGGTGATCCTGGTAAGTTTGCTCATAGTGATCCCTCTGGTGTTGTTGCTCCTTAATTCCGTTAAAGATCAGGCCCAGTCTGCCGTTATGGGGCTTGATTGGCCGAAAGCGTTTCATATTGAAAACTACCTCACAGTGATCCAGCTGGGGCACGTGACGACGTCATTTTTCAACAGTCTCATCTATTCATGTGTGCCCATCGTACCCATTGTCGTTATTACGTCGATGGCAGCGTTTGTTTTTGCACGCAATAGGACGAAATTGAATAACGTCTTATATTTTTTCATTGTCTTGGGGATTACCTTACCGACGAATTGGATGACACTGATGAAGCTTGTGCAGGTCACCCACCTGTACAACACAAGGGCAGCGTTGTGCCTGCTTTACATCGCAGGTGGAATATCGTTCAATACGTTTCTCTTTTTCGGTTTTATGAATTCAATCCCAAAAGAACTTGACGAAGCGGCGATTATCGACGGGTGTAGCCCGCTGAGCATGTTTTTCAGGGTTATTTTTCCACTTTTAACTCCGGTTATTGCAACGGTGGCGGTATTGAGCTTTATGGGTCTTTGGAATGATTTTATTAACCCCCTCTACTTTACAAACACTACGAGATTGTGGCCGATGACCCTGGCGGTTTTCCAGTTTTTCGGGAGACAGATTGGACAATTCAACAAATGGAATCTGGTCAGCGCAGACATCGTTCTCACAAGCCTTCCGGTTGTTGTTGCCTATATCATAAGCCAGAGATACATCGTGGCAGGTATGACAATGGGCTCCGTGAAGGGATAGTCGCCGTCTGCGGCGTGCATGCACCGGACAGGAGGGGAGCACCATGTCTGTATTTGAGGAGATCAGTCATAGCGTTCAATCCGGCGCAGCTCGCGCCGTCAAAGAGCTGGTGGAGAAGGCAATCGCAGAGGGCTCGTCCGCCAAGGACATACTAGAGAAAGGGCTCATGCCCGCGATGGAAATCATCGGAGAGAAGTTCAAGAACAATGACATTTTCGTGCCGGAGGTGCTTGTCGCCTCCAGGGCGATGAATGTGGGCGCCGCGGTCTTGAAGCCGTAGCTGGTGTCGGCTGGAGTGCAGGCGCGCGGCAAAGTGGTGATCGGAACCGTGAAGGACGGTCTCCACGACATTGGGAAGAACCTGGTCGAGATGATGATGGAGGGCATGTCGATGAGAGCGGCAGCCATGACCTTGTCCCCAAGCACCTCTCCCCACTCTTCAAAGCCTTTGTTGGAAGTCAGCACCGTGCAAGCGTGCTCGTAGCGGCGACTCATGAGTTGGAAGAACAGAATCGCTCCGGTTTGGCTGACCGGCAGGTAGCCGATCTCATCGACGGCCATCAAGGAAGGGGCGCTGAGCACAGCCAGGCGACGTCTCCGGGCTCCCTGTTCAGGCCTGCCGATGCTCCGGTCCATGGTGATTGACTGGACGAATGATCCCGCCGTATGGAGCATTTCCGACCAGTATCTCTTCGGCAGCGACATTCTGGTATGCCCCGTGGCGAATGACGCCGGTGTGCGAAGCGTGTATCTCCCGAGGGGAAAATGGGTTGACTTCTGGACGGGGAAGAAGCGGGAGGGGCCGCTCTCTATGGAGAGAGTGAGGTCGCCGCTGTCGCGCATCCCGCTTTATGTGAGGCAGGGGGCAACAATACCTTTCTCAGAGCCGGTCCAACACACGGGAGAGCTGCGAAGGGCCAAGAAGTTCCCCATCACCTTCGATGCACGATACAAAGGATTCGGCCATTCACGGCTATCAGAATACATCAACATATGGGAAGGGAGACGCGCCCGTGTTCAAGAAGCCCGTTTCGGTCAAAGACATGAGGCTGAAGATCAGCTCAAACTGCAGGTACTTCACCGATCAGAAGGGAAAGCCCTTCTTCTATTTAGCCGATACGGCGTGGGCCCTTTTCAAGAGGCTGAACCACGACGAAATCGATCTGTACCTGGAAAACCGCGCGGCCAAGGGTTTCAACGTCATTCAGGCCTATGTAGTGCGGGGGCTTAAGGTCAAGAATCTCTATGGAGATCTTCCGCTCATTGACAATGACCCTCTGAAGCCGAACGAACCGTATTTCAGGAATGTCGACTACGTTGTGAACAGAGCAAACGCGCTCGGACTGGTCATGGCATTGGTGGTGACATGGGGTGAGCACGTATTCTGCAAGCATCACGACGAGAGGATTTTCAACGCCGAGAACGCCCTTGCCTTTGGGAAGTTCCTGGCGAACCGCTACAAGAACAACTGCGTCATCTTCTATCTGGGCGGAGACCGCGACCCCTTGGGCGGGATGCCCGTGTGGGCAGCTATGGCAAAGGGGCTTCGAGAAGGCGGAAGGGGGAACCATCTCATTTCGTACCACGGCCCCGGGTCTTTTTCAGAGCCCTCTTCATCCTATTGGTGCCACAATCTGGAATGGCTGGACTTCAACGTGCTGCAGACGGGGCATGGCTGGACTGTCGAAAACTATGAGTTTGTCACGCACGACTACAATCTAGAACCCGCCAAACCGACGCTGGATATGGAATCCAGCTATGAAAACCACGCCGACTTTCGGAACAATACAGGAAGACGCATGGATGCCCATCAGGTCCGAGAATCTCTGTATTGGGAGGTTCTTGCAGGAGCCGCTGGACACGGGTACGGCTGCGCCGATGTGCGGGTGTTCTATGATCCGGAGCTGACGCCGAAGATCGGCGATTATTCCTTTGCCCGTGGCGTCCATGAGAACACCCACTGGACGGTAGCGATGGATTTGCCCGGCGCCGCGTGCATGGGTTTCGCGCGCACGCTGTTCGCGCTGCGCCCGTGGTACAAGATGGTCCCGGATCAGTCAGTGATCGCGACAGGTCAAGGGATAGGCGAAGACCACATCCAGGCGGCCAGGGCTGAAGACGGGAGCTTCCTCTTGGCCTACCTCACTCTGGGAAGCAGGGTGAGCGTTTTCATGAACAAGCTCACGGGTCCGAAAGTCAATGCACAGTGGTTCAATCCGCGCGACGGAAGGTTTATCACGATCGGGGAGTTCACGAACTTGGGAGTACAGGAGTTTACGCCGCCTTCCAGTGTTGACCGGGACGACTGGGTCCTGGTGCTGGATGATGCGGCCAAGAAGTACCGAAATCAGCTGCAGGCATAGTCAAACCCCTCAGTTGCAGGCCCTCCCGGTGGCGTCACCGGACCCACTTTGAAGGTGGGCGACAAGTGTGTAGTCTAATACATACTAAAGAGTTCATAAGTTAATAGACGTAATTTCATGCTGCATAGCGCGTGGATGGCGCATGGAAGAATCCCCGAATCTTGGCAGGCGATTTCTGCAAATGCCGTAGACAGCCGACAACTTGCGCTTTCAGCTGATCGGGCCCGGATATCTTCATGCGCCCCACTCCATCGGACTTCACTTCGTTCCACACATGTTCATCCGGATTGAGTTGCGGCGCGTATGCGGGAAGATAGAACACGCGGAGCTTCCCTTGATACGACTCGATTTGCGCGCGCAACTTTTTCGCCTTGTGCGTAGGATGGCCGTCGAGAATCAAGAAAGCCGGACGTGAGGCACCCTTCATGAGTCTGTCAATGAATTGGCACATTACATCCGCATTCACCCTGCCTTGAACGACCATGAAGCGCATGAGCCCGCGAGGACT
>JBEKQU010000017.1:0-73758 GCA_049519415.1 Spirochaetia bacterium
GAATACGGTCATGATGGGTCTGGCGCTTTTTCTCACGCTCTTCATCATGTGGCCGACGTTCAATGACATCTACCAGAACTCCCTGAAGCCGTTCAGCGACGGGAAGATCGGCCTGTCGGACATGTACACGAACGCGGAGAAGCCGCTGCGCCTGTTCATGTACAGGCAGATGGGCAATGACGCGGACTCGATTCGGCTCTTCATGAGCATGCGGGGCCTGGCCAAGCCGAACACCCTGGCGGATGTTCCCACCTATGTTCTTATCCCCGCGTTCGTGATTCACGAAATGACGGTTGCCTTCAAGATAGGAATACTCCTCTTCATTCCCTTCATCATCATCGACATGGTGGTGGCATCCACCCTCATGTCCATGGGCATGATCATGCTTCCCCCCGTGATGATCTCCACCCCGTTCAAGCTGATCCTGTTCGTCCTGGTCAACGGATGGGGAATGCTCACGGAACAGATCGTAAGGAGCTTCAAATGACCATGGGAGCCGCGCTGCAGATCTTCCGCGAGGGGATACTGGAGACGCTCATCATCGCGGGGCCGATCCTCCTCATTGCCATGGCGGTGGGACTCATCGTCGCGATCCTGCAGGCCACGACGTCGATCCAGGAGCAGACCCTCAGCTTTGTGCCCAAGATGGCGGCCATCCTGGTCGGCCTGATCCTCCTGGGCAGGTTCCTGCTGGACAGCCTCGTTGGCTACACCCACAGGCTGTTCTCGATGATTGCCAACATATGATCGAAGCGCTGGTCACTCACATACGCCTGTTCCTCCTCGTTTTCTTTCGCATCATCGCGATTGTGGAGCTCGCGCCCCTGCTCTCTTCCTCCTCCATCCCCCAGATGGCCAAGGTCGGGATGTCCTTTTTCGTTGCGGCCGTCATATTTCCCACTGTGCTCGCCTCCCCCTATGCGATTCCTGAAGACATCGTGGAATACATTCTGCTTGTGCTGGGAGAGGTGGCCATCGGCCTGCTCATCGGCTTCCTCCTGAACCTCATTTTCTCCGCCTTCCAGCTGGCGGGCCAGTTTTTCTCCCTGCAAATGGGGTTCAGCGCGTCCGAAGTCTTTGATCCGCTGTCCCAGGTGGAAATCCCGCTCATGGGCGAGTTCCTCAACCTCATAGGCATGATGGTCTTCATCACCACCACGGGCATGCAGAAACTCCTCCTGGTCGGCGTGCAGAGATCCTTCCAGTCCCTGCGCGCCATAGATCTGGTGACGCATAAGGAGGGGATCATCACGCTCCTTATCAACGGCCTGGCAGGCCTTTTCCAGAGCGCGCTGACCATCTCCTTCCCCATCCTGGGAACGCTCCTGCTCGTGTCCATCGTCATGGGCCTCCTGGCCCGGGCGGCTCCCCAAATGGACATTCTCACAATGGGTTTTCCGATTTCCATCGCCGTCTCCTTCCTGATCCTCTTTGCCACGCTGCCGATGCTCATGACGGCCATGGAAAGGATCATCGACGGCAGCTTCCAGACGCTGAGCTCTTTCATCTCCATGGCGGGAGTGATCAAGAGATGAAACCGCCCCTGGGAAACGCCGAAGCGGTCGAGGCCCGCGCCCTTTTCGAACTCCCGATCCCCTGGACCAGCACCCTCTTCGACGTGCATCTGCAGTGGTTCGCCGCTGAGGACGAGGGCAGGACCGAGGAGCCTTCCGAGCACAAGATCCGAAAAGCGCGGGAGGAGGGGAAGGTTGCCCGGTCAAGCGACGTCAGCTCCTCCCTGGTGCTGCTTGCCGGCATCGCCGTCATCGGGCTCCTCGGCGCGTACATTCTCCGCACCTCGGCGGAGATGCTCACCTTTTTCTTCTCGATCGCCGCGAGCCCGAACGCGCTCAACGCGAGTCTCCTGAGCGCTTTTATGAGCTGGCTGGCAAAGATCTCCCTTCCCCTGCTGGCCGTGGTGTTCATCGTGGCCATCCTGGGCAACGTGATCCAAGTGGGATTTCTCTTCACGGTGAAGCCGATCACCCCGGATTTCGGAAGGATCACACCCCGGTTCAGCAGGTGGCTGCAGAGGTCGTTCGCCTCCACGGAGGCCTTGTTCAACTTCGCGAAATCCCTCGTCAAGATCCTTGTCATCGCTGTCATCGCGTATCTGAACATCAAGGCGGAGCTGCCGCGCCTTGCGCAGCTCGCGCTTGCCTCCTTCCTCTCGGGGGTTTCCGTGATTTCGCAGATCGCGTTCAGGATCATACTCGAGGCGGCCATAGCGTTCCTCGCCTTCTCCGTGGTGGACTATTGGTTCCAGAGGCGGCAGCACATGGAATCCCTGAAGATGTCCAAGCAGGAGGTCAAGGAAGAGCGCAAGATGTACGAGGGCGACCCGCTCACCCGCAGCAGGCTGCGCGAGCGCATGCGCGAGATCATGCGCCGCACTATGCTGAAGGCGGTCCCCAAGGCGGACGTGGTCATCACCAACCCCACGCACTACGCGGTGGCTCTGGAATACAACCGCGCGCTCATGGTCGCCCCCACGGTGGTGGCCAAAGGCGCCGACCTTGTGGCGCAGAAGATCAAGGAGGTGGCCGCGGAGAATGGCGTTCCCATCATGGAGAACAAGCCGCTCGCGCAGGCGCTCTTCCGGGAGGTGGAGATCGGCGACACCATCCCCGAGAAATTCTACGACGCCCTGTCCATCATCCTCGCCGAGGTGTACAAGCTGCAAGGCAAAAACGCCGGGTACGGCGGCGCAGGTAAATCCGCCGGGTACGGCGGCGCAGGTAAAGCTGCGGAGGCCGCGGGATGAGAGAAGCGGTGGTTCCCAGGGCCGCGCGCGCATTGCGGCCGCGCGCCGTAACGGAGAAAAAACATGGCTGATGCCCGCGCTGTAGTCGGAAATCTCTGGTCGCAGAGGAGCGACGTCCTGGTCGCCGTCTTTGTGATCGTGGTGATCATGATGCTCCTGATCCCGCTGCCCGCAGTCCTGCTGGATGTCTTCATGGCCGCGAACCTGGTGCTCGCCCTGCTCATCATCCTCACGGTCCTCTACACCCGGCACGCACTGGAGTTTTCCGTGTTCCCCACGCTGCTCCTGATCGCAACGGTCTTCGGCCTGGCGCTCAACGTGTCCTCCACCCGTTTGATCCTCTCCAAGGGCCATCTGTTCAACGGCCGCATCGTGCGGGCCTTCGCCACCTTCGTGGTCGGCACCAAGGGGGTGGAGGGCTACGTCATCGGCATCATCATCTTCATCATCATCATAGCAGTGCAGTTCATTGTCATCACCAAGGGAGCCACGCGCGTGGCCGAGGTGGCGGCCCGGTTCACCCTCGATGCGCTGCCCGGCAAGCAGATGGCCATCGAGGCGGAGTACAATTCAGGGCTCCTCACGGAGGAGGAGGCCACGCGGAAGAAGAACGACCTGCAGCGGGAGGCGGATTTCTATGGCTCCATGGACGGCGCCTCGAAGTTCATCTCGGGAAACGTCAAGATCGGGATTCTCATCACCGTGGTCCAGATCGTGGGCGGGTTGATCGTCGGCATGACCCTGCACGGTGAGGATTTCAACACGGCGCTGGACACCTACATCTCCCTCTCCATCGGCGACGGACTGGTCACGCAGCTGCCGGCGCTTCTCATCTCCACGGCCACGGGCATCATCGTCACCCGGGCCATCTCCGATTCCTCCTTCGGCAAGGACATCACGAAGCAGTTCTCCAACCAGTCGCGGCCCTACATCATCGCCGCGGCGTTCCTCGTGGTCCTCTCCTTCCTCCCGGGGTTCCCTTGGTACGTTCTCATTCCGCTGGCCGGTCTGATCGGCGCGCTGGGATTCGCCCTCACCCGCAAACAGATGGCAGAGGAGGAAAAGACGAAAAGCAGGGAGGTGGCGGACAAGGAAAAGGCGGCGCCGGCCGAAATATCGCCCGTGGTACCGCTGGATCCTCTCTCCCTGGAGATCGGCTATGGCCTGATCCCGCTGGTCGACAAGGAGCAGGGCGCGGAGCTGCTGGATCGCATCACGCGAATTCGCCGTGAATCCGCCCTCGAGCTCGGGCTTGTGGTCCCGCGCATCCGCATCATCGACAACATGCGTCTGGAACCCGCCGAGTATTCCTTTAAGATCCGGGGCGTTGAGGTGGGCAGGGGAAGGATCAAAATGGCCCATTATCTCGCCATCCAGCCGGGAAAGGCAGTGGAGGAGGTGCCGGGGGAGCCGACGCGCGACCCCGCCTTCGGCCTGCCAGCCGTCTGGATCACGGAGGAGGACAGGGAACGCGCCGAGAGGCTGGGATACACGGTGGTGGACCCGCCCTCCATCATCGCCACCCATCTCACGGAGATCATCAAGCGCTACGCGGCGGATATCCTGGGGCGCCAGGAGGTGCAGTCCATTTTGGACACGCTGAAGACCGAGTACCCCGCCGTCGTGGAAGAGGTCAAGAAGGGGCTGGGGATCGGGGAGATCCAGAAGGTCCTACAGGGCCTTCTGGCGGAGCGCGTCTCGGTGCGCAACATGGTGGCCATTTTAGAATGCCTCGCGGACTATGGAACGGTCACCAAGGACATCGGCTTCCTCATTGAGAAGGTCCGCCAGGCGCTGGGGAGGCAGATCTGTCTGCAGTACTGCGATGAAAAGAAGGTGCTGCACGTCCTTACCATTGAGCCGTCGCTGGAGAAGAAGATCATCGATTCGCGCCTGGAGACCAACCGCGGCATCGTGTCCGGGCTGGATCCCGCGCTGCATCGCAAGTGGATCACCGCCCTGGTCAACGCGGTCAAGGCAGTGCAGGAGCAGGGCTTCCATGAGGCGGTGCTCTGCTCGGAAGCCGCCCGTCCCCTTGTCAAGTCCGGAAGCGGCCGCGAGATCCCGCACCTCGCGGTCATTTCGAGCCTCGAAGTGGCGCCGGACATCACCGTCGAGTCATTGGGCGAGATCCGCATAGAAGGATAGGCAGGAGCGACCACGGCATGCAGTACTTCACCATTCAGGCCCGATCCAACCGTGAAGCCATCGACAAGATGAAAATCATGTACGGCGATGATGCCAGGATCCTCACGCACCGTAGCGTCCGTAGGGGAGGGTTCCTCGGGCTGTTCTCTTCCGAAGGCGTGGAGGTCACCGGCTACCTTTCCGATGACGGGAGCAAGAAAAGAAAGGCGGACGTGGAGGAGGAGAAGAAAAAGATCCTGGAGGGGGTGAAGAAGGAGCAGACCCTGCAGATTCTGCTGAAAGAGATCCAGGACCTCCGCGAATCCTTGGGAAGCCGATCGGCCACCGCGGCTCCGCAAGCCCCTGATATGCATCCCTCGCTGCGCCAGCTGGAGGAGCTTCTTGCGGCCAATGAGTTTGCCGTTGATTTCATAGCGGAGCTGCGCGATCGGGCGCGCAGGGAGTTCTCCCTGGATGCGCTGGAGAACTACCCGCTTCTGCAAAATGCCGCGGTGGGCTGGATCGGAGAGCGCATAGCGATCGATCCGCCGCTCGCTTTCAACGGCAGGGGATCGAAAATCGTGATCATCGTCGGTCCCACGGGCGTGGGAAAAACCACGACAATAGCCAAGCTCGCCGCCATCTACGGGATAGGGGACGGCAGAACGCCCCCCCGAAGCGTGCGCATCATCACCATCGACAACTACCGCATCGCCGCGAAACAACAGATTGAGACATACGCGGAGATCATGCGCATTCCCGTGAGCCTGGTGGAGAGCGCGGCAGAGCTGCAGAAGAAGCTCGCCCTATTCCAGGACACGGACCTTATCCTCGTGGACACCATCGGCAGGAGCCCGCGCGATCTTGCCAAGCTTGCCGAGATGAAGGAGATCCTTTCGCAGTGCGGGAGCCAGGCCTGCGTCTACCTCGCCCTGGCCGCCACGACGAAGGCGAGCGATACGGAGGAGATCCTCCGCCAGTTCGCCCCTTTCGGGTACCGGGCCGTGATCCTCACAAAACTGGACGAAACGATGCGGATCGGCAACATCATCTCCTGCCTTGCCCGGCAGAGGAAGCCTCTTGCTTACCTCTGCGACGGCCAGGGCGTTCCGCAGGACCTCGAAGGGGCCACCGTCGTGCGCCTGCTCATGAACATGGAAGGGTTCCGGATCGAACGAAGCGCCCTGGAAAAACGTTTCGGAATGTCGGGAGTGCAATCGGCCGGTGAGGGCGCATCCAGCGGCCGCGGAGAAAGCGCCTCCAGAAGCGACCGTGGGAGGGAAACCTGAGTATGGCAGACCAGGCTGAGAAGCTGAGGGAGCTGGTAGGGGAGAAAATGCCGCAACCGCGCCAGGAGCGCGTGAGCGCGGCCGCGGATGAGCCCCGCGCCGTTGAGCGCCCAGGGGGCGGGAAGGCCGAAGGCCATGCGGCCACAAGGATTATCGCCGTGTCCAGCGGCAAGGGCGGGGTCGGCAAGACGAACATCGCCATCAATCTCGCGCTGGCCTACGCGAGCATGGGCAAGAAGGTCATCGTCATGGACGCCGACCTGGGGCTGGCCAACGTGAACGTGGTGTTGGGCGTCATCCCGCGATACAACCTCTACCACCTGATCCGCAAGCAGAAGACCCTTTCCGAGATACTTGTGGACACCAACTACGGAATCCAGATCATCGCCGGCGCATCAGGGTTCTCCAAGATCGCCAACCTGAGCGAGGAGGAGCGCCGCGACTTTATCGCCGAGCTGGCGGCGCTTTCCAACGCGGATATCCTCATCATCGATTGCGCCGCAGGAGTATCGAACAATGTCATCTCCTTCATCGCCGCGGCGGACGACGCCCTGATTGTCACCACGCCGGAGCCCACCGCCATCACCGACGCCTATGGAATCATCAAAATCATCGCCACCGAGATCGAAAACCTCGACCTGGGGTTGAAGCTGGTGGTGAACAGGGTGAAGTCAGTGGTCGAGGGGAAAAAGGTGGCGGATCGGGTCATCACCATCGCGGGACAATTTCTCAATCTCAAGGTCGACTATCTGGGTTTCGTTTATGACGACCCGGTGGTACACACCTCCGTAGTGCGCCAGAAGCCGTTCCTGGTTCTGGAGCCGAAATCTCGCGCATCGCAATGCATCCGGCACCTGGTGGGACGTCTGGAAAACTACGATTATAGGGATGGGAAAGGCATCCCCACCTTCTTGAAGAAGCTTTTTGGGTCGCGATAGGGTGAAAAAGACGCGCCGGGGTCGATTGTTGACTCTGCGCCGTGTTTCCCCTACTGTTAGCGTGATAGCGGCTGCCTCACGTCACAAGGAGTGACAGCAGCGGCAGTGCGAGGGAGGGGCGGTCCGTTGAAGGACTTTTTCAAGGAGAACTGGAAAATCGCCGCCGCATGCGCCTGTGGTGCTTTTCTGCTTTCCTTGCTGATCGGACTGATCGCCCAAAATCCCTTTGGCGTGATGCTCCTCCGCGCATTCCTTCTTGCGCTTCTCTTTGCGGGATTGGGCGTCGGCGCTCGGCTTGTAGTCAAGACCTACCTTCCCGATCTCCTCGCTACCGGCGCCGCTTCTGCCGCGGCGATACAGGGGGAGGCGGGGCAGGGCGCTGGAAAGAATCCGCGGGGTACCGCGGCAGTGAATCCGCGGGGTACCGCGGCAGTGAATCCGCGGGGTACCGCGACGCGGGTGGACATTGTCCTGCCCCAGGATGACGGTCTGGAGCAGCAGCTGTACACGGCAAACGGCCGCTCAGGAAAACCGAGTAGTGAAATAGCAGCGGCGGAAGCCGGGCCGGAGGCCGGGGCAGCCCTGGCCGAAGAAAGTGAGTCCGCTGGGTACCGCGGCAGTGAATCCGCGGGGTACCGCGACGAGGACGCATCAGCGCGCGCGGAAGAGCAGGCAATCGGGGAGCTCGACGAGGAGCTCGCGGAGGAGCTGACTTCCACCGCTGAGGACCGGCAGGCAGAAGAGTTCGCTGAGACTGCTGAAGCCGAGGAGACGGAAGCAGGCGAAATCCCCCCCCCTGATCGGGACACGGAGGGCACGCTTGATTCGCTGCCGGATATCTCCAACCTCGAAGTCGCTCCCGACCCCGGCTCGGCGGAGCCATCGCCGCGCAGGGCGAAGCGCAGCCCTGCCGCGGAGTCCCCGTCGGAGGCGATGCGGGGCTCACTGAGCGGGCAGGATCCTGCAACGCTGGCCAGGGCCATTCGGACGGTCCTGAAAAATGAGGAAAAAGGATAGGGCGGATATGGCTGAAAGCCACTGGGATGGAAAGTCCGAGGAGGATCTCTGGAAGCTCTACCGACGCACGAAGGATCAGAAGCTGAGGGATTTCTTCGTGCGCCAATACGCCCCGCTGGTGAAATACGTGGCGGGCAAGATCGCGATGGGCATGCCGCAGAACGTGGAGTTCGACGATCTCGTCGGCTTTGGCGTATTCGGACTTTTCGACGCCATCGACAAATTTGATCCCGGCAAGCACGTGAAGTTCAAAACGTACGCCGTTACCCGGATCCGCGGCGCCATTTTCGACGAGCTGCGCACCATCGACTGGGTGCCGCGCTCGGTGCGGCAAAAGGCGCGCGAGGTGGAGGAGACGGTGCGGCGCCTGGAATCCTCCCTCGGCCGAGCCGCCTCGGATGAAGAGATCGCCTCGGGCATGGAGATGGACCTCAAGGAGTTCCAGCAGATGATGGTGAAGATCTCCGGCACCTCCATGCTGTCGCTGCACGACATCTGGTACACGGGAGAAGACAACGACAAGATATCCATAGCGGAGAGCATCGAGAGCCCCGGCAGTCTCAACCCCGACACGATCGTGGAGAAGGAAGAGATCAAGCGCGTGATCGTGGATGCGATCAAGGAGCTGCCGGAGAAGGAAAAGAAGGTCCTGGTGCTCTACTACTACGAGGACCTGACGCTCAAGGAGATCGGCGAGGTTCTGGAGGTCACGGAGAGCAGGGTCTCTCAGCTGCATACAAAGGCCGTGATGCGGCTGCGCGCCAAGCTCACCAGCTTCAAGAGGGGAATCGTTTAAAGAGAGGTATGTGATGCCCGCCACAGGAAACGGGCGGAGCGCTGCCGCCGAAGCGAATGGACGGAATGCCGTTTCCGTCGTCACCCTGGAGCAGCTCCAGGAGTATATGCGCAAGCAATCCGAGGAGGACAAGAAGAATCGCACCCTCACCGTGGAGGGGGAGAGCGTCCCGGAGGCTCTGAAAAAGGCGTCCATAGAGCTGGGCATCCCGGTGCGCGACCTCGAATACGAGGTCGTGGCGCGGGGGAGCCCGGGCACCATGGGGATCGGCCGCAAGCCGTGGAAGCTCAGCGTTTATGAGCGCTCGAAGGTGGTCAAGACGAACGCCGAGGCGGAGGAGGAGGCGCGCCGGGAGGCGGAGCGAGCCGCCGAAGCGGCCGCCCGGCCGAAGGATCTTCCCGGCGAGGTCTTTGTGCGCATCGGAGCCGAGGGCGCTTTCCTTCGGGTGACCAAGCCGCAGGGGAGGGGTCCGCGCGCGACGGAGATCATGGCGCTGGAGAAGCTCTCCCTCCGCGGCGTTTCCGGCTTCGACACGGCTCTGGTGTCGCGCATTGTCAAGCATGCCGACGGCGAATACATCCGTGTCGGCGACGTTCCCTACAACCCCTCCCACGACTCCTCGGTGTCGATGGACATTACCGACGGAGCCATGAAGGCCGTGGTGGTCATCAACGAGCCGGGCCCCGGCGGAGCCGACATCTCCGCCGACTACCTGCGCTCCTTTCTCAATTCCAATGGGGTGGTATCCGGGCTGCTGGAGGACGTGCTGGCGGAGATTGAAACCTCCCCGCGGTACGGGCGGCCCATCGTCGTGGCCGAGGGCACCCGGGCGCATGATGGCGAGGATGCGCATATTGCGTACAATTTCAAGATGGAGCGCGACGCGGTCACGCTGCGCGAAAGGGACGGCAGGGTCGACTTCAAGGACATCTCCCGCGTGGAAAACGTCGTCGCCGGCCAGCTCCTGGCCCGCAAGGTGCCGGCGGAAGCAGGCCAGCCCGGGCAGACGGTGACGGGCACGACCATTCCCGCCACGAGGGGCAAAGACTGCGACATGACGGTCGGAAAGAACGTCAAGATTTCCGAGGACGGCCTTTCCGCCATGGCTGAGATCAACGGCCAGGTGCTGCTCCTCGGCGGGAAGATCAACGTGGAACCCATCTACTCCATTCCGGGGGACGTGAATCTTCACACGGGCAACATCCTTTTCCTGGGAACGGTGATCGTGCGCGGGAACGTGGAGGACGGGTTCTCGGTAAAGGCCGCGGGCAACATCGAGGTCTTCGGCAGCGTGGGCAAGTGCCTCATAGATGCGGAGGGCGACATCATCGTGCACCAGGGGATCGCCGCCAAGACCGAGGGCAAGATCCGCTGCGGCAAGAGCCTGTACTCGAAGTTCATCGAGCACGCGCACGTCGACGCCGGGGAGTACGTAGTGGTGACCGATGGCATCGTGCACTCCCACGTCGACTCCAACAAGATGATCCTCTGTCAGGGAAAGCGGGCGCAGATCGTGGGAGGGCGTCTCCGCGCCTCCGAGGAGATCAACTCAAAAATCCTCGGGTCCGTGGGAGGCCAAGAGACGCTGCTGGAGGTCGGATACGACCCCCGCAGCAAGGAACGCCTCGTGACCCTTGAGGAATCCAAGAAAATCGTGGAGAAATCTCTGGAGGAGGTCGACCTCAATATCAGGACCCTGGAGAACCTCCAGAAGGTGCAGAGGAAGCTCCCGCCGGAGAAGGCCCAGTACCTCGCGGAGCAGAACGAGAAGCGCGCCGAACAGCTGCGCAAGCTGGAGGAGTGCATCCAGGAGATCGGCACGATCAACGCCCACCTCTCGTCACTGAACACCATCGGCAAGATCTCGGCGTCCGAGCGGGTATACCCGGGGGTGAAGCTTTCCATCAAGAGCGCGAGCCTCGCGGTCCGCACGGAGTTCAAGTTCGTCACCTTCTTCTTGCAGGGCGGAGAGGTGAAGGTGACCAAATACGAAGCCTTCGATGAAGAGCTGATGAGGAGGCACTGATACCCATGCCCCTTCTGCCCATCGATCTGCAGACCCTCTTCACCCAGTCCACCCAGGTGGGCAAGGAACAAGCCGCTCAAAAGAACGCGGCCCCCCTGGCCCAATCCGTGCAGGGGGCGCTGCTCGTTCAGAAAGCGGAGCTGCGCGACGCCACGGTGAATGAGACCCACGACCAGGAGGAAGGCCCCGAACAGGTGAAAGACCGAGCCCGCAGGGGCGCTGAGCGCAGGCGGCAGAAGCAGGCCGCGAAGCACCCCCCGGCCGTGCGCCCGCCCGCTGCGGCCGTTGTCCAAGACCCCGCGCTGGGCCGCAACATCGACATCACGAGCTGACGGGATGTGGTACACGATCCTGATTACTCTCGTTGTCGACCTTGGGGGGCTACTCCTAGTGTACGTGCTCTTGCGCGACCGGGTGCGGCGCGCCACGACCTCCGAAGCGCAGATAACGGAGATTCGCGAAGAGGTGAGCAGGCTCCTCGTTGAGCTGAACCAGGCCACTGATCGCAACATCGCCCTTATGGAGGACAAGATCGCGAGCCTCAACGAGGTCCTTTCCACGGCCGATAAGAAGATAGGCCTGCTCCGTCGGGAAATCGAAAAGCATGACGTAGGGTCGCGGATCTATAGCAGGCTGGCGGAGGGAAGGCCGATGAGGACGCCCACCGGCGCAAGGGCGCAGCCGGGCGACGCGGAACGGGGGATATCCGATGCCGGGGAACGACCGGGACCAGGCATCGCCGTGCCCGACGCGTCTTCCGATCCTGGCGGCGGTGCGCGTCAAACAGCGCAGCCGCTGCCTGTTCCACCCCTTGTCGTGGAACTTTCGGAGAATGTCCATGGCGCGCGCCGCACGATCGGACCCGGGGAGACGCGGGAGCCGGAGAAAACGCCTGATCCCCGTGAGCGAGTGATCATGCTCCACCGGGCGGGTTTCTCTCCCACTCTCATAGCCGGCCGGGTAGGCGTGCCCCTTGGGGAAGTGGAGTTGATCATCTCCC
Organism: Spirochaetia bacterium; assembly: GCA_049519415.1. Taxonomy (GTDB): domain Bacteria; phylum Spirochaetota; class Spirochaetia; order SZUA-6; family Fen-1364; genus Fen-1364. The sequence goes on from JBEKQU010000017.1 coordinate 11,958, forward strand.
TCGAGCAGCGGAAAGGACAGGCGTGAATCAAAAAAATGCCGCCAGTATCGACTCCTTCGCGGCGCGAACGGCGCACGGCATTGGCATCGAGATTCACGGAGGCAGGGCCGTCGCCCTGATCGCCGCCGGCTCCCGCACGCCCTGCGCGCGCGCCATGACCTTCACCACCGTGGCCGATGGCCAGAGGGCCATCGAAATACGGGTCGTGCGGTGCGGTTCGGGACCACGTCCGGCGGGTGTGCTAGGCCGGTTCCTGCTGACAGGGCTTTGCGCCGGTCTGCGTGGAGAGGCGAGGATAGACATCGGGCTGTCCCTCGACCGTGGAGGGGTACTGCGCGCCTGGGGCGTGGAGAGAGCTTCCGGCGCGCGCCAGGAGGCTTGTTTCGCCGGCGCGTGGGCGCTCGTCCCCGAGGCGCGCACCGGCGCCTTGGCAGCGCTTGCCCAGCGCGTTGACGGCGAGCTTGCCCGCTCCGGCTCGCTGAGGGACCAGGCGCTTCGCAGAGAGCGCGAGCGGATCGGAGCATGGATGCGGGACGATCTCCCTCCCGACAGCCAACGGGGGAGGGAGGCTGATTGCGCGATCGCCCTGGCGACCCTGGCGGGTGAGATCAACAGCACGCGTCGTTCCTCGGCCGCAGAAATGCCGCAACCGCGCCAGGAGCGCGAGGGAGCGGCCGCAGAAATGCCGAAACCGCGCCAGGAGCGCGAGGGAGCGGCCGCAGAGGCGCATAATGGCGACTGACGCTCCCCGGGAGGACTCCCTTGAAGTGCCCCGGTTGGGCAAGGTGCTTCTTCTGAGCAGTAACCCCGAACGCAGGGCATGGGCGGCGCGAACGCTCGGGGAGCGGGGCCAAGTGGCGGCCTACGCATACCTTCGGCGCGCGCTCTGGGATCCGGAGGAGGACGTGCGGGCGACTGTCGTAGATGCCATTGCTGCCCTTGCCGTGCGCCAATCCGCCGGTGAGCTTGCCGCGGTCTATGCTTGGGCAGGTCCGCGGCTTCGGCGCGGCGTTGTGCGCGCCGTGGGCCGCATCGGCGGCGGTTCGCAGTTCGACGGTATTCTTCGCCTTGCCGCGGAGGATCCGGATCGGAGGGTCCGGGCAACGGCTTTGCGATCGGTGCGCGCCGGTGCGATGGCGCGACGGAGGCCGTGAAAGAGGATGCGGAAGCGCTACGTTTCGTTCAGCCTTGCGTCGGGTCGCTACTGTGTTCCCGTGGACCAGGTCATGCAGATTCTCCGTCTGGAAAACCTCATCGAGATCCCGAAACCTCCCCCCTTCGTCGAGGGCGTCCTCAACCTCAGGGGTGACATCATTCCCGTGGTCGACCTCCGCATGCGCCTTGCGATTGCTGCCGGGGAAAAGGCCGTGCGCGCTGCGCCGGACTCGCGGAAGCGGAGGGTCATCATCACGAAGGTGGGCAGCAGGTCCTACGGGCTGGACGTGGACGAGGTTCGCGAGATCGTCGACATCGATGAGGGGGGCATCTCCAGCGACGCCACCACGCTCCTGGGCGTCCGGGCGGATTTCCTCCTTGGCATCGCGCAGCGCGAGGAGAGCGTCTACATGGTCCTCGATCTCCCCCGCGTTCTTGGTATCGCGAGGGATCTGCCGGGCGCAGTTACAGGGCAGGGGTGATGGCCGTTTCCGGTCTGGACGAAACACGGCTCCGCCGCGCCTTCCTCGAGGAGGCGGAGGATCTCAGCCAGAAGCTGGGCGACTCCCTGCTTGCGCTGGAATCTGATAGGGGCAATCCCCAGCTGGTGAACGAGATATTCCGACTTACACACTCATTGAAATCTGAATCCGCCCTCATGGGTTTCGCGACCCTCTCGGAGCTGGCTCACCGCATGGAGGACGTGCTTGGTCTGGCGCGCGCCGGCCGCCTCTCCCTGGACCCGGCGGTCATGGAGAGCATCTTCGCGGGCGCGGACCTGATCGCGGAGATCATGACTGCGATCGGGAAAGGCGCAACCGACGCGGATTTCGACACCTCTCGGGTGCTGCAGAGCCTGGCCGAGGTCAGGGGAGACGCCGGTTCGGAAAAAGGGCCCCGGACCGCCCAGGGTCGCGAGAATGAGCCAGTGCAGGGGGGGGACGTCCTCCCTCCAGGGTCCGTACGGCAGCCGGCAGCGGCGCCTCTGCAGCCCACGTTGGCGCTTGGGGATTTTGAGAAAAAGCAGCTCGCAGAGGCGCGAGATCGCGGGGAGACCCTCTATCGCCTCACCGTGCATGTCGATGAATCCGAGCCCATGAAGTTTCCGCGGGCGTATCTGGTGTTCTCCAACCTGGAGCTGATCTCCAACGTCCTCACGGTAGCCCCCCCGCTGGAGGGGGAGCCTGCCGAGGATTCCCTGTACGCGCACACGATCATGCTCCTCACGGGATCAAGCGAAGAGGAGATCCTGCGCGCGGCCTCGAGCGTGGACCAGATCGCAGGGGTGCAGATCGAGCGCTGCGACGTCGGACCGTTCCTGGCGCTGGAGCCCGGCCAGGCGTCCGCTCCGGAATCGCCGGCAGCCCAAACGCCCGCGCCTGTTGCCCCGGCTGATGAGCCTCCCCGGCGCGCGGGAGCCGTGGAGAAGACTTCGATCCGTGTGGACACGAGGAAGCTGGACGACCTGTGGAGCCTTATCGCCGAGCTGGTTCTGCACAAGTCGCACATCTCCCGTCTTTCGGAGGATATCGGCCGAGGCGCCGACGCGCAGACCGTCCGGGAGGAATTGACGGATTCCTTCGATTCCCTGGACAAGATCGCCAGCGGCATGCAGCAGGCGATGATGGACACCCGCATGATCCCCATCTCCGTCATCTTCAGCAAATTCCCGCGGCTCGTGCGCGACCTGTCCCGCAAGCTGGGCAAGCCGGTGGAGCTCGCTCTCTCGGGAGAAGACACGGAGATCGACAGGAGCATCGTGGAAGCCCTCTCCGATCCCCTGACGCACATCATCAGAAACTCCCTCGATCACGGCATCGAGTTCCCCGAGGAGCGGGTGCGTGTGGGCAAGAGCGAGAAGGGCCGGGTGAGCATTGCCGCGCGGCGCCAGGGAGGAAACATCGTCATTGATCTGTCCGACGACGGCAGGGGCATGGACGTGGAGCGCATCCGGCAAAAGGCGCTCGGCATGGGGATCGCGGGCGCGGAGGCCTTCACGGAATCCCAGCTGCTGGATCTCGTCTTCCTTCCTGGCTTCAGCACCAAGGAGGTCGTCACCGATCTCTCGGGCCGCGGCGTCGGCATGGACGTGGTGGCCACGCGCATCCGCGGGGACTTGAAGGGCAACGTCGTCCTGCGCACCGAGCAGGGACGGGGCACCCTGGTCACGCTTCTCCTTCCCCTCACTCTGACCATCGTCAATGCGCTGCTTGTCCGCGCGGAGAACCAGCTCTACGCCATTCCGTTGACCGACGTGGACAGCACGGCAAAGCTGCTCGCCACGGAAATCCGGGGAGAGGAGGGCCGGGAGACGGCCCCGTGGATGGACAAGGAGATCCCCGTGTACTGGCTGGCGGCGCTCTTCGGCAGCGGGAAGCGCAGGGCGGAGGAGTGCTTCGCCGCGGTGCTCTGCCACGGCGATAAGCGGGCATTCCTTGTGCTGGATGAGCTGATCGAGGAGCGCGAGGTCGTGATCAAGCCCGTCGATGATCTGCTCAATGCCGACCGCATGTTCTCCGGCGTATCCGTCCTGGAGGACGGCCGGCTGGTCTTCATACTTGACACGTCCTTCATTCGGCGCGAAAACTTCTGAGGCGAGGAGGCCGCATGAGCGCCACGATTCTCATTGTCGACGATCTTTCCTTCATGCGCATGATCCAGAAGGAGATCCTCACGGAGAAGGGCTACATCGTTGCCGGGGAGGCAGCCGACGGTCTGGAAGCCGTGGAGAAGTTCAGGAGCCTCCGGCCTGATCTCGTTCTGCTGGACATCACCATGCCGAACATGAACGGCCTGGATGCGATGCGCAAGATATTCTCAATCGATCCGAAGGCCAAGGTCATCATGTGCTCCGCCCTCGGCCAGCAGCACCTGATCGTGGATGCCATCAAGGCGGGCGTCAAGGACTTCATCGTCAAGCCCTTCAAGCCCGAACGGATTCTTTCCGCCATTGAGAAAGCGCTGAAGGCCCCCTGAGGCCATTCCGCCAGCCTCGCGGGGCCCGCATCCTCGGGGCGTTGATAAATAAAAAACGGTATGCCTGGACGTCAAGCGCATACCGTGTTATGAAAAGAGGAACGAGTCCTCACCAGAGAAGATCGGCCGTCTCCACGGAACCTTTAGGGGAAACCTCGCTCCGGCCGGCCCCGCTGCTCCAGTGATTCCGCGGCTTTTCGCAAGAGGCGTTTCTGCCATGCCGCTGATTCGGCGATCCCTTCGTACATTGCCATGCTGCGCGCGATGACCTCTTCCGGGCTCCCAGCGCGCCCGCCCTGGCCCGAGATCTCGTGGATGAGGGAGGGGATGAGAAAGCCGGCGATGGTGCGGGCGGAGAAGGAGAGGATGCCGGCGTCAATCTCATTCAGCTCGCGCAGGCATTCGTTCGCGTCCTTTTGCTTCGTCATGATCCCTCCCAGCTCCCGGCTGAGGGCGCTTCCCCGCCGGGAAAGGGCTTCCAGCTCGCCAAGCTGGATTGTGAGCTCGCCGATGCTGGATCTCAAGCGGCGTTCTGTCTGTTCCCCTGAGGCTTCGCGGAGTTGGATTTCCCTCGCTTTTGCCATCCGGCGCTCGATCTCCGGCCTGAGGGGAGGGAGGGCAAGGACCTGGGACAGGTCGGCGAGCGGCATTCCTTCGATCGCCGTCCCGCCGGGGGAAAGCGTATAGGCGCGGAGTTCGGGGCGCATCTGAAGCTGGTTCTCGAACCACCACTTGTACAGGAGCATCCTCCGGTCGGTCGAAACCCTCCCCCCCCCGGTGGACCGCACCGAGAAAAGTCCGATGTCGCAGACGGAGCGGAACGAGCTGCCCTCCACGGGAGCAAGCCGTCCCGACAGCGAAAACCACATCTCCTCGGCATAGACCCCGCGGCAATGCGTGCGCATGTCCGGAAACCCCAGATCAAGCCCAGCGGCATACAGGGGCCGGGCGCCGAGCATACGCGCGAAATCCCATGCGGACGTCGAAACGGATCCCCCTGCTCCGAGCATTCCCTTTTGCCCGACGGCATCCTCCAGCGTTTCGCCGAGGGGAAACAGCGAGCCGCAGAGGAAGAAGGGGCCTGCTTCCCCATGGAAGACGCGCGGGCAGGCCGAGGGCTCCGCCACGAACAGGCAGTGGGGCGCGGAAGCCCAGTCAAGGTAGCGGGAAGCCCAGTATTGCGGATCGACAACGACCGCGAAATCCGGCTCCGCCTCCCATGCCACGCACGCCTTCAAGGGAGTGTTTACTGCCACCACGAGCATGCGTTCGCGAAGCTCCGCCAAGCGCGGGCCGACCTCGTCGAGCGAGGGCCCCCCCGCCACCACCAGCGCGGGCATGCCGACAAAAAGGTCAGCAAGGCTTGCGACGCCGGAGCAATCGACGAACGCGCCTATATTGCGGCAGAGGTTGCGGACCCAGAGTCTGCCGAACCTGTTCAGCGTGTTGACATTGATGTCGCGCCGCAGCAGCCAGGAATGGATGAGCTCTTCGGCTGCCCGGTAGCGGGCGGGGGCAGCCTGAATGGCGGGCCGCAGACGGAGGAAGCACGGTCGGGCCAGGGGGAGGGTCTCCAACAAACGCGGGAGGCCTTCCGGCTCTTCGTCCAGGTACAAGAAGAGGGAGGGATCGGCCAGCAATTGCCGCAGGTCTCTGCAGGAGAGCGCGGCGTAGAATACCTCTGGGTCCGGTTCAACCACAAGCAGGGGCAGTTCTGGGAAAAGTGTGCGGGCAGCCTCCGCGCCATAGCCCAGCCCGAAACCGAGAACGATGATGGCGGTCGAGGAAGCGTCAACATCCCGTTGGGCCTGTTTCCGCGCGTCCCCGAGCGGATCGTAGCGGCTGTGGAGGTGAATGCCTTCGAGGGTCGCCGTTGGCGCGCCGGAGCTCGTTCCTCGAATGAGCACCCGCGCGCCTCGTTTATCCGTACGCTCGATCGCCGCGGCTGCCTGCGGGTGATGGCTGGCCAGGACCCGCAGGTTTTCTTCCAGAACTCTCACTTTAGCTCCAGGGTGATCTTCATGCCGTTCTGGAACCGGGTGCCGGCGGGGGGATCCTGCTTCACGACAAACCCGCTCCCGTTTATGGACACGACCAGGTCCTTGCGCAGGAGCAGGGGCAGGAGCAGCTTCTTGGGGGTGCCGATGAGGTCGGGCATGGTGGAACCGATGTCGAGCTGATTCGCCGCTGCGGAGGCTGGTTGAGCGGGCGGGGAACCGACCTTGGTTCCCGTCCGGGGGATCCCCAGCTTGTCGATGAGGCCGACCGCGACGTCTCGGAATATCGGCGCTGCGATCTGGGAGCCGTAGTAGCTCTGGCCCCGGGGGTTCTGTATCACGATATACACAATGAGCTTCGGAGCGTCGGTGGGGAAAATACCGATCAATGAGGCGGTGAAATCGCTCGAGGAATAGCCCGCCGATTGCTGGCTGGCCACCTGGGCCGTTCCCGTCTTGGCTGATATACGCACGCCGTCAATGGCGGCCCTGTGCGCCGTTCCCGCGGGGAGGGTGGTCGTCTCCATCCATTCAAGCATTGTGCGAGCCGTGTCAGGTGAGACCACCTCCCACAGCGGATCCCTTCCGAACTCCTTCACAACGGCACCCTGGGGGGAGACGATCTTCTTCACCAGCAGGGGCTTCAGCAGCACCCCGCCATTGGCAAGCGCTGTGGCGGCGGCCATGATCTGCATGGCCGATACAGCCACTTCCTGGCCCATGGCAATGGTGGGCTTCGACCGCGCCGACCACTTCGCGGGTGGGCTGAGGAGGCCGGCAGTCTCCCCCTGGAGCGGCACGCCGGTCTGCTTGCCGAAGCCGTACCGAGTGAGCATCCGGTAGAAACTGTCGCTGTCCGCTTTGTCGGAGGCGTATGCGGCGCCGGCATTACAGGAGAACTCTATGATCTGCTGCGGGGTGACGTCGCCGTGCGCCGCGATGTCGCGGATGCGGATGATTTCCCCGTTCGCGAGCTTCTTCTCGTAGTAGCCATTGCAGGTGAAGTGATCCTCCGGCGTGATTGCGCCGAGGTCGAGAAACGATGAAAGGGTGAATATCTTGAACACCGATCCCGGTTCGTAGGCCACGGTCAGCGGCCTGTTGACAAGGGCAGCGGGATCGATCCGCGGCGATTCCTTCTGCAGATCGTTGGGATCGAAGTCGGGGAGCGAGGAGTAGGCGAGGATTTCCCCTGTCGGGGCATCCATCACCAGTATCGTGACGGCGTCGGCCTTGTTCGCCTCCAGGGCTGCTCGAGCAACCGTGTCCGCAATGTACTGCATGTCGAGATCGATGGTGAGAAAGACCTGGTCGCCGTACACGGTCTGCGAGTCGGTGCTCACCGGCTGCGGGGCAAGCTGTTCGTTGAACGTGTATTCAATCCCGTCCCAGGGCACGTTGTCCGATCCGACGTATCCCACGACGTGGCAGGCAAGCCGTCCCTGCGGGTAGAACCTGCTGAAATCGTCCTCCAGGCTGATCCCCGCCAGCTTGCCGTCGGCCTTGAGGCGCTGTATCGTGGCGGATTCGTCGGCGGAGATCCTTCGCTTTATGACCGCGTACCCGTCGTGCCGGCGGATGGTATCCAGCACGGCGACCTCGTCCATTCCCAGGGCGTGTGCCAGCTCCGTGGCGGTTTCCTCCGCGTTTGTCACGGACGGGGTCCACGCGGAGACGCGCTGCATCCGCGTCGTGATGGCCAGGATCCTGCCCTGCCGGTCAAGGATGCTTCCCCTCTGCACCTCGGGCAGAACGAGCGCTTTGCCCCCTTCACGGGACGGGAGCACGATGGTGAGGCGCACGAGTTGCGCGATGATGGCCAGGGCGATGACTCCCAGCAGCGACGCGAATACGAAAAGTCGCCGCTTGGCGCGCCCCTTCTCGTTGCGATCTGTCACAGGTGAAGAATCCCCTCCCACGGGCGGCATTCATAGTAATACGGCTCGCCGCAAATGTCGATATAGGGGTAAGAGCCTATGATCACAGTCCTCGAGCGCCAGCACGTGAGCAAGCGCGCCCCCTCTCCCGTTGCCATCAGAGCGCGCTCCATCGGCGTCACCTGGAGCAACGGAGACCTGGCTGCGCTTTCCCGAAAACAAGCCATCCGCCAGGCGGAGAAAGCCCCGAGCCTGAGAAAGCACCCTCCTCCGTTCCGCCGGGCTCCGGCGGAGCACAGCTTCCTTCAGGGGCAGTTGATCCAGGGCAAAAAGCGCCGCGCCGCGCGAAAAGCGCGGAAGCTGATGCCGCGGGGGACCGCGCTGAACAAGCCGGCGCGGCGCGCCGCGGGCAGGCTCGGGACGGCGCTGTTCGGCGCGCTCCACAGCCCGTGGCTTTTCATCGGAATCGCGGCAGCCGCGGCCATGCTTCTGACGGTCTCCGCGGTTTTTCCGGGCGCGTCCCTCTCTCTTCCCATCAAGGAGCTGACTTTTGCGCAGGCCCGGCCGGCCCTCCCGGCGCCCTCCGACGTGGATCCCATCCTGTACAGGCTTCTGGTGCCCGAAGAGACCCAGAAAAGCTCCTCGGCTGTCAACCCGGTTCTGCTCACGAGCCTCAAGGTATCGCAATACAAGACACAGACCGGCGACACCCTGTCGAAGATCGCGTCGCGGTTCAAGCTGAACATCGACACGGTGGTGAGCTGGAACGACATCCACGATGCGCATAGCATTCCCGCGGGCACGGTCCTCGCGATCCCCAATTCCGATGGCCTGAAATACACCGTGCGCAGGGGCGACACGCTGCAGGGGATCGCACGGTCCTCCGGCGTCGATTTCAACGGCATCCTGGACAAGAACGTGCTCGCCAACTCCCTGATCACCGTCGGCCAGGAGCTGTTCCTCCCCGGAGCCCGCATGAATCCGACGGATCTGAACAGGATCCTCGGAAGCCTTTTCATCTACCCCGTGCAGGGGAGGATCAGCTCGTATTTCGGCGAGAGGGCGGATCCTTTCACGGGCGTTCCCAATTTCCACAACGGCGTTGACATCGTGAACAAGCCCGGCACGGCAATCGACGCGGCCATGGCGGGCAGGGTGGCCGATGTGGGCTTCAATTTCGACTACGGCAACTACGTGATCCTGCAGCATTCGGGGGGCTACCAAACGCTGTACGGCCACATGACCCGCTACATTGTCGGCAGGGGCCAGAAGGTGCAGCAGGGGCAGGAGATCGGTGAGCTGGGCACCACAGGCTATAGCACGGGGCCGCACGTGCACTTCTCCATTTTCCATGACGGGAAGCCGGTTGACCCGATGCGGTTCCTCAAATAGAGTAGGAACCAGCCATGGCAGGGACGTACAGAGAACGCTTGAAAGCCTTTGTCCGGCGCGGCCTGATGACCAGGCTCATGCCCCTGCGTCGGCACATCCGCACCGCCACGGCCCTCCTCCTGGTTGTGAGTGCGGTGCTCCTGACGCTCGACGCTCGGCTTCCTTTTCCATCGCCGGCAGAGCGGATGCTCTATGATCCAACCGACTGGTCGCTTCTTTTCCACGCGCAGAAACCGGGGCTGGTCCCCTGGCAAAAGGCGATTGTGCACGGCCCGTCAGTGGGCGGGGCTTCCACCACCCAGCCGCCGCTGGCCATCCTCCTGTACAAGGCCAGGCCGGGCGATACGATGAGCGGCATCGCCATCAAGCTCGGGATGGATGTCGACACCATTTCCTCAATGAATCGCGTTGCGGGGCGAGGGGTCCACAACGTGACGGTCGGCGAGATTCTCAAGGTTCCCAGCCAGAACGGGATATTTATAGCGCTCTCGGGCGATTTCGACGAACAATGCAGGAAAAACGGGGCGCTTCCGGAAGACGTGCTCGCGGCGAACTCCCTCACGCGCGATGATCTCAAGCAGGGCATGCAGCTTTTCTTTCCCAATGTCCAGCACACCGGCTACGCGCGCGCTCTTTCCGTCGGGGTGGGCGTAGCGATGCCTCTCCGCGGCTGGGAGACCGATGCTTTTGGATGGCGTTTGGATCCCTTTACGGGCGTACCCAGCCACCACACCGGCGTCGACATCGCCGCGGCGGAAGGATCGCCGATTCGCTCGGCCACGGATGGATTGGTCGTCCAGGCGGGTTGGGATAATGGATATGGAAACTACGTGGAAGTGCGCGCCCAGCTCGGCTACAGCTACATCTACGGCCACATGAGCGCAATCCTGACAAGGGTCGGAGCGCGCATCTCCACGGGACAGGTCATCGGCCTTGTCGGCCACACCGGCTATGCCACCGGGCCCCACCTGCATTTCGAGGTCAGGCTGAACGGCGTGCCACAAAATCCGCGAAATTATCTCCCCGGAATCCGATAATTCTGTTGAGGCCTCGGAATGAAAAAGCTCGTGTTTACCCTCCTCGCGCTCATTGCGTTGTTCTCCGCGCTTCGTGCAATCGCCGAGCCGGTTTCAGCGGCGGGCGTTGACCTGCAGCCCGGTCTGGTCGAAGTGAGCGACGGCGCCTCGAGCGTGGGCATGGCGTTCGGCGTGATGGAGAAATCCAGCGGCGCGACGAGCCTCTGGAACCTCTTGCCCCTGCGCGTCATCTATCGCAGCGGCGACACGAGCGTCTCGATGGGCCTGAACGGCCTTTCGTTCCTCCTGCGCGGCGGCGTGAGCGTGGGCCGGCAGGTGAGGGTGGACAAGCCCCGGGCAGGGGACGTGATCAGCATTGGGGGCAAGGTGACGGTGGGCTCCCGCGTTGACGGAGACGTCTGGACGCTCGGAGCGGACGTCGAGCTCGGGCCGCAGGCCGAGGTGACGGGGGACGTCGTGGCGCTGGGCGGCAAGGTGCTCGCCAGCCCCAAGGCAGTCGTGCGCGGCTCCGTGAGCCAGGTGCCGGAGCTGAAGATCCCCTTCCTCGGCGTTTTGGGAACCCAGTTTTCCGCGCAAGCGCTGGGCGTGGGCCGGCAGCTTCTGGGCTACGTTCTCCTGGGCTTCGCGCTTTTCCTTTCCTGCTTCTACCGCGCGCCGCGCGCGCGCGGCATGTATCAGTCGCTCAGCCTAACATGGCGGGAGACATTGATAACGCTTGCCGTATCCCTGGTTGTGGTTCCGCTCGTGGCGGCGCTCCTCATCGTGTCCGTTATTGGCATCTTCCTCCTGCCGATCCTCGTTTTCCTGCTGATTCTCATGGCCCTGGAGGGCTTTCTCCTGCTTTGCGCGCGGCTCGGCGGCGCTGTGCGCCGGCCGGCGGGCGCGGGCGTCGAGCCGTTGTGGCTCTTCACGTCGGGCATGCTGGGGCTGTTCCTGGTGAAGGCGCCCGCTTTGGTGGGAATATTCATCACCCTCTTTCGGTCAGAGACCGCCGCAAAGGCGGGAGAGATACTCCAGCTCATCACGCTGGGGTGCATGGCGGCAGGGCTGCTCTACGGTTGGGGATCAGCGCTGGCGCACGCGCGCTCACAGGCTGCCCGGCAGAGCACGTAGGCTCAATCTGCGCAGCCCGGGGGCCCCTCGCACGGGCTCCCGCTGTCCGCTGCGCGGCCACCTGCCGCCCCAGGGAATACCGTGCGCGCCTTTCGTCCATCCATGGACTCGGCGTGCCTCGCCATCCATGGCTACGGCTTACTGTCCGTGGCAGTACTTGTATTTCTTCCCTGAGCCGCACGGGCAGGGATCGTTCCGTCCCACCTTGGGCACCGTCCTTTTCACCTGGATCTGCTGCGGCTGAGAGGCGGCATTGCCCCCATTGCCTCCAAAGGCCGATGACGAGCTTCCCGCGCTCACCGCCGTGGTCCCCGAGCCGCTCCCCGCGGCGAACTGGCCCATGGCACTGTGGGATGCCTGAATGCCCGCGGCCGGCCGGGCGCCGGGGAGGGGCTTGTCGGGCGCGCGCTGGATGCGCACGCGGAAGATCTTGCGCGCGATGCCGGTCTTGATATCGTAGAGCATGTCGTCGAAGATCTGGAACCCTTCCAGCTTGTACTCGAGGAGGGGGTTTTTCTGGCTGTACGCGCGGAGGTACACGGCCTCGCGCAGCGCCTCCAGGTTCTCCAGGTGATCCTGCCAGCGCGAGTCGATGTTGCGGAGGTACTCGAACTGGATGAACCTGTTCAGGACGTCTTCCCCGATTTCCGCGGCCTTCTCGTCAATGCTCTCGCGGAGCTGCCTCACGATGAGCTTCGCAAGCTCGTCCGGCGGGAGAGCGGACAGCTCAGACAGGCTCTGGGGCGGCTCGTAGAAGAGGCTCTCCTTCATCTCAGACAGGAGCGCTGAGACGCGCCCCTGCGCGGTCTCTCCCGACCTCCGATACCGGTCGAATATCTCGGCGAAGATCTCCTCACCGGTGGCAATGACCCTGTCTTTGAGGTGGGGATCGGAGATGATCTCGTCCCGGCGCGCGTAGATGAACTTGCGCTGCTCGTTGAGCACGTCGTCGTATTCCAAGAGGTGCTTGCGCACCTCGAAGTTCCGCTCCTCCACCTTTTTCTGCGCCCGTTCGATGGACTTGTTGAGCCAGGGGTGCACGATGGGCTCCCCATTCTGCATGCCCATGCGGGACATGAGGCCCTTGATGTTTTCCCCGCCGAACAGGCGCATCAGGTCGTCCTCCAGGGAGATGTAGAACCGGGATGAGCCGGGGTCGCCCTGTCTGCCGGATCGGCCGCGCAGCTGATTGTCGATGCGGCGCGCTTCATGGCGCTCGGTGCCCAGGACATGCAGACCGCCGATGGACTTCACCTCCGCGTAATCCGCCTGCCACTTTCCGTACTCCTCGGACAGGACCGTGCGGAAGACGTCCTCGGGAGCCTGGGTGCCCGCCTTCTTGCGCGCGCGGAACTCCACGTTCCCGCCGAGCTTGATGTCGGTCCCGCGGCCCGCCATGTTGGTGGCGATGGTCACGGACCCCTTGGCGCCCGCGTCGGCGATGATCATTGCCTCTCGCGCGTGGTTTTTGGCATTGAGCACTTCGTGGCGAATCCCGCGGCTGACGAGCATGCGGGAAAGCCTCTCTGACTTCTCGATGGAGATGGTCCCGACCAGGATCGGCTGGCCCTTGGCGTGCAGCTCCGCGATGGCGTCGCAGATGGCCTCCAGCTTTTCCTCTTCCGTGAGATAGATCTCGTCGTTCGTATCATCCCGGACAACGGGCCGGTTGGTGGGGACGACGACCACATCCAGGTTGTAGATCTTGCCGAACTCCTGCGCCTCCGTGTCCGCGGTGCCCGTCATGCCGGCCAGCTTGCCGTACATGCGGAAATAGTTCTGGAAAGTGATCGTCGCGAGCGTGCGGTTTCTCTGGGCGATCTTGATGCGTTCCTTGGCCTCGATCGCCTGGTGCAACCCCTCCGAATACCGCCTGCCGTAGAGGATGCGGCCGGTGAACTCGTCCACGATCTGCACTTTGCCTTCCTGCACGACGTAGTCGACGTCCTTTGCGTAGAGCTTGTGGGCGCGCAGGGCCTGGGTGAAGTAGTGGATGTATTCGAAGTTCTCATCCGTGAAAAGGGTCTCCTTGATGAGCCCCCGGCGCTGCAGCAGCGCCTCGATATGGTTCATTCCCTGGTCGGTGAAGGTGACCCTCTTGTTCTTCTCCTCCAGCTTGAAATCCCCCGCCGGCTGCGCATCCCCTTCGGGGTAAGCGTCCGTGGCGGGGTCTTTTTCGCATTCCACAAGCTGGTCGACGAGCTTGTTCACCTCCGCGAACTTGAACGTGTCGTCCTCTGCCATGCCGGAGATGATGAGCGGGGTGCGCGCCTCGTCGATGAGGATGTTGTCGATCTCATCCACGATGGCATAGGAATGACCCCGTTGCACCTTTTCAGCGGGGCTCCAGCACATGTTGTCTCTCAAATAATCGAATCCAAACTCGTTGTTCGTGCCGTACGTGATGTCCTTGGCGTACGCTTCCTTGCGCTGCGCATTGTCCATCTGGCTCAGGATGACCCCCACGCTCACCCCCAGGAGGCTGAAGATCGGCCCCATCCATCCCGCGTCGCGCTCCGCCAGGTAGTCGTTCACCGTGATGACGTGCACACCCTTTCCTGTCAGGCTGTTGAGGTACGCGGCGGGCACGCTGGCAAGGGTCTTGCCTTCGCCTGTCTTCATCTCCGTGATCCGGCCTTTGTGCAGAACGATGGCACCCATGAGCTGCACGTCGAATATCCGCTCGCCGAGCTTCCTGCGCGCCGCCTCCCGCACCAGGGCGTACGCCGCGGGAAGGATGCTGTCCAGGGTGTGGCCCTCCGCGATCCGGGCGCGGAACTCCCCCGTTTTTTGGCGGAAATCCGCGTCGGCGTACGCCATCACCTCCGGCTCAAGGGCATTGATCTTCTGCACGAGCGGGACGAGCTCTTTCAAATCGCGCTCGTGCTTGGATCCCAGGAGGAAGGTGAGCATGTTCTGGAGCATGGGGTCATTGTACCTCCCGAGAGATTGACAGGTCAAGGGAACGCCGCTACGATGAGCTGCCCATGTATCCGCACCTCCGCGTATCCTCAACCATTCTGGCCTTTGCCGCGTGCGTAGCGGCGTTTGCGCTCTCCGGATGCCAGAGAAAAGGCATCGAGGAGCTCATGAGCACCGAGCTTTTCTCCCTTTCGATGGGGAAGATGGAAGACCAGATCGACCTCTTCCAGTTCGAGAACGCCATGGTTCAGCGCTCCAACAGCGTCTTCATGCGCGAGGGATGGTTTTACGTGGCCAATGGCAGCGCGGGAAAGATCATGGTCTTCAACTCTTACGGCGACCTGATTTTCCTCCTGTACAATCCGCAGACGAACCCGGCTCCCACCATCCTCGGTCCCGCGGACGCCGACGCCGCCGGCGAGATCAGCACGCGCGGCGCTGTTGCCTACCCGTTCTCCGACATCGGCCACATCGCGGTGGCCAGCGACAGGGAGCTTTACGTGGAGGATGCCGTCGTCGATGCCAAGGCGGTCAAGGACAATGACCGTGGCGTCATCCGCAGCAGGGTGATCCTTCGATTCGACCGCAAGGGCAAACAGCTCGGGTTCATCGGGGAAGAGGGGATCGGAGGATCGCCGTTCCCCTACGTGTCGGCGCTGCACGTGACGGCCAATGATCAGCTTGTGGTGGTCTGCCGGCTGCCCGGCTCTTGGGAGGTTTTCTGGTATTCGCGGGAGGGCGCGCCGCTGTACCAGGTGGAAATCTCCAACACGAGCCTGCCCGTGATGATCCAGAAGGGGGACACACCGGTGCTCGTCACCATTGTTCCCGACCTGCAGAGCCCGGTCCTCTACCTCATCATCTATTTCTACAAGGACGCCGTTGATTCCTCCTCCCCCACCGCGGAACAGGACGTGGTGACGGCGCGCGCCTATAGCCTGGACCTGCGTACTCAGGCGTACAATCCCACGTACGTCGAGTTCCCGCAGAACCCCCCCCATCGCGAGAAAACGGGTCTGAAGACCACGGACATTCCCTCCCCGCCCAGCGACCTGCTGGGGGTGAGCACAAACGGATATTTCTATCTCCTCGCCTACACCGACACAAACCTTTATACGCTTCAGATCCTCGACCATTCCGGTCGGCTTCGGGCGCAGCGCCGCGTTGTGATCGAGGATTCCGCGCTCGCCTTCCGTGACATCCACCTCTCCTCATCGGGGATCCTCTACGGGATCCTGGCGGACCAGACCCGGGCGCATTTTTCCTGGTGGCGGTCCGACCTGCTCCTGAAAGGCGAATAGCCGTGAAGGTCGTGAGCGCGGAGGCCATGGCTCGGATAGATCGTCTGACTCAGGCCGAGTACGTATTCCCCTCGATGATCCTCATGGAGGACGCTGGCGTGAAGGCCTGGTCAGCCGTGCGCCGCGTCGTCTGGGCAAGCCGAGCGCCCCGGGGCAGGCATGTGTTTGTGGCGGGGAGGGGCAACAACGGCGGCGATTCATTCGTCATGGCGCGACAGGCCGCGGTGGAGGGCGCCGCTCCGGCCGCCATCGTGCTCGCCGCGGGCCGTCCCCCGGCGGATTCAGACCCCGGACGCATGCTGGCCATGTGCGACACGCTGGGCATCGAATGCGTTGACTGGCTCGAGCAACGCGACCGGGCCGCGGCCCTTGTCGCGGAGGCGGACTGGCTTTTCGACGGCATCGCGGGCACGGGGATTCATGGCGCCTTGCAGCGGCCCCAGTCCGAAGTCGTGGAACGGATCAATGCCAGCCGCGGCAGGAAGATCGCACTTGACGTGCCGAGCGGGATCGGAGATGAGTTTCGCGCGGGCCATCCCGCGGTACGCGCGGACTTCACGCTCGCAATGGGGCTTCCCAAGCTGTGCCTGTATCTCCCCCGAACCCGCGCTCTCTGCGGCCGGATCCTCGTAATCCCCGTGGGCTTTCCGCAGGCGCTCGTGGAAGATCCCGACATCCCCGGTGAGCTCCTCGGGCCTCGATCCTGGCGAACCCTTGCACCGTACATACCCCCGGACACGCATAAGAACAAGCGCGGCCACCTTGCCGTTTTTGCTGGTTCTTCGGGCACCACCGGCGCTGCGTGGTTGTGCGCTACGGCTGCGGCCCGTTCTCGGGTGGGCCTCGTCACGCTTTTCATCGACCCGGACGCGTATCCCATCGTTGCCCCCAAGCTCACCTCCGTCATGTGCAGGTCATGGGACCTGACCCAGGGTCGGGACCGCGGAGCCTGGGACCCTGCGCCCTTTTCCGGTGTGCTCGTCGGTCCGGGATGGGGGCTGTCCGAGGACAAGGCGCGGTGGCTGGACGTCCTGCTGTCGCTTCCCGTACCGGGCGTGCTCGATGCTGACGCCCTCACGCTGCTGGGACGCGGGACAACCCGCGCACGGGCCGACCTTGCGGGACGGTGGGTGCTTACCCCGCACCCCGGCGAGTTCGCCCGGCTTGCGGGGGTGGAACGCGACGCGGTCCTCGATGAGCCCGTGAAATATGCATTGGAAACAAGCGCTGCCCTGAATGCCGTGATCGTGCTCAAGGGCCATTGCACCATTGTGGCATCGCCCGCGGGACGGTTTTGGATCCTTGATGCGGCGAACCCCGCGCTGGCAACGGCCGGATCGGGCGACGTGCTGGCAGGCATCATCGCCGCGGGCGTTGCCGGCGGTCTGGGCCCGGTGGAAGCGGCGCTCTTCGGAGTGTCGCTCCACGCTCACGTCGGAAGGATTGCCGCGCGGCGCGCGGGGTGGTTCCTCGCGGAAGATCTCGTCCCCCTCTTGTCGCGCGTGCTCTGGCAATGAAACACCCGGTACTCCGCATCAAGAAAGGTGCGGCGGTCTACGATGATTCCGAACCACGCTACGCGACGCGCAGGCTCTCAAACGCCGCTGACGCGATTGTCCGGCCCTCTCGTGAGCGGAAGCGCCGGACCAGGCTTACTTTCCTGCCCTTGCTCATTCTTGCGCTCGGCATTTTTGTGGTTGCCCGCTACGTTCCCCGGTCCCCCACGGATCGCGCCACGCTGGCGGGGTGGCAGATCATTCTGCGGGCAACGCCTTACGGTGACGCCCTTATCGTCGGCGTGACTTTCATCGCTCTTTCCCCCACCGGGCTGGCGGGAAGCCCCCCCGCGGCGAGCGTCGACTTCCTGCTCCTGGGCACCGGAGAACGGCTCAGCCTGTTGGGAAATCTTGAAAAGTCGCCCATGACGCTGCGAGGCCGGCTGCCCTACTCGAAAAAGATCCAGAGGGTGCAGGCGGAAGTCAGCATTGCTGGCCAGAGCAGAACGCTCCAACTCGCCGCGCCTTGAGGGCCG
This sequence comes from Spirochaetia bacterium, assembly GCA_049519415.1. GTDB lineage: Bacteria > Spirochaetota > Spirochaetia > SZUA-6 > Fen-1364 > Fen-1364. The sequence continues at coordinate 29,760 of JBEKQU010000017.1, forward strand.
CCCTGAATACTTGACGCCTGCAGCCCTCTTTCCTATGATCGTGGGGGGAGGGGATATGCTTCAGTTCTATTTCCTTTCCATCGCCGCCAATCTCCTGGCCGGGCTGACCCTCTGCTCTGACTGGCTCATCTCCTGGTTTGCAAGCTTTGCAGACGTTACGCTGGCGCTGACGACACGCCGCGGGAAGATGGTGATAGGACTCGCCGCGATCCTTGTGGGGATTGGCACCCTTTTCGTGCCGGTTGCGCCCCCACTCATCCTCGGCGACCTTTTTCCCTCGATCATGGGAATGGCGATGGGGATCGCCCTTCTCTTTGATGCATTCAAGCAGGATGCCCTTTTCCCGGCTGAGCGGCTTGACCGTCATGACAGATCGGAGAAGGTCCCCGTCGGCTACCGCACGTCCCTCGGCATCCTGGGCTTGGCATCGGCGATCCTGCACTTCTTCCTGCCCGAAAGGCCGTTCCTGTAAGGGATCTACTCCTTCTCTTCCGCTTTTGCCGCCTGCGCGGCCTTGATCACGTCGTCCGCTATGCGGCCCGAAATCGGGCTGTAGTGGTCGAACTCAAGCTCAAAGGAGCCGGTGCTGGCGGTCAGGGCCTTCAGATCGATTGCGTAGCGCATGAGCTCCGCCTGGGGCACCTGGGCCTTGATTTCCAGGATCCCGCCGCCAATCGGGTTCTGGCCCTGCACTTTTCCCCGCTTGCCGCTGAGGTCCGACAAGACCGCGCCGAGATACTGTTCGTCGACGAATACGGTGAGGTTGCATATCGGCTCCAGCAGAACGGGCTTCGCGTTCCTCATGCATTCACGGAAAGCCTCGCGGGCCGCGAGCTTGAACGCGAGCTCCGATGAGTCAACGGGGTGCTCTTTGCCGTCGACGATCCGCGCTTCGACATCCACCACGGGGTAGCCGGCAAGGATGCCCGCTTCCATGGCCTCGATTACGCCCTTCTCCACGCCGGGGATGTAGCCCTTGGACACCGCGCCGCCGAAGATTGCGTTTGTAAACTTGTACCTTTCCCCCCGGGGGATGGGGTTCACTTCCAGCGAGACCTTCGCGTACTGGCCGTGGCCGCCGGTCTGTTTCTTGTGCGTGTATTCGGCGTCAGCCTTGCCCTGGATGGTCTCCCGGTAGGCGACGCGCGGGATCCGCGTCTCCATGTCGATCTTCTGATTCTCCCGGATCTTGTCCAGGATCATGGAGATGTGCAGCTCTCCCATGCCCGAGATGACCGTCTCCTTGGTTTCCTTTTCGTAGGAGAGAAGGAAGGTGAGGTCCTCCTCCGTGATGCGCTGGAGCATCTGGTTCATCTTGTCCTCGTCCTTCTTGGCCTTCGCCGAGATTGCCAGGGCGTGGACGGGCGTGGGAAGCGCGAGCGGGGGGTAAACAATCGGAGCGTCGGGGGAATGGAGGGTGTCATTGGTGCGCAGCGTCGCGCTCTTGGTGAAAAGTCCGAGGTCTCCTGCCGCGAGGTCGGAAACGTCCTCCAGCTTTTTGCCCTGGCAGGTGGAGATCCTGCTGATCTTTTCCTTCTTTCCTTCCCGAGCGTTCACCAGGTCCGAATCCGCAGCGATTTTTCCGGACATCACCTTGAAGTAGGAGAGCTTTCCCGTGAACTGGTCCATGGCCGTCTTCCAGATAAAGCAGGAGCTGGGCTCAGATTCGGCGATTTTCCGTTCTTTCTCCGTGCCGTCCGGCGCCGCGCCCTTGGCGCTGCCCTCGGGAGAGGGCGCTGCGTACGCGATGAAATCAAGCAGGCAATGCATGCCGGCAGTCGCGAGGCCGGCTCCGCACAGGACGGGGATGAGCTTGCCCGCCTTCATGCCGCTGGCAAGGCCCTTGCGGATCTCCTCTGGCGAAAGGCTGCCCTCGGAAAAGAACTTTTCGATGAGGGCATCGTCTCCTTCGGCCGCGCTCTCCACGAGCTTCTGCCGGGCTGCTTCCACCGCCGGCTTGGCCGCATCCGGGACCGCGGCTTCCCTGCCGCCGATCCAGGCTTTCTGGTCGACCAGGTCCACGACGCCGGTGAACGCGGGACCCGCGCCGATGGGGATGACGACCGGCACGAAGCTCGCCTTGAACTTCTCGGCGAGGTCGGCGACGCTCGTGTCAAAATCAGCGCGCTCCTTATCCATCTTGTTCACGAACGCGAATCGCGGCATGTCGCTGCGGGACAGCCTTCGCCAGAGCTTGATGGTCTCGATCTGCACGCCGACGTCGGCGCCGATCAAGAGGGCCGCGCAATCAGCGACCCGGAACGCAGCCGCAACCTCGCCCACGAAGTCCGCGGAGCCCGGGGTGTCGAGGATATTGATCTTGCAGTCCTTCCAGGTGACGTGGCTGAGAGAGGTATGCACGGAGATTGCGCGGGAGACTTCCTCCTCGGTGAAATCGCTCACCGTTTTTCCCGTCTCCACTCTTTCGGCCTTGGGAATGACGCCGCCTACGGCGAGCATTTCCTCGACAAGGGTGGTCTTGCCCGTTCCGCCGTGACCGGCGAAGGCGACATTTCGCAGTGAGCGCGTCGGAACACTCATTCTGTGGCTCCTTGGTAGTGAGAATAGGGGACAACTCTATTCCGTCACCCCCTGCTTTGTCAACAAATTGGAGGGCTTTACGTCGTTTCCCCGAATCCCCCCACCTTCTCCGCGAAATGGGAGAACTCCATCGTGAACGTAGCCCGGCCCTGCGTTGCGCTCCGCAGAACGGTGGAGTATCCGAACAGCGACACGAGGGGCGCCTGGGCCTTCACGTGATCCGCTCCCGGCTTGCTTTCCACGTGGAGGATGAGGCCCTGCCGGGCGTTGAGGTTCCCGATGACGTCGCCCAGGAACTCGGAAGGCGTGAGCACATCGACGGCCATGATCGGCTCCAGCAGCAGGGGGCTTGCTTTGCGGCAGGCTCCGTCAAACGCCATGGCGCCCGCCGCCTCGAAGGCGATCGGCGTGGAGGTGGTCGGGTGGTATTCCGCGTCGATGAGCTGCACTCCGATGTCAAGGGCAGGGTACCCATACACGACGCCTGAGCCGAATGCCGCGCTGATACCACGCTGCACGGCGTTCACCAGCTCCTGGGGAAGCGTGTCTTCGGGAAGAAGGGAGGAGAAGGTGTTGCCCTCGCCCCGGGGCAGCGGCTTTACGGTGATGGTGATGCTGGCGTTGTGTTCCTTGCCGGCGATCATCCTGTGGTACCTCTCCGTGTGGGTCGCCTCGGCGCTGATCGTCTCGCGGTAGGACACCTGCGGCTTTCCCACCCGGGCTTCCAGCTTGAACTCGCGGAAGATCCGGGTCACCAGCACGTCCAGGTGCAGCTCTCCCATGCCGGAGATGATCAGCTCGCCTGTTTCCTCGTTCTCCTTGACGGAGAAGGTGGGGTCCTCCAGGGCGAGAATCTCCAGCACCTCGGCCAGCTTCTTCCTTTCGGAAAGGGTCCTCGGCTCGATGGCGACCGAGATCACGGGCTCGGGGAAGTGCATCTTTTCCAGGAGAATGGGGAAGGCTTCGACGCCCAGCGTGTCGCCGGTCCGCGAGCTCTTCAGGCCGATCATCACCGCGATATCCCCCGCCTCCACCCGGTCGATCTGCTGGGAATGGTTGGCGTGCATTCTCAATAAACGGCTGACCCGTTCGCGCTTTTTCTTGGCGATGTTGTAGACGGTCTGGCCTTCCCTGATCTTTCCCGAGTACATGCGCACGTAGCAGAGATTCCCCGCCTCGCGGTTCGCCTGGAGCTTGAAGACAAGGCCGAGGGCGAATGCCTCCGTCTTACAGGGGATCTCAACGGTCCCGTCCTTTTTAACGTGATGCCCGCGCGCCGGAGGCAGGTCGATCGGGGAGGGCAGGAAGTCCACTACGGCGTCCAAGACGGGCTGCACACCCACGTTTCGGAGGGACGCGCCGCACAGCACCGGCGTGAAGGCGCGGGAGAGCGTGCCCTGCCTGATCACCTTGCGAAGCTGCTCAGGAGGCGTCTCAGCCCCCGCTAGGTATTGCTCGGTGAGGTGGTCGGAGAGGTGCGTGAGGTGGTCCATGAGGTTCTCACGCCATTTACGGGCCCCGGCCAGGCGGGAGTCATCGATCGGGGCATACCCGATGGTGAGCCCCTGATCCTCCTGGCTCCATCGGATTTCGCGCATCTCCACCAGATCGACCACGCCCTCGAAGTCGGCTTCAGCGCCCATGGGGAGCTGCAGCGGCAGGGGCACGGTGCCCAGCTTGGACCTCATCTCTTCCAGCACGCCGTGAAAATCAGCGCCGATCCTGTCCAGCTTGTTGATGTAGGCTATCCGTGGAACCGCGTAGCGATCCGCCTGATGCCAGACCGTTTCCGACTGCGGCTCCACGCCGCCAACGGCGCAAAAGATCGCCACCGCGCCGTCAAGCACGCGCAGCGACCTTTCCACTTCAGCCGTGAAGTCCACGTGTCCCGGGGTGTCGATGATGTTCACCTGGTGGTCGCGCCAGTAGCAGGTCGTGGCGGCGGCCGTGATGGTGATGCCCCTTTCCTGTTCCTGTTCCATCCAGTCCATCGTGGCTTCCCCATCATCCACCTCGCCGATGCGGTGGGTCTTGCCCGTGTAAAACAGGATCCGCTCCGTGGTGGTTGTTTTCCCCGCGTCGATGTGCGCGATTATGCCTATGTTCCGAATGGATCCGAGACCTGCCATGCTTTTCTCCGGGAAAATGCCCTTGAAGGAGCCTGTTTCTACTATATAGAATCCTGGAAGTCGTGAAAAGAGCGTTCCTTGCCTCCCTCCTGCTCCTCGCGCTTGCGACCGTTCCGCAGGCGGATCCTCTGGCCTGGGTGAACTCCGTTCGTCATGCCTCAGGCATGCCAGTGCTTGTCTCTGACACGCTTCTTTCCCAGACGGCCTCCCGATGGGCGGCGATGCTCGCCCAGTCAGGCATTCTCAGTCACCGGGGGGCCGACGGCTCTTCAGCTCTCAACCGATACAGGGCGCTGGGAGGCACCGAGGCGCACGTCGGGGAGATTCTCGGCGCCGGGCCTTCTCTCGGGGATATCGAGAAGGGGTGGATGAAAAGCTCCGAGCACCGAGCCCTCGCGCTGGAGGAATCCTGGACCCACGCGGGGTGGGGTAGTGCCGCGGCGGGTTCCTCGGTTGTCGCCGTGATGGTTTTCTGTCAGAAGCTGGTCGATGGGCTCACAATCACCCTTGGGGAGAACGGGCTTTCGGTAGGCGGCATATTTGTCACGGATAAAGCGGCGCGCGGGCTGTTGTTTTCCGGACTTGATGCCTTTTCGCCGGTCCAATGGGATCCCCGAAGTAGAAGATTCCGGTTCGAGGTGCCCGGACCCTCCGTAGAGGGCTATCTGCGGCTGGGCTACGTAACCCCGTCGGGAGGGTTTGCGTTGACCAATGCCTTCACATTGCCTCGAGAAACGGAATTCCCAGCAGGGCCAGCCCGTTCCGCAGCACCTGCGCCATCCCCTTGACGAGCGCGATCCGGGAGAGAACAAGATTCGGATCCTCGTTGCGGAGCACGGGATGATCCTGATAATAGCGGCTGAAGGCCTTGCAGAGATCGAAAAGGTACCCGGTCAGCACGGCGGGATTGAGATCCCGGGCAGCGGAAAGCACGATTTCGGGGAACAGCGCCAGGGATTTCGCGATTTCCCATTCCTCCGGCAGTGAAAGCGCTTCTGCGGCGTATTTCCCCGCGCGGAACTGTTCCCTGCGTTCATCGAATTTCCGCAGCATGCTGGAAATCCGGGCCCCGGTGTACTGGAGATACGGCCCTGTATTGCCGTTGAATGAGAGGGACTCCTTCGGGTCAAAGGTCATGTCCTTCACCGCGGTGACTTGCAGCAGCCAATAATTCAGGGCGCCGAGCGCTATCTCCCGGGCGGTCTTTGAAAGATCGCCGACCTCTTCTTCACGCTCCTTGGCCTTGATCTCCTCCTCAGTGAGCCTTTCCAGCTCGTCCAGGAGATCGTCGGCGTCCACCACGGTTCCTTCACGCGATTTCATCTTCCCCTCGGGAAGGTTGACCATGCCATAGGCCAGATGGTGCAGGTGTGAGGCCCAGGGGAAGCCGAGGATCTCCAGCACCTTGAACAGCACGTGGAAGTGGTGCCTCTGCTCCGAAGCTACGACGTAAATGAGCCGGTCAAAAGGCCAGTCCTTTGATCTCTGAATGACCACCCCGATATCCTGGGTGAGGTACAGCGATGTGCCGTCCGACCGGAGGAGCACCTCCCGATCCATTCCCTTGTCCGTGAGATCCACCCATACGGAGCCATCCGGATCCTTCTGAAACAGGCCCTTTTCTACGCCGGCCAGGATCTCGGACCTGCCCAGCGTGTAGATGTCGCTTTCAAAGTAAACGGCGTCAAAGGTCACGCCCGTGCGTTTGTAGCTCTGCTGGAGGCCGGCCATGACCCATCCGTTCATGGCGCCCCAGAGGCTGATGACCGCGGGATCCCCCTCCTCCCATTTCCGCAGCAGGGAACGCACCTGCTCCTCGGCCTCGGGGTGATCCTTGGCGTAGCGGGCGTATTTCACGTAATAGTCGCCCACGAAATGGTCGCCCTTGACGCCTTCGGTTTCCGGGGTCGTTTTTCCTCCGAACATCTGGTAGGCGAGCATGGATTTGCAGATGTGAACGCCGCGGTCATTGATGAGGTTCACCTTGCGCACGGCTGCTCCCGCGGCCGCAAGGATCCGCGAAAGGCTCTCGCCGATGGCGTCGTTGCGGAGGTGGCCGATGTGCAGGGGCTTGTTTGTGTTGGGGCAGGAAAACTCCAGCATCACCCGCTGCCCCTGCATGTCCGCGCCCCGTCCATACGCGGATCCCCGCAGAGCGATCTCCGAAAGCACGTCATCCATCACCGCTGGCGCGGACAGGCGGACGTTCACGTACGGGCCTGCCGCGCTCGTGGCGCCCAACCCCGCCGCCGCTGGCATCAACGCGACGCGGCGCGCAACCTCGGCGGCGATGGCAGGCGGCGCCTTCCTGAACGCTTTTGCAAAGGGAAACAGGGGGAAGGCGATGTCGCCCATCTCGGGACGCGGCGGGGTCTCGGCCGCGAGCGCGGCAGCGTCCACGCCTGCCACGCCGGTTTCATCGGCAAAATCCTTGATCGCGGCCATCACCAGGGCGCGCCACTGTTCTCTGTATTTCTTCATGATGTGTCGGGTATTTAAGCAGACACGAGCGGGCTCTGCAAGGGTTTGCCCGGGGGAGCGCCTTGACTCCCGGGTTTTTTTTTCCGTATATAGTCGCAAGGAGGATCCCGTGTACAAGCCCGTGGACGCGAAGGCGAGTTTCCCACTATTGGAAGAGAGCGTGCTCGCCTTCTGGCGGGAAAACAGGATCTTCGAGAAATCCCTCTCCCAGCGGGAGGGCGCTGAGGAGTTCGTGTTCTACGATGGGCCCCCCTTCGCCACCGGAAAACCGCACTACGGGCATTTCATCCCCAGCACGGTCAAGGACGTGATCCCCCGGTACCAGACCATGAAGGGCATGAAGGTGGACCGGCGGTTCGGCTGGGACTGCCATGGCCTTCCCGTAGAGTACGAGATGGAGAAGGAGCTGGGAATCTCGGGCAAGAAGCAGATCGAGGAATACGGAGTGGCCAGGTTCAATGAGGCCTGCCGGTCCATCGTGCTGCGCTATACCCAGGAGTGGCGCAAGGTCATCACCCGGCTGGGACGGTGGGTGGATTTTGATCACGACTATAAAACCATGGATCCCGACTACATGGAGTCGATCTGGTGGGTCATAAGCGAGCTGTGGAAGAAGGGGCTGATGTACGAGGGCTACTACATCCTCCCGTACTGCCCGCGCTGCTCCACCGCGCTCTCCAACATGGAGCTGAACCTCGGAGGCTATAGCGACGTTTCCGATCCCGCCATCACGGTCAAGTTCGCGGTGGACGGTCATGCCCGGACCTTCTTTCTTGCGTGGACAACCACCCCGTGGACCCTTCCCTCCAACCTGGGATTGGCGCTGGGCGCGGATATCAGCTATGTGAAGGTGAAAGACGGGGAGGAGTTCTACATCCTCGCGGAAGAGAGGCTTTCCGCGTACTACAAGGCCGCGACCGAGTATGAAATCGTTGCCCGCTATACGGGCAAGGATCTTGCGGGGTGGACGTACGAGCCTCTTTTGCCCTTCTTTTCCCATCTCAAGGACAAGGCCGGCTTCAGGACATGGAACGGCGATTTTGTCACCACGGAAGAGGGGACTGGCATCGTGCACATCGCCCCGGGGTTCGGGGAGGACGACTACAATCTGCTGAAGGGCACGGGAGTGCCGGTCGTCTGCCCCGTCGACGAAGAGGCCAGATTCACCTCCGAGGTTTCCGACTGGGCGGGCCAGTTCGTAAAGGATGCCGACACGTCCATCATCCGAAGGCTCAAAGACCAGGGCTCGCTGGTCCGGCACGAATCGTACACGCACAGCTACCCTCATTGCTGGCGCTGCAAGAGCCCGCTCGTCTACCGGGCCGTCTCCGAGTGGTTCGTGAGCGTGGAGAAGATCAAGGCGCGCATGCTCGCCGCCAACGACGCAATCTATTGGATGCCCGGACACATCAAGACGGGCAGGTTCGGCAAGTGGCTGGAGGGCGCGCGTGACTGGGCAATCTCCCGCAACCGCTACTGGGGAAACCCGATCCCCGTCTGGCGCTGCGATTCGTGCAAGGCCCTGGACTGCATGAGCTCCCGGGCCGAGCTGGAGAAGAAGTCGGGCTCAAAAACCGTGGACCTGCACAAGCATTTTATCGACGGCATCACCTACCCCTGCTCGTGCGGCGGCACCATGCGCCGCGTCTCGGAGGTGCTCGACTGCTGGTTCGAATCCGGCGCCATGCCGTACGGCCAGAATCATTATCCGTTCGAGAATCGCGCGCATTTTGACGCGCACTTCCCGGCTGACTTCATCTCGGAATCCATCGACCAGACCAGGGGCTGGTTCTACACCCTGGTGGTGCTCGGCGCGGCGCTTTTCGACAAGCCGGCCTTCCGCAACGTCATTGTCAGCGGGCTCATCCTCGATTCCGAGGGCAAGAAGATGTCGAAGTCCGCCCGCAACTATGCGGATCCCATGGAGGTCATCGCCACGTATGGCGCCGATGCCATGCGGCTGTTCCTGCTGGATTCCGCGGTGCTCAAGGCCGAGGATCTCCGTTTCTCGGAAAGCGGCGTCAAGGAGGTGGTGAAGAACGTCATCATCCCCCTCTGGAACTCCTACAGCTTCTTCGTCACTTATGCCAACGTCGACGGCATGACGCCGACGGCAGCGCCGGAGTCGCCGTCCAATCCGCTCGACCGCTGGCTTCTCTCGGAAACCGAGAGGATGGTTCTGCAGGTAACCGAGCAGCTGGAGGCATACGATCTGCAGCGGGCGGCGGAGGTCTTCATCAGCTTTATCGATCTATTGAACAACTGGTACATCCGAAGGTCGCGCAGGAGGTTCTGGCGGTCGGGCTCGGACGCTGACAAGCAGGAGGCCTACCAGAGCCTGCATGCCGCGCTCATGAAACTCATCCTCTGCGCGGCGCCTTTCATCCCCTTCATCACGGAGGAGATCTATTCCAATCTGAAGACCCCCTCCCTGCCGGAATCCATCCATCTCTGCGGCTTTCCCGTGTACGACGAATCGCGCCGGGATCTCCCGCTGGAGCGCAGGATGAAGGTGACGATGAAGACCGTTCGCATGGGCAGGAGCCTCCGAACCGATTATGGCTTGAAGATTCGCCAGCCGCTCCAGGCGCTTCACGTCGTCACCCGGGATCCCGAGGAGAAGGGAATCCTCGCCGAGATGGAGGAGCTGATCAAGGACGAGCTGAACGTAAAGGCCGTCATCTTCCGTGAGAACGAGGATGAGCTGGTGGAATACCGCGCCAAGGCGAACTTTCGCGTGCTGGGCAGGCAGCTGGGCAAGGACATGAAGGCCGCGGCAGCCCGCATTGGGGCGCTTTCCCTCGCCGACATCCACTCCCTCCTCGCCGGCAAAGGAGTGGAAGTCGCGCTCGGGGATCGCCTCTTCACGCTCCCGCTGGACGGCGTGGAGATCCAGAGGATCGAGAAGGAGAACCTCAAGGTGATCAATGAGGGATCCCTCACCGTGGCCTTGGATCCGGCGCTCACTCCTGCCCTCATCGAGGAGGGCCTCGTGCGCGACCTGGTGCGCGGCATTCAGAACCTGCGCAAGGATAAGGGGCTGGAGGTCACCGACCGGATCCAGCTCTCTCTTTCCGGCGCGGATGCCGTGCGAGCGGCGGCGGAACGCCATCGCGAGCACCTCCTTTCGGAAACACTCGCCGTCTCGTGGACGTGGGAGAGGGCGGCCGATGCCGCGGAAATCGAATGCGGGGAGGAAAAATGCGCTGTGTCGCTGAAGAAGGCACCATGAATGCCGCACGGCCGTCGCGACGTCTGCACCGCCGTTGCGCCCTTGCCGCGGCTGGAGCGTCGCTTCTCCTCCTGGCCTCCTGCGCCACCGTGCCGCAGCGCGCGCCCTCGGAATGGCTGGGCGTTCTGCCGGAGCATGCAACGCTGTACGCATCCTTCGCCGTCACGGGATCCGCGGACCTCGTCAAGAAGGCGCTGAAGGACGCAGGGCCTGGTTTCCAGGACGTCAGTTCCCTGCTGGACATGACAAAGCGCCTCGTCTGCTCGGTGACAATCGTGAAGGGATCGCCCGCCAGCTTCTCAGTTGTCGCCCTTGGCAGCTATCCCTCTGGTGTGATCGGGATGCGCCTGGGAGGGAACAAGGACTGGAAAAGGGCGTCCGGCCCGGCCGGTAAATACTGGCAATGGAACAAGGCGGGGATCCAGATGAGCATCCCCAACAACGGGATCCTCCTTGCGGCCAACGGCGGCATTGACGGGCTGCTGACGCGGTGGACATCACCGCTTCCCCTCACCGTACCGCCTGACGTGGCCAGCGACATGCAGAATGCGGACCTTGTTCTGTACATGCCTGAGCTGCCCGGCGGTCTTGCCGCGAACGCCGCCCAAAAAGGCATGCGCATTCCCATCCAGGAGGTCTGGATGAACGCCGTGAAAGGAAAAGCGGGATACGACCTTTTCGGCACGGCCAATACGGGTTCCGAGCAGGAGGCGAAACTGCTCACGCTTGCGCTCAGGCTCGGGATCGTGGCATGGATGAGATCGCAGAACGTAACGGATGTGGCAGGCCGCCTGAAATCCATCACCGTGACCGCGATCGGCGTGCAGGTGAAGCTTGCCGGCCTCCACCTTTCCGACGATGAAATCATTCCCCTGTTTCTTTCCCTCGTGAAGGGGCTCTCTCCAGCGGAAGAAGCGCCGGCCGAGGAGATATCCCCGACTGAAGCCACCCCTGATTCCTCGGCATCCGCTCCATGAGCGCGCGCGCGACATTTGTGATCGACTACGGCGCGGGCAATCTCAAGAGCGTGGAGAACGCCCTGCGGCACCTTGGCGCGCGCTACCAGGTCACTTCGCGACCCACTGATCTTGAGGAAGCAGAGGCGGTTATTTTTCCAGGCGTCGGCGAGGCGGCCGCCTCCATGGCCGAGCTCACCCGGACCGGGCTCGGCAATGCCCTTCGCGCCTTTCTTGCATCGGGCAGGAAGCTGCTGGGGATCTGCATCGGCTGCCAGGTCATCTTCGACCGGTCCGAGGAGAGGCAGACTGAATGCCTGGGGCTTTTCCCCGGCATCGTGCGCCGCTTTGCCCCTGGGACGGGGCTGAAGGTCCCGCACATGGGGTGGAACCCGGTCCATTTCATCAAGGCCCACCCGGTCTTCTCGGGCATCCCGCAGGACTCCTCCTTCTACTTCGTGCATTCCTTCTACCCCGCGCCCGCGGATCCTTCCCTGGTCGCCGCGGAAACGGAATACGGCATCCGGTTCCCCGCCTGCGTGGCGCGCGGCAACATGATCGCCTTCCAGTTCCACCTGGAGAAATCCGGCCCGGTTGGACTCAGGCTCCTGAGCAATTTTCTTGCCTGGAACGGCCGATGGGAGACTGGCCGTGCTTGAGAAGCGCATCATCGTCTGCCTTGACGTGAAGGACGGGCGGACGACCAAGGGCATCCGGTTCCAGGACAATATCGACGTTGGTGATCCCGTGGCCATGGCGCGCGCGTACTACGAGCAGGGCGTGGACGAGCTGGTGTTCTACGACATCACTGCCTCGGCGGAGAGGCGCGCCATCCGCATCGACACGGTGCGCAGGGTGGCGGAGCAGATCTTCATCCCCTTTTCCGTCGGCGGAGGTATTTCCACGGTGGAGGAGATGCGCGAAGTGCTGCTTGCCGGAGCTGAAAAGGTGAGCGTGAACTCCGCGGCGGTGCGTCATCCCGATATCATTTCCGGCGGCGCCGCCCTGTACGGGAGCCAGTGCATCGTCCTGGGCATGGATGCCGTACGCGATCCCGGCATGCCCTCAGGGTACGGGGTCGTGATCGACGGGGGCCGGACCCGGACGGGCCTTGATGCGCTGGAATGGGCGCGCAGGGCGGAATCGCTGGGCGCCGGCGAGATTGTCCTGAACTCCATAGACGCGGATGGCACGAAAGATGGCTACGAGCTTGCGGTGACAGGCCTCATTTCGCGATCCGTTGGCATACCGGTGGTGGCATCCGGCGGCGCGGGAAAGCCGGAGCATCTTCTGGAAGTGTTCCGCGTCGCGGGGGCCGATGCCGCACTCATTGCTTCCATGGTCCATTACGGCGACTGGACCATAGCCGGCATCAAGAGCTACCTGGCGGAGCAAGGCATTCCCGTCCGAAGGGTGTGAGGAACGCCGCGGACGGGCCGCTCCTGTTGCCATGCATGGTATTTGGGGATATATTTAAAAAAACAGCAGAGGGACAATCCTCATTTCATAGGAGTCAGGAGTTCACGGTATGCCCACATACGGGTATGAGTGCACAAAGTGCGGTCATACATTCGAAGCCTTCCAAAGCATCAAGGACAAACCGCTTTCACGCTGCCCCGAATGCAAGGGTGCGGTTCGTCGTATTATATTTGGCGGAATGGGCGTCATTTTCAAGGGAAGCGGTTTCTACTCAACCGACAACAAGAAAAGCTCGGCACTCAGCGGAGGCAATGGCAGCTCAAAGGACAAGGAAAAAACTCAGGACAAGCCCAAGGAAAGCTCAACGGAGACAACCGTAAAAGAAAAAACCTCGGCTTCATAAACAATCGCGCCGATTCTATCCGAGCACCTTTTCCGTTTTTCCCAACGCCTCACTGAGAAGCGGCTCCACGTCCAACCGGGCGTAGGAGAGCTTCATCTTGCGCACATCCGGATGGATCAATGGGTGCTCGGGGGAGAACAGGACGCAGCAGTCGGCGTAGGGAAGGTTGGAGGTTGCGAAAGTATCGATCCGTTTGGCGATGGCAATAATCTCTTCCTTGTTCATCCCCACCAGGGGACGGAACACCGGCAGCTCGGTGAGTGAACCGGTGAAATGCATGCTCTCCACCGTCTGACTGGCCACCTGTCCCAGGCTTTCCCCGGTAATCAAGCACATCGCCCCTGTAGCTTCCGCCAGCAGCGACGCGAAGCGCATCATGCACGCACGCAGGAGCAGCGTAATCTCCTCGTCCTTTGACCTCTCCTTGATCCTGGCCAGGACAGGGGTGAAGGGAACCACGTGCAGCACAATGCCGGGCGTCCACGCGGAGAGCGTCCGTGTCAGTGTCTCCACCTTCTCCCTGGCTTTTTCGGATGTGAAGGGAGCGGAATGGAAATACAAGGCGTTGATTGACATGCCTCTCTTGGCCATCATCCATCCCGCTACCGGCGAATCGATGCCCCCCGAGAGGAGGAGCAGGCCTCTCCCCGAGCTGCCATTGGGCAGACCACAGGGCCCGCTGGTGGAGGGGCCGTACAGGTAGGCATGCTCGCGGATCTCCACGTTGAGGATCCATTCGGGAGAATGCACGTCCACCGATAGGCTGGGGAACCGGGAGAGAAGGACATCGCCGATCCGGCATGCTATCTCGTAGGAAGTGAGCGGGAACATCTTTTCCGCCCTGCGCACCTCCGCCTTGAATCTCGATCCCATTCCCAGGGCGATGAAGCTCTCGGCAAGGCCGCACGCGGCTGCTTCGATGTCGGGCATGTCATTGTCGACGCGCACCGCTTCACAGAAGGAAACGATGCCGAAGGTGCGCGCCAGCACGCCGGCAACCGCCTCCCTCTCCTCGCGGCGGCACTGAATGAAGACGCGGTGGAATATTTCCTGGATTGAAAAATCCAGCTCGGGGAGTCGTGCGCGGATGGAATCCTTCAGGTTCCTCATGAACGCGCCCCGATTGCGTTTTTTCAGCGCTATCTCGCCGTACTTGATCAGGAACAGGGTGTCCGTCATGCGCCTCGGCCCCTGGAGATGGCGAGCAGGGGTGGAATGGTTTCCGCCAGCATGGCAAGGAAACCGTCGATCTGCGAGGCCGTGGTGGCGGGTCCCAGGGATATCCTGATCGCAGACCGGGCCGTCTCCGGCGAAAGCCCCATGCTTTCAGGCACCCGGGTCCTGTCCTTTTTCTTCGATGAGCATGCGGCGCCGGTGGAAATGCAGTACCCTCTTTCCTCGGCCGTTCGGACGACCACCTCGGCGGGAAGCGGAGGAAAGCCCGCAGAAATGATGTAGGGGGACCAGGCTGATTCGTTGCCGGTGTCTCGGACAAGGGGAAGAATCCATGCCCCGTTGATGCCGCGGAGCCCATCAATGAGACGCCGGGCGTTCTCCCGAGCGGCAGAGAGGTTTTCCTGGAGATGCGCGAGCTTTTTTTCGGCCGCCACCGCCATGGCGCAGATGCCGGGAAGGTTTTCCGTGCCCGGCCTTCGTCCCGCCTCCTGTCCCCCGCCGATGGGAAGAAAACCAGGCGCGATCCCGGTGCGGAGGTAGAGTGCCCCGATGCCCCTCGGCGCGCCGATCTTGTGTCCGCTGAAGGATGCCGCGTCGACTCCCAGATCGCTCACGCTGAATGCAATCTTGCCGAGGGCCTGAACGGCATCGGTGTGCAGCAGGATCCTCCGGCCTCCGGCCCGGGAAAAGCTTCGAACCGCGCGCGCGATTTCTCCGACGTCCTGGATCGCTCCGGTCTCATTGTTGACGAGCATGACCGACACCATGACTGTATCCTGATCCAGCGCGTCGGAGACCGCCTGAGGATCCACCCTGCCATCCGGGCGCGGCTGCACGATGGCGCAGGAGATCCCGTGTCCCTGAAGGCCGCGCGCCTGCTCATAGACGGAGGCATGCTCGATCGCCGTGGTGACCACCCGAGCCCTCTGCTGCGCCACGCCGCCAAGCCTGTGCCGGTCCAGCAGGGAGAGGAGAAGGGCGGCATTGGATTCCGTGCCCCCCGAAGTGAATACGACCTCTGATGGCTGTACGCCGAGGGAGCGCGCGAAACGGGCGCGTGCCTGCGCCAATTTCTCGCCGGCTTCCCTGCCCGCCGCGTGCGGTGAGGAGGGGTTCGCATAGAATCGCACCGCCACCTCCCGGGCCTCATCCAGCGCTTCCGGTTCTGGCGGGGATGACGCGGCCCAGTCGAGGTAGATCATGGGCCTAGCGCGGTCCCCGGCCGCGATACTGTGCGCATCCTTGCAACAAACAGCTCCTGTCGATAGAATCCACTGGAAAATACCGAAGACCATGGAAAAAAACAAGCGCGCGGCGAGGATCAACAACGCTGGAATCACGCGCATTGCGCGCACGCTCAAGGTGTGCGGTCATCCCATCCGCCTCAAACTGCTGCGCGTCATCGAGGGCAGCGAGCCCTGCGTATCGGACCTGTGGCGCTGCATCCAGGAGCCCCAGCCCGTCGTATCGCAGCACCTGGCCGTGCTGAAAAGGGAGGGCATCGTCGCTTCCCGGATCGAGGGCAACAAGCGGATCTATGCCGTCACGGATCCGTGGGTGAAGGAGCTCATCGGGCGATTGCCGTGATCCCGCTTCTGACACGGGGCGGCTCGGCCAAGAGGAGAATCTGCCCGGCTAGGGGACAAAAATCCTGATGAAATCGATGACCACCGTGATGAAGGTGACGATGGCGGTGGCAAACGCGGTCACTGTGGTGATCTGGTTGAAGTTGACCGTCATGTTCGTGAATGCATTGCGATCAACGAGGATCACCGATCCCGGCGTTACGTGCGCCATGAGCGTTGTCTTGGTCTTTACCCCGTTCTTGTCAACGAAATAGAGGGTATTCGCATTGGCCGTGTCAGGGTTTATGCCTCCAGAGGCTACAATGTAGTCGCTCACCAGGTAAACGGGATTGTAGGGCAGTTTGCCGGGAGCGCGGACTTCCCCTGCCACGAATACATCCGTGACCATTGGGATGTCCACGGTATCGCCCGGTTCCAATGCGATGTCCATTGCAGGGTCCCGTGAGGCCCAGAGGGCATCTATGTCGACGCTGACACGTTCACCAGTCTTTCCCCGAATAATGAGGCTTTCCTTGGCCTTTGCATACGGCGTGGGTCCTCCGAGTCTTTCCAGGGCGGAAAGGAGCGTGAGCTCGCGTGAATAGGGGATGCTCACGGAAACGGGAGCCGTGGGTATCTGGATGGGTTTTTCCGCGGAAAGGGGGGCGCCGTACACGGCGCCCGTCACCAGGACCATCCGCCTGTTTTCCACCCCGGAGGGAACGCGTACGCGATCTCCATTGGAGAGGAGCATTCCGGCATCAGCGCCCGACAGGTCCACGATTTTCTGTTCAGGGGCCCCGCCGGGAGTGAAATGCATGATTTCGATGCTGTTGGTGTGCGCTCCAGGCGTCACGCCGCCAGCGTATTCGATAAGCGTGCGAAGATCCTCTCCGGGAACGAGCTCAAAGGAGCCGGGGTAATTCACCTCACCCGACAAGTCGACGACCATCTGCGCCTGAGGCACGAAAATCTTGTCACCCGGCTCCAGAAACGGGTTTTCTTCGCTTGCGGCGTCTTTGGAATATCGGAACAGGTCCACCGTGATTTTCTGGTCTCCGCGCACAAGCGAGATCTGACGATAGCTGGCGCCCGGCTTGGACTTGCCGGCCAAGGTAATCGCATCCGACACGCGGGACAGGGGCATGACCGTGACAATGCCGGGCGTCTGCACTCCGCCGAACACGGCTACGTCGAAACGGGCTGGGGACTGGATAGTCAGGCTCACGAATTGCGCAAGCGGGAGCGCTTTCTTCAGGCCGTTCATGATAGTCTTCCGCAAGTCGCTGAAAAGCATGCCTTTCACGTTTATTGTTCCCATGTAGGGAACGTCGATGTCATAGTTCTCCTGAAGGACCAGTGAATAGCTCACCATCGTGTCAATGGTGATGTACAGCACGTACACATCCCCTGGCGTGACCTTGTACTGAGTCGAGCTCATGATCCTCTGCGTGATAAGGGACTGATCGCCCGCCTGGAACGTGGTGCCCGCAGCTTCGCTGGCGCCGAATCCTTGTGGCTGGCCGGTGGCGCCCGCCGCTTCGCCGCCGCCCACTCCTGGCGCCTGGCCGAAGGAAAGAGATATCACGAGCACGAGGAACGCGATGAGGGCGGTCAGCCGTTTCATGCTCGGCATACTATGCCCATTGCGCTGGAGCGTCAAGTTTTGGAAAGTCGAGGCAGGGCACTTCTCTTGCCGTTGCGGCGGGCTGGACTGTATTCTCTCTCCCATGCATGAATGGGCTTTAGCTGAAGCGGTGATTGACGCGACATCAGCGGCTTTGGGGGAAAGAAATCCATCCTGCCTGCGCTCCGTTACCGTGCTCATCGGGGAGCTGCAGGCGATCGATCGGGAAATCTTTCAATTCGCCCTTTCGACGCTGTTGGAAGAACGGCCGTTTCGCGGCGCAGCGTACAGGCTTGAAACCGAGCAGGCGGCCTTCCGCTGCATCTCGTGCGAGCAGGAATGGTCCCTGGCGGAAACGCGCGAGCTCAGCAGCGAGGTCCAGGAAGCAATCCATTTCCTCCCTGAGGCCGCCCATGCGTTCATTCGTTGCCCGATGTGCGGAAGTCCGGATTACCGTGTGTGCAAAGGAAGAGGGGTGAGCATCGCAAGCATCTCCCTGGACCAAGGCTGCGTATGATCGATCCGCGGGGGGCCGTGGTGGGCAAGCGTTTTGCCCATGTAGCACGGGTGGCAGGTTTCTGCTCGGCAAAGGGCGGCGTCGGCAAGACCCTGTGTACGACCCTTGCAGGCGCCGCGCTTGCCCGTCAGGGAAAGCGGATTGGAATACTGGATCTCGATCTGCAGGGCGCCTCGGCGCACATCTTTCTTGGAGTCCAGCCCCGGTTGCCGCGGGAAGACCACGGAATACTGCCCCTTCCCGTGAGGGAAAACCTCTGGCTGATGGGCGCCGCCGTGTTCGCGGGTAACAAGGCAATGCCGCTTCGGGGACCGGCTGTTTCGGATGCGCTTCTGGAGCTGCTGGCGGTGACCCAATGGGGCTCCCTGGATTACCTCCTGATCGACATGCCGCCGGGGATCGGCGAGGAGCTGCTTGATTGCGCCCGGCTCCTGCCGCGCATGGAGGCGCTCGTGGTTTCCACGCCCGGGGCCGCTTCCATTTCAGTGGTGGAGAGATTACTCGGGGTTCTTCAAGAGATGCACGTGCCTGTTCCCGGCATTATCGCCAACATGGTGCGCGATGATGCCGAACCTGTGCGGAGCCTGGCGCGACGCGCCGGGGTGACGTTCGCAGGTGAAGTGCCCTTCGAGCCGGGAATGGAGGATGCGGTTGGCGATCCCGCTCGTCTGGCGTCGACTCATTCAGCCACCGCGCTCCTTCACGCGCTGAGATCCGTTGCTTTCATCTGAGGCGCGCGCGCGGCTTTGATGCGCCGCGCGATGGGCCAGGGAAGGTAGAGAATGCCGAAAACTGCTATACCCATGAGCTCGAGGCCGATCACGTAGCGCGGAGAGGAGCCAAACAGATCCGAAAACAGGTCAACGATGGAGCCTGTGGGCGGCGGGTATCCCAGCGCGAAGTAGTTGCCCGGATCGTATGGCGGTATCAGAGCGATGGCCTGGTCGATCCCGTACACGGGGATGAGGAAAAGATTCGTGAAAATGAAAACCCTGAGCAGCGAGCGTGGCGAGAGGGACACCCCGCCCGCGATGGCCATCACAACGGCGCTCGTGATGATAAGGCCGTGTGAGAGGAAGAACGAGAAGTACTTGTACGCGGGAAAGCCATTCGCGCCAATATCGGGCGCGATCAATGCCATGAACGCCCCGCCGATTCCCCAGAAGTAGAGGATGTCGAAGAGGAACTGCCGGGTTTTCTGCTTCTCGGAAAAGAGCATGACGGGGAGAAACAGGATCGATAGCCCGCACATCTGGAGCATGAGAGCGCTGACCACCGACCATCCCCCCACCAGAAACCAATAGACCTGGTACGCGAACTCGTTGATCCATACCACGATGGCGAGGCACAGCACCAGGGGTCTGTAGCGGGACGACACTTCCAGCTCGCCGAAGTTCCTTCGCCGCCCTGCGCGGGCGAAAAATCCCAGCCCGATGGCAATAGCCGCAATGATCCCGATAGGAACAAGGTGCTCGGCTGTCCAGGAGCGGAACTCCCTGACAGGCGCGCCTTCGCGTACGCTTACGCTCCGAGCTGCGCTGGTTTTTTCACTCCCGTCAATCCCCGTCACCGAGGCGCGCAGATCCCAGAACCCGTCAGCGGGGACCTCGATCCGCGCCGACCACGAGGAAAGCGCGAACAGGGCCTGGCCCTTGTGCCGGACCATATCGCGAACTGCGGGGAAAGAGGAGGAGCCCGTGCCGCTCCGTTCCGTCAACTGGACGTGTATCGAGCTGATTCCGGAACGCATCCAGGCATCGCCTGAGACCACGAATGTCCTGTCCAGGGTGACATTTCCCTCCGGAGACCTGATTCTGATCCCGTTCGGCGTTGCCAGGAGAATGGTGTACAAGACCTGGCTGCCGATGATGAGCACAAACCCTGCGACAATGACGATGCTGCTGGATCGACGCATGGCAAGCCTTCGCGGCGGAGTATAGCCTTCGAGGGGTTGGAAGGAAAGCCCAGGAACGGGTAGAGTATCACTCATCATCGCACGGAGGGAGAAGGGTGAGCATATTCGAGATCGCCATGCTGGTGTGCTTTGGGGCGGCGTGGCCCGTGTCGATCTACAAGTCATTGAAGACGAGGGAAGTGGCGGGGAAAAGCCTCCCGTTTCTGGTGATCGTTCTCGTTGGCTACATGGCAGGCATCCTGCACAAGCTGGTCTTTCGCTATGACCTTGTGATCTTTCTCTACATCCTGAACGCGGTCATGGTCGCGCTGGATATCATCCTGTATATGCGCAACAGGCTCTATCATGTCCGCAAGAGCTTGTCCGATGCAAAGGACGCGCAGCGCCGGGGGGAGACCGGGCAATGAAGGTGCTGATCGCCTACCGAACGAAATACGGAACTGCTGCCGCTTGCGCACGGCTTCTTGCCGAGCGGATACACGCGCAGACAGAGCTGGCGGATAATCTCCGCGCTGCCGACCGCGGTGTAGCGGGTCTGCGGCATGGACGCGCAGACGTGGCAGGCTTCTACGCATACCCCGCACCTGGCGCAGGTGTCCAGATAGAGGCGCATGGCCGCGTTCAGCATTTGCCAAATACTTGGTCAAGATGCATTGGTGAGAGCAGAAAAATGCGAAACGACATACTTTCAGCCCAGGAAGGGAAAGGGAGCGCAGGACCCGCGCAGGCGAAGCTCTGGGGTAACATAAGAAATTTCTGCTGGGAAAGCGCCTCGGCTTACTCCTTCCACAACCGCTGCCATCACCAGCTCCGCCATGCGCTCATGCAGAGGATCCACGCTGGTGAGGTCCGTGGCCTGCGCCAGCCGGGTGTTGCCGCAGCCGATCACCGCGCAGTCCCTGCCAGGGAGGAGGCCCGCCTTGCGCAGGCCGCGGGCTGCGCCGGCTGCAGCCTCGTCGGTGGCACAGGCGAAAGCCCGGCATTCGGCGCGGCGCGCTAGAATCCTGCCGGCAGCGGCTGATCCTGCCTCGATGTCCCGGGGACAGCGCTCCACCAGGAGCGCGTCCGCCGGCACGCCGCTTGCGGCGAGCTCCTGTTCGCACCCTTGTCGGAAGGAATCGGCATCTGCGGAAATATCCCTGTCGAGCATGCCGATCAAACGGTAGCCGAGGCTGAGGAGGCAACGCATTGCGACGCGGCCCGCCTCCTGATCATCGCTTACGATCTGTGGGCAGGCTGCCTGCGCCCCGGCGGCACGTACCACAACAGTGCTGGAGAGCGGCTCGCCGGAACGCAGGACGGATTCATGCGAGCCAGCCGGCTGAAGAATCACGAGCGCGCCGTTCCCTCTGGCCTGGCGGTACATGCTCTGCTCAAGCATCACGTCGTCATGGTGACAGGAGAGCTGGATCGGGAGCGGGATCTTGCGGAGCTGGGCTTCCAGCGCCTCGAGGAGCAGCGCGTTCGCCTCGTCTATACTGGCCAGGATGAGGTGGGCGAAGGGGAACCTGCGCGCTGCTGGAGGAGCAGCCGGCCGATCTTTGGAATAGATGACGAGCGTGCCTTTACCGCTGTATCGCTCGATATAGCCTTCAAGCACCAGCTTGGCAAGCGCATTGCGCACCGTGAGGTGCGTGGTCGTGAACCTGTCCTTCAGTACGCGCTCGGGTGGGAACCAATCGCCCTTTTTGTACTTGCCTGAGAGGATTTCTTCTTTGAGCTCCCGGTAGATCCTTTCGTACAAATAGTGATCGACGCCCATTGGTTCCTGCGACATGGCCTTGTTCTCTACTGTTGTAAAGCGTGCGGTTCTCTGTTTCAAGTATTCTCCAAACAAATGCTATATATATTATAAAGCAATCTGTCAAGAGGCAATCCAGTATTGAAAGTCTTAGATAGTGTTTTAATTACTTATTATATAGAAATTTAAAAAAAACATTTGATATGCCAGCTATCTCCTACTTCATTGCGACCACAACGCTATATAGCGCATCTACGTTCCAAGGAGAGCATCTGTCATGGAGGCAGGGAAACTGTTCATGATCCGTCCGGATGTCCAGGGAAGGCTGGAACCAGAGCTCATTGGCTCTAAAAAAGTTGTTGACAAGAATGTTCTGATATTGTATATAGCGCTATATAGAGTGATCTGATACGGATGGACAGGAGGGTTTTTCCATGGACCTCGGTTTGAAAGGCAAGGTCGCCCTGGTTACGGGCGGAGGAACAGGGATCGGCGCGGGGATCTGTGAAGCTCTGGCGCAGGAAGGTGTGAACGTCGGCATCAATTGGATTGTGGGCAAAGAGGAGGTAACAGCCTACGCTGTCGCGCTATCGAAGAAGTATGGCACTGACTGCAGGCCGTTCTACGCAGACGTGTCCAAGCCCGAGGACCTGGACGCCATGATGAAGGGTCTGGTGGCGGCATACGGTCATGTGGACATCCTGGTGAACAACGCGGGGATCTGGCCTACCGAAAACATCCTCGACATGCCCGACCGCAACTGGGAAAAGGTCATCGCCATCAACCTTAATGGGCCGTTCATGCTGTGCAAGCGCGTTGCCCGCCACATGGTGGATGCCGGGATCAAGGGCAGCATCATCAACCTCTCCTCGAAGTCCGGCATCACCTACAACACTGCCGGACACGCGCATTACGCCTCGGCGAAAGCGGCGATCATTATGATGACCAAGACCCTGGCCCGCGAGCTGCTGCCCTACGGCATCAGGGCCAACGCGATCGCCCCGGGCATGGTCCGGACGCCGATCAACGAGGACAAGTGGTCGGACCCTGAGCTGAAGAAAGCCTATGAGGAGCGGATCCCCTCGGGCAGGTTCGCGCTCCCCGTGGAGATCGGCTATACCGTGGCATTTCTTGCCTCGGAGAAGTCTTTCAACATCATGGGCACCTGTCTGGACGTCACGGGCGGAATGCTGATATAGGAGGAAGGGAATGAGCGTGGATATGAAGGGAAAGACGTGCGTGGTGACCGGCTCGGCGAAGAGCATTGGGCTGGGCGTGGTGGAGATGTACGTGGGCCTCGGGGCCAAGGTGGCGATGATCGACATCGATCCCGAGGTGAAGATCCAGGCCGATCGCCTGGCAAAGGCGGGGTACGCGGTTCGCGGCTACGTTCTGGACATCACCGACCAGAAGGCGGTCATGGCCTGCTTTGACGACATTGCGAAACAGCTCGGCGACGTATTCGCCCTTGCCAACATCGCGGGCGCGGTGGACCAGCAGCCCTTTGAGGAGATCACCCCCGAGAGGCTGGACAGAATGAACCGGATCAATATAAATGGATCCGTATGGTGCGCCCAGGCCGCGTTGAAAACCATGCGAAAGCTCAAGGATGGGCGGATCATCAATTTCTCGTCCAAGTCGGGCAAGACAGGCTCTGCCATCATGGCGGCGTACTCCGGCGCAAAGGGCGCCATCATCTCCATCACGCACGCCATGGCCTACGAGCTGGCCAGGGACAACATCAAGGTGAACTGCCTGTGCCCCGGCATCGTGGAGAAGACCGGCGTGTGGGGCTCGGTAAGCAAGGGCTACGTGGAGAACCTCAAGATGGAGGAGGACGCGGTGGTGAAGCAGTTCACCGCAAAGGTGCCCCTCGGGAGGTTGTGCCGGATCGACGACGTGGTGTCGTTTGTGCGATTCCTGACGGTCGACGGCGATTACTGCACCGGCCAGGCGTTCAACGTCACCGGTGGACGCGAGATGCATTGATTTCCATTTGACGGTATGCTCAGGCAAGGAGGAAGGCATGGCGGAGAACCAGTTTGACGCACTTGGGATGATCGAAACCCGTGGCTTCGCGGCCATGGTGGAGGCAGCGGACGCGATGGTGAAGGCTGCCAAAGTGGACCTGGTGGGCTTTGAGAAGATCGGCGGCGGCTACGTGACCGCGATCGTGCGCGGGGACGTGGCGGCGTGCCGCGCCGCGGTGGACGCGGGGAGCCGGGCAGCGGAGAAGGTAGGGGAGATCGTGAGCACCCATGTCATCCCGCGGCCGCACGCGTCGGTGGACGCGGCGCTTCCCCTGGGGCGGCAGCCCGCTGGGCGGAAGGAGTAGGCAATGGCGGTAGACCTGCGGACCTACGTGTTCCTGGATTCGCTGCAGCTGCAGAATGCTTCGTTCATTGCCACGGTGAGCAAAGGCTACTACCCCATCGGGATGCAGGCCTGCTGCGTGATCGAGATCGCCCCCGGCATCGAGATCAACCGGCTCACCGACATCGCGCTGAAGGCGACCAACGTGACCCCCGGACTGCAGATCGTCGAGCGCGCCTACGGCCTGCTGGAGGTGCATTCCGACAGCCAGGGCGACGCGCGCATGGCGGGCGAGGCGGTGCTGCGCGAGCTGAAGAAGGCCGAGAACGACCGGCTGAAACCCCGGGTCATGACCAGCCAGCTCATCAAGAACATCAACGACCATCACGCGCAGCTCATCAATAAGGTGCGGCACGGCAACATGGTCCTGCGCGGCGACACGCTGTACGTGCTGGAGGTGGAGCCCGCGGGCTACGCGTTCTACGCGGCCAATGAGGCGGAGAAGACTGCCAAGGTGAACATCATCGAGGTGCTGGGCTTCGGAGCCTTCGGCCGGGTGTACATAGCGGGCGAGGAGGCCGAGGTGATAGAGGCGCGCAAGGTCGTTGAAGCGCGGCTCGGGGGCTTGAGCGGACGCGAGATCGCGGCGAATGCCGCAAGGATATAGCAGGAGGAACTGATGGCGGAGAACCAGTTTGACGCTCTGGGCATGATCGAGACCCGTGGCTTTGCGGCCATGGTCGAAGCGGCGGACGCCATGGTGAAGGCGGCCAAGGTGGATCTGGTGGGCTTTGAGAAGATCGGCGGCGGCTACGTGACCGCGATCGTTCGCGGGGACGTCGCGGCCTGCAGGGCCGCGGTGGACGCGGGCAGCCGGGCAGCGGAGAAGGTGGGAGAGATCGTGAGCACCCATGTCATCCCCCGGCCGCACGAGAGCGTGGATGCCGCGCTGCCGCTGGGGCGGCGGCCGGAAGACCGGAAGACCGCGTCTTCCAAGAAATAGGGGGCCTTCCTCATGGTGCTTGCGCGGGTGAAGGGCACGGTGGTGAGCACGCACAAGAGCCCCTCCATGGAGGGCTTGCGGCTGCTCCTGCTGGAGAAGATCGACGCGGCCACCCTGAAGGGCAAGGCCGACTACGTGGTGGCGATCGACAGCGTGGGCGCCAATGCGGGGGAGATCGTGTTCTATGTGACCGGCTCCTCCGCGCGCATGACCGACACGACCAAGGGCAAGCCCTCGGACGCGACGATCATCGCCATCGTGGATGTCATTGAGAAGGACGGCGCGCTGATGTACGAGAAATCCGCCGGGACGGAGGGGGGCGGACGCGCATGAACCTGGCGCGCGTGCGCGGCACCGTGGTTGCCACGCTTCGCTCAGATAAAATAGAAGGGGCGAAGTGGCTCCTTGTGGAGGAGTGTGACCAGCGGGGAGCGGGCAAGGGGGAATACCTGGTAGCCCTCGACATGGTGAACGCCAACCGCGGGCAGCTTGTTCTGCTTGCGCAGGGCAGCTCCTGCCGCTGGTCATTCCGCACCGAGGACCGGCCCATGGACACGCTGGTGGTGGCGATCGTGGACCACATTGACCAGGCCGGCGCGACCGTCTACAAGGAAACAGGGAATGGCTGATCCCGCTGACCAGATACGACGCATCGTTGAGCAGGTGCTCACCAGCTCCGATATCGCCGCGCTGCTCGGCGCATCGGGCAGCGGCGGCCTGGTGGGCGCCGCGCAGGGCAGGGGAGTGTTCGCGGACATCGATGCCGCGGTGACCGCGGCAGGCGCGGCGCAGCGCGAGCTTGTGGCTCTTCCGCTGGACACCCGGCGGCGGATGATCGAGGCCATGCGCCGGTCTGTTCTGGATGCAAACCAGTCGCTTTCCGCAGACGCGGTGGCAGAGACCGGGCTGGGCAACGTCGCTGACAAGCAGGCCAAGAACCTGCTGGCCGCGAACAAGACCCCCGGCGTGGAGGACGTGGAGCCCTCCGCCTTCTCCGACGAGCACGGGCTTACGATCACCGAGCGCGCGCCCTACGGGGTGATCGGCGCCATCACGCCGGTGACCAATCCCATCGCCACGATCACAAGCAATGCGATCGGCATGATCGCCGCGGGGAACTCCGTGGTGTTCAACGTCCATCCCAACGCGAAGAAGATCTCCAACCGGCTGGTTGTTCTCCTGAACGACGCCATCGTGGGAGCCGGAGGGCCGTCGAATCTGCTCTGCGCGGTGGCGGAGCCGACCATCGAGAGCGCGGGGGCATTGATGAAGCACCCCGGGGTGGCGATCCTCGTGGTGACCGGCGGACCCGGGGTGGTGAAGGCCGCCATGGCCAGCGGGAAGAAGGCCATCTGCGCCGGGCCCGGCAACCCGCCGTGCGTGGTGGATGCAACGGCGGACCTGGTGAAGGCGGCCCGGGACATAGTTGCCGGGTCGAGCTTCGACAACAACGTGGTGTGCATCTGCGAGAAGGAAGTGCTCGCGGTGCAGAGCATCGCGGACCGGCTCAAGCAGGAGATGCGCGCCAGCGGCGCCTACGAGCTCTCCGGCAGCCAGATCGACGCCGTGTCGAGGCTCGCGATCCCTTCGCCCATGGGACCGCGCAGGGAGAGCGCGCCGAACAAGGACCTCGTTGGCAAGAGCGCGGCGTACATCGCCAAGGCTGCCGGCATTGATGTGCCCGCAGCCACCCGGCTCCTGCTCATGGAGGTGGATCAGGAGCATCCCCTGGTGTGGTCAGAGCAGCTCATGCCAGTGCTGCCCCTGGTGCGGATGCGCAGCGTGGACGAGGCAATAGACTTTTCCGTGGCGGTGGAGCACGGTTTCCGTCACACGGCCATGATCCACTCCCACGACATCGAGAAGCTCTCCCGCATGGCGAAGGTGATGAATTGCTCGCTTTTCGTGAAGAACGGGCCCTGCTACGCGGGGCTCGGGTTTGGCGGCGCGGGGTTCACCTCCTTCACCATTGCAAGCCCTACGGGCGAAGGGATCACCCGCGCGCGCACCTTTACCCGGGAGCGGCGCTGCACGCTCGTGGACTATTTTCGAATCATATGAAGAGCCAGGGACGGCGAGTCGGCAAGAGCGAAACGCGCTGAGGTGAGGCGATGAAGCTGGGGCGAGTGATCGGAAGGGTGGTCTGCACGCAGAAGATGGAATGCTTCGAGGGGCTCAAGCTCCTTCTGGTACAGCCCGTGGACGAGCAGGGAAGGAGCGCGGGAGCGGCCCTTGTGGCATTCGACGTCGCGCGCGCGGGCGAGGGCGACCTGGTGTGCTTCGAGGCGGGCAAGGAGGCGGCGCAGGCCAACCCCAACGGGTGGTTCAACCCCGGGGACGCCGCGATCCTCGGGATCGTGGATGCCGTGTACGGGCCGACCGCCCGCGAAGAGGATCGTGCATGACGCTCGCAAAGGTGGTGGGGAACGTGGTCGCCACGGAGAAGCATGCCCATTACAAGGGCCTGAAGATCATGGTGGTGCAGCCGGTGGACCCCGCGGGCGCGCCCAAGGGCAGGAGCCTCCTGGCGGTGGACGGGGTGCAGGCGGGCATAGGAGATCTGGTGCTCGTGGTGGACGAAGGCGGCTCGGCGAGGACGGTGATCGGCGATGACGCCGCGCTCACCATCCGCACCGCCATCTGCGGGATCGTGGACCGGATCGATTTGGCGGAGGATGTCCGGGACGGGGGGAGGCCGCGGTGAACCAGACGGACAACGTGCGCAGCGTGGCCATCGGATCCGACCACGGCGCGTACAGCCAGAAGGAGGCGCTGAAGCGCTACCTGGAGGCCGCGGGGTACCGGGTGGTGGACTGCGGCTGCCTGGCCACGGAGAAGGTGGATTACCCCGACATCGCGCTGGCCGTGTGCCGCCGCGTGGTGAGCGGGGATTGCGAGAGAGGCATCCTGCTGGACGGCGCGGGCATCGGTTCGTGCATCGCGGCGAACAAGATCAAGGGAATTCGGGCCGCGATGTGCTATGACATCCGCACGGTGATCAACAGCCGCGAGCACAACAACGCCAATGTGCTCACGCTGGGCGGTCCGCTGCACGACGCGGGGCAGCTGTGCGAGATGGCGAAAACGTGGCTGGCCGCGCGCTTCGGCGGCGGCCGGCACCTGGTGCGGGTGAACAAGATCATGGCGATGGAGCGAGGAGGCTTTACAGACTGATGGACCAGAACCAGCTTATCGAGAAAATCGTTGCCGAAGTGGTGGCGCGCATGGGCGCGGGAGCAGGCGCTGCGGCCGCCCAGCCGGGCGCCAGCGCGGCCGTGGCCCCCGGCGCGTCCAGCGCCTCTGCGGTGCCCGCTTTGTCGCCGTCGGATATCGCGAAATACATTGACCACACCATGCTTCGGCCAGAGGCGCCCACGGCAGCCTTTGACAAGCTGGTCCAGGAGGCGGTGCAGTACCGCTTCTTCGGGGTGTGCGTGAACTCCTGCCGGGTGGCCTATGTGGCTCGCAAGCTTCAGGGCACCGGCGTCAAGGTGTGCTCCGTGGTCGGATTCCCGCTCGGAGCCATGACCAGCAGGTCCAAGGCCTTCGAGACCCGGGAAGCCATCGAGGACGGCGCCTCGGAGATCGACATGGTGATCAACATCGGCCTGTTGAAATCCGGCGACTACCACGGCGTGGAGGAGGACATCCACGCCGTGCGCAGGGCCACGCGCGGCGCCACGGTGCTGAAGGTGATCATCGAGACCGCGCTCCTCACCCAGGACGAGAAGGTGATGGCGTGCGAGCTTTCCAAGAAGGCGGGCGCCGACTTTGTGAAGACCTGCACCGGTTTCTCCGGAGGCGGGGCGAGCGTGGAGGACCTCTCCCTGATGCGCCGCGTGGTTGGCCGGGAAATGGGGGTGAAGGCGAGCGGCGGCGTGCGCACCTACAAGAGCGCGCTCTCGTTTATCGGAGCGGGGGCCAGCAGGCTGGGCTGCGTGGCCAGCGTGGCCATCGTCACCGGCGCCGAGGGCAGCGGCAGCTACTAGCGGCCCCGTGGAGCGCCCATGGCATTGATCGTCCCCTCGATTCTTTCAGCGGATTTCACGCGCCTTGGCGACGAGATTTCAGCGGTGGAGCGCGCGGGCGCGGATTGGATCCACGTGGACGTGATGGACGGGCATTTCGTGCCCAATCTCACCATGGGTCCCATGACGGTGGAGGCCGTGCGCCGGGTCACCGGCCTGCCCGCGGACGCGCACCTCATGATCGACAATCCCGATCAGTTCATAGAGAAGTTCGCGGCCGCGGGCGCCACCCACATCAGCGTGCACGCGGAATCCGCGGTGCATCTCATCCGCTCCCTTCAGCTGGTCCGGAGCTGCGGCGCGCATCCCGGCATCGCGCTGGGGCCCGCTGCCCCGCTCTCTCTGGTGGAGTGGTCGCTGGATTACTGCGACTATGTGCTTCTCCTGGCGGTGAACCCCGGGTTCGGCGGCCAGGATTTTATCCCCTCCGTACTGGACAAGATACGCCGGCTGCGCGAAGAAGTCGCCCGCCGGGGTCTGGCCACCATTATCGAGTCCGATGGCGGCATCAATCCGCGCACCATCGCGGATTTCGCCGCTGCCGGAGTGGATGCGTTCGTCGTGGGATCCGCCCTGTTCGGCAGCAGCGACTATGGCGCCTGCTTGGCCGATATGCGCCGCGCAATCGCCAAGGGTGCGGGAAGCCACCGGCCGGGAGCCCGGGAATGATCACTCTGCGGGGAGGCGGATGGGGAGCGAAGATCGCGGAAACCGGCGCTGAGCTGAAGAGCCTCACCCATCTCGCCACTGGGCAGGAATACATCTGGCAGGGAGACCCGGCGTGGTGGAACGGCTCAGCCCCCGTGCTCTTTCCCGTGATCGGCGGGTTGAAGGGGGGGGAATACACCTACGAAGGCGTGCGGTACAAGCTTCCGTCCCATGGGTTCGCGCGCGTCAGCGAGTTCACAGCGTCCCGGACCGGCGAAGACTTCGCCGAGCTTGTGCTCTGCTCGAGCCCGAAGACGAGGGAAGGCTATCCCTTTGACTTCACGCTCCAGGTTTCCTTCGCGCTTGAGCGCGCGGGGATCGCGGTCCGCTACGACGTCACCAATACCGGCCCGGGGCGCATGCTCTTCTCCATAGGCTCTCATCCCGCGTTCGTGGTGCCCTTTGCCGGGGGGGCGCTGGAAAACTACTACGTGCTGTTCGAGCGGGAGGAGCGCCTCGAACGATGGTTCTTCAAGGATGGAATGGTGGTTGCGGGCAAGACAGAGGAAGTGCTGGAGAACAGCAGGGTTCTCAACATCTCCCGCACGATGTTCGACCAGGGGATCATGATCTTCAAGAGCCCCGCCTCGCGCGAGTTCACGATCGCCAACAGCATGAGCCCCCGCGCCGTCACAGTGGCTACCGACGGCGTGCCCTACCTTGGAGTCTGGTCAAAGCCCGGCGGCGCGCCTTTCCTCTGTATCGAGCCCTGGCACGGTATTCCCGATATGAGCGACGCAACGGGGAACCTCGCGGACAAGGAAGGAATCCTGAGCCTCGAGCCCCGCGCCACCTTCACGACCGGCTATCGGATCGAGATCAGCTGAAGACCGGGCGGTGGATTTCAGCGCGCTCCCCTTCGCAATCGTGATCACCTTCCGCATGTTGACTCTCCGCACGGAACCCCATTACCCTGTACGGGCGTGAATGCCACCCATGGAGGAAATGGCGCAATGGCGATCGACCAGAAGAGCTTCGAGCGGCAGGTGGAAGAGGTGCTCGCGTCCTTTGATTTTGACCGGGTTCACAGGGTCATGGAGCTGCTCGCATGGACCTGGGCCAACATCGATCGAACCCCGAGCCGGCGGGAGCTGGTGGACGAGGCTGCACGCCTGCTGCGCGAGCTGGAGGGCAAACCGGGGGTGCACGGCAGCGGCGGGCTTCGCGCGAGCTACAAGGAGGACGGCACGCTCAGCCTGAAGTTCATTCTCTGCGAGAGCTGGTCCGACCTGAGCGAGGACTCCCCATCGGTCTGAAATCCTGAGCCGGACTTGACATTGTTACCGGTAAAATGTAATTTTATGATTGTTCGACAGGAATACAGAGCATGAAGGACAGCAACCGCATCAAAACGCCCGTGCGCACCTATTCAGCGCCCGCGGTGGACCGCACCCTGGACATCCTCGAGTTCATGGCCTCCCACCCCCGGCCCTATGGCGCGACCGAGCTCTCTCGATCGCTGAACATCCCGATCAACTCGGTGTTCCGCATCCTCAAGCGGCTCACGGACCGCGAATACACCGTGCAGGACCCCTTCTCGGACGGGTACCAGCTCAGCACGAAGGTGTTCTCCCTTGGCATGAGCTTGTACACCAGGTTCGAGCTTCGCCAGCGCGCCCGGCCGCACCTTGAATGGCTGTGCCGTGAAACCGAGGAAACCTGCCAGCTGCAGGTCCCGCACGGCGACAAGGTGCTCGTGCTGGACACGGTAAGCCCTGAAGTGCAGTACTTCCTCCGCGTCGTGCCCGGAGGCCTGGTATACTACCATCCCAATGCTTACGGCAAGGTCATGCTCGCGTTTCAGCCAAAGGAAGCCGTCATGCAGATTCTCCCGCCGCGCCTTCCCGAGCTCACGCCCAACACCATCATCCTTCGCTCCGAGCTCATGAAGCAGTTTGAAGAGATCAGGAAGACAGGGCTGGGCTATGACAATGAGGAATACAACGAAGGCATCCGCTGCGTCGGCGCGCCCGTGTTCGATGTGGAGGGCAAGGTCGTGGCCGGGCTGGGCGTATCGGGGCTTGTGAGCACCTTTCGCAAAAACCGGCAGAGCATCTTCGAGCAGCTCGTCCTGGAATGCGCCTACCGGGTTTCCAAGGACATCGGCTACTCGGGGGATTTTTTCACGGACAAGCTGTCCCGGCCATTGCCAAGCCAGCCCCGCAAGATCACGGTCTGACCTTTCCTCTCAGACCCGTAAAGGGTAGCGGCCATGTTCCTTAAGCGTCGTGAGCATTGCCAGATAGTTCTCCGGCTTCACCGAAGAATGAATGGAGTTGCTTGAAGAGAGAATAAATCCGCCGCCGGGAGCGCCAATACGCAGCGCGGTCTTTGTTGCTTCTGCAACCTCCGTCGGACCGCCCAACGTCATGAGATGCGAGCAGTCCACATTGCCCTTCAGTGCGATCCTGCTGCCGTATGTGGCCTTGACCTCGGCAAGATCCATGCCCGCTATCGGATCGATAGGATCCAGGCAATCGATGCCCGAATCCACGATCATGTCGATGAGCGGCCAGATCCGGCCGTCGGTGTGCTTGATCACCCGCAAGCCCAGCTCCTTGTAGCCGCGCATGACCCGGCACAGGCCCGGGAAGAACAGCGCACGGAAGTGGGCGGGAGACATGAGCGGCCCCGTGTCGCCGGCGTAGTCGTCTCCCGTATAGACGATCCTCACCCCTCGCGCGGCCACCTCTTTCGCCATGGCAAGATTGATGTCCACGGACAGGGTAACCAGGGCGGAAACCAGATCGGGCTCGGCGGCAATCGCCATGAGAAGCCTTTCGTAGCCCAGCAGGTAGCGGGGGAGGGAGAACACGTCGTTCAGGTGCACGATGACCGCCTTTTTACCGCTGAATTCCGCCACTGTTTTCTCTATGGTTGCATACCTTCCCGGCGCGCGCGGATCAGGAGGCCTGTAGCCCTGGAAATCCTCCATCGTGCTGATGGGGGATTCGACCTCCACCCCGTGCTCCTCTTCCGATTCCTGGATGGTGTATCCCCACTCGGTGCGCCAGCGCCCCGGCCCCTCTGCCTGTTTCAAAAAGTCGGGGTCCGCAAGCACGGCATCGAGGCCCATTTTCGCGGCGAACTCGTTGAGTGTCCGGCACCCTGGCACGAGCGCGGAACGCACCTTTCGATCGATGCTCCATTCAAAGTGCGGCACTCTATCTGGCTCCTGGCGCGCCAGAACGCGAAGGACCCTTTCCTCTCCCGAAAGCTCTGCCATGCCGTTCCTCCCCTGAACTCGCCGTCAGTTTTAGGGCAAATAATCCGCCGATCAGCCTTGGAAAGTCAATCCCACCACCTGTAAAATATTATTTGACAAATATCATTTTATCTGTCATAATGATGCCACAGAACGATCACGAACACCTTAGGAAGGATAGAGGAGGCAGTGCATGAGCGAGTCTTTAAGGGGAAAAGTGGCAGTCATCACGGGAGTCGGATCGGGTTTTGCGAAGGCCACTGCGGAGCTTTTCGCCAGGGTGGACAAAGTCAGTCTCGTCCTGATCGACGTCAATGAGAAAGCCCTCAAGGCCACGGCAGCCGTCTGCCAGTCCGCGGGCTCGAAGGTTGTCGCCTTTCAGGGCGACGTCACCAAACCAGAGACATCCCAGCGGGCGCTCACGGAGTGCCTGGATAATTTCGGCAAGGTCGACTTCCTTATCAACTACGCTGGCGGCGCGCTCAAAGTGGCTCCCATCGAGGAGATGGACGACGCCATGAATCGCCGCATCATCGACCTGAACCTCACGAGCACCATCATGAGCTGCAGGACATTCACGTCCCAGTTCAAGAAGCAGGGCTTCGGCAAGATCATCAATGTATCCAGCGCGTGCGACCGCCGCTCGTGGCCGGGCTGGTCGGTCTATTCAGCAGCCAAGGCCGGCGTCAACGCCTTTACCAAATGCCTCTACACTGAGCTGCGTCCCCACGGCATTGCGGTGACCCTTCTGGTGCCCGGCGGCTCCAATACCGGGTTCCAGGCCGCGGCGCAGGGCGTGAACAAGTTCGAGTGGGATGAATCGCTGGCCGTGCGGCCCGAGCACTTCGCCGACATGGTCTACCAGACCTGCGCGCTCACCAAGGGCGGCTGCGTCTCCGAGATGCTCGTGTACGGCCTGGCTCAGGATGTCAGCGGGTTCTGATATGAGGGAAATATCCTGGAAAAAGCTCAGCGTCGAGGGGTTCGCCAAGTACGGAGCATACGCGAACATGATCAATCCCGCGGGCCCTCACCTGGGGGCGGAACCGATCGAGTTCTTTCGCGACATGGTGCAGTCCCAGCTGGGGAGCGTGCCGATCGCTTCATTCGGGGTCTGCCGGGTCGTGAAGCGGCCGTTCGTCATGGACATGTCGGAATATCACGACACCTGCTGCGAAATCATCCTGCCTCAAGACGGGGACATCCTGATGCACGTCGCCCCCGCGGTCCCCGAGAAGGAGTTCCCGTACGAGCAGGCGGAGGTGTTTCTTGTTCCGCGGGGCACGATCTGCTGTCTTCGCCCCGGGGTCTGGCACCACGCCCCGTATGCGCTTTCCACGCAGGTCGTGAACTGCCTGATCGCGCTGCCCGAGAGAACCTACATGAACGACTGCACGGTGTTTGCTTTCCCCGCGGACAGGCACATGAAAATCATTGGAGAAGGGGTTCGGTGAAATGAAAGCACGTTCCTCTGCAGAGAGGGAGCATGGGGGAGGAAAAGTGAAATCGATCTCGCGGAAGAACTTGGCGCCACAAAATACCGGCACAACACGCCACAACGAAAAGGAGGGAACAGAGGAGAGAGGAAAGCTGAAGATGCACAGAGGTAAAAGGTGGCAGGAAGAATGTTGCGGAAAGGGTTCTTTTAATACACTCTGAGGAGGAAGGAAGAGATGAAGAAGACAGTTCTGTTGTTTGTCGTGCTCGCGCTCCTGGCCCCCATGGTATTCGCCACTGGCGGGGCGGAGAAGGCCGCGAAGCCCATGAAGATCGCGTTCTTCGTATCCGATCTGAGCAACGTGTTCCACCAGGGGCAATTCGCGGAAGCGAAGAAATACGCCAAGGAAAAGTACGGCGCCGACGTGTACGTGTTCGACGGCAAGTCCGACTCGGCCACCATGACGGCGAACGTCGACCAGATCGTGGCCCAGGGCATGGATGCCGCCACCCTGCACATCTGGGACGCGGATGCCGCGAAGCCCGGCATCGAAGCCGCGCTCAAGAAGGGCATTATCCTGACATCGTTCTTTAGCCCGCTGGGCGACACCGGTCTCCCCACCGCCCGCAGCGACGAAGCAAGCGTTTCCTCCGCCATGGGCGTGGAAATGGCCAAGCAGTGGAAGGCCGCATTCCCGAACAAGCCCATCGTGATGGTACAGCTGGGATGGCCCGACAACACGGAAGTGAAATCGGGACGCACCGACCCCTTTGTGAAGGGTGTCCTGTCCGTGGATCCCTCGGCGACCAACCTTGGCTGCCAGGATGCGAGCAAGGGACCCGACGCTGCCAAGCAGATCATCACCGATCTCATGACCACGCACCCCGAAGTCAACCTGATCTACTCCGAGGCAGGTAACCTGACCGTCGGCACGATGGCAGCGCTGACCCAGGCAGGCAGGGGCAAGTTCAACAACGGCAAGCCGCTCACGGAAATCGTCTGCAGCTGCGACTTCGACCCGGTCGAGATCAAGGAAGTGTATGATGCCAATTGCTCGCTGAAGCTCTCCCTGGGACTTCCCCCCATCGAAACGGGACGCGGAAGAATCGACCTGATCATGGACATCAAGAACGGCAAGGTGAAGCAGATTTCACAGCCCGCGCAGGAATTCTTCTACAAGGCATACAACATCTCCTATTGGACGATGCCGCGCGCCGATGCGGTGAAATGGCTGAACACCCAGTTTGGGACCAACGTTCAGTAATTTGATAGACTCGTTGGCGGGAGGAGGCGGAAAGCCTCCTCCCGACATGATCAAGAATGCCGCCGCGTTGCGCGGAGCAGCGCGCGCAATGCGGTGGCCGCGATGACGGAGCGGATGTATGAAACTGACAGACAACGTGTTGGAGATCCGGGACCTTGTGAAGGATTTCCCCAGTGTGCGCGCCGTGAACAACGTCAGTTTCGACATCAAGAGGAACACGGTGCACTGCCTGGTGGGGGAGAACGGGGCGGGAAAATCCACCCTGATCAAGATCCTCACCGGCGCGTCGGCGCGGACGAGCGGCAGCATTCTCCTCAACGGGGAGGCGTACACCCCGCACAGCCCGCGCGACGCGAAACAGCACGGCATCAGCACCCTGTTCCAGGAATTGAACGTGGTGGATCAGCTCACCGTGGAGGAAAACCTCACCCTGGGGATGGAGGATACGACGCTCGGATTCCTAAGGAAAACGGACAAGATCAACACAATGGTGAACGTGATGAACAGCCTGGAGCCATCCATCACCCCGCGCCAGCTTGTCTCCACCTTGAGCGTTGCAAAAAAGCAGATCGTGGAGATCGCAAAGGCGGTCGCCACGGAGTCTGATATCATCATCATGGACGAACCAACCGCAGCAATCTCCGAAAGCGAAATCAAGAGACTGTTCGCCATCATCAAGAGCCTGCGCGAGAAGAACGTAACCGTCATCTACATCTCCCACAGGCTCGACGAGATCTTCGAGCTGGGCGACTACGTGACGGTCATGCGCGATGGAAAGCATATCGACACCAAACCCGTGTCGGAGATCAGCGACCGGTCGGAGCTGGTCAGGATGATGATCGGAAAGACCGTTTTCGAGCAGTACACGCCCAAAGAGGGAGAATGCAGGGACGCCATCCTTCAGGTTGGGCACCTTTCCAATCACAAACTCAACGACATTTCTTTTGAGGTCCACCAGGGGGAGATCGTCGGATTCTATGGCCTGGTGGGCGCGGGAAAGACCGAGCTGGCGCGCGCCATCTACGGGGTGGACCCCTACGAGGGGGAGATCCTCTTCAAGGGCAGGAAGCTCCCGCTCTTTCCGGACAAGGTCATCGCTGCGGGGATCGCGCTGGTGCCGGAGGAACGACGATCGCAGGGGCTTTTCACCATCCTCACCATACGGGGCAATGTTCCCGTCATGAACATGAAGAAAATATCCCGCCGTGGATTCATCAACGCCGCGCAGGAGAGAAAGGTCACCCTCGATTACATCGACAAGCTCAGGATCTCCACGAGCAGCACCGAAAAGGAGGCCGCGCAGCTTTCCGGAGGCAACCAGCAGAAAGTGGTCCTTTCCAAGTGCCTCTTTGCGGACGCCGACCTGCTCATGCTTGACGAGCCCACGCGCGGCATCGATGTGGGGGCCAAGAGCGAGATCTACGGCATCATCCGCCAGCTTTCCAAAGAGGGGAAATCCATCATGATCTTCTCCTCGGAGCTTCCCGAGGTGGTCAACATATGCGACACCATCTACCTGCTTTATGATGGGAGCCTGAAGGCCACCTTGAGGAACGGCTGCGATATCGACAGCGAAAAGATCCTCCACATCGTGACGGGAGGAAATGTCACCGCCGGTAACGGCGGAGAATAAGCGTGGAAACCAAGCTGGTGCGAAACAAGACGATCGGCGGGAGGCTGAGCAACGAGTCGTTCATCACCCTGTTCATGATCGGGGTGCTCATTGCCCTGTTCGGAGTTGCCTGCGCGGTGGTGCCGAGATTCTACCTGCCCCAGAACATGATCAATCTCCTCACGAACAACTGGTACATCATCATCCTGGGGATTGGCGTCACCTTCCTTCTGATCACCGGCAACTTCGACATGTCGGTGGGCGGCGTCATCGCCATGACGGGGGTCCTCTCTGTCTACTTCTGCCAGGACGCCACCGCCTCCCAGAACGTGCTTTCCGTCGGCCTGGGGCTGCCCTATGGCGTTGCCGTCGCGCTGGCCCTGATCTGCGCCATGGGCATCGGCGCGATCAACGCCTTTTTCATCGCGCGGCTGAAGGTGCCTTCCATCATCATCACGCTGGGCACGGCGATGATCGCGCGGGGCATCGCGCAGATCGCGACCAACGGGGCCCAAAGGAACACCAGCCTGCCCGACGTGTTCGGCGTCCTGGGCAACCTCACGATCAAGGGCACGTCCATCAAGCTCGCGGTGCTGGTGATGATATTCCTGGTCATCGTTGCCTTCGTCTTCGAAAAAAAGACGGTTGCCGGCCGGAGGACCTACCTCATCGGCGCGAACTCCGTGGCGGCGCGGCTTTCCGGCATCAACGTGAGAAGACACCTCACCTCCCTGTTCATCATCAGCTCCCTCCTGGCGGGAATTACCGGGATACTTCTTTCCTCCGAGTTCAAGGCGGGGGGTTCGAGCCGCGCGATGGGATACGAGTTCGATGCGCTGGTGATCTCCCTTCTCGGCGGCGTGAGCATCACCGGCGGCTTTGGCTCGGTGCTGGGAATGTTCGTTGGCGCGGTCATCCTCTCCGTTGTCACCTCGTCCGCCACGGGGCTCCTGTTGTCGCCGGACTGGCAGTTTACCATCAAGGGCGTCGTTACTTTCATCGCGATCGTGGCGCAGCGGTTTGCCCTGGACAAGAGGAAGGGCTGAAAACTCCACGGGGTACCGTAGAAGGGAGCATGGTGAGGTGAACAGCGCAAAGGAAGAATCACTCCGAACGCAGTTGGAAAGTTCGAACGCCGTGAGAGCGAATATCAAGAAGCTTTACATCTATGTCGTCCTGGTGCTGATCGTGGCCATCTTCAGCGTGGTCAAGCTGGGGCAGGCGGAGCTCTTCGGACGGGGGAGCTTTCTCAGCCCCGACAGCATCATCAATCTCCTGCGCAGCGCAGTGCCCATCTTGACCTTGAGCGGCGCGTTCACGCTTCTGATGATCTCGGGCTACATCGACCTGTCCGTTGGCAGCGCGATGAGCCTCAGCGCCGTTGTGTTCGCCTGGCTCATTTTAAACGGCGTCAGTTTCCTGCCCACGCTGATCATCACCCTGGTCATGGGAATCGCCATGGGTTTCCTCAACGGCTTCCTCGTGATGAAGCTGCGCATCACACCGGTCATCGCGACGCTCGTGACGCTGAACCTGTTCAAGGGAATAGCGCTCTTGATCGTGCCGGACGGCGTTTCGGCAATCAAGAGCAGCGCCGCGAAGATCATGCCGCCCTGGATCAATGACTACGCCCGCGTGGATGTGCTCCTGGGCCTGCCCTGGGCATTCTTCGTTGCCGTCGTCGTGATTGTCGTGCTTGTCATCGTTCAGCGGAAGACCATCCTCGGAAAGTACGCCGCTGCGATCGGCGGCAACCGCGTCTCCGCGGAGCTGTCCGGCATCAATGCGGTGAAGATGGTATGGCTCCTGTACGTCATCGTCGGGTTCTTTGCCGCCCTGGCCGGCATGGCGCGCGCCAGCTACATGTCCCTGGGCGACCCTCTGTCCGGCGACGGCATGGAGCTGGACTGCATCATCGCCGTGCTTCTGGGCGGGACGGCGTTTTCCGGGGGCGAAGGGTCGGTCGCAAAGACGATCGTTGGCGCTCTCATCATCATGTGCCTGACCACCGGGCTGATGACCGTCATACCCGCGTTCTGGCAGGTAATGGCAAAAGGCAGCGTGCTCATCGCCGCGGTCGTGCTCAACCATCTCCTGGTCCAGGAGAAGGTGAAGGCGTAGAAAGGGAGCTCGGTCCTGCGGGCCCGCCGCAGGAGATCTTATTCATCAAGGAAAGGGAAGCGGCTTCATGATCCGTGAGAAGGAAGTCCATGCGATCCGGAACCTCGCCCACCGGTGGATGGCGCACTCCGCCCATCCCGTCATGACCGAGCGGCGCCGCCAGTGGAAGGCGATCAAGGATCTGCGGGCCGAAGCGCCAATGATCCTCGTGGAGACCTGCATGCTCCCCGACTACATCGGGGCGAACGAGCTTCTCTGCGAGGATGCCTTTTTCCGCAATATCGAGAAATCCCTTTACGAAATCGTGCGCCACGCCGACGAGATCGGGGACGACATCGTGGTGGAGCCGTGGTTTCGGATCCCTTGGGTGCTGGAAATTTCCGACTACGGCGTGCCCATCCAGGCCCACCACGCCACGGCCTCGAACGGCAGCGACCTGGGCTACTCCTTCAACTTCGGCGTACAATCCGAGAAGGATGCGCGGATGCTGCACCTTCGCACCCGGCGCGTGAATCGCAGGGAGAGCCTGCATCAGAAGGAGCTGCTGGAGGACATTTTCGGCGACATCCTGCCGGTGCGGCTGGGGGGATTCGACTACTTCGATCCGGATCCCGGGTACCGTCCCTGGCTGGGCAGCCTCTACGCCGGCCTCACCATGGACCTGTTCAAGCTGATCGGCAACGACAATTTGCTCACCTGGGTCTACGACAACCCGAGGCTGATTCACTCCATCATGGCGGTGATTCGCGACGATCGCAAGGCTCACTTCAGATTCATGGAGACGGAACAGCTGCTCTACGCGAACACGGATACCTGGATGCCCTGTCCCGGCAGCTATGGATTCGTGTCCGACCTGCCGCAGTCGGACAATAATGGCACGGACGTGCGGCTCAAGGACTGCTGGTGCTGGACCGATTCCCAGGAGAGCGCTCCCATTTCGCCCGCCATGTTCAATGAGTTCTTCCTGCCCTATATCGCCGAGGTGACGAAACCTTTCGGGCTGACCTATTATGGCTGCTGCGAAGCCGTTCATGACCGGTTCACGTTCATCCAGAAAGCCATTCCCAACCTGCGCGCTGTCTCGGTTTCCGGCTGGAGCGACCTGGCGCGCATGGGCGAGCTGCTGGGCAAGCGGTACGTCTACTCCCGCAAGCCGACCCCGGCCTACATCAGCGGGGCGCATCCGGACTGGGACTTGCTGAGGAAGGACGTCCGTGACACGCTCGCGGCGGCAAGGGACTGCAACCTTGAGCTGTGCTTCAGGGACATCTATACCATTGAAGGGGACCGACCAAGGCTGGCGCGTTGGGTCCAGATGACGCGCAGCCTCATGAACCGCTGAGCATTTTCAGCAGGGGGCAGCGTATGGGCATCGCCAGGTATCTCCTGGGCATCGACAATGGCGGCACGGTCACCAAGGCCGCTCTCTATGACTCCTCGGGCGTCGAGCTGGCGGTAGCGAGCGTCAAGTCGGAGATACGCTTCCCGGTCGCTGGACACGCGGAGAAGGACGTGGATGAGCTGTGGGCGGCCAACGTGCGCGTGATCGGGGACGCTGCGCGCAAGGCGCGGATAGATCCGGGGGAGATCGCCGGCGTGGCGGTTACGGGGCATGGCAACGGGATGTACCTGACAACCGTGGATGGCAGGCCCGCGTACAATGGCATCAACTCCGCGGACAGCCGGGCCATGGAGTACGTCGAGCGCTGGTACAAGGACGGCACATTCGAGCGCGTGCTTCCGCGCACCTGCCAGTCGATCTGGGCAGCCCAGCCGGCCTGCCTCCTGGCATGGTTCAGCGATCATGATCCCCGCGCCCTGGAGCGCACCCGCTGGATCTTCATGTGCAAGGACTATATCCGCTACCGGCTCACGGGCGAGGCATTCGCGGAGCTCACCGATTACTCGGGCACCAGCCTTATGAATGTCCGGCAGATGCGGTACGACCCTCAGGTAGTGGAGGCGTTCGGGATTCCCCAGGTGCTGGACAAGCTGCCCCCCATCCGTAAAGCATCCGAGATGTGCGGCCGGGTGACCCGCGCTGCCGCGGAAGAGACTGGGCTTCGCGAAGGCACGCCCGTGGCCGGCGGCTTGTTCGACATCGTCGCGTGCGCAATCGCCACGGGCATCACTGATCCCGAGAAGCTGTGCCTGATCGCGGGCTCCTGGAGCATCAATGAGTATATCAGCCCGGCGCCCGTTGAATCCCGCGACCTGTTCATGTGCTCGGCGTACTGCATGCCGGGCTACTGGCTGATCTCCGAGTCGAGCGCCACCTCGGCCAGCAATCTGGAGTGGTACGTGTCGGAGTTGATGGCGGGGGAGCGGGCCGAGGCCGAGGCGCGCGGCGGATCCGTGTACGAGGCGTGCAACGCCCTGGTGCACGGCGTGAAGCCAGAAGCATCGGATGTGGTTTTTCTTCCATTTCTTTACGGCAGCAATGCCGGACCAAAGGCGAGCGCCTGCTTCCTCGGGCTTCACGGCTGGCACGGCAAGCCGGAGATGCTGCGAGCCGTGTATGAGGGGGTCGTGTTCTCGCACAAAACCCATGTCGATCGGCTTCTGGGATTCCGCGAGAGGCCGACCGCGGCCCGGATCGCCGGCGGGGCCGCGAAATCCGAGGTATGGGTCCAGATGTTCGCCGACGTCCTCCAGCTCCCGATAGAGATCACCGAGTCCGAGGAACTGGGCGCGCTGGGCGCGGCCATCTGCGCCGGCATCTGCGTAGGCATGTTCGCATCCTATGAAGAGGCTGTGTCGCGGATGGTGAGGATTTCGCGAACCGTGCGGCCGAACCAATCCCTCGCCTCGCTCTACCAGGCCAAGTACGCGCGCTACCAGTGCTGCATCGATGCGCTGTCCGCTGCCTGGCAAGGGGGAGGAGCGGCATGAGCGCGCCGTCCGCGGGCCGTCGCTATCTTGTCGGCATCGATCTTGGCTCCACCAGTCTGAAGGCGGTGATCTACGACCTGGCGGGCAATGTCGTGGCAAGCGGCAGCAGGCCGACCGAACGCTTTCATCCCGACCCCGCGCATCCCGACTGGACCGTGTGGGACCCTGCCCAGATCTGGGGCGGAACCGCGGCCGCGACCAGGGAAGCCGTGGCTGGGCTCGACGATCCGGGAGCCATTGCGGCGGTTGCGGTGACCGGCATGGGCATGGACGGCGTGCCTGTAGACCAGAAGGGGAAGTGGCTGTACCCGTTCATAAGCTGGCTGTGCCCGAGAACGGAGCCCCAGCGCCAATGGTGGAGCGAGCAGATCGGCGCTGAGAAGACCTTTTCCATCGGCGGGAACAGCCTTTGGGCTTTCAGCACCGCGCTGCGCCTGTTATGGATGGCCGAGAAGGAGCCTCAAGTCCTTGCCCGCACCAAGAAGTGGCTCCTGATCGAGGATTTCCTGAACTTCATGCTCTGCGGCAAGCAAGCCACTGACTACAGCATGGCCTCGTGCACGCTCCTGTTTGATCAGAAGTCGCGGATCTGGTCCCGAGAGATGCTCGGGCTCTCCGGCATCGACGGAAGGCTCCTCTGCGACCCCCTGCCTAGCGGCACAGTGCTTGGGGAGGTCAATCGAGCCGCGGCTGAGGCGACTGGCCTGCCTGCAGGCACGGCCGTGGTGTTGGGAGGTCACGATTACCTCTGCGGCGCGCTGCCTGCGGGCGCGCTTGCCCCCGGGGTGTTTCTCGATGTGAGCGGCACCTGGGAGGTGGTCCAGGCCACCATTCCCGGCCCCGTGCTCTCGCCAGAGCTCCAGCGTATTGGCGCGACAGTGGAGTGCCACGTAGCGAGGAACATGTATTCCGCCATGGGAGCAGCGATCTCGGCTGAGATGCTGGAATGGTACCGGCGCGAGTTCGGCGCCGAGGCGCGCGCCAAGGCCGCGGCGCGCGGCTGCGCGGACTGGGAGACGCTCAGTGAGGAGGCGGCGGCGTCGCCGCTGGGCAGCAATGGCGTGCTCTTTCTCCCCCACATGGGCGGCTCGGGATGCCCGGTGGTGGACTCCCGGTCCCGAGGGGGCTTCGTGGGACTTGCCATGATGGCGACCCGCGGCGACATGCTGCGCTCCGTGATCGAGGGTCTGGACTACCAGCTCCTGGACATCATCCAGCAGCTCGGCGCCAACATAGGGTTCGGCGTGGAAAAGCTGATCTGCGTGGGGGGCGCGGCCCGCAACCCCTTCTGGATGCAAAACAAGGCGGACGTGATCGGCCGCGCAATCGAGGTGTCGCACGTGGAGGACGCAAGCCCCCTCGGCGCCGCGATGCTCGCGGGCATCGGCGTCGGTCTCTATCGGGACGAGCAGGATGCCTTCGAGCAGGTGCGCAAGCCAGGTTCGATCTACGAGCCTGATCTCTCCATCAGCGCGCGCTACGCGGAGTGGTTTCCGATCTACAAGAGCGTCTACCCTGCGCTCAAGGAAGTAAGCCACGCTGTTTCCGCCAAGCTCCAGGGGTAGGGCGAACGGCCATGAGGCGAAAAAGGCTAGAAAATCCCCAACTGCCCTTGGAGCAAACGGAACCGAAGTCGTGAGGTAGTAACTACTAGACGGGTGTGTAGTTCAGGAAACTTCGACTCCATAGCATGATCAAGCTCGGTGATGACTC
>JBEKQU010000018.1:0-117851 GCA_049519415.1 Spirochaetia bacterium
GATTCTCTTCCAAGTGGTCCGGCAGCGAGCTCTGCGCCGAATACCCCATCTCCGCAAGGCTGGACAACAGCCAGCGAGTTGTCGGCAGGATTGACCTCCTCATCCGCACGGCCGACGGCCTGGTGGTCATGGACCACAAGCTTGCCGGCGGGAACGAAGGCAGCGTGGAGGAGATTTTCAAAAGCTGGGCGCCCCAGTTGGCGCTGTATGCCACAGCAATCGCTCGGATCAGCGGGAAGCCTCCCGCGGGGACCTGGCTCAATCTGCCGCTGGAAGGATCGGCAGTGCGAGTGATCGGCGAGGTGTGAGCCATTGGGCGTGCCCCGCCCGAGGGCAAACACACCGGGTTTCCGCGAGCGGGGCCCTCGACAGCCCTCGGGCGGGTCGGGCTCCCGCCGTCTGCTTCGCAGCCGGCTGCCGCCTCAGACGTGCTGCGGGGGTTCCGTCCTCGCTGCGCGCGGACCGCTTCGGAAATACGCGCTCCCTATTCGGTCGCGCGTCGGCCTCCGCCCGCTCACGCTCAGTTGAGGCAGGCTCTGGTCGCGCATCGGCAAGTGCTGGCAGGGGAGTAGGTGAATGTCCCCTTCGCGCAAACCCAACTCGCGCTTGCGCGCCCGCTGCGTTCGATGTAGAAAGACAGGGGAGGACGTCGCGTGCCCGAACTTGAAGTCCGCATGGCTGCTTTTGCTTGGCTCAGAGACAAGGGAGCTGCCAGCGGCGGCGTAATCGCGGGCACGGAGCTAATCAACGGATTCGTCCACGAGGGCCGGCGCATTACCTTGAAAGGCGCAGCGGGCATCTGGTTTCCGCAGGGCTTCTTAATCCCTATTTCAATCACCAGTAGCTTAAGTAGC
Organism: Spirochaetia bacterium; assembly: GCA_049519415.1. Classification (GTDB taxonomy): domain Bacteria; phylum Spirochaetota; class Spirochaetia; order SZUA-6; family Fen-1364; genus Fen-1364. The sequence continues at coordinate 855 of JBEKQU010000018.1, forward strand.
CCCTACCACGATGACATCGATAATGAAGATGGAATTCTGACGTACGCCTACCGCGGAAATGATTATAACCACCGCGACAACCTTGGCCTCCGTGAGGCCTGTCGGACTCGTACTCCCCTTATCTATTTTAGAGAGATCTATGCCCATCACTTCCAGGCTATCTGGCCGGTCATGATCCTGGAGGACCACCCAGAGTCGCTGTATGTTACTGCGGCCATGGACCCTGCATATGCAGATTTGCAGCCTGGGGCGGATCCAGCCAAGATCGCCCTTTCCCCCTTGGACCTGCGTCGCTATGCGTGGGGATTTGCCCGCCAACGTCTCCACCAAGGGGCTTTTCGGGACATCGTCATTAACGCGTATGGCTGTAAATGTACGGTCTGCCGGCTGGGGCATACGCAGTTCCTCGATGCGGCACACATCATTCCCGACAACGAAGTTCGAGGCATCCCCATAGTCCAGAACGGTCTCTCACTATGCAAGATCCACCATGCCGCCTACGACACCGATGTCTTGGGCATCAGCCCGGACTACACGGTGCATATAAGCAGAAGGGTTCTCGAGGAACGCGACGGTCCCATGCTCCGCCATGGCCTGCAGGAGCTTGATGGGACGAGGATTATCCTGCCTGCGAAGGCGGGGGATCGCCCGGATCCTGAGCGGCTTGCACGCCGGTTCGAAAGATGGCAGCGGGCGAGCTGATCATATCAGCGGCATTTTGGAGGAATTGATTCCGATCAATCAATCCCCTACTTCAGCACGACGGGCAGTTCGTTCGGGTTCCCCCTGGTGTTTCGCCAGCGGTGAGCTCCGTGGCCTCGCCGCTGAGGAGGGACGACTGGACACAGATTCCGCTAGCAAGATCCTGTCCTAAGGCCGGCACAGGACAGCAGAGACTCAACCAGAGCGCTTTGGCACTTCAGCTCCGCGTCCCTTGCCCGAAGCCCGAAGCAGCGGTACAACATCGTTTGGGGGCCCGCGGACGTGGATCGTCAGACGATTGACTGGTACGACAGGAATGCCGAAGAAGTCGCACAGCGCTACGAAAGCGTCCCGGGCGGTATCTCCGACTTCTTCCGTTTTATATTTGTGCCGGGTGACAGCGTCCTCGAGATAGGAGCGGGAAGCGGAAGGGATGCCGCGCGGCTGCTGGAGTTAGGCGTGCACGTGCACGCGGTCGAGCCCAGCGCCGGCCTGAGGCACCGGGCGGCTGTTCTGCACCCAGAGTTGTCCGGTAGGTTATTCGAGGGTGAGCTGCCCGCCAACCTTCCGCCACCGGTTGCAGGCCCATACGACGGGGTAGTCCTTTCTGCCGTCATTATGCACATTCCCGATTCCGAGTTCTTCGATGCAGCGCTGGCCGTTCGCGAACGCCTGAAGGACGGCGGCAAACTCGTTCTATCCACACCCTTGAAGCGTGGGGACACGCTTGCAGGCTCTGATCGGGACGAATCGGGGCGTCTGATGATCCTGCGGCCCGCCGCAGAGGTGCGACTTCTCTTCGAGCGGCTGGGGTTCATCCTCGAGAGCGAGTGGACATCGGCGGACGCCGCGGGGCGGTCCGACGTTCTGTGGGTCACCATGCACTTTCAGTATTCCCGCAGCACCGCTCGCCCGATAGACAGGATCGAAAGCATTCTCAACGCGGACAAAAAGGTCGCCACGTACAAGCTCGCTTTGATCCGCGCACTTTGCGACATGGCGCTGACGGCGCATGCGCGCGCCCGCTGGGAGCCGGACGGCAGGGTCAGCATACCGATCATGGACCTGGCCGAGCGGTGGGTCATCTTCTACTGGCCTCTTGTCGACTCACGGGAGTTCATTCCGCAGATCAACGGCGAATCCACGGGTGGGAGGCCCATCGCGTTCCGTTCTGCCCTTTCCGAGCTTGCAGGCCATTTTTCGCGCCAGGGCGGGCTCAACGGGTTTGCCAAGGTGAAGGCGGATCGGCTTCTTTCCCTGGAAGAGCAGCGCCTTTACGGCCGGCTCCTCCGCATCGTGTCCAACACGATCGTGAAGGGGCCCGTCAAGTACGCCGGCGGCGCCCGGGGGGTGCAGGAGTTCGAGTTCGATGCCGCTGCCCGCCGCGTCCTGGTGGACGGCGGCGTCTGGGAAGAGCTCACCCTCATGGGCCACTGGATCCGCGACGCGGTAGTCCTGCGGTGGGCGGACATGAGCTGGCGTCTTTCGGCAGGGGTGCTCCCGCGCGGAAAGATCATGGATCGCCTCGTGCTCACTGCGGATCCAGCGCGGTTCGACGAGAGCGTACGCCGGTTCTACGCGGGGCTGCGGCCCGGGTTGGAGTGCGTCTGGACGGCCAAAAAGCTGGTCGGCGATTTCGACGTAGACCACGCCATTCCCTTCGCGCTGTGGCAGGACAGCTCGCTGTGGAACCTTTTCCCCGCAGCCAGGACTGTCAACAACCAGAAGAGGGATAAACTGCCGTCGCGGGAAATCGTGCGCAGGCGGAGCGAGAACATCGTCCAGAACTGGCGGAGCCTATCGAGGGAATTTCCATCGCGGTTTTTGAGTGCGGCCGCCGCGCTGTCAGGCGGCGCCATCGCGATAAGGACCAAGGAAGGTGAGCGACGTGCCAGGGATGTGACCGTGGACTCGACCGAGCTTGCCCCTGGGTGGGAGAAGCCGCTTCTTACCAGCTTCGTCGAGGCAATCGAATACACGGCCGCCATGAGAGGCGCGGCCCGGTGGGAGCCGTAGCAGTGTCGCGGTCAACGGCAAGAACTTGCGCCCTATCCCACCCCCTGTTGCTCGCCCACCGTGGATGGTCGGGCGTGTCTGAGGAAATCCGCCGCGAGCATCGCGTCGACCTGCACCAGGCCCTGGCCTATGCATCCCTGGCCGACGTAGCGCAGGTGGACACCCTGCTGCTGTACCCTTCGATGGGGAGTGAACAACGTCGGCAGGACACCGTGGCGGCCGTCACGAGCGGTCGGCGTCGCGTCAGGCTCATCCTCGCTTCCGTGCCTTTCGGCAATCGCGGCCCCGAGCACGAGGAGACCGACCTCGCGGCTCAGGATTCACTCTATCGCACTCTGGCTCCCACGAATGTCACTGAGGAATTGGCTCAAAAGATCGTGCGCTCAACAGGTTTGTCGCAGACCTGACTTCAGGGGTGCGGGGAGCAGTTTGCTGACAAACTCTGCCTTCTCGGATAAAGTGACGCTATGATAGCGGAAGTCGTTGAGCGGAAAGAAGCTATCGCAACTGTCTGCCGATCGCTCGGAGTCGAAATGCTCTTCCTCTTTGGCTCGGCGAGCCGTGGCGGCAGACTGTCCGAGGTTGGAGACCTCGACTTTCTGGTACGCTTCAGGCACATGCCACCGGTGGAGTATGCGCATTGCTACTTTGAACTGATAGAAAAGCTGGAAGACATGTTCCACGCGCCCATTGATTTGGTCGAGATCGACCAGATCAGAAACCCGTATTTCAAGGAAGCCGTGGAAGAGACCAAGGTGCCGGTATATGAAATCGCGTGAAGTCAGAAAGCTGCTCTTTGACGTCCAGGAGGGTTGTGTTCTCATCATGAAATTCACGGAAGGGCGTACGCTCGACCAGTTCGTGAAAGACCGAATGTTGCAGTCTGCCGTTGAACGGCAGGCGGAAATCATCGGCGAAGCACTGCGACAAGCGGCTGCTCTCGAAGCCTCGCTCGCGGATGAGATTCCTGAGTTTCGCAGGATCATCGCATTCCGTAATCGACTGGCACATGGATACGCGGATATCTCACCCGAAATTGTCTGGGGAATCGCCGCGGACGATGTGCCTAAACTGCTCACCGAGGTCCGGACGGTTATGGGTGAGTCTCCATAGAGGTCGTCCTAGCAAGTTCCGCTGCTCCACCCTCCTCTTGCCCTCCTCCGCTCCGTGAGATCCAGAAGCCACGCGACAATTCTCGCGTATCTGTTTGCGACGAGCGCTTCTACAGCGCTCGTCCAACCTGACTCCGCGGCGCTGCAGTATATAGCTCAGAAACAACGCACGTGAAAGCCAATATCAGGAGTCTCGTTTCATTTGTCCGTCGCCAAGCGGAACGTCACGATAAGAGACCCGGGTAGCGGTGTATTAACCTGCAAGACTTCTGTGTCAGTCCTACGGAGAGACTTGGTAGATGGAAAGATGTCTTCGAGGATGTCGGCGGCATCCATAAATGCGTCGAATTCCAGAAGGAGGTCTACATCCGAATCGGGACGGGCATGACCCCGCGCGGTCAATCCGAAGAGAGCGCCGCGCTTCTGTTCTCCTTCAGTTTGCTTCAGGAAGAAGAGTTGGACAGGCAGTTTGCCGGGCATTGGCAGCATTTTGTGTCATTTTGATACACCTAGTAATATTAACTAATTTAAAAAAGAATGAATTAATTTAATTATATACTTGACATAACTTAAACAAATGACTATTGTGTTGTTTAAATTAATAGCCATGAACGTGGCAAAGGAGATTTCCGAGATGGAGATTATTTCAATCAAGGGTCTTCGCAAGAGCTTTCGAGCTCGAAAAGGCAAAGGCCGCAAGAATGTCGTGGAGGCTGTTCAAGGCATCGATCTGGCGGTGGAGCAGGGCGAGATATTCGGATTCTTGGGGCCGAATGGCGCGGGCAAGAGCACAACGCTGCGCATCCTTGCCACGCTCCTGCCAGCGGACGACGGCCAGGTGCGAATTGCCGGCCACGATGTCCGATCCGAGCCAGTCCTCGTGCGCAAGACGATCGGGTACGTGAGCCAGGCCGGCGGCACTGATCCGGACTGCACGGGGAGGGAAAATCTTCTCATGCAGGCGGGCCTGTACGGTCTTGACGGCAGGCAGGCGCGACAAAGGGTTGATGAGCTGGTCGATGCGCTCTGTCTATCGGAATTCGTGGACAGGTTTGCCAAGACCTATTCCGGCGGACAAAGGAGAAAAGTCGATATTGCCGTCGGCATGGTGGCTGATCCCAGGATCCTCTTCCTGGATGAGCCGACCACCGGGCTTGACCCCGTGAGCCGTTCGCAGTTGTGGTCCCAGATACGGCTGCTCAGAAACATGGGGACCACGGTCTTCCTCACCACCCACTACATGGAGGAGGCGGATGCGCTCTGCGATCGGATCGCCATCATGGACCACGGCCGGATCGTTGCCCAGGGAAGCCCTGGCGACCTGAAGCGCGGGATTCAGGGCGACATCCTCTCCCTGACCGTGAACCATTTGGAGAACGCTCCGGATCTGGCAATAGAGGCGCTGCGCGGCATGGAGATGGTCCGCGATATCCAGTCGGACGGCGGCAGGCTTCAGCTTGTCGTGGCGCACGGCGGGGAAGCGCTCCCGCTTGTCATGCGCCTGCTGGAAGCCAGGGGCATAGGCGTGGCGGACATCGCCCTTTCCCGGCCCTCCCTGGATGACGTTTTCCTCCGGGCCACCGGTCACTCGCTGAAAGAGGAGTCGCCGGTTGCGTCACGCGTTCCCGCGGCCTCAATCGCCGCACGCAAGGAGTAGATCGATGAGATTCATCAAGGATTTTTGGATCGTCTTCATTCGCAACATCAAGGGCTCGCTTCGCAACCCCGTGTGGCTGTTCATCGGATTTTTCCAGCCCATCATTTACCTGCTGCTCTTCGCGCCGCTTCTCACCAACCTTGCCATGGTGCCGGGCTTCCCCAAGGGAGGCGCGTACACAGTTTTCACCCCCGGGCTCCTCGTGATGCTCGCGCTCTTTGGCACGGCATACGCTGGTTTCGGGCTCGTGGAGCATATCCGCGAAGGGTTCCTGGAGCGCCTGCTCGTCACCCCTGCCCGGCGGCTGGCCATACTTCTGGGATACGTGGTGCGCGACATCGTCGTCCTCCTGATCCAGTCCGGCATCGTGGTCCTGCTTGCCCTTCCCTTGGGGCTGACCGTGAGCCCCACCGGCCTGCTGGCCACCTTCGCCATGATGGTTCTCACCGGCACGCTCACCGCCTCCTGCTCCTATGCGCTGGCCCTGATGCTGAAGCGCGAAGACTCCCTTGCCTCTGTGATCAACACGATCTCCACGCCCCTTCTGCTGCTTTCGGGCATCACGCTCCCCCTGGCCCTGGCGCCGAAGATCATCCAGTCCATTGCATCGGTCAACCCTCTGGCGTACGAGGTGACCGCGGCGCGCTCCCTGTTCCTCGGCAATTTCGGCGATTCGGCGATACTTGTCGGGTTTGTGTTGCTCGGTATTCTTGCCATCCTTGCCTTTTGGTGGGCGATCCGGTCGTTCAGGAGGGCCGCGGCGTAGAAAAAAGCGTCTCGGGAGAGCGCCACGTCACAAAGGCCGGGTTGACATCCGCCGCGATCCAATTGAAATTCGTGGCGCATGGAAAAAAGGGAGAAGCTGGTCTCTGAGATCCGATTCCTCGGCAGAATCCTCGGGGAAATTATCCGCGAGCAGGCGGGACCCGGACTGTACGAGCTGGAGGAGGAGATACGGCTGGCCGCGCGTGCCCGCAGGGAGGGACGGCCCGACGCCGAGCGGGCGCTGCGCGCCCGGATCCGGGGCATGAGTGATGTGGAGGCCCGGACCATTGTCCGCGCCTTCACTATTTTTTTCGACCTTGTCAACCTTGCGGAGGACCGGGAGCGCATCCGGGTATTGCGTGAGCGGGAGCGCGGGCGCCACCCCGAGCCCCGGTCGGAGTCGATGGAAGAAGCCGTGCTGCTCATGCGCACGGCAGGGTTGGATGCGGCGGCCTGCCAGGCCCTCGTGAACGCGCTTTCCATCGGCCTTGTTTTCACCGCACATCCCACGGAGGCAAAGCGGCGCTCCGTTCGAATGAAGGTCAGGCTCATGAGGCAATACCTGGCGCAGCTTGACGATGCGGAGCTTCTCCCCCGGGAGCGCGACCGACTGGTCACCCGGATGCGTTCCCTTCTGACAAGTCTCTGGCAGACGGATCTTGTACGGCCGCGAAGGCCCAGCGTCCTGGAGGAGGTCGAGGTGGGGCTTTATTTTGCCGCCACCCTATGGGAAGTGGCTCCGACCATCTATTCCGAGCTGGACCGGGCCATGCGCAAGGTGTACCCCGGCATCGCCTTCCGGATTCCTCCCTTCCTCCAGTTCGGCTCGTGGATCGGCGGCGACAGGGACGGGAACCCGAACGTGAGCGCTGAGGTGACCGCGCGAACGTTGCTGAGGATGCGCGCCTCGGTCGTTGATGCGCATCTTGTCCAATGCCGGCTGCTCATGAACGAGCTGACCACTTCTGACCGGCAAGTCCCGGTGTCGCCTGAACTTTGCGATGAAGTGCGGAAGCGGATGGCAGATTTCCCCGACGTGTCGCGGCGCCTGGAGCCTTTTTCCCCCCATGAGACGTATCGCAGGTTCCTGAAAACAGTGGAATGGCGCCTGGAAAGGACGCGCGTAGCCGACTCTCTGGATCAGGCGCCGGTAGGCTCGTATCGCGCCGGCGCTGAGCTTGCCGCGGACCTTGCGCTGGTGCGGGACAGCCTGCGCGCCAACAAGGGCGAACACATCGTGGAGGGCGGCCTCCAGGGCTGGCTCTGGCAGACGGAGGCGTTCGGCCTGCATTTCGCCCGGCTGGACATTCGACAGGAGTCGAGCCGGAACGCGGGCGTGGTTGCGGAGCTCGCCCGCGCTCTCGGGCTTGCGCGGGACTATCCGTCGCTTTCAGAAAAGGCAAAGCAGGCGCTCCTCAGAGAAAGCCTCGCGTGCGCCTGCACGCTTCCGGCCGAAACGCTCAGCCCCAATGCGCGGGAGGCGCTGGAGGTTTGCGCTGTCCTGAGAAAGGCAGCGGCGGCCCTGGGGGAGGAATCGCTGGGGGGGCACATCATCAGCATGACCCATGGCGTGAGCGACATACTCGCTGTTCTCTGGCTGATGGAGCTGAAACAGGGTCCCGATGCTCAGGCCGGCCCTGCCATGGATATCATCCCGCTTTTCGAGACGATACAGGACCTGGCGCATGCGCCTGATATCGTGCGGAACATGCTGGAGGACCCGGCCTACAGGCTGCACCTGGAACGCAGGAACAATGTCCAGGTGGTGATGATCGGGTACTCTGACAGCACAAAGGATGGCGGGTACCTTGCCGCGTGCTGGGCGCTGTACCAGGCCCAGAGCGTGCTTTCACATATTGCAAAGGAGCAGGCCGTGCGGTTGATCTTCTTTCACGGCCGTGGAGGCTCCCTTGGCCGGGGAGGCGGACCCGCTGCCCGGAGCATCCTCGCGCTTCCCCCCGAGTCCCTCGGTGCGGGGCTGCGCATGACGGAGCAGGGTGAAGTGCTTGCCGACCGCTACGACGACCCGCGGATCGCGGGCCGGCACCTGGAGCAGGTGATTTGGGCCACACTGGCCGCATCGACGCAGCCGCTTTCCCCACCTCGGACGGAATGGTGTACGGCGATGGAGGAGCTCGCCCGCGACGCCCTGACAGCGTACAGGGCTCTCATCGACGAGCCGCGCTTCCTCACCTACTTTGCTCAGGCAACGCCGATCCTCGAGATTGAATCGCTGCCCATCGCGTCGCGGCCCGCGTACCGGCGCGAGAATGCCGCGCCCGCGCTAGGCGCGCTCGGGAGCAGCCGCGAGAATGCCGCCAGCAGCAGCCGCGAGAATGCCGCCAGCAGTGGCCGCGAGAATGCCGCCAGGAGCGGCCGCGAGAATGCCGCCAGGAGCGGCCGCGAATCGCGCCGCTTCGCCGACTTGCGCGCAATCCCCTGGGTGTTCGCGTGGACGCAGAACCGGTGCATGATCCCCGCGTGGTACGGGATCGGCAGCGCGTTCCATTCCTTTGCGCGGGCGCATTCGGATGGCTGGGAAACGCTGCGCGCCATGTACGAGGGCTGGCCGTTCTTCCGCGCCACCCTGGACAACGCGGTTCTCGCGCTTGCCAAGTCGGATCTCGACATAGGCAGGATGTACGCGGAGCTGGTGGAAGACGGGGACACCCGGGAGCGGATCTGGGGAATGATCGCGGCTGAGTACGGCCGCAGCAGGGACGCCGTGCTGCGGACCAATGGCCAGGCCGAGCTGCTGGACGAGGTAGCATGGCTGCAGCAGTCCATCAGGGTGCGCAATCCCAATACCGATCCGCTCAACCTGATCCAGGTGGAATGGCTGCGCCGATTGCGGGATGCGGAGCAGAGGGGCGATAAGGCAGGGGAGGCCGAGTGCCGCGATCTTCTGCGGCTCACCATTGAAGGGGTGGCTGCCGGCATGAGAACAACGGGCTGACTTTTCCTGGCAGGAACGCGCGGCCGGCCCTCTCTATGTGCTGTTCGATTGGCGCGAACAATGATACATTCTAGTCATGGCCATCGATTCAGTTTCCGCAATTTCACCCATCATGGCCGCCCCGCCGCTGACCACCCTCAGCCGGCCGCCCGAAACAACCCCGGATGCCCGGGAAACAGCCGCTCAGGAGAACGACTCCAGGAGGACCGCCGAAGCCGTGAGCGGCGCATCACCCGCGCACCTGGCAGGGCCTGAGGAGGCGAGCGCATCGACATCCGTCGGCACCCGGGAGAATATCGTGGCAGCCCCGAGCGATACGGAAGGTTCCCTGCGGGAAGCCGCGTCGCAGATCGCCCAAGTATCCGCCAGCAATGAGACGACATCCACGCAGATCCGCGTCGCTTCCGCCGCCTACCAGGCTGAAGCCTCGGCCCACAGCGATATCGTCCAGCAGCGGGAGGGGAACGGCGCACGGTCAGTGGACGTGCTGGCGTAATCCAGGCGCGCAAACTTGGCATTCTTCTCGCCATTCCCGCTCTCGTGGGGCATGTACTGAGCCGGCGCTGTGAATTCCTGCTGACGTCTGGCAACGCCGGGTCCTGATCACCGTCGGCGGGGCCGATCGCGCTTCTTGCAGGGCTTCCCATTACGCGGCACCCGGCTTTGCCTCCACCATCGGCATAAACCAAGACCCCCAAACACGAAAAATGGGCTAAAATGTAGGGGACCGGGAATGTCCGCAATGGCCGACAACAGATTGCTCGTTTCATCAGGGCCGCCCATCCGGGCGTACAGGGAGGCAGCAAATGGGTGAGTTCACTTTTATTCCTGTTTGGATGGCACAGGATCTGGTGATCGTTGCGCTCGCGATTGTGACGGTGCTGTACATTCTGAAAAAGGAAGAGCGCCCGGCGCAGATCCTTCTCGAGCTGATCTGTTTCGTTTTCCTCTACGCGGCAGTCTATGAGAATTTCGCGACGCTGATGAAGTGGTATGGCTACGGAAGATCGGCGCTCATGGTCTTCAATGTTCCCCTGACCGTGCCCCTTGTCGAGTTCCTTGTTGTGTATCTTGCCCTCCGGGTTCTGGCGACCATGGAGATCCCGACATGGTGCAAGCCCTTTGTCGTGGGAGTGACGGGAATGCTGTTCGATTTCACGCTGGACCCGATTGCCACGATGCAGGTGTTCTCCACCCGGGAGGGAGTGAGCGGAAGATGGTCCTGGTTCATTGGCCCGAACGATGTCCATATATTCACTGATCCCGTCTATAACTACTCAGGGTGGGTGCTCCTCTGCGGGTATGCCGCGGCTCTCCTCCTCCTGGGCAGGTGGTGGTACAAGAGGAGCGGGTACAACCAGGTTGTGGGATATGTCTATCCGATCGTTGCAATGCTCGCGGCGCTTGGATTGATCGTCTCGCCCCTCAGCAGTTTCCTGCTCTGGCTGCAGCCCCTGTTCTCGAAGGGGAGCTGGTCTGAATGGGTGATGCTCTGTGTGCACGCTGCTGCTGCAATCACTCTCCTGGCCGTGTTCTGGAGAGGACGGATGAAGAGCGCTCTGTCGATGCGCGGCGACCTCCCGGTCTTCCTTGTCCTTGCAGGGCTCCCCCTCTCCGAGGTTGTATTCACGATTGCGGGAGGATATTTCAGCATCCTCTGGATCGAGGTTGTCTTCACCGTGATCCTCGGAGCCGCCCTTTTCCTGGTTTATCTCCGGGGGCGAGAGTCAGCCAGGGCCCGCGCAAGAGCGAAGGCAACGCATACACGAAGCCGCAGCGTGAGTAGAAAGACACACGCGCGGCGGGGATAAACCCCGACTCCAGCGGCGTGCGCGATAAAGAGCAGGGCCCTATTCCACGGCCTCGCAGAGGAGCAGCTCAGAGGTGAGCGCGGCCTCCCGGCGTATCGTCACTCCTGTCTTCATGAGCGTAAAGCCGTCGAGCAGACAGCTCTCGCCGGTGCCATCGAACGTCACCCGATAGCGTCGGCCGATGTCCAGCCCCCTCATCCGAAGGAGATACTCAGGAGCAGCGGGATCCGAAAGTCGGAATACTCCGGCAATAGCCCTTGTCCTGTCCGCGGAAACCATCTCCAGCGCGCCCCAGCCGTGGGGATCCAGGCCGTCCACTTCAGGCGTGTGGTGGTAGATGCGGCTGTTCCCATGGAAGGGCCGGACAAAGCTCTTGTAGATGTCCACGTAATGCCGCACCCGGGCGTCCTGGACCGGGTTCGGCCGGGATCCAATGAGGTGGGTGAACCCAAAGGTCGGGTGATTGAAGACCATGAGGCTGCATTGGAAATCGAGGTTTCCCGTCACCTGGCCGCTCTGGCCGAATATCAGCCTGTCTATGCGTTCCGGCGGGAGCGCCATGGACATGCCGTTGGTGATGGTGAAGGACCGGGGCGCCTTCTGCCAGTCCGTGACCCATGTGTGGGCAAAGAAGCGCACCATTCCTACATCCGTTCTGCCGCCTCCCCCCGCGCAGTTTTCGAAGATGACATCAGGATGCCGCGCGGCCAGCCGGGCCCAGATTGCGTACAAGGTCTCGTAGTATCGCCAGTAGGTATTCTCCAGCCATCCCTCCCTGGGGGAGGCGCCGCCAGGGCCCAGCCAGCCGATGTTCCAGTCCAGCCGGAAGAAATCCAGCTCGTGCTCCCGGATCACCCTTTCCATCTGCGCTTCGACCCATTGCGCCGCATCAGGGTTGAGAAGGTCGATGCTCCCGTGCAGCGGTCCGCCGTCGTATCGCTTGATCACCCAGTCCGGTTTCTCCCGCGCCAGCTCACTTGCCTCTCCGATGCGCTCCGGTTCCATCCACAGCCCGAAGAGCATGCCCCGGTGCCGGACGTAATCGCGGATGGGCGCCAGGCCTTGCGGGAACCTGCTTCCCACCTTCCAGTCTCCAACAGTGGGGAACCATTCGGTTCCCGGCGCCGAATACCAGCTTGCATCCACGAAAAAGACCTCGGCGCCGAGGGACTGCGCAACGTCCACGCAGTGATACACGAGGCCCGGCGTTATCTCGAACTCGGGGCCTATGGCGCTCTCCACGAGACCTGTCCGACCGCTCGGCCCGGGGCTCAGGACGCTTTCCCGCAGGTGCTCGTGCATGGCCTGCACCGCGGCGTCCAGATCGCCGATGACAAGGCCGAGGTGCATGCGCGGCGTCGACACCGTCTCTCCGGGTGCGAGCACGCGAAGCGGGGCCGGCGCGTCCGGGCCGATACGGAAGAAGAGCTGCGACGGCGCATCGGCTGTGGTTGTGCCGGGTGTCTGGCAGTCGGGATCGAGCTCGATGGAGAATCCTCCCGACCACTCGAGGGAGCCGATGAAATGTTCTCCCGTGGTTTCATTTCGCAGGACAAAGAAGGGCGGCCGATGCCTGCGGCGCCTGTAGCGGCCGTCGATGCGGTAGCCCGCGTTGGGAAGCGCGTGCCACCGGAAGTATCCCTCCTGGCCCCAGTTGGAGGCGTGCATATAGCCGACGGAAAAGGGCGTGGACTCCTCCTCCCGCCAGAACCGGGACTGCGTCAGTATCCCGCTCCAGGGAGAGGCGGCGGAGAGGGCGGCATCGCGCTGTCCGCAATTGGTGATCTCCAGCCATCTGGTGAGAACCGGCGTTCCATCCAGGAACGTCTTGATCCGAATCGTGACCGGACGGACCGCGTGCCGCAGCTCAACGGTGACAGTGAGACCTCTCTCCTCACGCGCCTGGCTGCACCCCCCCCATTCCCAGTGTGAGGCAAGAAGCTGGCCGTCCATCTCCAGCCAGAATGCCTGCGGGCCCCAGTGTTCGTCCGTGGGAAAGCATTCGTAGTCAGGGCCGAGGTACCCCACCGTGTTCCAGCTCCTGCCGACGTATTGTCCCTTGATGAGGGCTTCCTGGCAGACCACCATGCCGGACCGGTACATGACTGAAGGATGCGGTTTGTCCTGGAAGAAGAGGTCGGTAAAAGGCGCATCTGGCATGTCGTCTCCTTCATGGGCGGCTGCGAACAGGCGCCGGCTTTGCCGCCTGGCCTCAGACCAGCCCGAACTTCACTGCGATGGCGTCCAGGGCTGCCGCGTCGATGCGCGCGATAACTCCGAGCTTCATGGCGTTGAGGATCGCGGAGGCGCTGAACTCCGCCACTTCCAGCCGATCGAACGCCTGCGTAAGGGTGGCGCCCGTGGTGAGCACGGCGTCGTTCTGCAAGAGCGCCACTGGCGCGTGGGGGGAGATCTCGCGCGCAAGCCCGCGCTCGTCGGTGAACTGCCGGCCGTATTCCACCAGGGGGATGCCCCGGAGCACGATGTAGCTTTCAGGGATGATGGCGCTGTCCAGGGGCGTCGCGGTGACCGAGAAGGCGGTCACTGAAGGTGATTGAGCGCTGGCCACCGCGTTGATGTCCGGGTTGGCGGCATAGATCTCCTGGTGTAGGACGACCGCGCGGCTGGGAATCGTGCCGCGCTCCCGCGCGCCGCGGCGCACGAGCACGAAATCCGATTCATCAAGATAGCTGCGGTCCGCGCCGTACGGGCTGATCAGGAAGGACTCGCCGTCCACCCGCGCGGAGATTGTGCCCTCCGTGCTTGTCATGAGCCGCTGCCGGTAGGCCCGGTGAACAAGCTCCCGCATGTCGCGGCGCAGGCTGCGCTCCACGGACGAGCGTGCGCCGGCGTCGGCCTCGGGAAGCTGGTAGTTCTTGCCCTGGTTGGAAAGGGCGATCTGCTGCGGTCCCAAGCCTCGGGCCGTGCCCAATGCGCTTGCGTTGATCAGCGTGCGCGCGCAGAAATCCAGGGTCTCGAAGCGTTGAAAGGCCTCCAGGAGGTCGCGTCCGCCCGTTGCCACGCCGTGGTTCTCCAGCAGCACGGTATCGTATCCCTTGGCAAAGGCGTCGGCCAGGTTGCGGCCGAGCTCTTCCGAGCCGGGGATCGCGTAGGGGGCGTAGCCCACCGCGCCGCAGACCGCGCGGGCCTGGGGGATGATGCTCGTGTCGGGGATGGTACGCACGAGGCTGAATGCCACCAGCGCCGCCGGGTGGGCGTGCAGGACGGCGCGGATGTCGGGCCGCCGCGCGTAGACGGCGCGGTGGAACGGGTATTCCGATGAGGGGGGATGGACTCCCTCCACGACCGCATCCCCCCGCATGCGCACGATGTCCGGTTCAGCAAGGCTTCCCTTGTCGATTCCCCCGGGGGTGATCCAGATGTCGCCGGACTCGTCGAGAATGGAGATGTTCCCGCCCGAGGTCGTGGTCATGCCGTAGCCGTAGACCCGGCGCATGATGGTGACGAGCTGCTCGCGCGGATGCATGTATTCGTATCTCATGGCCTCATCCTACCAGGATCTGGAGCGTCCTGCCCGGACGGACGGTGACGCTTCGCGCAAGGGCGATATCCATCCCTTTTTCGGTCAGGGTCGCGATTGCTTTGACAGGTGAGCCGCCTATCTTTGCGGAGACGCGCGGAGGCCTGCCGCGCACGCTTGTGCGCCACTGCACGCTCAGCGTCGTGAGAAGGAGGCTTCCGTATTTCACATCCAGCGAGTATCGAGCGCTCCCCGCGCGCGGCAGCGACTGGCTGTACACACCCCATCCCGATTCCACCGAGAAAAAGCAGCGGAACGCCGCCTCTGAAACCCGGGGATGGAACGCCAGCCTGCCCCGGGGAAGGTCGGCGACGAATCCGCTCAGGGCCAGGAGCACGGCGTAGCTCGCCATGGCTCGGGCATAATGATGGCCGCACTCGAACTCGTCAAAGGGATTGCGCCGGGTCCCGTCGTGCCGGTCCCTGAGCCCCTTCACAACGGCCAGGGATTCGTCCACCAGGCCGCGGTATGCCAGAAGCGCGGCGGTGGAGTACTCGAACCCCGTCCACACCTCGTCAGAGTAGGGGAAGGGGAAGCGCTCCCTGTTCCCACGCGGCCACGTGCACAGCACAAGCCCCGCCTCCTCGTCCTGCGCGTAGATCCGCTGCGTGTTTGCATGGTCGAAGAGGCTTGGTTTCCAGTTGTATTTGAAAATGCTTCTTGCCGCTGCATCGATGTGCGGGGTTTTGAACAGATCGCCCAGCTCGAGCATTTCGGCGAAAAGCTGCCCTAGAAGCTGGTCCGACAGGCATCCCAAACCGTACTGGTACTTCGGCCGGCCCGATTCATCCACTCCGGCGCCCATGTCCGCGGCCGGCCTCTGGAAAAGATCGTTTTTCCCGGCATTCGGGTCGATCTTCTGGATGAAGTATTCGCCGTTCCAGAGATGCGCGTCCATCCAGGCGCTGCCCCGATCAAAGAGGGCCCGGTATTCCTTTGCCGATTCGACCTCCCCCACATGCAAGGCCATCTCCTCTGCCGCGCGCAACGCGCCGAGGTAGAAGGATCCGCACAGCGTGTTCGGTCCCCAGAACTCGATGTCGTACGTGTTGTGCTGGGGACCTTCCATGACGCCGTCCCGATCCCGGTCCCACGCGATCCACGCGAAATGAAGCGCCCGCTTCACCGACGGCCACAGCCGGGCTAGCCACGCGTCGTCTCCCGATATCCTCCAATCGCGATACACCTTCATCACTCCGCCGAGCTGGCCGTCCGCGGCGGCGTGGAAGCTGGCGCTGCCGATCGTGCCGAGGGGAAGAGGCATGCGAAAGCTCATGTGCCCATTGTCGTGCAGGTTGTTGGCGTAGTCGGTTTCCCGGATCCCGCGCTCCAGCCGGGGAAAGAGGTAGGGGAGCATCTGCTGGTAATTCCAGACGTGGGTGCACGTTCCGTCGCAGCAGCCCTCCGCGTCATGGCACCCCTCCCATGCCCACAGCTCTCCCCCCGTGAGGCGCAGGCACGTCGGGCTTTTCAGGATGGAGCTTGTGGCAGCCACTGCTTCCACAACAGAGCCGGGGAGGGTGGACGATCGCAGGGCCTCGTCGTACAACCGGGTTTCCCTCTGCAGACGGGGGAGTTGGGAAAGCGTGTACGCCGCAACGTCCCACGCGTCCGCCCACCGCGTGGCATACCACTGTTTCCAGGAGGGTTTCCTTCCTTCCGTATCAGGCTTTGCCCAGTACATCTCCTGGTTGGGGAAATGCCAGGCCACCACAATGGGGAGCACCCGTGAGCCGTGCGCGGGGAGGGTGAACCGGAGGCCGATGGATCCGGTCTCCCCTACGGCATTACCGGTTGTTTCCGCCGGGATCGTCTCGTCCAACGTCCCCGTGCATGCCTGGGCCCAGAAATCGGTGAGGGGATCGTACCATCCCCCCCGTTTCCAATGGTTTAGCCAGGTGACCCTGCCGTGCGTGGTGGCAAGGGCCATGGTGCCGAATCGAGGCACGCCAGGTGGAAACTTCTCCGATGTGAAATACATGCCCCGGACCCTGCCGGCATCCCTGAAGCTATTCACGCACTGACCGGACTCGGGAAAGCCGATGGTGTTGGTCAGGTTCATGAAGAGGGCGGCGTCGAACCGTCTGTTGGTCGGGTTGATGATCTCCCACTGGAAAATGGCGCAGGGGATTGAGGAGTCATCCTCGTTCAGGGGGATGAAGGGGTTCCAGGCCGTCAATCGCGCCCGCAGGGGCATGGTTGAATCTTGAAGAGAAAGCTCGGCAAACGGGTAATGGGCCGTCAGTTTGCACGAACGAAAATGGGGCAGTCCTGCGCCGTGGGCCCGGCCCCATGCCCCTGAGCCTCCGCCCGCAAACTGCTTCAGCAGCGGCGGGCCCATCCGCGGACCCCCGGAGGGACCCTGGAGGACCTTCACGATCGGTTGTTTTCCGCGCTCTCGGGCAAACAGGGTGAAGAAGGACATCTCATTGATGTTCCCTTTCCCCGGCCTGCCAAAGATCTCCCAGTCCTTGAGCTGACCCCACCCTCCCAGGGACACGCACCCGGTTCCAATGCCGCCGATCGGGACCGCGACCATGTCCCGCTGTTGGCCCGTGTACGTTCGTATCGCGCCAGGGGCGCGGAGCTCCTCCGATGACCAGGGAAGCCTTTGCCGCACGGTGTCATTGCGCATGGCTGATAGTACCGGAAAAAAGGAAAAACTCCACCTGGCGATGCCAGGGCGCTTGCCTCTGAAGGCCTCTTTGAGGAATGCTCATGCCATGTCGCTCCGTCCTTTTCTGCTCGAGAGGTACTTTGCCCGGTACGAATTCGAGACCCCGTACCTTCTTTGCGCGTCTGACTGCGAATCGATGAGCATCGATGAGCTGCTTGGCAGCGAGCCCGGCGCTCGGGAGAGGTGCATGGCGGTCCGGCTGGGATACACGGACAGCCGCGGGGCTCCATCACTCCGCAAGGAGATCTGCAAACTGTACGGCTCGATATCTCCTGAGCAGGTCCTCGTTCACAGCGGCGCCGAGGAGGCGATTTTCCTTTTCATGCACGCCGCGCTTGCGTCCGGCGATCACGTCATCGTGCATCAGCCCTGCTACCAATCCTTGCACGAAGTGGCGCGTTCAATCGGCTGCGAAGTATCCGCGTGGCAGGCCAGGGAGGAGAACAAGTGGAGCCTGGATCCCAATGAGTTGCGCTCCCTGGTCCGGCCTCGCACCCGGGCGATCGTGCTCAACTCTCCGCATAATCCAACGGGCTTTCATATGAAGCGGAGCGTTTTCGAAGAGACCCTCCGGTTTGCGCACGAGCGCGGCATCGTCGTGTTCTCGGACGAGGTCTACCGCGGGCTGGAGTACGAGGAGTCGGAGCGTCTCCCCGCCGCGTGCGACCTGAGCGAACGCGCCCTCTCCCTCGGGGTGATGTCCAAGACGTATGGGCTGGCGGGACTGCGGATCGGCTGGATCGGGACGCGCAACACGGCCATTCTGGAAAGGATGGCGGAGCTGAAGGACTACACCACAATTTGCTGCGGCGCAGCCAGCGAGTTTCTGGCCGAGGTGGCGCTCCGTCACGGGGATGCGATTGCGGAACGAAATCGACGGATCGTCCTCTTCAACCTCGGGCTGCTGGACGGCTTTTTTTCCCGTCACGCGGATCGATTCTCCTGGCGGCCACCCGCGGCCGGCCCAGTCGCTTTTCCCCGGCTCCTTCACGGCGATGTGGCGGAGTTCTGCCAGAGCGCTGCCTCGTCCTCAGGCGTGCTCCTGCTGCCCGGCACGGTCTTCGGGGATCACGGCAACCACTTCCGCATCGGGTTCGGCCGGATGAGCATGCCGCCGGCGCTGCAAAAGCTGGAGGAGCACTTGCGCCAGCATCGAGCCGGCACGTGATCGGAGGGGCCGGTAAAAGCGCGATAGAGGGTACGACCCTGTAATGGGGGAATTTCGTGCGGAGCCAGGTGGGCTGACTCCGTATATGCCGCGTGCCGATGTGACGGGCTACGACGAAAAATCCGAAGGACTGCCCTGTTGGAAGGGGGGGGAAAGTCTTCTTAACGCCCTGTTCTCAATCTTTCTGCGCGTTTTAATGGACTCCCGGCGCGCGGGGATGCACCTTTTCTTTGAAGGAATGAGAAAGGTGATACAAATATGAAAACGAAATACCTGCTTCCTCTCATCATTTGCGTTCTGGCACTGACCGTACCGAGCTGGGCGGATTCCGCGGCGCCAATCAACAGCCTCATCAACAATTCAAGCGCGTTCGCCCCCCAAGGTCCGGACGGCCAGAGCAGCGCGGCGCTGCCAGAGCTCACCCAGGGCGATTTTTTCGATACCGTCCCGATGTTCTCGTTGGATCTGAGCCGCTTCGACGTAGGCGTCGACTTTCTCGCGCAGCAAATCACGGTATGGCCCAAGTCGGTGTATGGGGTGGGTGTGATGTTCACTCTCAAGAGCTACACTCCGCAAGAAGGCGTTTTCTAAAGGGCCTTTATCAAGACCGAGATCAGCGGCACGCACTGCCGGCAAATGAAGCGGGTGGGGCTTTGCGGCTGGTAAAATCTGTGGCATACTCTAGCCTCTATGGCTTATCGAAAAATGAGTTTTCCCCCGAGGACCTGGCTGTCTATTGCAGTGTTTATGTGCGCCGGCCTTGTCCTCCTTGCCAGCTCCGCGTACGGCCAGGATGCTCGGAAAGCGTTCAGCATCTCGATGACAACGAGCTCAGGTCTCCTTGTTGGTGAGGGATTTGAATACGTCTATGATCAGGGCGTCTCGACCAACTATAAGGTAAGCGAGCTCGACTGGCCCTTTCAGCCCCTGTTCTACACGGGCGCGGCACTATCCCTCAGCTCGCGGATGGGCATATTCGCCAGCCTTGACTTGAAGCAGGGCCTCTCTGGCAAGACGGGCACCATGAGCGACTCTGATTTCCTGAACGGGGACGGCGTCAAGACCAACCTCTCAGAGAGCGACTGCTATTCGGAGCGCGACATCCTCCTTGACCTCAAGCTGGGCTATGACCTGCCGCTCCACCTGCCCTTCATTCTCGGTGTCTATGCCGGCTTCTCCTACATGGACTTCAAGTGGTCCGCGCGCGACGGCTACTACCAGTACCCGACGAGCGGCGACCCTTACACTATTGATCCCGCCACCGGCACTCTCACCAGCTACGGGACCTACACCCAATGGTCAGCGGATGAGACCAAGACGCCCCTCTACGGCACGGGCATTCTCTACGAGCAGGCGTATGTCATAGGATCGCTGGGTCTCAGGGCCTCCTACAGACTGCTCGATGCGCTCATTGTAGGAGCCTCTTTTTCCTTCTCCCCCCTGGCCTATTGCTCAACCGAAGACAACCATGAGCTCAGGCTCGTCGACTTCTACTCGACGCTCTCGGGCGGCTTTGTGATCGAGCCCGGCCTCAGCCTTGAGTACACGATCAAGCCAGGCGCATCGCTCAAGCTGTCGGTGGATTACAGACAGCTCTTCAATCTCATGGGCGACATCACCCAGGTGGAAGAGGGGACCACATCGACGGCATCGGACAACAACTACTTCGCTGGACCGGATTCCGCAAGCACGAGCACAAACGGTTCGGGCGCGGCACTATGGATGCTCGACGCGAGCCTTCTATTCAGGCTCGAGCTTTAGCCCGAGGAGAAGAAGATGCGACGCATTATTGTTTGCATCAGCAGCCTGTGCGCTGCGGTTTTCTTTTCACTGGCGCTTGCGGGCTGCCCCACGCAGGCTACTTACGCACCGATGATCACGCCGATCTACGCTGCAACGAACTCAGGCCTCGAGGTCTATAACGGGACAGGCTGGACGAATTACACCACCTCCAATGGGTTCGCGAGTGACACGGTCACAAGCGTGGTGGTGCAGGGCTCGGGCTCGGGGGCGACGGTCTTTGCCGGCACCGCGGGCGGCGTTTCGTTTTCGACAGGATCAATATATTCAACCTGGACCACCGCCAACGGACTGGGAAGCAATATAATAAACAATCTCTTCCTCGGCTCGACGGGTCTCTATGCAGCTACAACAGGGGGCCTTTCAGTCTACAATTTCGACGGGACCACCCCTCCGTGGACCAACAATGGCTCGATCACGACGGCACCGATCAACGGTGTCTATGCATTCGGCAGCTACACCTACATTGCCGCGGATCAGCTCTATGTGTACAACGGGACGGCACAGGAGGCATCATTTGCGGCCGCTGCCATCGTATCAGGAAGCACGAAAGTAAACGCTGTCTTTGTCGACGCGTACCAGGACGTGTACGCGGCGACTGATAATGGCCTCAATGTCATGAATAGCTCAAATCCTTTTGTCCCCACCGCGCCGATCGTGCTCGGTGCGGCTGTCTACAGCCTCTGCCTCGATGCCAGCGGCAACATGTACATAGCGACCGCTGATGGATTGTATAAATTGACCAGCTCAACCGGAACGTTGATTCTCAACGTTCCCGTGTATTGCGTTTCAGTGGACGGGGCTGGCACGATCTACGCCGGAACGGACACCGGACTTGAAACATCAAAGGACGGCGGATCAACGTGGTCAACGATCCTGACAACGACCGCCAAAGTCAACGCCGTCGTGACGACCGCGCCTCTCTATTCCTTCTAGGTCATCCGCCCTGCGGGCCGCGATACCATGAACGCTCCGAGGTGAGCTGAATGAAATGAAAAAAGTGCTCGTGATGATGGAACCCCTTTTTCTCATTCTTGCTCTTGGATCGCTTCTCTCCTGTTTCCCAACTCCCGGGCCGACCAGCCTGGAGGACATTGCCGCCCGCGCCCTTCCCTACCAGCATACGACGGAGAAGGACTCGGTCGTGGAAAGCGTCAATGCGTTCAGCCTCGGGCTCTACGCGCAGCTCGCGTCAGCGGATGATGAGAATATCTTCTTTTCACCCTTCAGCATTTCAAGCGCTCTTGCCATGGCGTATGCGGGGGCCAAAGGGGACACGGCCCGCCAGATGGCGGCGACCCTCGGGTTCACGCTCGCCCAAGACGCCATCCCCGCGGCGTTCGGCGCCTTGCTCGGAGACATGAATGCGGTCGGGGCTTTGAACGCCTACGAGCTTGACACGGCGAACAGTCTCTGGGGTCAGCAGGATCTCCCCTTCTTGGATGACTTTCTCTCTGTAGTGAAGAACTCTTATGGGGCGCCCCTGCAGCGGGTCGACTTCGTAACGCAGACCGAGCAGGCGCGGATCGCGATCAATGACTGGGTATCAGGGCGGACGCATGGCAAGATCCTCGATCTTCTCCAGCAGGGCTCCATCGATGCAAACACCCGGCTTGTTTTGGCCAATGCGATCTACTTCAAGGGCGCGTGGGCGCGCACCTTCAAGGAAGCTGACACCTCCAATCAACCCTTCCAGCTTGCCAACGGATCCACGGCCACGGTGCTCATGATGAACCAGAAGGCGGAGTTCAATTACATGGAGAACGACCTTCTGAAGATGCTCGAGCTGCCGTACACGACGGGTGATCTCTCGATGCTTTTCATCCTTCCGAACTATGGACGCACACTGGCGGAGGTGGAAAGCGCTCTCAACTCTTCTGCGTTCAAGCTCTGGACTTCCCAACTCAACAAGGTAGAGGAGCTTGAAGTCGGCATCCCACGTTTCAGTTTTGCCGCTTCGTTCAGGCTCGCCGAGCAGCTTGGAAAAATGGGAATGACGGACGCTTTCGAACCGGCAAGCGCTGACTTCTCCGGCATGACCGGCTCAACGGGGCTTTCCATCGGGGACGTCTTCCACAAGGCCTTTGTTCTAGTGAACGAGGAAGGCACGGAAGCGGCCGCCGCCACAGCCGTGACGGTCGGCGTGACCGCCATGGGCCCAAGCTTCACCGCTGATCATCCCTTCCTTTTCCTCATCAGGCACAACCTCTCAGGGGCGATCCTTTTCTTCGGCCGCGTGATGGACCCAAGGTCGGATTAGTTGGCGGATTATTCCCCACGCCGCCGTATCCGGCGGATTACTCTCCCCGCCGCCGTATCCGGCGGATTATTCCCCCGCTTTCACCCGGGTCCACACCTGGTCGTACAGCGTGGTGGCCTCCCGCACGTCTTCCAGCATCACCATCTTCGCGGTCTGGGATTCCGGAGGATACACGCGCGGATCGCTCCACATCTCTGGCTTGATGGAAGCGAGGCTCGCCTCGTTCGGCGTGGCGTACTCCAGATAGTTGGAGAGCTGCGCTCCGACGTCCGGGCGTAGTATGAAATCCATGAATTTGTAGGCTCCCTCGGGGTTGGGCGCCTTTGCCGGCACGGTCATGGCATCCACCCAGATGATCGTGCCTTCCTTGGGAACGACGAAATCCGTGTTCTCGTCGAGCTTTGCCACCGCGTCGCCGTTGTACGCGATGGCCACCCACGCATCGCCTGAAAGCACCTTGGCCACGCTGTCGGGACTGCCGTAGAAACCGATCATCTTCTTGGTGCGCGCCGCTGTCCGCAATCTAGAGTCCCGCGACGATCCGCAGCAGCTTTTTTATGAAGCACGTCATTGGCGCGGAAGGCCGCAGGGTGAGCCCCGGAGTATCCAGCGCGTGGATACCCAGGTACCAATCAGATACCAGAAGCCAGGAGGCCATTTTCCACACCTAACTCTATTTTCTTTTCTAGAAAGAAGATACTAATCAATCGGATGAACTGAGCATCTTGGAGCGCTTCTTGCATATATTAATGCGGTTGTTAACCATCTCTAATAATTACAGGAGGTTTGTATGAAGAGATCTCTAATTGTGACTCTAGCCCTGGCCATGGTCGTGCTGTTCGCGGCGCCGATCTTCGCCACAGGCACCAAGGAAGCAGCGGCGACCAAAACTTATACCATCGCCTTTATGCCAGGCGTTGCTGATCCCTTCTATTATACCATGGAACGCGGGATCAGGGCCAAGGCCAAGGAGCTCGGCGTGAATGTCGTCGTCGGCGACTACCCTGCCACGTGGGGTCCCGAGGTGCAGACTCCGAACCTGCAGGCTCTCATGGCAAAGGGCGGAATCGACATGCTTCTTATCGCCCCGACCTCGACCACCGCTCTGGTGGCGCCCCTGAAGGCATTCTATGACAAGGGCATCCCCATCATCACGGTGGATACCTACCTCGGTGACGGCGACTACTCCAAGGCGAGCGACTACAGCTTCCCCCTGGCCTACATCGGGACGGACAACAAGCTGGGCGGCAAGCAGGTTGCCGAGAACCTGGCAAAGCTGATCGGGCAGAAGGGCAAGGTGTACGTGGTGAACACGAACCCTGACACCTCCTCGGTCATCGACCGCGGCAATGGCTTCAAGGAAGGCATCGCTGAGTTCCCCAACATCACGCTTGTCGGCATGGATTACTGCTTGGATAACCAGCAGAAAGCCGCGGAGCTCACCACGGCCGCCCTGCAGAAGGACCCCGACATCGCGGGTATCTTCGGCGTGAACGTGTTCAGCGCCCAGGGCTCAGCCCAGGCGGTAAAGAACGCGGGCCTCGCAGGCGCAGTGAAAATCGCTTCCTGGGACGCGACCCAGACCCTGATTGACGCGCTGAAGGCGGGGGACATCGACCTCGTGCTCGCCCAGAAGCCGGCAGAGATCGGGTCTCTGGCCGTGGACGCAGGGTACAAGTACCTGACCCAGAAGACCGCCCCCCAGAAGAAGATCATCCCGGGGTTCGAGTTCTTCACCAAGGACAACGTGAACAACGCTGACATGCAGCCGTTCATCTATTCAAAGTAGCGGGTTCAGTCATTATTGAGGGCCGGCATCTACTGTGATGCCGGCCCCTTTTTCTGCCCTGTTATTCGATTGCGACCAAGTCATTTGCATTGTACTATGGGCCGTGGGAGAGGTGACAAGGCATGGGAGATAAGGCTGTGGTTCTGAAGAACGGAGCGGCGCGGGACCCTGTCGTCTCCCTGTTCGCGCGCAACTGGTCATTTTTTTTCCTTCTCCTCACGCTGGTGGTATTCTCCTTCACGGGGAAGAACTTCTTCGCGCTCAACAACTTCCAGAACATCATCCATCTGGGAACGACCGCGCTCCTCCTGGCATGCGCGGAGACCTTTGTCATCATCACTGGAGGTGTCGATCTCTCCGTAGGGTTCGTCCTAGGTTTTTCCGCCGTGTCCGCGGCAAGCACCATGCAGGTGCTTTACGCCGCGCATTGGTCAGCCACGGCGTGCATTCTGGCGGGAATCGGCGTGGGCCTGGCCTCAAGCGTCGCCTGCGGACTGGTGGCGGGCGTGCTTGTTGCGCGCTACAGGGTCCCGCCCTTCATCGCGACCCTCGGAACGCAGGGAATCGCAATCGGGATCACCTATCACATCTGCGGAGGCTTCCCCGTCTGGTACCTCCCGCCCGGCCTTACGGATATCGGGAACGCGTACGTCCTGTACCTGCATCCCGCCACTGGCGCCTGGAGCTTTTTCTCGCGCCCCGCCGGTATCGCCGCCACCCAGATCAAGGAGCTCGTGCGGGTCATGCCGGTTTCCTTCATCCTCATTCTCATCTTCTGCGTTGTTCTGTGGCACCTCCTGAAAAACACCCGGTTCGGGCAGCATACCTACGCCATCGGGGGAAGCATGGACGCGGCGGTGCGCGCGGGGATCGACACGAAGAGACACCTCACGCTCGTCTACGTCCTTTCCGCGTTCCTGGCAGGGCTCGCGGGAATCGTGGACCTTTTCCAGAGCGGGATCGGCAATTTCACCGCTTTCGGCGCCCAGCTTGAGCTTTTTGCCATCGCCGCGGTGATCATCGGCGGAGCGAGCCTTATGGGAGGCAAGGGGAGGATCCTCGCGTCGATTGTCGGCGTGCTCCTCCTGAAAGTGCTGGAGAACGGCCTCAACCTCTCCGGCGTCGAGCCCTTCTATCGCTATATCGCCGTCGGGCTCATCCTGATCGTGGCGGTGGTCATCGATCAGCTCTTCCCGGATCTCTTCTGACGCTGCAAGGAGACGCGAATGGCGCAACGGACAGGCTTTGCTTCCTTTCTTGGCCAGCGCTGGGCGGTGATGTTTTTCCTCATCGAGCTGGTGTTCTTCAGCGTGATGGGGAGCGGCTTCTTCGCCCTCAACGGGCTGCAGATCGTGCTGTTCTACAGCACGACCCTCGCCCTGCTTGCCACGGCGGAAACCTTCGTCATCGTGACGGGCGGCATCGACCTGTCCGTGGGGTTTGTGATGGGCTTCGCTTCCGTGGTGTCGGCGCAGCTTGCCGGCCGGTTCGACGACATGGGGCTTGCCCCCGAGCTTTCCCTGCTTTTTGCGATCCTCATCACCCTCGTGCTGGGCCTCCTGCCGGGGCTGGTGAACGGCGTGCTGGTGGCGCACCTGAAGGTGCCCTCCTTCCTTGCAACGTTCGCCGTGCAGGGGATCACCTACGGGACGTCGCTGATCATCACGGGGGGATCGGCGGCGGTGAATGTCCCGAATCTCGCGAACGTGATCGGCAACGGCAATTTCCTGTATATTGTGCCCGGTCGAGGGGTATCCTTCTTCACCCGGCCCGACGTGGCCCGGGGCGCGAGCGTCTTCGAGATTGTGCCTACAATGGTGGTGGTCACAGTGCTCTTCGTTGCCATCGCCGCGTTCCTCCTCAAGCGGACCCGGTTCGGCCGGCACACCTATGCCATCGGGGGGAACATCGACGCCGCCATCAGGTCGGGGATCAATACAAAGAGACATCTCGTCGTCATCTACGTGATCTCCTCGTTCCTTGCGACGCTCTCCGGCATCATCTACATGATGGAGTACGTCACGGGCAAATCGGATGCCGGCTCCTCGTTCATGCTCGATTCCATCGTGGCGGTCGTCATCGGCGGCGCGAGCCTCTTCGGCGGCGTGGGCACGGTATGGAGGACGATCCTGGGCGTGCTCATCCTGTCGGTCCTGGAAATGGGACTGAAGATGATGGGCGTGCAGACATTCGACAAGTACATCGCGGTGGGGATCATCCTCATCTTCGCGGTGTTGATCGACCAGTTCTTTCCCGAGTTGATACACAAGGAGGATTAACCATGGGGTACGTGCTGGAGGTGAGGAATATCACCAAGCGGTTCGGAGGCCTCGTGGCCGTGAACAATGTGAGCCTGGGGGTGAACGCGGGTGAGGTGGTCGGGCTCCTGGGGGACAATGGCGCGGGCAAATCCACTCTCATCAAGGTCATCTCCGGCGTCTACCAGGCCGACGAGGGGAAGATCTTCTTCAAGGAAAAAGAGGTCCAGATCAGCTCGCCCATGGACGCGCTTGCCATCGGAATTGAGACGATCTACCAGGATCTTGCACTCGCTGAAAACCTCAATACGCCCGCCAATATCTTTCTGGGCCGGGAAAAGATGAAAAAGGCATTGGGGTTCCTCAATGTCCTTGACCACTCCTACATGCAGTCGGAGAGCAGCAAGATACTGCAAAAGCTCGACATTCTCATCCCCTCGCTGCGCAACCGCATCCGGGCGCTCTCGGGAGGCCAGCGCCAGGCGGTGGCGATTTGCCGGTCCATCTACTGGGACGCCAAGTTTCTGATCATGGACGAGCCCACCGCGGCCCTGGGCGTGGCCGAGCAGAAAAAAGTCATCGACACCATCAACCTCCTGAAATCGCACGGCATCGGCATCATCGTGATCAGCCACCAGATGCACGACATCTTCCAGGTCGCGGACCGCATGGTGATCATGCGCCGGGGAGAGAAGGTCGCGGAGCTTATTACCAAGGACACGAACGCCGACGAGGTGGTGGGCCTCATCGTCGGTGCGGAGACCGTGGCGTAACAGAGGCGCATGAAGCTCTTCACAAAGACGCTCCTCTTCTTCATCGGGGTCATCGCGTTCCAGGCGGTGCTCACGATCCTTCTTATCACCAATGTGGCGGGAAGGGCCAACCTGGCAGACGCGCGGAAGGAGATGGGAAACGAATCAGCGGTTCTCTACGACGACTTCAATGCGTGGAAACGCCAGATCTGGATAAACCTGATTGCGATCGGCAATAACAGCCGCCCGGCCCTTTCCGCCGCGCTGGAAGGGCGCGCTTCCCTCATGGAGCTCCTGTTCATGACCAAGGTAGACGCGCTCGGGCTGAAGGATGCCAACGGCAATGTATCCGATCTGGAACAGACGCAGCCCAGAACGTTTACGATCTCCGACATCCAGGCGCTCGATAATTTAAAGCCGCATCCCTATATCCAGCTTCTCATGATCCGCGGCGCCCTCTGCATGGTGGGAGTGAGGGCGGTCGATCTGCCGGGCGCCGGGCATGCCGATGTATTTCTCCTCAAGCGCGTTGATCCGGACTTCTGCGGCCTGCTTACCCGGAACCGCAAATCCGCCGTCGCTTTCCTGCGCGGCACCTCTGTTCTTGCAAGCACCCTCCCGTATGACACCGTGGTCTCCTTCTTCAATCCGACCGCGATGCCAAGCGCGTACAAGGAGCTCTACAACCAGCGCATGGCGGGGAGGTGGTACAACGCTGCGTTCCAGAGACTCGGCCGGCTGGATCACCAGCAGGAGGGCGAGGAGCTTTTTCTGGTGACTTTTCTCTCCAATGAACCCTACATCGAAAAATTGCTCCTCCTTGACAGGGCCATTCTCACCGTGTCCCTGGCAGGGGCCCTCCTCACCGTGCTTCTGAGCCTCTTCTTTTCCCGAAACATCACGTATCCCATCGCCGAGCTCCTTGGCGCCATGGGACGCATCCGCGACGGCATCCTGGACACCCGGGTGGGAACCCGGGGCGGCTACGAGATCAGCCGGCTCTTCCACGGATTCAATGACATGGCGCGCGAGCTCGCCCAGAGCCGGGCCGCCAGCCGGGAGGCCCTCCGGGAGACGGTGATCCTCAAGGAGTACAATGAGAAGATCGTGAACTCGATCCGGGCGGGGATCGCGATCATCAACCGGGACCTCGTGGTGGAGAAGGCGAACAGCTCTTTTCTCTCCTCGTTCGGCCTTGACGGGGCCCGGGCCATCGGCTCGCCACTCACGTACCTGAATATCGACATCATCGACGAGATCATCGTGGAGCGGATCTTCGCG
The DNA here is from genome assembly GCA_049519415.1 of Spirochaetia bacterium. GTDB lineage: Bacteria > Spirochaetota > Spirochaetia > SZUA-6 > Fen-1364 > Fen-1364. The sequence continues at coordinate 29,400 of JBEKQU010000018.1, forward strand.
ATCTTCCGCAGGGAAATCCAGTTCCACTCCCAGATCTCGCGCTCCCGCACCGGCATGGTCTATGAGATTCGGCTCTACCCCTTCTACAGCCCGGATGGGGAAATCCAGCAGGCATCCGGCTGCGTCTTCATGGTGGACGACATCAGCGCAAGGACGGAGCTGGAGGAAAAGATCTTCCAGGCGGAAAAGCTCTCCACCATCAGCATGCTCTCCGCCGGCATGGCGCACGAAATCAACAATCCCCTGGGGTCGATGCTCACCAATGTGCAGAACCTCATTGAGGAGGAGTCGGATCCTGATCGCCGGGTCTCCCTCAAGTGGATCGAGCAGGAGACGCGGAGGATCGCCAGAATCGTCCAGGAGCTTTTGAACTTTGCCTCCGCGGATTCGGGCCAGGCGCCCGGCTCTGACGTGAACGACGTCGTGCGTGAGGTGGTGGGCCTGGTAAGCCATTCCCTTGCCCGCGAAGGATCGATCCGCATCGATACCCGCCTGGCTTCCGGCCTTCCCTTCTCCACGGTGAGCACCGACGAGCTGAAGCAGGTGGTGATCAACCTCCTCAAGAACTCCCTGCAGGCCATCGCGGCTGAGGGGCGCGTGGTCGTGAGCACGCGCCGCATTGCGGACAATGGCATTGCCCTCGTGATTGCGGATACCGGCGTCGGGATACCCAAGGAGATCATCCCCAGGATCTTCGATCCGTTCTTCACCACCAAGGCCAATGGCACGGGAACCGGGCTGGGGCTGTCGGTGGTCTATGGCATCGTGGCCAAGTACAGCGGATCCATCGACGTGCGCAGCCGGGTGGGCAAGGGCACCCGGTTCGCGCTGCGCCTGCCCTGCCTGGTCGCACATGCAGAGGCGCTCCCTTCGGGAGGCGTCGCATGAAGGGCCCTTCCGTGCTGATCGTTGACGATGAGGAGGGGATCCGGCATGGCCTGACCAACATGTTCCGCAAAGAGGGCTTCACCGTCCACTCCGCTGCGGATTTTGAGACAGCGGCTGCGGCGGCGGCGGAGGTTCCCGTCGACGTCGCTGTGGTGGACATGCGGCTTCGCACCGGGCGCACCGGCCTCGATCTGCTTACCGAGCTGAAACGCACGGAGCCGGATATCGTGGTGATCGTGATCACCGGCTTCGGGAGCATCGACAGCGCCGTCGCCTCGATGAAGGCCGGCGCGGTGGACTATTTCCTGAAGCCGATCGACAATGCCAAGCTCCTGGACGCCGTGCGCCGCAGCCTTGCACTGCGCAGCCTCGCAACGGAGAACCGGTTCCTCCGCGACGAGCTGATGCTTCGCTCCCTGCCGCATCAGTTCATCACGAACGATCCCGCGCTGCGCGAGCTGCTCGCTACCGCGGACAAGGTGAAGGATACCTCCGTGACGGTGCTGCTCACGGGTGAAAGCGGCACGGGCAAGGAGGTGCTGGCGCGCTACATCCATTTCACGGGAGCGCGCAGGGACGGGACTTTCGTTTCCATCAACTGCGCGGCTCTCAGCGAAAGCCTGCTCCTTTCAGAGCTGTTCGGCCATGAGCGCGGCGCCTTCACCGGAGCGGTGGAGCGCAAGAGGGGCAAGTTCGAGCTTGCCGACGGCGGCACACTCTTTCTGGACGAAATCGGCGACATGTCCCTGGACACCCAGTCAAAGGTCCTGCGCGTCATGGAGGAGTCGCGCTTCGAGAGGGTGGGAGGCACCAAGAGCATCAGCGTGGATGCGCGCATCATCGCGGCCACGAACAAGGACCTTCCCGCGCTTATCCGTCAGGAAAAGTTTCGCGAGGACTTGTTCTATCGCATCCACGTGGTCTCCCTTCACATTCCCCCCCTCCGCGAGCGCCGCGGCGACATCCCCCTCCTTGTGGAGCATTTCCTGAAGAAGTACAGCGAGCGATACGGCCGAAGCCTGGCGGAGTTGGACACGGAAACGCTGTCGGCCCTGGAAGCATGGGACTGGCCGGGAAACGTGCGGGAGCTTGAGAATACAGTGAACCAGATGGTTCTCCTGGGGAAAAGGAGCTTCATGACTCCGGGGGGATCGGGAGCCGCGATGGACCGGTCCGCGGCCGCCGTACCGGCCGGCGCCGCGTCTCTCAAGGAGGGGTTGGACGCCGTTGCCAGCCATTACGAGCGGCGCGCCATCTCGGAAGCCCTTGCGCGCAATGGCGGAAACAAGTCAAAGACCGCTCGGGAGCTCTCCATCACGCGGAAGACCCTGGCTCAGAAGCTGGCGCGCTACGGGATTTCGCAATGAAGCGCGCGATCGCTTCGGCCGCGATGGCGCCGTCGGAGTCGTAGATCCAGCCCCGGGTCACAAGGATCCTGCCTTTGGCCTCGTCCACTTTTCCCACCGCGCGTATCCGTGTGCCCGTCCGCACCGGCTTCTGATAGCGGACCGTGATCTCCGCCGTTACAGCCGTCTGTGATATTCCCACGCAGGCGTGGGCCATGATCTCGTCCAGGAGCGTGGCCAGCAGGCCGCCGTGGGTCATGCTTTTCCATCCCGAGAACCACTCCGGCACCTCGAGGCTGGTTTCGGCCGTGCCATTTTCAGGATAGGAGATGGAGAGATGAAGGCCGCGTTCGTTGTCCTTGCCGCAGCAGAAACAGAAGTTGTCGCGCGCGATGGTGCCGTCCATGGCGAAAGGATACTCCAAAGCCATGGCATTGGTCAGGGGGTCAGCCGAACCGCCTGTAGATTTTCTGTATCCCGATCCGCGCGCAATTCACATGGGATCGGCGCAGCCACTCCACGGACTTCCGCATGCCTTCGAGATTCGCCTTCATCAGGGCAAGCGTGTCATCCGTCATTGCAGGAGCACTCCCGTGTCCTGGGCGATCCTCACAAGAGGATTGCTCGCGTCCGCGGCCACGACGATGTCGACCCGCTGATCTCCCATGGCGTCGCAGATCAGCCCGCGGATCAGCCGTTTTTCAGCGCTGCTGATCGTATCAGAGAGGATGAGCAGGTCGATGTCCCCCCCCTTCTTTGCATCGACCGCGCGGGAACCGAACAGAAAAACCCGGGCGCGGCCGTCGAATCGCCTGACGGCAAGGAGGATATGCTCTTTCTCCTGCTTGGAAAGCCGCATAATGTTCATGATAGGGTCGGGGTGTGCGGCGGTCAAGACATGAGGCAGGCCGGGCCGTGTCGGGCGATCCTTCGGCTTGTCGTGTCTCAGGATCGGGCGAGCGCCTGATTGATTCAACGTCCCAAGAAGCTCCACTATCAGAGCCATCCCCTGCCCCAGAGCTTTTCCATGAATAGACGGAACGCCGATGCCTGGTCATCGTCGTAGAAAAAAACCGCCTGTCGCCCAGCGAATATCCTGCTCATGACGCCATCGAAATCAGCTCTCCGATGGAAAAGCTCGTCCCGCATGAAGGCTTCGACCTCTACCGAGCCCAATGAAATCCCGATGTCGGAAAGAATCTCATCCAGCGAATCCATCCCCCCGTTCAATGCAGGAGGGGTGAGGGGCAGGCTCTCCTTATCTTCGCTTTTCCGATCGACTCTCTACCATCCCGCTTCGCGCATGAGGGAAAACCGGGTGAATGCCATCACCGCTTGTTCAAGGGAGGAGGCCATGGCGGAGAGAAGAGCGGGAATACGGACATGGTTCCAGAGGGGGGGCGTGACAAAGCGAATTGTTGGCTGAGTTGCTTTTTTACTCCAGGGTCTGTGCTGCGTATCCCCGAAGCTCTTCAGCAGTGAGCTGTGACGGATCCACGAGCATGTAGTGCTTTTCGGATGCAATCCGAAGCCCATCCCTCCCCTGCTGCATGTCGAAGAGCGCGATGAGGTTGTCGCTGGTGAATTGAGCAGCTATGGGACGGCAGATGAGCGCAGGGAATTTCTGAGAGCACATCGCGATATCCTGTTCGATTTGCACCACATTGATCTTGTCCCGCGATCCTTTTGCCTGTATCGGAAACACGTATTGGGCCCCTCTTTTATCAACGCCCACATAGAGCTCGTCCGTCTCAATCTGTCCAACTTCATCGACAAATGTCCTGAGGTGATTCTGTAAAGAGTAGCATGTGACTCCCGTGAATATGTCTATCAAGCGGTTGTAGCGAAGCTTTGCAAGCAAGGCCTGTTCATCGTTCAAAGCATACATACTGATGATACCGGGCGTTGAATCGGGAATTCGTGTTTCCATCAGCGCAGGGTTGGGCTCAATATGCGGCTCTGATACCGCGACGAATGCATACAGTGATCTTCCGGAGGGACGGATTATCCAACTGAGTCCGACTGGGGCCTTTTTCTTGATCGTCTCAGGCAACTCATATCGGTAGCGAAAGGAATACACCAGATCTCCGATGTTCTTTGGAACCTTGATCTTCGCTTCTTGTGCTGCATGTAGGAGCTCTTCCCGCGTGAAAGATACCCGCTTATCTCCCGACCTGTAATGGGAAAAGAAAACCATTTCAATGATACGTTCGTACCTGTTCGCTTTTTTCATTGTGGTTCTCCTTCAGTTGTCATCCCGGCCAGCGCAGAACAAGCACCTCTTCCCGCAGTTGTTCGCCCGTGGCGGTTGCCAAACGGGTACGAAAAAGGTCAATCGCTTCCACTTTGTAGCCCAAAGATTCCGCAATCTCTCCGAGGATATGACCAGTGCGGATCATCACCCGAAGATAAGATGCTTGATCTCCAACCACGTACCCGAGAAACGCTCCTGGGCGCAGCACGCCACGGAGGGACGCCAAGTGTTGCGCCATGCCCCCGAAGTAAAGTTTTGTAACACGGTGGTACAAGCGTTCAAAGCCAGAAGTTTTCCCCATACGGATACGACGGTCTTCTATCTCTCGCGCCAGTCTTTGAATCGTGGAATTGAGCTTTACAAGCTCATCGTCCATATCGTTCCTGTAGACGCTTCGCGTGTTTGATCGGACCAGGGACCGTTTTGAGGCTCGAAGATCTGACATGTTATGGGCGAGGCCGAGAATGACCGTTTCCAGTCTCGTGGTGCGGGTATAATCCTTCTCATTTGGGTAGGGAGGGGATGTAAAAACCGCGCTGATAGAGCGGGGCGTCAGGATGGATGTGAGGAACCTAGAGTCCGCCCTGTGAATCACGGACTGATGCGGGCTTTCTGTATGGAGAGTCGCCAGATCGGTCGCCATTGCGCGCACATTCGATAGCCAGGGCTGAATGACGCTTGTGTTCTCTTTCTTCTTTCCAATACCGACCTCGGGACCAAATCTGAGGTTTCCAATGCTCATGACAAGGGCCTTGGCGAGAGCAAGAATCTCGTGATCATGCGAAGGGGCGTCTGCATCTTGATTGATGCAATCCAGCAATACAAGAGTCTTGTGGAGAGGCAGAGGGCTGATGGAATCCTTCAAAAGGAGACGGAATTCTTCCTCGGGCAAGGTCCGAAGATCCGCTGTGCACGGCGCAATAGGAAGCGCTGGATCATCAGGTATGCCCTGTTTGTCAAGGATTCCCAACGCGCGTTCGGCTGTCCTCCTGGCATGTCGAACGAACATGTCAGGATCCAACGACCATGTTGTTTTTACTTTCGACGCAAACGCGGGCATAGGAAGGGCTTCGATCCCAATGCTAGGAATGCCGGCCTTTTGGCATTCGACAATCGTGGTACCGGTGCCGCAGAAGGGATCGAGAATGGTCGCGTCCTCATCGACTCCGAATTGGACCGCGTACTTTCTCACAAGATGCGGGGGGAATGAGAGGACGAACCGATACCAGTCGTGTACGGGAAGATCCTCTTGTGAAAGCTTGTTGGCATCTCCATTCGACTTGGGAGGTTCAAAAAACACCGGATCGGCAAGATTCATCTGCACGAGATTACCTCTTTTTCCATGATCGGACAATCATTGTATCAAGAAAGGGCGGCGTGGCGCGATGCTTCAGTCGTGGTATGATTGCTCTTGGGTTCGACGGCCCACCACAACGATGAGCACCATGCAAAAAACCAACGCCATCCGCATCCTCGAGTCGATGGGCATCAGCTTCGACGTTGCCACCTACCCCGTGGGGGAGGAGCACATGGACGCGGTGACCGTTGCCGGAGAGCTCGGCGTGGACCCGGACATCGTGTTCAAGACCCTGGTTGCGCATGACGAGAAGAACGGGACGCTGGTATTTTGCATTCCCGGCGCCTCCGCGCTTGATATGAAAAAGGCGGCGAAGGCCACCGGCTCCAAAAAGGTCGATCTCATCAGCCTGAAGGACCTCACGCCCCTCACTGGCTATGTCCGAGGGGGTTGCTCTCCCATCGGGATGAAGAAGCAGTTTCCGACGTGGATCGACGAGATCGCTTCGACGTTCGACAGGATCTACGTGAACGCGGGCGCCCGGGGAATGCAGGTCATCATCGCACCAGAGGACCTTGTGCGGGCCGTTGGTGTGCTCTATGCCGATCTCGTGTGAGAGCGCGTCTCTTGGACTTCATGCAGGCGTTCGTTGTGATCTAGCTCCCACGTGGAAAGGAGGCGGGCATGCCTGCCGCGACCCTGAACGACGTTGTCACCCAGCTCCTTGGCGTCCTTCGCGAGGCTTTCGAAGGGCCGGCCGAACGGTGGAGCTACTTCACCGACCAGGGCCCCGAGGCCGGACTGTTCGGCACGCTTGCGAAGGTGGGCGCGGCGGAAGCTTCCCGGACCGTGGCCGGGACCAGCATCGCGGCGCACGCGCACCACGCGGCATTCAGTCTGGAAGCCTCGACCGCGTGGATAAATGGCGATCGGTCGCCCCGCGACTGGAAGTCGAGTTGGAACGTGAGCTCGGTTGACGAGGAATCGTGGCGCGCCTTGCGGGAGCGGCTTGCGGCAGGCTATCGAATGTTGCGAAGCGCGATTGAAGCGCACGCAATGAACGGTGAGAGCGAGCTCGGTGAGTCGATCGGGGTGGCGGCCCACATGGCATACCACCTCGGCGCAGTCAGGCAGAAGACGGCATTCGTGGCAAGGACATGATCGCCGCCGCGCACCTTTTCCCTGCTTCTACACGCGCACCCCTTTCGCCGTCCTGTGCATGGCCACCACCTTGAGCGGATCAATCTCGGCCAGGATGTTGTGGATGGCGCAGAAGACGAATCCCCCTCCGGCAGCCAGCACGGGTACCACCTGGGCCACCTCCTTTTGCACGTCCTCGACCGTGCCCAGGGGCAGCGTCCTCTGCATGTTTACCCCGCCGCCCCACAGCGCGATGCGTCCGCTGCATTTTTCCTTCCACTCCCGGTAGCCCTGCTTCCCCGCGCACCATTGCACGGGGCCCAGAACGTCGAAACCAGCCGCGATGATGTGGTCGAGGAGAGGGTAGATGGCGCCGCAGCAGTGGAGGAAAACCTTGAGCTGGGGCGCGGTCTGGTGCAGCGCATCCGTCATCTGCCGGTAATAGGGGGCGTACAGGTCCGCGAACACAGCGGGCGGGAGGATGGGTCCATTCTGTGTTCCCTGGTCGTCGGCCGCGAACATGATCACGTCCACGGAGTCCCTGATCTCGGGCAGCAGCGCCTTCACCTGGCGGCGCGCGTGATCCGCCTTGAGCTGGTGAAGCTCACGCGCCCATTGCGGATGGAGGACGCACATCATGGAATACGCAGCCATGCCTCCGGGGAATCCCAGATCGATCTGCAGCCCATTGAAGAACACTGCGCGGTCCGTGGATGCGCGCACGCGCCCGCAGTACGCGCCGATGGACCGCGCCTGTTCTTCCGTGAAAAGGCCGGCGGCGAGGTCGCTTTCCACGCGCGCATAGTCGGGCTCGCGTATCTCCGCGTCAAGGTCGAGAATCTCGCCCGCGTGCTCGATGTCGAACACGAAAGAGGCCGGGGGCATGCGCGCGGGGACGCCGCCGAGGTCCTGCACGATGGTGCCGCCGCGCTCCGTCACGTAGGAGCCGGGGTTCATGACCAGGGCGGGCAGCCTTCCGTTGAAGTCGTAGGGCGTCCACCGCCCGGGCTCCTCGAAGGCGTTCGTGCACTCTGCCAGGGTCACGTGCGCTACGTCGCAATCAAGGGCGTCCAGGACGTCGAGATCGGGGAGGGCGAGCATCTGGCTGGTATCGTACATCTTCGGAGGTCGGGCCGGCAGCTTCAAGGCGGCGCGCAGCTTGGGATAGGCGAACGCGCTGATTCCCGTGGAGCGCATGCCGCCCAGGTCCTTCGGAACGGCATCAGGGACCTTGAAATCAAGGGCTGTCATGACGCGATCTCTTCGCGAAGGCATCGCAGTCCCTCCTTTCTCAGAACGTGATCCTGAATGTGCGCACCTGGAAGGGGAGAAGGGGGAAGGAAAAGGCGTTCCCTTCGAATGCATGCGGCATGCTCCCTTCTTCGATATGATTGCACGCCGCCACGGATGCGATCGGCCATCGTGCCGTGACGGTCACCGTTCCTCTGCCGCCGTGCGGCTCGTAGAGCCGGAGGATCCACCCCTCTCCGTCCTCGGCGCGCTTGAGGGTCTGCAGGATGCCGGGTCCTGCCACTGTAAAGAATGTCCGTGCCGCGGGAGCGTTCTCGGGCAGGGAAGAGCCGGGCCTGCAGATAACCGGCGCGTTCAGCTCCCATGCGCGGCGCACCGTACCCGCCGCGGTCCAATCACCGGCATGGGGGAGGAGGGAATAGACAAGCTCATGCTTGCCCTTGTCCGCATCCGGATCGGGCCATTCCGCGCCGCGCAGAAGGGTGAGCCGCATCACCTGGCCGCGGACGTCGCATCCATAGCGTGAGTCGTTGAGCAGGCTCACGCCATAACCGGGCTCGGAAAGATCCATCCAGCGATGCGCGCACACCTCGAACTTCTCCTGCTCCCAGGAGGTGTTCCTGTGCGTGGGCCGGTACACCGCGCCGAACTGGATCTCATAGGCGGCCCGGTCCGACCGGACAGCCACGGGGAAACAGGCCTTCAAGAGCGCCTGCCGCTCGCTCCACTCCGCGCGGGTAACGAAATCGATCCTTTCGCGGTCCGCCCAGACCACCATGTCCTGTTCGATGAGGTTCCTCCGATACCGGCGCGTGATCCGGGTCACCAGCCGAACAAGGCCCTGTTCGATCACCCGGACGGATGTCCCGGAGTCCCAGGGGTACTCCCTGTTCTCGAACACGGGGTGGATATTCCACGCCGATTCTCTCTCCGGCCCATCCTGGTACAACCGCAGCCGGTTGGCGGCCAGGCCCTCGGCGACCACTTCGCGTCCGTTCCTCTTGTCGAACAGGTGCGTGATTGATCCCTCGCCGTCCAGCTCGATGAGGAACAGCGGACTCTCGATCCTGTTGCCGTCCGCGCGGAATGGCGCTGAAGCAGGCGCGGCCTTTTGAATGATGAATCGCGCGAATCCGATCGACGGCAGCGAGCGCGGCACAAACACCACCCGGGCGGAGCCGCCCGTCCTGCTGATCACCTGCGCCGGCACCGTGCCGCCGTCCGGCTGGACGGCTTCCACCGAATCGCCCAGGTCGGGGATGTCAGCCTCGAGCGGATCCTGCCTGTCCCAGGAGAGGGTGTTGAAGGCCATGATCGCCGCTTCCCCGGCCGATGCGCGCCGGGGCGTTGCCGTGGACGCGGGAGTGAGCCGGGACAACGCCTCGTCGCTCACGGCATGGGCGGCGGCCTCGATCTCAGCGTGCGTCCCAAGGGCCTCCTTGTACACCTGGCCGATGGAGCTGCCGGGGAGAATGTCGTGGAACTGAAGGAGCAGCAGGTTCTGCCAGGCGCCGCGGAGCAGGTCACCAGCGCTGCCCTGCCGATTCCCCGGCGAAGGCGCCCCCGGCGCGGCTCCCCGGCCCCCCGGCCCGGCCCCCGCGGAGGCCGCGCCCTCCTCCTCGATCTGGACGATCGAAGCGAGGATTTCCGCGTCCCGAAGGGCAAGCTCGTTTTTCCTGTTCGCGCGCTTGATCGCTGATTGCGTGGTGTACGTGCCGCGATGCGTCTCCAGGTACAGCTCGCCCTCCCACAAGGGAAGCTCCGGGCCGCACTTCCTGATGTCCTCGAAGTATTCCTCCGCGAGTCCCTGCCGGCACGAGGGCAGGCCGGGGAAGGCGCGCGCCCTTTCGGCAAGCTCCAGCATGTTCTGCGTCGGGCCGCCTCCGCCGTCTCCGAAGCCGAAGGGCAGCATCACCTCGTGGTAGGCGGCTTTTTCATTGAACCCTTCCCATGCGGCGCGCAGATGCTCGGGGCCGGGAGAGCCATTGTAGTTCTCCTTCAGCAGGGGAACGTGTGCCGTCACCCTGCTTCCATCAATGCCCTCCCATTGGAAGAGGTGGGCGGGGAACGGGTTGCGCGCCTGCCAGTGCAGCTTTGTGGTGAAGAAGCTCGTGATCCCGCAGCCGGCGAGTATGCCGGGCAGCGATGCCGGGTATCCGAACACGTCGGGCAGCCAGCAGGTTGTCGGCCGCTTGCCGAACTCCCGGCGAAAGAAGGAAATGCCGTGAAGGAACTGACGGATCAGCGATTCTCCCGAGGGCACGTTGCAGTCCGCCTCCACCCACATGCCGCCGGTGCATTCCCATCGACCCGCGCTCACCCAGCGGCGGATCTCCTCGAACAGTGACGGGAAATGCTCCTTGGTGTACGCGTACAAGCGCGGTTGGCTGCAGCTAAACCGGTAGTCGGGATATCGTTCCATGAGCCGGCAGGCGGTGGAGAAGGTGCGGCCGCACTTGCGGATGGTCTCCCGCAGGGGCCACAGCCACGCCGTATCGATGTGCGAATGGCCGGTGAGGAATATCCGCCCCTCCTCGGGATCGGCTCCGATGCATGCCAGGAGCCCGCGCAGCAGCTCGCGCGCCGCGGCGAGGGCGCTCCTGAAGTCCTGCTCCGCGGCCGTCAGGTCAACGGCGAGCAGCGCCTTCTCCACCGCGGAATTGATGAGCGCGCGTCGGCGCGCGTCGGGGACGCATCTGGCCGCCTCCCACGCGAACTGCGCGTCCCAGGCAAATGCCTCGGTCTCCGCGCGGACCGCGTCCCAGCGCACCCCCCTCAGGAGCGCCTGCTCGCGGCGCGCATCGGCGTTGGAGAAGCTGTCGGGAACGCACATGAACTCCGCCTCAAGGTCGTGAGATCCATGGGACGCAATGGCAACCCGTTGGTGCTCCTGGTCGATGCCCGCAAACGGCTTTCCATCGATGCTGAGCATGCCCTCCAGGAGATGGCAGTCGAAAGAAAGATACGCCATCTCCCCCTCGGCTGCCGCCGGCAGGCGCGCCCGGGTGCGGAGAAAGAGCGTGCGCCCCGCGGGCCACGATTCGGGCGCCGACACCGCGGTCCAGTCGCCGTCGAACCTGTACGCGGACGGGCCGAGGTGCTCGGCTGTCCTGGCCTGCCACCCGCCGATCGGATCGCTTCGCAGGACCGCCCTGCGCCGCACCGCCTCAATCCTTGCCCGGACAATCCTGTCGTCCATTCGCTCCCCCGGCTCCGCATCCTAACCGAACCCGCGGTCAGCGGCAATGGGAAGGGCGCTGCCGCGGCCGGTCCCGGCAGGTAATGGCGCGGCGGCGGCCATGCGGTAGTGCGCCGGGCAAACGCGCGTGCACGAGGGGGTCATTGACCAGGAGAAGGTCGCGTGTATAATGCAGCAGAAAATCATGACGCCACCTTCCCGCGCATTTTCCGTTGCAGCCGCGGCAGCGATCACCGTTGTTTTCTGGGGCTCCGCGTTCGCGGGCATACGCGCCGGGCTTCATTCCTACTCTCCGACTCACCTTGCGCTGCTGCGTTTCCTGTCCGCCTCCATCGTGCTGGCGATTTTCGCGGCTGCCACGCGGATGCGCATGCCCGCGCCGAGAGACGTGCCGCTCATCGCCGTGCTCGGCCTCCTGGGGTTTGCGTTCTACCACGTGGCGCTGAACATCGGGGAGCAGACAATCGCTTCCGGACCAGCGGCAATCCTCATCCAGACCATGCCCATCTGGATTGCGCTGGCCGCCATCATATTCCTCAGGGAAAAACTGCGGGTCTGGGGATGGGTGGGAATCGCCGTGAGCTTTGCCGGCGCCCTGGTGATCGGGCTCGGCAAGGATTCGGGATTCAGCTTGAGCTGGGGCGCGGGGCTGATCCTCCTTGCCTCCGTGTCGTCAAGCGCGTACAGCATCATCCAGAAAAGCATGCTCGGCCGCTACCGTCCCGTGGAGGTCACGACGTACGCCATCTGGGCCGGTACGCTCTTCCTTCTTCCATTTTCCGGCGGCCTTGTTGCCCAGATCCGCGCGGCGTCCATGGCCGACACGCTGGCCGTCGTCTACCTGGGAGCCGGACCAGCGGCGCTCGCGTATGTCACGTGGGCCGTGGTTCTCTCCCGGCTCCCCGCTTCACGGGCTTCCAGCATCCTGTTCGTGGTTCCGGTCGTCGCCTTCCTGGTGGGATGGGTGTGGCTGGGTGAAGCGCCAACGCTGATCGACGTGGCGGGAGGCCTTCTTGCAATGAGCGGCGTTGCCCTGGTCAACACGCTGGGTCGGCCGAAGAAGGAGAGCGCGGACCCCTGAACAGTATGAATCTGCGTGCCGCGAAGTTCCAGAAGAAAACGAGCGACGCGGCGATGATCTTCGACACCAGGTAGTAGATCCCCAGCATCTCGGTTATAGCCCACAGAAATGCCTCGTTCAATCCCAGACCGACCACACCCACGAGCACGAAAACCGCGTATTCCAGCGCCGGGGAGGAATACCTGCGGCGATCGAACACCCAGAGAATCGACAGGAGATAGCTCACCGTCGTGCCCAGGATGAAGGAGAAGGCGGCGGAGACAAGGTAATGCAGCCGGACGATCTCGGTCAGGAGCGCCAGGACCCCGAAGTCGATGCTGAAGGCGAACATGCTGACGAGGAGTGAGCGCAGAAGCTGGCCCCCGACCGTTGAGGACTTGTTGAAGGCATGCGATCCGCGCATTGATCTGGGATCGGGAACAAAAAAGCCCCTGGGAGCGCCAGGGGCCTCATTTCATCGTGTCCGCTTCTACCAGATCTTCAGCAGGGTTCCCGCGCGCGACACGTACCACACCAGGATGATGCCCGTGACAATGGCGATGCCGAAGAACCAGAAGTACAGCGAGCCGCCTTCCTCCCGGGCGGAAAGCCCGATGATAATCGCGATCGCGAACGCCACGATGAAACCGATCAGGGCGAAGATGCCCGCGATGAGGATTTCGCTGTAGATCGACACGTAACAGAAAGCGAAGCTGAATAAGAGAAGGAGGATGAGTCCGAAGATGAACACGAGGAAATTCCTTGTCATGTGCTGCTCCTTTGTTCCTGCATCTCTCGAAAGAGGTTTTTGCCTTTACCGGCGCTCTTTCCCATTATCCTACTCACTTTTCGGCGAAAATCAAGACCTTGCCAAGAGCATGCATCGCGGCCCCCGGCCGCCCCTCACGGGCTGGCGACGTTCTGGCGCGTGGACAGGGAGCGGTGCAGGCCATTGAGCTCCGTCAGCTCATCGTGCGTGCGTCGTGTCCAAGCGGTCCAGCGCCGCGATCCGCTCGGCCAGCGTGGGGTGCGAATAATGGAAGAAGCTGTACAGCGGATGGGGAGTGAGGTTGGAAAGGTTGTCCTTCCCCAATCGAAGGAGCGCGGACTTCAATCCCTCGGCTGACCCCACGCCGCGTACTGCGAACCGGTCCGCCTCGTATTCCTGCCTTCTGGATCGCAGGGAAAAGAGCGGCTGCAGGAAGAATGTGAATGGCCCCGAGCAGAACCCCAGAAGGACCAACAGGGAATGGTATCCCGGCTGTGAGAACCCGAAGGCGTGAAACAGGGGCGTCCAGCGGAGGAGGAGGCTGAGTATCCAGAACCCGGCAAGGGAGAAGGCGATGGAGATGGCCAGGCCCTTCTTGATGTGATTGCGCTTTTCGTGGCCAATCTCGTGAGCGAGCACCGACGCAATCTCCTCTTCGGTATGGGTGCCTACGAGCGTGTCGAAGAGCACGATTCGTTTCGCGCGTCCCAGCCCGGTGAAGTAGGCATTGGAGTGTCGGGATCGCCTGCTGGAATCCACGACGAAAATCCCCCTGGTGCGGAACCCCAGCTTCTCGGCCAGGGCCATGATGCGGTCTCTCAGCCGCCCTTCGGGGAGCGGCGTGAACTTGTTGAAGAGGGGCGCGATGATCAGGGGGGCGATGATGCCCATGATCAATTGGAAAACGGTCATCGCCGCGAATGCCCATATCCACCAGAAGCGTCCCGTCCTGTCCATGAACCAGAACAGCGCCAGAAGGACCGGAACGCCGATGACGGCGGAGATCGCAAGGCTTTTCAGGGTATCGATTGTGTACAATCGGGGCGTTGTCGTGGTGAATCCGAACCGGCGTTCGATGGAAAAGGTGGAGTATAAAGAGAACGGTAATCCGGTGATCCAGAACAGGAGCGCAACCGCGGCGATGAACAGGACGCCTTGAAGGTAGGGATGGATCGGCGCGGTTCTCATGAAGGCGTCGATGAGACCCAGGAAACCCGTGAGGATGACGGCCAGGAGAACGGCGGCGGAAACACCCCCCGCAATGAGGCCGAACCTCCCGCGGGTGAGGGTATAGGAAACGGACCGGGCATAGGTCTCGGGATCCACCATGTCCTTGAACGCCCGCGGGACGGAGGCCGCGTTCCGCCCGACGTACCCCAGGTTGAGAAGGGTGAGCGTGGTGTCCCCCCCCAGTTCAAGGATGAAAAGGACGACGAAGATCAGCAGGATCGTGGTCGCGCTCACGAAATTTCCTTTCCATTATAAAGTAATACTACGGTCAAGAGAGCCTGGCCAGGAGCGGCGAGGTGAGCCCTGTGCCGAAGGCCGTCGGAGGACGATATCAGTATAGCACGGGGCACCTCGCATTCAGACGTTGACCACCAGCTTTCACGCCCTCGGATTTCTACCGATCCGCTCCCCGCGCCGTGTGTGGACAACTCCCGTGGTATCTTGTGCTTTTTCGTTTGGCTGCGGCGCCGATCGCGAAAGGATTTCCAGGAGAGCTGAAATTTGTTGACAAATCCGGTCGAGCACAACATCTTTTCCTCTATAGCCGCTATCAAATAGGAGGAGGCTGGCCATGGAAACGGTTGCCGAGTTTTTAGCTGCAAAGGGACATACGGTGTACACCGTGCGCCCGGATGCCACCGTCTACGAAGCCCTCGAGCAGATGGCGGAGAAGAATGTCGGTGCAGTAATCGTCACTGACGAGCAGGGGAAGCTTAATGGAATTTTCTCAGAGCGGGATTACGCCCGAAAAATGATCATCAAGGGCAGGGATTCGCATACCACGCGCGTTAAAGAGATCATGACCACGCTGGTGGTTTCAGTGAATCTTGAAACCCGGCTGCGCGATTGCATGTCCATCATGACAGAAAAGAGGATCAGGCACCTGCCGGTTCTCAAGGACGACAGGCTCATCGGCGTCGTATCGATCGGCGACGTGGTGAAGTCCCTCCTGTCCGAGCAAGACTTCGTGATCTCGCAGCAGGCGTACAAGATCGATCAGCTTGAGAACTACATTTCCTTGAGTCCTTGAGGCTCCCTATCGCGACCGGCGAGGTCGCTGAAAGAAGATCGAGCCGGACGAGGTTCAGCGGGGCTGCAAATACTATGTGGCTGCCACGCTCAAGAAGCTGAAGGCGGAGGTGACAAAGGGCTGCTCAGGAGCTCTGCGCCTTCATCGTGTGAGGTGACGGTACTTGATCCGGTGCGGCTCTGCCGCGGCATCGCCCAGGCGTTTGCGCTTGTCCTCCTCATAGTCTGAGAAATTTCCCTCAAACCAGAACGTTGCGCTCTCCCCCTCGAAGGCAAGGATATGTGTGGCCACCCGATCGAGAAACCATCGGTCGTGGCTGATCACCAGGACGCAGCCGGCAAAACCGAGGATGCCCTGCTCCAGCGCGCGCAGCGTGTTCACGTCCAGATCATTGGTGGGCTCATCCAGCAGGAGCACGTTGGCCCCTTCCTTCAGCATCAGGGCGAGGTGCACGCGGTTGCGTTCCCCGCCGGAAAGCATGCCGACCTTCTTCTGCTGGTCTGAGCCGGTGAACCCGTACCGTGCGATGTACGAGCGCGAATTCACCTCCTGGCGCCCCAAGCGGATGAGGTCCTGGCCGTTGGAGACGAGCTCCCAGACGCTCCTGTCCGGCTCCAGGCGGTCCCGCAGCTGGTCCACGCAGGCGAGTCGGACTGTTTCGCCGATCCGGAGGGACCCCGCATCCGGTTTTTCCTGGCCCGTGATGATGCGAAAGAGGGTGGTCTTTCCCGCGCCGTTGGGCCCGATGATTCCCACCGTGGCTCCGGCGGGAACGGAAAAGCTCATGTCGTCGAAAAGGATCCTGTCGTCGTACGCCTTGCGCAGTGCCGAAGCCTCGATGACTGCATTGCCCAGCCGGGGTCCGGCAGGGATGTAGATCTGCAGGTCCTGGTCCCGCCGGGCCGCGTCCTCGGCGAGCATGGATTCATAGGAGGCGATGCGCGCCCTGCTCTTGGCCTGCCGGGCTCGGGGGGACTCGCGGATCCATTCCAGCTCCCTCTGCAGGGTTTTCTGCCGGTCAGATTCCTGCTTCTCTTCACGCCGCAGGCGTTCCTGCTTCTGCGCCAGCCACCCTGAATAGTTGCCCTTCCAGGGGATGCCTTCACCCCGGTCCAGCTCGAGGATCCACCCCGCCACGTTGTCAAGAAAGTAGCGGTCGTGAGTCACGGCAATGACCGTGCCCGCGTAGCGCACAAGATGATGCTCCAGCCAGGCCACGGTTTCGGCGTCAAGGTGGTTGGTGGGCTCGTCGAGGAGGAGGATGTCGGGTTTTTCCAAAAGGAGGCGGCAGAGGGCCACGCGTCTTTTCTCTCCTCCCGAGAGCACGCCGATCTTCGTCTCCGGCGCCGGGCAGCGCAACGCGTCCATGGCCAGCTCCAGACGGCTGTCCAGATCCCAGCCGCCCAGCGCATCGAGCTTCTCCTGCACGGCGCCCTGGCGCTTGAGCAGCGCGTTCATTGCAGCGTCGTCCATGGACTCGCTGAACCGGGCATTGATCTGTTCGAACTCAGCCAGGAGCGCCACAACGTCCCGCACGCCGTTCTCAACGACCTCGCGCACCGTGGCGTCAGGGTCCAACCGCGGCTCCTGCTCCAGATAGCCCACCGTGTATCCAGGGCTCAGGGCCATCGTGCCGCGGAACTCCTTCTCCCGGCCGGCCATGATCCGCAGCAGCGTGCTCTTGCCCGAGCCGTTCAGCCCTATAACACCGATTTTGGCTCCATAGAAGTAGGAAAGGGAGATGTCCTTGATGACCGTTTTCTGGTCATAGCTCTTGCTCACACCGACCATCGAGCAAATGATTGTGCTGGGTTCCTGGTCCCGTGCCACCGCGCCGCTACTCCCGGCCGCTCCTGGCGGCATTCTCCTCCCGGCCGCTCCCGAGCGCTCCTGGCGCGGGTGCGGCATTCTCCTGCTCCGCGCAATCGCCCTGCTGCGTCATGATCGGCGTCTTGTTCGGACTGTCGCGGCCCGTGAGGCAGGGGGGGCGGCGCTCCAGCGCCGCGAGGCTGATCTCGACGTCCTCGAAGACTTCCTGCGGCGTGAGGCACCCCACGGTCACCATGTCGCACGGCCGGACCGTGGCGTAGGCAAACGTCAGGCCGACAAAGGGGCTCACTCTGCCCGCCGCCATGGGCTTGATCGTCATGACCGGTTTTTTCGCGCTCCAGATGACCTCATGCACGTACTCGACTTCCACCTGCATGAGAAACCCGGCGCAATTGTAGAGCTGGATGTACGTTTCCACGTCGTAGCCGTTCAGGTCGGAGAATACCAGCATCTCCGGCATGTGCGCGGAGAGCCCGGGGATCATCCCGTGGTCGCGGATCATCTTCAGATAGTCCGGCAGCCGCGGCATGGCCCGGGCGTTCTTGTTCACCAACTGCTCGCCGCAGGAATGATGGGGAAAGCAAAACCGCGCGCCCACCCGCTCGCTTTCCGCGATCACGGCCTCCGCCTCCCTGCGCGCCGGCGCCGAGTCGTCCATGTTCAGGATCGGGGTGTCGATTTTGATGATGCCCTTAGCAGCTCCGCGATGGCCTCGCGCGTGTGATGATGCGATCGTATCAGCTCGTCGGCGGCGGGGCTGGTGTGGCTGTACCCGAGGATCCAGTTCGTACCGATGATCATCCTGGGCAGAGACACTCCGCCGACTGTCGTGCGGGGAAACACAGCGCTCATCCTGTTGCTCCTTGTGTCCTGGAAAGTAGCACGCCGCGCTGAGGAGAGTCTATGGAGCTTGCGCAGGGGGATGAGGCTGGCTTCTCTGGCCCGATCCGGGTATACTCCCCCACCGATGACAGGCGTGAAGATAGTCGGCATCGCGGGCGGCTCGGGATCGGGCAAGACCACGATAGTGTCGCGGATCACGGAGATCGTCCGTGATTACGCGCTGGTGCCGCAGGACAATTATTATCGGTCCGCCGAGTTCGTCACCAACCAGTTCATTACGGGCTTCAACTTCGACCATCCCGACGCGTTCGACAGCGACCTGCTCTTCGAGCAGCTTCAGGTGCTGAAGGCCGGCGCCGCGATCCGGATGCCGCAGTACGACTTCGTGCACCACCGGCGAAGGGCTGAGACGGTCCTCGTGGAACCCCGCCGGCTCGTGATCCTGGAAGGCATCATGATCCTGTTCGACAGGCGGATTCGCGATCTGGTCGATCTGAAGTTGTACGTCGATACGCCGGACGACATCCGGTTCATCCGGCGCCTGCGACGCGACATTACGGAGCGGGGACGCACCGTGGATTCCGTGATCGAGCAGTACACCGAAAGGGTCAGACCGGGCCACTACGAGTTCGTGGAGCCCACCAAGGCGTACGCGGACCTCGTCATTCCCGAGGGCGGATTCAATGTCCGCGCCATGGAGGCATTGATCCCCTTCCTCAAGCAGGTGGCGGGCTGAAGGCGCAGCGGCCGGGCAGCGCTCCGCATGGAGTGGAGCGCTTCCGCCGCCTTGACGCGAAAGCTCCGACCGTCTAGACTCCCCTCCGCCGGGGAAACGCCAGCGCGCGATCCCGGCATTCCACTTTGAGGAGAGGGAGAAGAGCGGCCAATGGCGAAACTGATAGGCAAGGTTCTGATCGCGCAAGGGGGCGGCCCCACGGCCGTCATCAACCAGTCCCTCGTGGGTGCCGTGCTCGAATCGCGGAAGTTCCCCGAGGTGACCAGGGTCTACGGCGCGACCAACGGCGTGCGGGGGATCATCAACGAGGATTTCCTCGATCTCTCCCAGGAGACGACGCACAACCTGGAACAGGTTGCGGGCACGCCGTCCAGCGCGCTTCTCTCCACGCGCGACAAGCCGGACGATGCCTACTGCAAGGAGATCTTCAAGGTTTGCCAGGCGCACGACGTGCGCTATTTCTTCTATATAGGGGGCAACGACAGCGCTGACACGGTGCGCATCGTGAACAGCAACGCGGAAGGCGCCGGCTACGACATGCGCTGCATCCACATCCCCAAGACCGTGGACAACGACCTGGTCGTCAACGACCACACCCCCGGCTTCGGCTCGGCGGCACGGTACGTTGCCCAGGCTTTCATGGGGTACAACCTCGACAACCGGGCCCTGCCCGGCGTTTTCATCGGCGTAGTCATGGGCCGCAACGCCGGGTTCCTCACCGCTTCCGCGACGCTGGGCCGCAAGTACGAGGACGACGGGCCCTATCACGTCTACGTGCCTGAAAGGCCCTTCTCCGAAGAGCAGTTCCTGGGCGACGTGAAGGCCTGCATGGAGAAGCATGGAAGGTGTCTCGTCGCGGTGAGCGAAGGGGTCCTGGACAAGGAGGGAAAGCCCTTCATGACAAAGCTGACCGGCAGCAAGGAAGCTGACGCGCACGGAAACGTTCAGCTTTCCGGCTCCGGCGCCCTCGGCGACATGCTGGCCGACCTGGTCAAGGAGAAGCTGAAAATAAAGCGGGTGCGCGCAGACACGCTGGGCTACGCGCAGCGTTCCTATCTGGGGGTCGTGTCCGACGTGGACGCGCACGAGGCGCGCGAGGTGGGGGAAAAGGCTGCCCAGTTTGCCATCTGGCACGACCAGGACGGCTCCATCACGATCCAGCGCACGGGCAACTATTCCGTCGACTACCGGCTGGTGCCCCTGGAGCAGATCGCCGCAAAGACCAAGACAATGCCGAAGGAGTTCCTCTCATCGACAGGCAATGACACCACGTGGGACTTCTACAACTACGGCAGGCCCCTGCTGGGCTCGGGATTTCCCAACGTGCACCGCATCCGGGCCCCGAAGGTAGCCAAGATACTGAAAAACGGGAAGTAGGGCGCCCCACGCCGGCGCTCCCCCGAGACCGGGCGTCGCCGGCGGAGCAGGGGAGCGCGCGTCCACGCGCCGCAGGGGAGTGCAGCATGAACCGAGAAACGGCACGAAGGGCTGATACAGCACCCGTCGAAAACCCGGCGGGAATCCTCCGCACGACGATCGCGTACAATGACCAGCTCATGCTCTGTCACTTTCTTCTGAAGAAGGGCATGCGCATACCCTTTCATGGGCACGCTGCCGCGCAGAACGGCTACCTGATACGCGGCAGGCTGCGGATGCTCTGGGAGGATGGCCGTGAGTTCATCGCGGAGCCGGGGAGCGGTTGGTGTTTCGACCCCGATGTGCGGCATGGGGCGGAAGCGCTCGAAGAAAGCGAGGCAATTGAGTGCTTTGCGCCAGCGCGACCAGAGTACGCGCCAGGCTGAGGAGACGGTGGGCCGGGCCGGAAAGGAGATTTTTGTTGGCGCTCGTTTCCATGAGCACGCTGTTGCGACACGCATTGGAGCACGGATACGCCGTCGGTTATTTTGAATCCTGGAACCTGGAATCCCTGCTTGCGGTGAAGGACGCGGCTGAACAGGCGGGTTCTCCCGTCATCATCGGTTTCAATGGAGGCTTCCTTGGCAAAAGGGATCGCAGGGTGTCGGAGAATATCCACGTTTATGGGGGCCTGGGGAGAGCCGTTGCAGAACAGGCCGCGGTGCCCATGTCCTTTATCCTGAACGAGGCGGCTGAGCCCTCTCTCCTGATGGAGGGGCTTGCGGCCGGCTTCAATGTCGTCATGCATGACCATGAAGGCTGCACGCTGGAGCAATCCATCGCGATCAATGCGTCCCTCGTGCGGGAGGCGCACGCGGCGGGAGCCGAGGTGGAGGCAGAGATGGGGGAGCTTCCCGCGGGCCGGAGCGACGCCCCGGTTGTCAGTGAGGGCAGGAAAACCGATCCGCAGGAGGCTGCGCAATTCGTCAGGGAAACCGGGGTGGATGCGCTGGCAGTGGCGGTGGGAAACGTCCACGTGCTGGAGGGGAGAAAATCCCATCTTGATTTCCCCCTGCTCTCAATGCTTCGCGCCGCGATCCAGGTGCCGCTGGTCCTGCACGGAGGCACGGGCTTGGACGAAAACGAGCTGCGTGAGGCGATCAAGCAGGGGATCTGCAAGATCAATGTCGGGACCGTGCTGCGGCGCACATACATCAATGCGCTGAAGGCGTACTTCGCGGAACACGATGTCGATGGCCTGGACCCCGGCGAGGTGACCAGTACGGGGGGGAAACTGGACATGCTGGCGCGCGCCCGGGCGGAGGTAGCGGCCGAGATCGTACGGCTGATGCAGATCTTCGGATCCGCGGGGAAGGCGCGCCTTCGGTAAGCCGTCCGCGCCAGATCATGGCCGCGACATCCGCGAGGGGCGACTGCCTCCCTATCCGCGTCAATCCCTTTCCGCTATGATTGTTTCCTCCGCGATGATTTTCGCGGGCTAAGAGGACCGCTCAAGGGTGAAACTCCGCGCGAGGCTCTTATTCATCTCCGTGATCGCGCTTCTGGTCCCCGTGCTTGTCGCCATCGCCATTGCCGCGGCCGTGGTGGTGGGAAACAGCGGACGGTCGCAGGAGGCGCGTTTCCGCTCCGCCCTGGACACGATCCAGAAGGACATCGCCGACACCGAGAGGCACTACCGCACGAGCATCGCGGACCTGGCGCAGTCCGAGACGCTGCAGGGCAAGTTGTACGTCTACAACAAGTACTGGGGTTTTTTCAGCAAGGACACCCTCGACGGCGATATCGCCGTGCTCCGCGACGAGCTGGAAAATTACATGTTCAGCAAGGCCATCGACACAATCGCGGTCTACAGGATCGAGGGCGATCACTATGCCTCAGTGGTGGTGGTGGGCAATTCAACGTTCGTTCACATCAGCGTGCCGAAAGAGATGCCGGGCCTCCTGGCGGGAGGTCCGGAATATACGCATACATCGGACGGGAACTATGCCACGTTCTACATGCCCGTTTTCCGCGGCGGGTCGGAGATCGGCCTGATTGCCATGCAGAAGGCATTCAACCGCAGCTATCTGGAGACCGTGTCTTTGAAGTTCACCATTGAGTTCGCCTTGTACGCGCAGGGCATGTACAGCTACTCTTCCCTGCCGGGCATCGACGCCGCCGGCGTGTTGTGGACCCGGTCGCATCCCATGACGGGCAGCCTTTTTTCCGGCTCGTATTCCTACCAGGGCAGGTTGTACAGGTACATCGGGTCCTACTTCGAGACCGGGCCTCTGGCCAAGAGCTTTCTTTTCGTCGGCGGCGCATCTCCCATTACCGGCAGCGACTGGTGGCGCAACTTCACGCAGCTCTCCATCTTCCCGTTGATCTGCGTTGCCGTGGCCATCGCGCTGTTCTTCCTCTGGGGGAGCGAGGTGATCCTGGCCATCCGGAACCTTCTTGCGGCCTCGGTCACCGTGGGACGGGGGGACTTTCGGGTGAGCTTGCCGGTGCAGAGGCGCGACGAGTTCGGCGAGCTGTATCGGGGCTTTTCCCGGATGGCCGAGCAGCTGGAGGAGAACGAGGCCCGGCTGGAGGAGAACAAGCGGATGCTGGTGACCAGCGAGAAGATGGCCGCGGTGGGGAGGTTCTCCGCCGGAGTGGCCCACGAGATCAACAACCCGCTGGGCATCATTCTCAACCACGTGCAGCTCCTGCGCTCGGGACGGCTGGAGGAGAGCGAGCGGGAGGAGTTCCTGGCGCGCATGGAGACGGAGATCAAGCGCGTCAACCGGCTGCTCAGGAACCTCCTGCACCACGCGACGGACGACGAGCTGGCTTTTACCGACCTCTCGCTGGAACCGGTGGTGGCAGAGGTGGCGCAGCTCTTCATGCCGAAGCTCCGCCTGAAGGGCGTGCGGGTGGAGGTGCAGCCCTTTCCGGCGAACGCGGTGATAGAAGGCGACGCTGACGCGATCAAGCAGGTCTTCTTCAATCTGCTCTACAATGCCATCCAGGCCATCCATCATGACCATGGCGTTGTGCGCATCCACGCGTCGGCCGACGCCGGCGGTTTCCGCGTCTGCGTGGCCGACAACGGCGAAGGGATGGACGAGGCAGTCAGGGCCTCCATCTTCCAGCCCTTTGTGACGCGCAAGCAGGGCTATGGAACCGGGCTGGGGCTGGCGCTCAGCCAGACCATCATGAAACAACACGGCGGAACCATCGCCGTGGCGGGTGAGCCGGGCATCGGCACCACCGTCACCCTCTGGTTCCCCGGGAAGGAGGAGGCATGTTGAGCCGGCATGGGTTCTCCCTCCTCATCGTCGACGACGAGGAGGGGATGCGGCTGGGACTGGACAAAGCACTCTCCCTGGAAGGATACCGCGTGACAAGCGCCGCCACGGGCGCGGAGGCGCGGCGCAAAGCAAAGGGGCAGAGGTTCGATTGCGCCTTCGTCGACTTGAAGCTTCCGGACGTGAATGGCACCGAGCTTCTCTCCGACCTGCGGGAGGCGGGGACGGCCGTGGTGATCATCACCGCGTTCGCCACCGTGGATACCGCCGTGCGCGCGATGAAACTTGGCGCGGTGGATTATCTGCAGAAACCCTTCGACAACCAGGACATTGTCGCCCTCGCGGACCGTCTCTGCCTGGGAGAGCACGACCCTGATAAAGCCGCTCAGGACACGGTCCGGGGAGACGGGTTGGTTGCGGCAAGCCCGGCCATGCAGCACATCACCGCCACTCTGCGCAAGGTCATGGATTCAGAGATCCCGCTGCTGCTCCAGGGCGAGAGCGGCACGGGCAAGGAGATGCTTGCGCGCTTCGTGCACGAGAAAAGCGCCCGGGCCGGGAAGCCGTTCGCGGCCATCAACTGCGCCGCCATCCCCCCCGAGCTCTTGGAGAGCGAGCTTTTCGGGCACGAAAAAGGCGCGTACACCAGCGCGCACGCCGCGGCCACGGGCAAGTTCGAGGCGGCAGGGGCGGGCACGATCTTTCTTGACGAGATCGGCGACATGGGCCCCCCCCTCCAAACCAAGCTTCTTCGCGCCCTGGAGGAGAGATCGTTTGAGCCGGTGGGCTCGACGCGCGCCGTTCCCCTTCACGCGCGGATCATCGCTTCCACCAATACCGACCTGGCCGCCATGATCCGTGAAAAGCGATTCCGCCTCGACCTGTACTACAGGCTGAAGGGCGTCTCGGTCACCATCCCGCCGCTGCGCGAGCGGCGCGAGGACATCGAACCGCTGCTCTCCCTCTTTCTGGATACCTACAAGCAGCGCTACCACAAGCCCGGGGTCGCGATCTCCCGCGAAGCGGTGCGCTTCCTGCACACATACCAGTGGCCGGGCAATGTGCGCGAGCTGAAGCATGCCGTTGAATCAGCGGTCCTTCTCTCGGATCAGAACCGTCCCCTGCTTCCCCAGGATTTTTTGCTCGAAGGATCCGGCGACGCAAGCCTTCCCGAGCTGTGGCAGCAGGAACGGGAGGCGATCATCGAGGTCCTGAAACGCACCGGCTACAACCGATCCATTGCTTCACGAGAGCTGGGCATGAGCAGGAAAACCCTTTACAACAAGATGAAGCGTTATGGGATCAAGTAGCATCCCGCCTTACCCAGTTTTACCCAATTCGTGAAATCAGCCGTTCTCAGCATCGGTCTACTGAGGAGATCGTGCGCGCTCATTAATTCCATCTCCAATTCATGCAAGCAATTAACATGCGCCCATTGAAATGATCTTCTTGGCCTGGTTTCTGCTAGAGAATATGCGGCCAATGTAATGCGATCCTTTTGGAAAGTCTCCATTATAATCGCCGTTGCCGTCCCGCTTTGCGCGGTGGGTTTGTCATTTGCCACCGGCGCTCGAGAGCCGTCCCTCTCGACATCCCCTGATGCGTCCCCGTCAATCAGCGGTCGACAACTGACGTTTGTCATGGTCCCCAAGGGAGTGCATCCCTATTACGAGCCCATTTATCGCGGTTTCAAGGATGCGGCGGAAAAGTATGGGGTCCTGTGGGAGGAGGATCAGCCTGCCCGGTTCGATGTCGCCCTCCAGGTGAAGGTGATCGAGGACCTGGTAGCGCGCGGTGTGAATGGAATCGCCATCTCCGCGAACGACGACCAGGGCCTTGTGGCGGTGATACACGAGGCGATGCTGGCGGGCATCAAGGTGATCACGGTGGACGCGCCCGCTCCTTCCAGCGAAGCGCTCACCTACATTGGCACCGACAACGAGAGCGCTGGATACGAAGCGGGAAAGCGCATGGCGGCGGCCATGGGAGGCCGTGGATCGATCGCCGTTCTGCAAGGCGGGATAGGCGCCACGAACCTCAACCTCCGCACAAAGGGATTCAAACGCGCGCTCTCGGAGAAGGCCCCGGGCATCACGGTGGTGGAGGTTGTCGACGAAGAGGGCGATTTCTCGATATCGGTGAACAAGACCGAAGCCCTCCTTGCCGAGTACCCGGGGCTGAACGCCATCTTCAGCGTCTCTGCTGAGGGCGCGCCGGCGGCAGCCGCGGTGGTGAAGCGACAGGACCGGGCGGGGAAGGTGATCGTGGCCGGCTTCGATGACCTGGGGGACACGCTGCAGGGCATACGGGACGGCTCCATCGTGTTCTGCGTGGTGCAGAACACCTACAGGATGGGGTGGCTCTCGGTGGAGCGGCTCATCGACGCCGTTCATGGCCGAGCCGTGCCCAAGGTCATCGATACGGGCGTTGTATTCGTGGATCGGAGGAACATCGACACCTACAAGGCCAAGATGGAGGCTGACAACAACAGTCACGCGTGACGGTTGAGAGAACAGGAATAGCCCCGTTGGGGCTGTCGAATTTCATGGAGGAGGGATCGGGTATGAAATCCAGAACGCTCGCGTTCGCAGGAGTCGTGCTGGCACTGGCGATGGTCGCTCAGGTCGCCACGGCACAGACAAAGTGGGCCCAGGGGATCCACATTGTGTTCTTCCCCGGCGGGCCGCAGGGCGGCGTCTTTGCCGTGAACGTCTACAACGGCGCCAAACAGGCCGAGGCCGACCTGGGCGTGAAGGTCGACTACGAATGGTCGAACTGGGATCCGCAGAAGATGATCCAGCAGTTCCAGGAAGCCGTGGCGATGAGGCCTGACGGCATCTGCATCATGGGCCACCCGGGTGATGCCGCGTTCGACGCGCTCATCGACCAGGCAGAGGCCAAGGGCATCATCGTGACGACCCAGAACACGACCCTCGACAAGGCCGAGGCGAAGTACGGCGCCAAGGGCTTAGGGTACGTCGGGGCGGAGAATTACTCCGCCGGGCATGCGCTCGGCGTCGAGGCGGTCAAACGCTTCAACCTCAAGAAGGGCGACCGGGCCATGGTCTGGGGGCTTCTCTCCCAGCCCGCCCGCGGTGAGCGCACCAAGGGCGTCATCGACGCGTTGAAGGACGCAGGGCTCACGGTCGACTACAATGAGATCGACTCTGCCACCAACGCGGATCCCGCCGCCGGCACGCCGACGTTCGCGGGCTACGTGTCCTCCCACCCGGACGTGAAGCTTGTCGTGACCGACCACGGCGGCCTCACCGCGACGGCGGAGACCTATCTCAAGGCGGCGGGCAAGAAGGCGGGCGACATCAACATCGCCGGCTTCGATCTCTCACCCGCCACCATCACGGCCATCAAGGGCGGCTGGACCGGCCTGGTCATCGACCAGCAGGAGTGGCTGCAGGGCTACCTGCCGATCCTCCAGATCTGCCTCACCAAGGTCTACGGCTTCTCGGGCCTGCACATCAACACTGGTGCTGGCTTTGTCGACAAATCCAATGTAGACTTTGTCGCGCCACTGGCGCAAAAGAACATTCGCTAGACTTTGCGTGCACCTGCCCGGCGCGGCCACCCTGGCCGCGCCGGGCCTTTCATGAGAGGGCGCCCGGCAGCGCACGTACGCTGCGCGCCCCTTGGGGGGAGACATGGGATACCTGCTGCAGTTGAAAAACATCTCCAAGACCTTCGGCGAGGTTTCCGCGCTGCACAACGTGAACTTCGAGGTGGGAGACAACGAGATCGTGGGTCTCCTGGGCGACAATGGCGCGGGCAAGTCGACCCTTGTGAAGATCATCACCGGCTACCATCGGCCGGACCAAGGCGGAGAAATCCTCTGGAAAGGGCGGACCCTGGAGCGCCTCTCCGTGGCTCATGCCCACGAGCTGGGCATCGAGGTGGTCTACCAGGAGAGGGCTCTTGCCGACAAACAAACCCTTTGGCGCAACATCTTCATGGGCCGGGAGCTCATCCACACCGGCGGCGTCCTTGACGTGCGCCGCATGCGCACGGAGACGCTCAAGCTGATGCAGTCCGCCATGGGGTTCACCTCCTCCGCGATCACGACAGAATCCACGGTGAGAACGTTCTCCGGCGGGGAACGGCAGGGGGTGGCCATCACGCGCGCCCTCTACTTCAAGGCCGAGCTGGTGATTCTGGACGAGCCGACCATGGGCCTCTCTCTCTCGGAGACGAAGAAGGCCCTCGATTTCGTGGACGGCATTCGGAAAGCCGGCAAGTCGGCCATCTTCATCGACCACAACATTTTCCATGTCTATCCCGTGGCGGACCGGATCGTCGTTCTGGATCGCGGAACCGTGGCGGGCCAGTTCATGAAGAACGAGCTGTCCCTCCAGGAGCTTACCGACCGCCTTTACCTGGTGGCCCAGACCGGGCACTTGCGCACATGAGCCGGGAGCAAGGAGAAAACAATGAGCACCAACGATAGCGCGCCCCCCCTTTCCCGGACCACCGTAGCCGGACCCGCGGCGAGGTTCCTGAGACGCTACGCGATACAGCTCGGCATCGCCGCGGTTGCCGTGGTGGTATGGGTGCTGTTCCTCATCGGAGCGCCCCGCACCTTCCTGGCAAAGGAGATCTACATCTCCTTCGCGTCCACGACGCCCTTCTTCGCCCTGATGGCCATTCCCCTCACCCTCGTGATCATCACCGGAGAGATCGACCTCTCCTTCCCCTCGGTAATGGCGTTCGGCATGGTGGGCTACGACGTGGTTTTCGTCGCCACGGGGAGCGTATGGCTGGGATTCATCGCGTGCCTGGCGGCCGGCCTGGCGGCGGGCCTGCTTAATGGGGTGATCGTGGTGAAGATCGGGGTGCCTTCACTGGTGGCCACCATCGGCACGCAGTTCCTCTGGCGCGGGGTTGTCATGATCATCACCAGCGGGGCGGGATTGGGCATGACGGAGACCCAGTCCACGGCTCTGCACGACATACTTGTTGGCAGGGCATTCGGCCTGATCCCCATGCAGTTTTTCTGGACCATCGGCATCGGACTGATCGTCTGGTTCTTCCTCAACAGGCACCGGTTCGGCGCCCACGTCTATCTCACGGGCGACAATATCGAGAGCGCCCGGCTCATGGGCGTGAACGTCGGACGGGTGAAAATCATCACCTTCGCCATCGTCGGGGTTGTAGCCGCCTTTGCCGGTTTTGTCGTGAGCGCCGAGGTCCTCTTCTTCTGGCCCACGATCGGCGACGGCTACATGCTCAACACCATCGCATCGGTCTTCCTCGGCGGCACGTCGGTCTTCGGCGGCACGGGAACGATCTTCGGCACGGTGGTCGCATCGTTCATCATCGGAGCCATCAATGCGGGGATCGTCGCCGCCGGGCTCACGAACTTCTGGACGCAGTTCATCTATGGCCTTATCATCGTGGCGTCGGTATCGATCCAGACGGTGATCAGCCGCAGGCTCACCTGAGGAAACGGAGCCGGCGGACGCCGGGCCGTTCAGCGCGGGCACGCGCGGTCACTTGCTCTTGGATCTCCGCTTGCCGCGGGGGGACCGCGATCCCCCGCGCGCTTGCGCCGGCTCGATGTGGATGAGGACGCTGGTATTCGAAAGCCTCTTTTCGAGGTCCCGCTCAATGATGTCGCACAACTGATGGGACTCCTTGACGCTCATGCTCTCCGGCACGGAGAGGTGGAAGTCGATGTGCTTCTTGCCGCCCGCGCGCCGCGTGCGCACGGAATGAAGGCTGGCGTTGGGGTGCCGCGCGACGCTCGCCTCGATCGCGGCAAGCTCGTCAGGCGCGATGCTCGCGTCAAGCAGCGGGCCGAATGCCTTGCGGAGCATGCCCCAGGCTTCTCTGAGGATAAACAGGGCAATCACAATTGCCACCACGGGATCGAGGGAGGAAGCCCACGAAAGGTGGAAGACCCGCTGGAGCGCGACGATGATAAGGAGGCCCGCCGCGACCCCGAGGGATGAGTAGACATCGGTCTTCAGGTGGAGCGCGTCCGCTTCCAGGGCGACGCTGCGCTCCTCCGCGGCGACATGATACAGCCTCCGGGAGACGACGATGTTGACGAGACCGGAGACGACCATGACCACAAGCCCGGTCCACAGATGCCGCAGGGGCTCCTGGTGCAGGAGTTTCTTGACGGCTTCAGCGATAATGAGCCCGGCGGCTATGAAGATGAGCACCGCTTCAAGCACGCCGGAGATGTTTTCCATTTTCTCATGCCCGTACGGATGCTCCGGGTCAGCGGGGCGCTGCGCGATCCGTATGGAGAAGAACGCCATGATGGCCGCGGCGAGATCCATGAGGGAGTGGATTCCCTCTGAAATGATGCTGACGGAACCGCTCAAGAAGCCGACCACGAGCTTCATCGCGATGAGGAGCGAGTTGGAGAGGATGGATAAGCGGGCCGTACGACCGGCACGGTTCATCAGGGACTCCTTGCTGTCCGGTCTCGCACTGTCGCGCGTTTCGGGTGAAATCAGGCAGCTTCGGAAGTCCCACAGCCACGGCTGCTGCCCACGAGCGCATCTCGTGGACCCGGCACAGACCTGTTCTTCCGAGATCGAATTAGCCCAGAAGATTCTGGAATTGTCAAGGGCCGAGGCCGCATGTTTCTCACACCATCCGCGGCGACCGCTCGACAGCCTCAACCCGGCTGCTCGCGTCCAGACCCCAGCCCGTCTCCCGGCTGCTCGCGCCGGAGAATCGAATGACGTCGCCGCGCTTCATGCTGAAAAACGGCTTCACCCCCGGGCCGGAACAATCCTTTGCCGCTGAAAGCGCGAACCTGCCCCATGGCCCGCACACCAGGTAACGGATCCTGCCGCTCTTCGAGAGGAGCGGCTCCGACACCACCCGGTACAAGCCGCCGTCGGGAGAGGCGGCGGGGTTGGGCTCTGCCATGACGGCGGAATCCCGGCTCCTCAGCACAAACCACGCCATCTTCAGCGTTTCCCTGCCGATGCGCGCCGCGTGCGCAAGACGCGTCATCTCCGCCGGCGGCTTCCAGTCGAACTCGCCGTGGCAGGTGCCGCTGGGAAGCGCCGGGCAGTCTGCCTGCCAGATGCAGGGCATCACGATAGTGAACCCGCCGCGCGCCAAGGCGTTTCGAACGTGGATTGCCTCCTGCGCGGTCTCCCTGAGGGCCGGCTCCACGATCAGGAGCCTGCCTCCGGGGGCGAGCAGTGCGCCAAGCCTCTCCAGCAGCGAAACGCGAAGCGCGATGCGATCCGGATGCCCCGCCCACAGCTCGTTCAGCGTGTGGCCCAATGCAATGAGATCGAATGGGCCGGCCGGCATGCCCGTGCTCTTCATCGCGTCCCACTGCTGGGTGCGAAGCGTGTGCGCGTGCTCGGCCGCGATCTTCCGCGCGAGTGAAAGCGCGGCATTGCTCCTGTCGCAGGCAAGGACATTGCCGACTCCCGCCTCAAGGAGAGCCAGCGACATCGGTCCGGGACCGGCCCCGAGGTCGAGCGCGGCTCTCAGCGGACGGCCGTTGTGCGCGCGGAGAATCATCTCGAGGCAGAGCCTTGCCTGGGCGTACGAGAGGGGCCAGAAATGCAGGAGGTAGGCGCCTAAAAGCTCGGGGTCGCTCAGGTATCGCTCGCCGGCGAAAGTCCTCCTGCCCGTGAAGCCGCGCGACAGATCGCGCACACGCCGCGACACCGCGTACAGCTCGTCTCGGGAGAGGGGGTGCGCGGCCCGGTCAGCCGCGCGGCCACCGCGATTCCCATTGCCGCGCCGCCAGATCGAGAGGAGAGCGGAATAAAGGCCGGGGGGAAATTCGATACGCGACGTGCAACAGACATATCCGTCAGCATCGGCGCTGTCAAGTCCGCTGGCCAGGCATGCGGAGCGGCGCGAGAGCGTGGCGCGCCGAGCCGCGGAGTCATCCCGCAGGCTGAGCAGAGGCGTTCCCGTAGCCGAAAAGCTTCCTCTCCTTTATCAGACGAACGACCTCGGCAGGGACCAGGGCTTCCCAGCCGGGATTCTCCGCGCGCATCAGGGCGAGCACCTCGGCGGGCATCACGGCCAGATCGACGTCCGGCCGGGCGCTGATTGATTGCACGAGCCTGTTGCTGAGCAGGTGCTGGTAAAGGTGCTCAAGAGGCGCGGGCACCCTGAATGTCTCCGCCGTTACCCTCTCTCCCGTGTTTCCATTGCGCCAGGGATAGATGTAAAGAGTGACCGGACCGCTCAGCAGCCGGCCGAGGGCTTCGAGAATCCCGCCGGGCAGATCAGCGTAGTGCTTCTCCTCGAATACCTGCGCCAGGGTCGGCACGCCCAGGACCATTCCGATCCGCTCCCGCGTATAGCGGCGCAGGTACGCGCTGACGTTGTGGAAGCGCGAGTAGTTGGAGATCATGACGGTTCTGCCCAGCGCGCGCAGCGTGTCCAACCGGGCCAGGAAATCGGCGTGCTCGACGCGCTCCCCCATCGTCATGAGGTTGCGCAGCGTCATTTCCATGAGGACCACCGGCTCCCGGCCGCCCCCCTCCTGCTGGGCGCGCTCATGGTCCAGCGCCTGGTCGATCATGTCGAGAGTCACCCGCGTGATGGGGCGGAAGCTCCCGCGCTCGATCAGCACCCGCGCGCCGTGCAGCAGCTCCGCCGGCTCCACCACCTCGCCGTCGGGGGCGAACAGCGCGGCATTGGTCAGGCGCTGCTGGACAAGCTGCAGGCTCATCAGACGGTTATCCACGCCGTCGAAGCCGGGCCCCGAGAACCGGATCATGTCCACTTCCATCCGGTCGCGCGTAAGCCCGTCCATGAGGGAGCCCACCAGGGCGTGCGGCCGCGCGTGGTCGTAGAAGGCGGCGTGCATCAGGTTCACCCCCAGGAGCCCCAGCGCCTCCTGCTGGCGCGCGTTCTCCGGGTCCCATAGCCGCGCGTGAATGATGATCTCTGACGGCCGCGCCCGGGGCTCAACCTGGAAGCGTATTCCCAGCCAGCCATGGCCCTCCTCTTTGCGCGTCCAGCTCCTGGCGGCAACGGTGTCGGCGAAAACGAAGAACTTGGTCGCTCCCCCCCGGGTTCCCTCCAGACGCTCAAGGAGCAGGGACCATTCGTGATCGAGCATCGCCTGCAGGCGCTGTCGGCTCACGTACCGCTGCGCCTCCCCATACACCGCGTCGGAAACCGTCATGTCGTAGGCGGACATGGTTTTGGCGATTGTGCCCGCGGCGCCGCCAACGTGGAAAAACCACCGCGCCACCTCCTGTCCGGCGCCGGTCTCCGCAAAGGTCCCATACCGCTCGGCGTCGATGTTGATGCGAAGCGCCTTGTCATGGGCGCTGGCCGTGCTGCTGCTCATGGCGGGCAGTATACCATCACGGATCTCTGCGCGACATGTACATAGAAAGCCGATGTCTCGGCGGGCCCTTTCTTGACGCGCGACTGCAATTCGGGCTTTCATCACCCCTGATGCCGAGATCCCTTCCCGAACGGGTGATCAATTTCTCCGTACACCATGCGCCGTGGGTTGTCATCGCCACTTTCGCGGCCACAATCGTTTTTGCCTGGTTTGCCGTCAAGGTCAGGATAAATCCCGACTTCGTATCCTTCCTCCCGCAGAACGCGGAGGTCAGCAGGATCATGAAGGAATACAGCGGGACCACGGAATCGATGGACGTGCTCGTGGTGGCGGTCGCTGCCGACAGCTCCGGCGGGGACGTGTTCGCGCCGGACCGGCTCTCGGCTTTCTCCGAGGCTGTGAACGCAATTTCCGCCCAGCCCGACATCCTTTCCGTTGTCAGCCCGTTCAACCTTGTTTCATTTGGAAGGGAGAATGGGAGGCTCGCCATTCGGCCCATGAGCACGGGCGGCGCGGCGCCGGCCGCGGCGGAGATTCCCGATTTTCGCGCCCGACTGGCCGAGGCCCCCTACGCGAAGAACCTTGTCATTTCAACCGACGGCACCATGCTCATCGCGTACTTCCAGGCCAAGCACAAGTCGTCGTTCCAGGACCTCATGAAAGCGGTGGACACCGTGACCGCGGGACTGCGCGCCAAGAGGCTTTCCCCGTACGTCACGGGGCTGGTGCCGGGGAACGTACAGGTAAGCTTCTACCTCACGCGGGACCTCACGCGCCTGCTCCTGCTGGCCGCCCTCATCATCATCCTCTGCTACGCCGCGAGTTTCCGCACCCTCAGCGGGGTCTTTCTTCCGCTCATTTCCGTGGTCTTCGGAACGCTCTGGACCGTGGGCTTCATGGGCATGATGGGCTACTCGCTCTCCCTGGTCTCCGTGGTGGCCCCGCCGCTCATCATGATCTTCGGCAACGAGTACAACATCTACTCCTCCAGCGAGCTGCAGAGACTGGGCCGGGCGGAGGGCGCTCCGCCGGGATGGATCGAACAGGCGAGCCATAACGTGGCCAAGCCGCTCATCATGGCCTTTCTGTCCACCGTTGTCGGGTTCTTGAGCCTCTGCGTCACCGAGATCAATGCGACCAGGGAGTTTGCCATAGCGACGAGCTTCGGTTCGCTTGCCTGCGCTTTCCTGGCGCTGTTCTTCCTGCCCGCCATGTTCGCGCTCCTCAAGCCATCCGCTCCTCACCGCCGGATACGGGGGGAGACCTTTCCCCGCGCCATGCGGGCGGTGGCATTGTTCACGCAGCGTTTTCCAGCGGTCGTGCTCGCGGCAACCGCCGCGGTGATCGCCTTGTTCGCTTTGACCTGGCCAAAGCTCATCTTCAACACCGATGCCGGCAACTTTTATCCGCAGAACGACAGGGTGCTCCGCGACACCTACGCCATTTATGCCAAGGCGGGGGGCTACGAGCAGCTCTTCGTCTCCTTCGACGCCCCGAACGCCGCGCCGGGCTTCTTTCTGGATGCCGGAGCGCTTGCAAAGGTGGAGAAGGTGGAGCGCGCGCTGCGCGCAAACCCGGACATCACCTATGCGATCTCGCTGCCCGATCTGCTGCGCCGGATCAACATCGCGGCAACCGGCAGGGACGAGCTGCCGACCAACCGGGCGGTCATCTCGATGTTCTCCCGGTTGCTCGCCGCGGCGGGCGGCTCATCGGCCAGCGGGTCGGTGCTTGGCAATCTGGTCAACAAGGACTTCACGCGGATCACGCTCAGCTTCCGCATTTACAACGCCGAAACAGGCCGCTACATGGGCGAGGTCCGGTTTCGCTCGCTCCTTGCGAGCATGCGGAAGACGCTGGAGGAGAACCCGATCGGCGCGAAACCGGTCATCTGGGGCGACCTGATGCGCATCCTCTTCTTCACGGAATCCCTGCGGCGTTCGCTCTTCCTCTCCATCGCAATTTCCACACTCTTGATCCTGGTCCTCACCGTTTTCGTGTTCCGTTCCTTTCTCCATGGCGCGTATGCACTGGTGCCCCTTGCCCAGGGAATACTCCTGAACTTCAGCCTGATGGCGCTCCTCCACATCCCCATGGACGTGACCACCATCATGGTCTCCACCATCGCCATTGGCATCGGCGTTGACGGCGCCATCTACCTTGTCATCCAATTCAAGAGGGAGACGGCACGGTTCCCCGCCGATCCCTCCCTGGCGCTCCAGGAAACCCTGGCGGTCATTGGACGACCGGTCCTCATTTCCAGCCTTTCCATCGTGGCAGGCCTCCTGGTGTTCTTGACGGCGGCATTTCGGCCTATCATGTACTTCGGATTGCTGGTGATGTTCACGCTTCTTGCCACGGCAGGAGGCACCCTTGTGACCCTGCCTACGCTTCTGGGCATCGATTCCCGCATCCGGCTCCGCAGGCTCCGCGGGAAGGAAAGCTCCCGGGCGTCTGCGTGACGAATGCGCCACGGACGTGCTGCAGGTGGTTCGGGGACGCGCCGCGCGTGAGCGCCTGCCTCAGGACAGGATGTCTTTATTATTGTAGAGCACGACGCTCGCAGTGAAGCTGCCGACGATCAGGGCGGCGAACAGCAGCATGCGCCACCACGAGAGCCCGTAGCCGGGCTCGGTCACCCTCACGTCCATCCACTTGAAGGGGCTGATCCAGCCGAACGCGTCGTACTTCTCCGTAATCTTGGCCACGGCATCCAGGAGATAGAACCCGATCACGATTCCGATTGCCGGGCCGGTGAAGGAACGGGCGCGTCTGACCAGCAGGGACAGGAGAAGGCCGATGCCGCCCATGGAAAGGGCGAGCAGCAGGGCGTAGAAGGAGAGGATGAGGAGCCCGTCCACGCGGAACGGCAGCGGAGAAAAAGCCTTCAGGCACAGCCACGCGGTGAAGAAGGTGAGAATGTTGAGACCGAGCACAAGGGCGAGGTACGCAGCGATCTTTGTCAGGGACACCTGGGTTCGGGTAAGGGGTTTCGCGAGCAGGAACTCGGCGGTTCCCTGGCCCTGCTCCTTTGACACGATTCCTGCGGCCACGAAGCTGCTGAAGATGCCGCCTAGGAGAGCCACGTAGAGCGTGCCATAGACCACGTAGAATCCGAGGGGATCTTCGAAGGTGCTCAGGTTGAAGGAGAAGGCGCGCATAAACCCTTCGGGATACGCCTTGAGAAGGGCGCGAAGATTGGCCGTGTTGGACAGCATCGTGGGCATGGCAGCCATGGTCATGGCGATGAGGGCGACGATCGTGAGGCTCCAGATCAGGAAAGAGGTCCGGTACTGTTTCAGCTCCTGCGTAAAAAGCGTTGCGCGCACGTCATGCCCCCTTTCCCGACTCGTAGTAGTGCATGAAGACCTCTTCCAGGGTGGGTTCCTCGATGCGGAGCTGGTGAAGGTCGATGCCGGCAAGCTCCCGCACGAGGCTGTTCGAGTCTCCCGCGTACAGGAACCGAACCGCATCTCCTTCCCGGATGAGCTCCCTCGTATTGCCTGAAGGGAAGTCGGAAGGAGCCACGGACCTTGGGGAGGTGAACGACACCTTGCGCAGCCTCTTCTGCCGGAGGGCCGCCACGTCCTCGCTGGTGATGATGCGTCCCTCCTTGATGATGGCCACGCGCCTGCACAGCCTCTGCACCTCGGCCAGGACGTGGCTGGAGAAAAAGACCGTCACCCCGCGGCTGTTCTCCTCCTGGAGGAGCTCGAAGAGACGGTTCTGCACCAGCGGATCAAGGCCATTGGTGGGCTCATCAAGCATGAGAAGACGGGGAGCGTGCAGCATGCTCTGCACGAGCGCCACTTTTTTGATGTTTCCGGCGGACAGCTCGTCGATCCTTCTTCCCATGTCCAGGGCGAGCCTCTCCGCGAGCGATCCCGCTCGGGACATGTCCGTGATGCCGTAGAAGGAGGCGGAATATGATAAAAGCTCCTTCACGCGCATGCCCGGATAATACTTCACTTCCGCCGGCACGTACCCGACCGACCGGCGGATCTCGGAGCCATGCCGGACCACGTCCCGGCCAAAGATTTCCGCACTGCCTGACGTGGGGAAGATCAAGCCGAGAAGGGTGCGGATTGTCGTTGTTTTTCCCGCGCCGTTGGGTCCGATGAAACCGAAGATCTCCCCTTCTCCCACCGTCAGGTCGAGTCCCTCGATCCCGCGATGTTTCCCGTAGTACTTGGACAGCCTTTCCGTTCTGATGGCGTGCGCGTTCAATTCATTGCTCCTTCCGGTCCCGAATGCTCGTTGCTGCAATGGGCCGCGTGTCCAGAATCTGCTAATACTTCTCCACGAAAAAGTCTATACTGAAATATGTGAAATGAATGGATATGATATTTTATTATACCTGATGAAAGACAGAGGAGTCAGGCTTGACTGAGAGCGAAAGAACAATCGGGATAAGCGATATTGCGATCTATTTACCGGCTCCCGGCATTGACCTGGAAACCCTCGTGGAACAACGCGTTCTTCTGAATCCACGGCTGGAAAGGCACCTGGAGCGCGCCTGTCGAACCACCGGCCAGAAGATGATCCGGTTTCCCGAGATATGGGAGGACGCAGCCACGCTTGCCGCCGCGGCCGTGTACAGGCTGCTGAACCAGGATGCCGCGCTGGATCCGAAGTCGGTGAGGCACCTGGCCGTGGGAACAGAGTCCGGCGTGGATCATGCGAAGCCTATCTCTGCGTACGTGCTGGGCATGCTCCAGCGCGCGGGGAGGGGATTGCCCGAATCCCTCACGAGCTTCCAGGTGCAGCACGCGTGCGCGGGCGGCACGATCGCGCTTCTGAGCGTTGCCGGCATGCTCGCCGTGGGAGGCAGGCCCGGCGATACCGGGATCGTCGTGAATACCGATATCGCACGCTACGAGACGGAATCCACTGCGGAGATCACGCAGGGCGCGGGCGCGGTCGCGCTGCACGTCCAAGCATCGCCCCGGCTGCTCGAGCTTGACCTGTCCGGGGCAGGCTTCCATTCCCTTGACGTGGATGACTTTTTTCGTCCCCTCGGCTCCACGACCGCCCGGGTGAACGGCAGCTACTCCATGCGCTGCTACGATGAGAGCCTGGCAGCGGCGTTCCTTGATCATTGCGCGCGGACAGGGGAGACGCCCGAACATGCCCTCCTGAACACGGACTACTTCGTGCTGCACACGCCGTTCCGCAACATGCCCGAGAGCGCCATGGAAAAGATGTTCGCCCGGTTTCTTGGGTATAACGCGGAACGGGCCCGGGCAGCGCTTGCTGAGAAAAGCATGGCCGCTGCGGTGGATCCCCTGGCCCGGATCGGCAATCTGTACACGGGTTCGCTCCCCGCGGCGCTCGCCTTCCTCCTTGATGACAGGTTCCGCGCGTTGGCGGACCGGATCGTGGGCAAGCGGATCCTGCTTGCCTCCTACGGCTCGGGGAACACCATGGTCGTGATCGGGGCGCGCATCGCCCGGGAGGCTCCGAAGGTCATCTCCCGCTGGCGCATCGATTCCCTGTTCACCTCCGCGCGCGCAGCCACCTTCGAGGAGTACGAGGCATGGACAGCCGGGCCCGTGCAGCCGGAGCTGCACGCGCGGCTCATGGAAAACGCGGTTATTCCGCCGGAAGCGTTCGTTCTCTCCGGCATACGCAAGGATGGGTACCGTGAGTACGATTTCAGACCGGCGCGGGAACAGGAAAACGGGCGCGAGGAAAGAGAAGCACCTGACGATCTGCACGGATCCGTCGCGCTTCCGGGTTGAAGGAACAGGGGCTGGTTTTCCCGGCGTCCACTTCCTCCACGAAGCGCTGCCGGAAATCGCGGAAGGGGACCTGGACACCTCGGTCCTGTTCCTTGAGCACCGGGCAGCACTTCCCTTCTTCATTTCCTGCATGACCGGCGGCTCACGCGCCGGGTTCAGGGTGAACAGGCTCCTTGCCGAGGCTGCCCAGGAGCTGACGATACCCGTGGGCGTGGGATCGATCCGCGTTCTTCTGGAAGACCCCGACCTCTTTGGGCACTTTCACGTCAAACGGATCGCCCGCGACGTGCCGGTTCTGGCCAACATCAGCGCGGTGCTGGTCCGCGACGGCGACGCCGCCTCCCTCCTCTCCCTGGTGCAGCGGCTGGAAGCGCAGGCCCTTGTGGTCCACCTGAACGCCGGACAGGAGCTGTTCCAACCCGAGGGGGACAGGGACTTTCGCGCATTGAAGCCGGCCATCGCGCGGCTGTGCGAGAAGAGTCCCGTGCCCGTGATCATTAAGGAGACGGGGTTCGGCATCAGGCCCGTTCTTGCCCGGGAGCTGCTCGCCATGGGAGCCGCATACGTGGACCTGGCGGGGGCGGGGGGGACAAACTGGGTGTCGGTCGAATCCTACCGCGCCGCCCCCGCCGACCGGGTAGCGGCGGATGAGTTCACCGACTGGGGGATACCCACGGCTTTGCTCCTGGCTGGTTTCGGCCCCGGGCAGGACCGTCTGCTTGCATCAGGCGGCATCCGCACGGGCACCGACGCGGCGAAGTCACTCGCCATGGGAGCCGAGCTTGCCGGATATGCGCTGCCCGTGATCCGGGAGGCTGTAAAAGGAGGCGCGGAGGCCGTTGTAAGCTTTTTCCGGCGCATGGAAAAGGCCCTGAGGACGGTCATGGTGCTGACGGGGTCGCGGACCATCGCGGACCTTCGGCGGGGCACTGTATGGCTGGAGCCGGGCTTTGCCGCGGCCGTGGAAAAGTTCCGGAGCGCCGATGCTTCCCTGAAGCCGTGGAGGGGAGTCACGCCTTGACGGCTGATTTCGCTTCACGCCTCAAGGCGCTTCGGGTGGGACGCGGCATGCGCCAGAAGGACCTTGCCCTGGCGCTGGGACTTGCCCAGACCACGATCGCCAATTACGAGCAGAAGCTGCGGTTCCCTGACGAGCCCACGCTGGTGAAGATTGCCGATTGCTTCGGCGTCTCGCTGGACCATCTCCTGGGCCGGGACAGGCCCGCGCCTGTTTCCTTTGACCCCGGCATGGGTCACGCTTATGCGCCCTCGGAACCCCTGGCCTCCGGGCTGGCGCTCGAATACATCCAGCTCCTGCGCGGCCGTGGGATCGTTGCCGCGCAGGACCGGCTCGGAGAGGCAATGGCCGGGGGCATGGGAATCCAGGACCTGTACCTGCGCGTGTTTGCTCCGGCGCTCGAGGAGGTCGGTCGATTATGGGCGCTTGGCGAGCTGTCCGTAGGAGAGGAGCATTCGTTCAGCGAGGCCACACTGCGGCTGATGGCCCGGCTTGCTCCTCCAGCGTCTCCCGGGGTGACAGCTTCTTCCCGGGGACGATGCGTCGTGCTCGCCGTGCCCGGGGAGCTGCACCTCATCGGCGCGCGCATGGTCGCGGACCTGATCTCCCTGGAGGGGTTCGACGTGCGCTTCCTGGGCGGGAATCTCTCCATCGGCAATGTGCTGGAGGCGCTCCGCGCGGAGAAGCCGGCGCTGCTTGCCCTTTCCGCAACGCTGCGCGAGCACCTTCATGCCATGGAGGACACGATCCGCGCCGTGCGGTCGGAGAAGGCGCTTGCCGGCATCAGGATTCTGGTGGGCGGCCGGGCATTCGACGGGGAGCAGCTCGTTTGTTCAATCATCGGGGCTGATGCATTCGCCGCGCGCGCCGACGAGGCGGCAAGCGCGGCGCTCAGGCTGACGGGGCACTCTCGATAGGAGAACCGGGCTATGTTTACGCCTCTCCCGCGGCCATGATGCGCACGGGGGATGCCAGGGGTGTGCCCGATTCATGGGCTTCTCTCTCCAGCCGCGCGGCCACTGTACGGGCGCTCTTAAGGTCTTGCGCAACCAGGAAGAAAGCGCCGCCGGCGCCCGCGCCGCTCAGCTTTCCGCCGAGCGCTCCCGCGTCCCTTCCGGCGCTCAGCAGGCGATCAAGCCGCTGGCTGCTCATGCCGAGGCCGCGCAAATGCGCCATTGCCTCTTCAGCAAGGAGAGCGATCCGACGGCTGGTCCCTGGACCTCCCTCCCGCATCGCCGCTTGCGCGTCCCGGGACAGGCGGCCAAGCGACTCGATCGATGCACGCGCTGTCCGATCGCCCGACCTGACCCGGGCCGCAAGGCCGCTGATCAGCGCGCCGCAGTCAGCCTCCCGGGGCACGGCTGCTACGACGAGCAAAAGGGGAGGGCTCGCAATCCGATCCCAAAGGGGAAGCTCGGGCGGCCGGGGATGGAACACGCACATGCCGCCGATGAGGGAGAGGCCCGTGTCAATGCCGGAAGGCGTGCCGTGGAAGAGCTGCTCCGCGCAGTGCGCG
Organism: Spirochaetia bacterium; assembly: GCA_049519415.1. Classification (GTDB taxonomy): domain Bacteria; phylum Spirochaetota; class Spirochaetia; order SZUA-6; family Fen-1364; genus Fen-1364. The sequence goes on from JBEKQU010000018.1 coordinate 70,504, forward strand.
AGGCTCCACGCGCGATCGATTTCCCCGGCACGGTCCCTGACCTGCGCGTGAGCCAATGCTCCTTGAGCCAGGGCCGCGCAGAGCGCGGCTGAGCTGCCGAAACCCACGCCGCGGGGAAGGTCCGACTCGATCCGCACCGCGCACCGGGCCTTGGAAGCAATCTCCGGGAGCAGCTCCTCCAAGCGTGAAAGGATTTTCCGGATCATCTGCCGGTCTTCGGGAGCAATGTCCTCCAGATCCCAGCCGTCCGAATGCCCGTCTGACAGGCGCACGGTGATGCATTCAGGCATGGCCATGCCGATCGCGGGGTGGCCATACACGGCAGCGTGCTCCCCGAAGAGCAGCAGCTTGCCAAACCCCCTGCCTACTCCTCCCACAGCACGCCCTTTTCAGAGGGAAGCACGCGCAGAACCCTCCCGTCACTGGCAGGGAGGGGAGAGGACCTTGGCAGCAGGCATGCGGCCAGCTCGTTTCCCGCTCCCACTGCCTTGCACCATGCCGGGTCCAGCCCTCGGGGAACTGAGAGATGCGCGGGAAAGCCGATGGCATCTCCCAGGCTGATGCCGATCTGCCGGCATGCATTGAAATGAAGCAGGGCTTCCTCTTGCGAGCCTGCACGAACGAAATCCAGAATGGCGCGGTTGGATTCCACCAGGAAGCGCCGGGCCGGGCCAGGGTTGCGTTTCTTCCATTGAAAAAAGCGCTTCACCGCTTCCCGGGTGAGAACGGGCCGGGGCCCCTGGAAAAGGATGATGACAGGGTCTGTCGGGACCGTGCAGGGCTCCCAGGACGGCTCCGCGCCGCCGCGGAAAAGCCCGATGCCGCCATGGAAAGAGCAGGATACGTCGTAGCCGCTTCCCGAGCCCCCCTGCGCGTTCCGATGCGCCTCCAAAGCGAGCCGCAAAACATCAGGGCTGCGCGCAGCTTCGGGCGCCGTGGATGCGGCCAGCAGGCCGCACACCAGGCCGATGGCCACAGCGGCGCTCGAGCCAAGCCCGATCTTCCCTCCAGAATCGGCAAAGAACGGGGAGGAATCGATGGAGAGGCGTGTGTTCCATCCGTCCATGGGCAGGCCCCAGGAGCTGAGCCACGATTCCACGACTTGCACGGCAGCGGCAGCCACGGGGTTCTCGGACACTGATTCACGAGTCCAGGATGTGACACGGCCCTGCCAGGAGCCTTCTATAAGGAGCCCGTTGTGTGCGCTGGTTTCGACGCTGATCCTGCGGTCCACAGCCATGGCAAGGCCCAATCCTCCTTCCTCCAGGACCGCGTACTCGCCGAGCAGAAGGATATTGCCGGGAACGGAGAGACGCGCCAAGGCCTACTCCGAACCGTACTGGAGCCCCGGCCCGGGACGGCAGACAAGCGTCTGGATGCCGAACCCCAGTCCGCTGATGCGCTCCACGATCCTCTCCACATCGCGCTGGAGGCAGAGGACCTTGACCTGCGGCCCGGCGTCGATGGTCTCCCACGCGCCGAGCCCCTCGGCGCGCATCGCGGCGCAAACGTGGATGACCGCCACGGTGGCGGGGAGCCAGTACAACAGGGGCGGACGCGCGCCGAGGATGGCGCCGTGCATGAGGCTGTAGCTTGTTCGGGCGGTCTCCCCCAGGAGCTCGAGGTCCCGGCTTTCCAGGGCGCGCAGGGCCTGGGGCAGGAGGGCCGCTGATTCCTTGACCCAGGAGAAATAGTAGGGGGAGCCTGCCTGCGTCTGCTCCATTGCGCCGCGGGAGGAGATCGGCTTGGGACCGGGATGGGTGACGGCCACCACGATGCGCAGGTCGGGCCAGTGCTCGGGCCCGCACACCTGCCGGGCCCTGCGCGCCCCAGCGGGAAGGAGCACGAAGCCGCCGTACACGGATCGCGCGGCCGAGGCGGAGCCGACACGCGCCATGGCGGAGAGATCGGCCGGAGAGGGATCGCATCCCGCGGCCCGGGCGCAGGCGCCGGCGAGCGCCGCGAAGCCCGAGGAGGAGCTGGACAGCCCGGCCGCGGTGGGGAAGCTGTTGCTGCTGACAGCACGAAACATCGCGCCTGTTCCAAGACTCCGTCGCAGCGCGTCGAAGAACGCGGCATACCGGGCCGGGTCCATCGCCGCGCCGTCCACGCTCACCTCATCCCGCGCCGCCTGCGCTGCGCGCGTCTCGGTGCGCACGCCGCCCAGCGTGATGGCGAGACTCGGGGTTGCGGGGAGGTTTTCGCCCTTCATCGACTTTCCCCAGTACTTGATCAGCGCCAGGCTCGGCCCGGCCCGGCAGACGGCTTCGCCGCTCACGGCCGCGCCTCGCGCAGCCGGGCGAGCGCCGCGCGGGCGGCTGTTTCATCCGGGCTGTCAGCGCCGGCCAGGACATCGGCCAGCAGCCGCATCTCCGCGCCCCGGGCGCCCGCGCGCCAGGCCAGGCGCGCCGCGTTGTAGCGCATGTGGCCGCGCTGGATCCCGTGCGTCACAAGGGCAAGCAATGCCGCAAGGTTCTGGGCAAGCCCGAGGGCTGCCGCAATGCGGGCCAGCCGGCGCGCGTCGGGGCTGCCCAGGATCTTGAGGCAGGCGCGGCTGCCCGGATGAAAATCGACCGATCCGCCGACAACGGCGAGGGCCAGGGGGAGGGAGATCTCCCCGCTGAGCGCGCCGTCTTCCACGGCGTACGTGCTCAGGCCGCGGTAGCGTCCGGTTCGCGACGCCCAGGCGTGCGCGGCAGCTTCCACTGCCCGCGCGTCGTTCATCGTGGCAAGCGCAAGGCTGGTGATTCCGTTCATGATCCCCTTGTTGTGGGTCACGGCCCGGGAAGGGTCCTCCTGCGCGACGGCGGATGCGGCAACGATCCTCCGCGCGGCCTCCTGCCCGTCCATCCCCTGGGGAAGCCTGACCGCGAGCCTCTCCACGGGGACCCTGAAGCGCGCGCCGGCAATGCGCTGGTCCGCCGCGTTGCTGAGGATCGCCATGAGCGTCCGTCCTCCGCTCACCTCCTGCAGCAGGGGCCGAAGGCTCTCTGCGGCCGTATTCAGCCTGTTGGCGCCCAGGGCATCGCGAACGTCGATGGTCACGTTCACCCGGACCGTGCCGGTCTCCGGCAGCCGGGCCACGCTCATTCCCCGGTAGCCTCCGCCCCGACGCTCCAGCGACGCCAGCGGGCCGGAAAGGGCGGCCTGGATCCGGGGACCGCATGCCCTGATACGGTTTTCCCCTTCCAGCGTCACCTGCTCGAGGAATACCTGCGCGGTCATGAGGGGAGGGTCGGCCCACGTGATGAAGCCGCCATCCCGTGCTACCAGTCGGGCGGCGAACGATGCCGCGGCGATGACGGAGGGCTCCTCCACGGCCATGGGGATGGCCACCTCCTCCCCATCGATGAGGAACCCGTTCGCGATCCCCAGGGGGAGAGGCACGCAGCCGATGGCGGATTCAACCATGGCGTCCGCCAGCTCAATGAGCGGAGGAGTTGCGGAGATGGCCTCCCATTCCTCCTGGCTTATATCGCTTGCGCCGCGCACGTCCCGGCGCCGTGCGTCACAATCATGCCCGCGGAATCCCCGAGGAAGGGAATTGCTCACCGCTCACCGCTCCTTGCCCAGAAAGGCATCACTGCCTCCGCGCCATGGTGTAGTCCAGAAGGCTGAGGAGCGCATTCGTATCCTCTTCCCGGGCCGGCTGGATCCGCTGGATCGCCGACCGTGCGCGCTCCTCAATGGCGAGGACTATCGCACCCACCCGGGATATGACTCCGAGGGAATCGGCGAGCCCGCGGACGTACGCAAGATCCTGTTCCGAGCCGTCGCGGCTGCCGAAGATTTCCTGCAGCCTGCCGCGCTCCTTCCGGTCCGCGCTGCCCATGAGGCCGGCATAATAGAGGGTTTTCTTTCCCTCCCTGACGTCGGACCCCACCGGCTTGCCCAGCTCCTCCTCGCTGCCGAACAGGCCCAGCTCATCGTCCCTGATCTGGAAGAGAAGCCCCAGGCTCTGGCCCAGGGACTCCAGGTCGCTTAGCCGATCCGGCGCCGCGCCGGCGATCATGCCGCCCAGCATCAGGGGGAGGGAGAAGCTGTACCGCGCCGTCTTGTAGGTGTACATGCGGAGAATTTCCTCCTCCTCCACCTTCCCCCGCGACCCGGCCCAGGCAACGTCCTGCATCTGGGCGATGCCCACGGCGGAAAGCTCGCTCGCGCAGAGGCTGAGCGCGGGACCAAGGACCGTCGGCGCCACGTTCAGCCTGCCCAGCAGCTCGAAGGCGAGGAAATACGCCACGTCTCCCGCGCAAATGCCCAGCGCCTGGCCCGCATGCGGGGGATCGGCGTTTTTTTCCCGAGATGCGACATCCGCGTACTGCTGGAATATCGACGCTTTTCCTCGCCTTTTCACGTCCCTGTCCATGATGTCGTCGTGCACGAGGAGCCCGGACTGGAAAAGCTCCATGGCCGCTCCCGCAAGGATGGCGGGAGCGCGCGCTCCCGCCGTCACCGGTTCTCCGCCGCAGAGGGCGCCGCCGAGAGGGACCAGACAACCGCGGATCATCTTGCCCTGCAGGGCGAACTCCAGGAGCCGGTCGCTGAGGTCGGAGCCGAAGGGATTGACGCGCGCGAGCTGGGGCTTCTTTTCCTCGAAAAAGGCCTTCAAAGCCGAGGCGATCAGCTCCCTTGTCGGGCTCAGCCATGCAAGCATGGTGAATCATACCAGCGCGCGCACCTGTCGGCAACAGAGGATCAATCTGGTATACTAAGGAAGGAATGAAGATCAGGTCCAAGGTTTCCCTCCTCACCGGCGCGGTATTCATGAGCGCCGTGCTCGTCTCCCTGCTCTCCATCTGGACCATGAACATCACCTCAAGGCTCAGGGACGCGATCGACAACGGCAACAGGCTTGTGAGCACCGCGCTCACGCTTCATGGGTTGATGAAGGACCTCATGTTCGACCTCTTCACGCCGCAAACCTACCTCCTGCTGAAGGATCTGCTTCACACCGAACAGTTCCAGTCGACGCGCCAGGACTTCCGCGCATCGGTTCAGCAGTTCGAGACCTCGGTTGACGCGTTCATGCAGTCCCCCGAGGTCAAGGGCTTGCTCCGGGACCAGGAGCTGCGCGATGCGTATGAGACGGCGGGAATCATGACCGCAAAGGCGTCCCTCAAGATCGCCTCCTTCCAATCAACGGTGGATCGGCTGTTCGCCTCCGGCGTCACGGAGGGGCCCGATCTGTACCGGCAGCTTCAGAGCGGCCCGGAAACGGAGGTCTCGCCGTTCTTCGACGAGGTGCGGGAAACCTCGTACTATCTCACCAACAGCTTCGAGAGCTTCCTTTCCCATTTCATACGGTCGCTCCAGCAGGAAAGCGCGCTCGTGCGCAGGCAGATCCTTTTCATCTTCTGGTCGCTCACGGCCGTCATAGGGATCGCGACCCTCTCCTTCTCCCTCGGATTCGCGCGCAGGATCTCCCGGAGGATCGCGAGCGTGGAGGAGGGCGTGCGCGCCGTGGCGCACGGCGACTTCGGGGCGCGGCTTGCCATCCGCACGAGCGACGAGTTCGGGGCGCTGGCTGAGCACTTCAACATCCTCATGACGGAGCTGAAAAAGAACGTGGACGTGATCCAAAGCCTGATGCGCGACGTGGGGGAGAGCCTCACCGCGCGGCCGGAATTCCAGCGCATCCTCGAGCTCATCGTGGAGGCGGCTGTTCGGGACTCCAACGCGGACGGCGCGGCGGTCCTGGTCATGGATCCGGTTGACGGCCTTGTGGTGGCAAGCTCCGCGGGGGATTTCCCTCTTCCCGAGCACAGCCCCGTCCTGGAGGGGTCCGACGCGAATCCGCCGGACGGGATCCGGCTGCAGCAGATCGTGGAGCAGGGCCAGCCGGTGTTCATCCGACAGCCGCGGTCACTTGGCCCCGGCAGGGAAGTGCGGTCCTTTCTGGCGTTTCCCCTCACCACGACGCAGGGCACGGTCGGGACCCTCTGCGTGGTCACCGTGCCTCCCCAGCCGGCGCTCGCCGACCTGGATTTCACCACCTTCAACTCCTTTGCCGGCTACGCCGCGCTCATCATCGACAACTTCTTCAAGTACCGGGAGCTGCTGGAAAAACGGGAGGCGGAGTACCGCGCCCTGCAGGCGCAGATCCAGCCCCACTTCCTCTACAACGTTCTCAACGGGCTGGTGGGGCTCAACCGCATGGGGGACGCGCGCAGCCTGGAGCGCGCGCTGTTCTCCCTGAAGGACATGCTCCGCTACATCCTGGACAAGGGGCGCTGGACAACGGTCGGCGAGGAGCTTGACTTCGTGGCCCGGTACTGCGAGCTGCAGCAGCTGCGCTTCGCCGAGCGTCTCACCGTGAGCATCAGCCGCGACGAGACCGTTTCCTCGGTCCGCATTCCCAAGCTCCTCCTGCAGCCGGTGGTGGAAAACGCGGTCATCCACGGCATCGAGCCGCTGGACAGGCCCGGCCGGCTCACCGTGGAAGCGTGCATGGGGGGGCAGGATGGCGCGCGCACCGCGCGCATCACCGTGACCGACGACGGGGCGGGTTTCCCGCCCGGCGCGGAAGGCGCGGCGGAGCGGATAGGTCTGGCCAATGTCCAGGAGCGCCTGCGCATGGCGTACCCGGATTCCCGATTTTTCATCGAGAGCAGCCCGGGAGCGGGCACCCGGATCTGCATGGAAATCCCCCGCACGCAGGGCAATGATGAAAATCCTGATCGCGGATGACGAGAGGCTCGTCCGGTTCAGCTTGAAAAGCATGCTGGAGGAGATCGGCGTGCCTCCGCGGGCCATCCATACAGCCCGCGACGGGCAGGAGCTGGTCGACATCGCGCGGCGCGTGGAGCCCGACGTGGCGTTCGTGGACATCAAGATGCCCCGGCTGGATGGACTTTCCGGAATCGAGCAGGCGCGCCTCCTGTCCCCGGGCACGCGCTGGGTCATTCTCACCAGCCATTCCTCCTTCGATTACGCCCGAAGGGCGATCCCGCTCGGAGCCATGGATTATCTCCTGAAGCCGTTGAGCCCTTCCGAGCTGGCGCGGGTGATCGACAGGGTGGGGCGCGAGATCCGCCAGGACCTGGCGCGCCTCAATGATGAGTTCGAAGGCAGAATCAGCTCCATTCTCCATGGCACCCTGTCCCTGGAGAGCGATGCGCCGGAGTTTGCCTCCTCCGCGCGCTACCTGGGCGGGGTGCTCATCTTCGACGCGGGGCTGGAGGAGCGAGCGCTTGCCGAGAAGCAGCGGGAGTGCTGCGCGGAGATTCGCGCGCGCACGGCCGCCGCTTTGGAGAGGAACACGCGGATCGCGCTCGTCACCCTGCCGGAAGGCCATATCGCCCTGGTGTGCGCGTGGCTGCCAGGCCCGGACGAGCAGGCGGCCGTCGAATCGCTGCGCGGTTTCCTCCATCGGATGCAGTCCGTGCTGGATTCCGCCTGCAGCCCCCAGGTTCGCGTAACGCAGATAGCATGCGGGGAATCCGAGTCGTTTGAGGCTCTGCTCGGCCGGTTTGCACGGGCAAACGAGCTGGCCGCGCTCCGCGTGCTTCTGGGCATCGGACGGCAGATCGATCTTGCCGAATGCGAACAGGCGGATCAGCGGGACTCAGGAAGACTTTTGGCCGAGGCGTTGGTGGGCGTCGCGCAGGCTTTCAGGGATCGGAACAGGCTCGCCTACCTCACCCATCTCGAGCAGGCCGAGCGGCTGTTGGGAGAGATGGACCGCGCGGAAAGGGACGCCATGGAAGGCGCCGTGTCGCGCTTCCTTGCCGCGAGCGGGGGATTTCCTTCGGGAATCGCCGGCAACGCGCGGCTCGGCGACGCCGCCTGGCTCTCGGAGATGCGCGGCATCGGGGAAAATCTGCACGGCGAGGAGGGCAGGGCAGGGGAGCTGGTCGAGCAGGTGCTTGAGTATGTCCGGGAGAATTACATGCGCGACATCGGCATCGGCCAGATCGCCGGCCGGCTCGGCGTCACGCCCAACTACTTGAGCTCCCTCTTCCATCGTGAGAAGGGCGTCACCTTCATGAAGCATCTTACACGGCTTCGCATGGAAAAGGCGCGGGAGCTGCTTTCCACGCCCGGCACGCTGGTGCAGGACGCGGCCCGAGCAGTCGGCTACATGAGCGTTCGGCACTTCAGCAAGCTCTTCCAGAAGCAGTTCGGCGTGCATCCCTCCGAGGCGTTCCGAGTGGAGAAAAACGCCCCTGAATCGTAGGTTTGGGGCATTGGAAACCTCCCCGGGGGGGGTGTTGAATGGACCCTGAGAGAAAACTCACTCAAGGAGGTCCGAATGAACCTACGGAGAATCGTCACTCTTGGTCTGATCATCGCCCTTGTTTCGGCGGGATTCGCGTTCGCCACGGGAACCAAGGAAGCGCCCAAGGGCAACCTGAAGGTGGCCCTGGTGGTGAAGAACCTCGGCAACTCGTTCTTCGAGGCGGTCCGCGACGGAGGCCTTGAAGCCGCGAAGGAGCTGGGCGGGGTGGATGTCATCTATCAGGGACCGAGCACGCCCACCGCCGAGGGGCAGATCGAGATCATCACCAACCTGATCGCCCAGAAGGTCGATGCAATCGCAATCTCCGCGAACGACGTCGACGCCCTGGTGCCGATCGCCAAGAAGGCCATGGCAGCGGGCATCAAGGTCATCTCCTTCGATTCAGGCGTTGCCCCTGAAGGCCGCATCCTGCATCTCGCGCCGTCGGGGGACGAGTTCATCGGCAGGAGCCAGATCAAGATGGCCTCCGACCTTATCGGCGACAGCGGAGAGCTTGCCATCCTCAGCGCGTCGTCACAGGCCACCAACCAGAACGCGTGGATCGAGTGGATGAAGAAGGAGCTGGTGAACCACCCGAACATGAAGCTGGACGCCGTGGTCTACGGCGACGACCTGTCGGACAAGAGCTACCGCGAGGCGAACGGCCTGTTCCAGTCCTATCCCGACCTGAAGGTGATCATCGCGCCGACCACCGTTGGCATAGCGGCAGCGGGCAAGGCCATCGAGGATGCCGGACTGGCCGGCAAGGTCCAGCTCACGGGATTGGGGCTTCCCTCCGAGATGAAGCAGTACATCAAGGACGGGACCTGCGCGAAGATGTCGCTGTGGAACCCCATCGACCTGGGCTACTCCGCCACGTACATCGCGGTGCAGCTTGTGCGCGGACAGATCAAGGGAACCGCCGGTGAAGCCATGAAGGTGGGCCGGATGGGCACCATCACCACGGGAGACGGAATGGTGGCGGTCATGAGCGAGCCGTACGTCTTCAACAAGGACAACATCGACAAGTTCGCCGCGATCTACTAGGAACGGCTGGCGGACATCACTCACTTCAATGGAAGGGCGGTGCGGGGCTCCTGCGCCGCCCTTTTTTAAGAGGCCAGGAGCGGCTGTGTCGGATTGCATTCTTGAATGCCGAAAGCTCTGCAAGTATTTCCCCGGCATCAAGGCGCTTGACGAGGTGGATTTCAAGGTCCGTCCCGGCGAGGTGCATGCCCTTGTGGGAGAGAACGGGGCGGGCAAGTCGACGCTGGTGAAGATCCTCACCGGCATCTACCGGCCCGATTCCGGCGAGGTCTCCCTTTCGGGACAACGCGTGGATTTCCGGTCTCCGGTTGCCGCGCAGATGGCCGGCATTGCGGCAATCCACCAGGAAGCCACGATGTTCGCGGACCTCTCCGTCACGGAAAACATCTATATGGGACACCACCAGCGGGCCCGGCGGGTCCCGCTCCTTTCCTGGGGCGCGATGCGACGAAGGACCAGGGCGCTTCTGGCGGAGCTGGAGCTGGACATCGATCCCGACGTGCAGGTGCGCAGCCTGAGCGTGGCCCAGCGCCACATGGTGGAGATCGTCAAGGCGCTGTCCCAGGATGCCCGCATCGTCATCATGGACGAGCCCACCTCGGCGCTTTCATTGCACGAAGTGGAAGACCTGTACGTCATCATCCGGCGCCTGCGGGACGCGGGCAAGGCGATCGTCTTCATCTCCCATAAATTCGAGGACATCTACGAGATCGCCGACCATTTCACGGTTCTGCGGGACGGGCGGTTCGCGGGCGAGGGAATCGTGGCCGAGACAAAGGTGGATGAAATCATCCGCATGATGATCGGCCGATCGCTCACCCAGATGTATCCCAAGCTCGCCGTGCAGCCCGGGGAGGTCCTGCTGTCGGTGCAGGGGCTCTCACGAACCGGAGTGTTCAAGGATGTCTCCTTTGACCTGCGCAAGGGGGAGATCCTCGGATTCTTCGGGCTTGTGGGCGCGGGAAGGTCCGAGGTGATGCGCGCCGTGTTCGGCATCGAGGCGCCGGACGCGGGCAGGATCCTCCTTGACGGCCGCGAGATGAAGGCCTCTGATCCCAATGGCGCCATTGCGCGGGGCATCGCCTACGTGCCCGAGGACCGACAGCTTCAGGGCACGATCCTCGCGATGAACATCCGGGAGAACGCCACCCTGCCCATCGTGGAGCAGCTTGCCACCCGGTCCTTCCTTAACCGCGGCCGTGAGACGGCCGTGACCGAGGAATACGGCCGGCGCATGGAGATCAAGGCCGCAAGCTGGGAACAGGCCGTGAACAGCCTCTCCGGAGGCAATCAGCAGAAGGTGGTGCTGGCCAAGTGGCTGGCCACCCGTCCCCGGATCCTCATCCTGGACGAGCCCACGAAGGGCATCGACGTGGCCACCAAGGCCAGGGTGCACGAGTTCATTTCCCTGCTGGCTCAGGAGGGGCTGGGCATCATCCTGATCTCCTCGGAAATGCCCGAGATCCTCGGCATGTCCGACACGATCGTGGTCATGCACGAGGGCAGGGTGACGGCCCGGTTGGATCGCGGCGCGGCGGACCAGGATTCGCTGATCAGGGCCGCCATGGGGAGGAGCGGCGCGTGAGGAACAGGCAATCATGCTGAAGCTGCTGAAACGCCGCGAAATCACCCTGGTCGTCATCATTCTCGTCCTCCTGGCTGCGGTAAGCCTCCGCGCTCCCGGCTTCCTGAAGCTGGGCAATCTGGATGGCATCCTCACCGACACGGCGATTCTCCTGATTGTGTCCATCGGCCAGATGATGGTGATCGTGACGGGCGGGGCTGACCTGTCCGTGGCATCCGGGCTCGCCCTTACCGGCATGAGCGTGGCCATGCTGAACTGGCTTGTCCCCAGCATCCCGATCCCCGTGATCGTTGCGCTCGCTCTGGTCATCGGGTTCGTCCTGGGCTCCTTCAACGGCTTCCTGGTGTCCGTGGCAAAGATCCCGCCGATCATCACGACCCTGGCCACGATGGGGATCTATCGCGGAATCGTGTTCCTGGAAAGCGGGGGTCAGTGGGTGAGTGCCCATAAAATGACCGAATCCTTCCGGGAGCTCCCCCACTACGCGCCGCTGGGAATCTCGAATCTTCTCCTCGCTGCCGTGGTGGTGGCCATCATCGCGGCAGTATTCATCCGCTACACCCGGACAGGGCGCGAAATCTACGGCGCGGGCGGCAACAGGACCGCTGCGCGTTACGTCGGCATTTCCCTGGCCCGGATCGACTTTCTGGTGTACGCCATCTCCGGGGTCCTTGTGGGACTGGCCGGGCTGCTCTGGGTTGCCCGCTACGCCTCCGCGCAGAACGACACGGCAACGGGATTCGAGCTGCAGACCATCGCCGCCTGCGTGATCGGAGGGGTGAGCATGCTGGGCGGATCCGGATCGCTGGTGGGCGTGGTGCTGGGCGCGCTGTTCCTCGGGATCGTCAACAATGCCCTCCCCGTGATCGGCCTCTCCCCCTTCTTCCAGATGGCGATCCAGGGGTTCGTGATTCTGGCCGCCATTATCGCCAACTCGGTGGTCGATCATAGAGCGCAGGCGATGCTGCTGCGGACCCGGAAGCTGTGAGGGACGGGATGGAACTAAAAGACACGCGGAAAGCATCCCGCGCCCTTGGATCGCTGCTGGCCCGGTGGGAATCGATCCTCGTTCTCATCTTCATCGTGGTCATCGTGTTCAACAGCGCCGCCTCTCCCTTCTTTCTCAATCCGACCAACCTGCTGGACACCACTTTCGGCTTTGTAGAGAAGGGCCTTATCGCCCTGCCCATGACCCTTGGCATCATCATGGGGGACATCGACATTTCCGTTGCCGGTATCCTCGCCCTCTCCTCCCTGGTCATGGGCGCGCTGTCATCCGTCGGCGCGGGAACCGGAGCGCTTGTGGCCGCGGGTCTGGGCACGGGCCTGCTGGCGGGCTTCATGAACGGGCTGCTGGCAACCCGGTTCGGCATTCCGATGATCGCCGTAACGATCGGGGGGATCTCGCTTTTCCGCGGCATCGCCTACGCCGCGCTGGGCGACCAGGCATTCACCAAGTACCCCGCATCCTTCGCGTTTTTCGGCCAGGGGTACCTCCCCGGCACGCATATCCCCTTCGAGCTGATTGTGTTCGTCATCTGCGCCGTTCTCTTCGGGCTTCTCCTGCACCGCACAACCTTCGGCAGGCGGGTGTATGCCATCGGCAACAATGCAACCGCGTCCCGGTTCTCCGGCGTGGGCGTCCAGCGCATGAGGCTGGCCGTCTCGTGCCTCACCGGCCTCATGTCCGGGCTTGCCGGCATCCTCCTCACCTCCCGGATCGGCAGCACCCGGCCGAACATCGCCAACGGCTGGGAGCTGGAGGTGATCACCACCGTGGTGCTCGGCGGCGTGGCCATTACCGGAGGCAAGGGAAACCTGGGGGGCGTCATACTCGGCATCTTTCTCCTGGGTTTCCTCAGGTTCGGGATGGGTCTCATCAACGTGCCGAGCAACGTGCAGAACATTTTTTCCGGCGTGCTCCTCATTCTGGCCATCCTCCTGCCGGGATTCGTGGCGCGCCGGCAGGAAAGGGCGCGCCTGGCGCGGACACGGGAGGCCTGACCTTCCGGGGCACGCGCCGGAGCGGCGCTTCCATTGACAATCCCCCTCCCCTCATCGATAATCGTGCTGCCCAGATGAGCCATACCCCTCTTTGCAGGAGCCCTTCGTGAGAATTGCAACGACGCGCGGGTCAGCGCCCCTGAAGCAGCTTCAGGAGGCGATCCGCAATGTTCTGTCCTGGGACAAGGAGCTGCGTCCCGCCGCCTCGGACGGGACGCCGGGCGGACTCATAGAGTTCCCCAAGACGGAGAAGCGGGAGTTCATCATCATCGGCGACCTGCACGCCAATGTGCGCAACCTCCAGGCCATCCTGAAGCACGGCGACAACCGGGAAAAAGTCCGGCAGAACAAGGCGGTCCTCCTCTTTCTTGGGGACGCGGTGCACAACGACAGGAGCGGCTTCACCTACGCCATGGATTCCTCAATCGAGATCATGGACATCATCTTCAGCCTCATCAATGAGTTCCCCCGGAACGTCATTTACCTGCTGGGCAACCACGATTCATTCGCTCCGGAGCTGTCCAAGCTGGGCATCCAGCAGGGGCTTCTCTACCGCGAAGCGCTGCTGGCGGCCCGGGGGAAGCAGTACGTGGCGCTTATGCAGAAGTTCTTCGACTCCCTTCCCCTGTTCGTCATGCACAAGAGCTTCCTGGCCGTGCACGCCGGCCCCGCCCGGGGGGGCATCACCCGCAATGAGCTGGTGAACGTACGGCATTTCGAGAACTTCGTCTGGCAGCTTACCTGGAACAGGCTGAACGAGACGCGTTCCACGCCGAGCATGAAGGAATACGGTCCGGAGGATCTGGACGAGATGCGCCGGCTTCTTGGATGCCCGCGGAACATTCCCGTTATCGTCGGGCATAATCCCATGTGGAAATGGGGGGACGGGGATTCGATCTGGGTGGACGCCCTCGGGTGCCACGACCACGTCATCCTCTACGCCACCCTGGAGACGAAGTGCCCGTACCTTTCGGTGCAGGGTTCCTCTGCGTACGCGGTGAAATACGCGGACCTGGAGCTCAAGGAACGCCGCTTCGTGCTTGACGACTACCGCTGAGCTGAGGGAGACGGAGCGCTGCCATGGCCTACTTCGATTACGCGGACGTGAAGGGTTTTCTCGGCGACGCGGAGCTGGTCCGGCTCCTGTGCGCCGACCGCACGTATCCCCAGCTCCTCGATGCGTTTATGCAGGAGGACTTTCTCGCCATCGATGCCGGCATGAAGGTGCCCTTCTTCGCGGAGGTGCGCGACTACGTGGGCGCGGTGGAGAAGGCCGATCCAAAGGCGCATTGGATCGTAAAGCCGATCGGGGAGGAGGACACCCGGGGACCGGCCATGGGCGCGATCTGTTTCTTTCTGGATTTTTTCACCCGCACGATCTCCGCGCCCACGATCGTCACGCGCATCAACGGCGTGGTTTACAAGGCGACCCGGGTGATCACCAAGACGGAGCAGCTCACCGGAGCCAACTACACGGACATCCCCCAGCTCAAGGAGCAGCTCGTGCTCGACCTGGTGAACCGCTGGATCTACTGCGACGAGGACCGCAATCCCAACAACTACTTGATCCGCTACAACTCCCGCAATGACCCCATCATCATCGCCATCGACTTCTCCAACGTCGACCTGCTGCACCCCGGGCCCAAGATCACGGGCAATCCGAAATCATTTGGCTGGGAGCGGAGCGAAAAAACCCGCTACCTCACGCCCCTGAAGGTGGAGCACTTCCTGGGCTACGACATGCGTTTCTTCGACATGCGCTTCGATGGATTCCGCAGGGTGGGAAAGAAAATGCTGCTGGAGCTGTGCAAGGGATGCCTGCGGTTCCTGCCTGACCGCACCACGCTGGCGAAGACGGTCGCCGACAACCTCCTGGAACGCATTGTATACGTCCATGAATACTTCCGCGGCAAGTTCCCCCGGGAAACCGCCGCTGAAAAAGAGGACAAGTACAGCGACATGGGAAAGACCTTCACGAACATCTATAAGGAGAAACGCTGAGAGGACGGGGGGCGGCAACCTCCGCAGCCGCACGCGCGGCCGCGCGCCTATCCGTAGATGTATTCCGGCGGAATGCCGAGCTTGGGGTCCTTGGCCTTTTCCAGGATGACTTCCGTGATGGACTGCTTCAGCGAACGCTTGTGGTCGAAATAGTCCGAGCGGATCCGTCCCGCCTGGGCGGCGACGTTCTTCTTCTCCAAGTCCGTTTCGTGCGGGGTATCCAGATCCGCGAAGCACGCCAACACGTCAAGGATGGCCCTGTTGAGCGGCCAGTCCTGGTCCAGGTCCTCATTGAGGAACTTGCCCAGGCTGTTGACCTCCGCGATGGAGACCGGGTACAGCTGGTAGCCCTCTTCGGCTGATGTGTACACCTTGATCAGGAACCCCAGAAAAACACGGAGAGACTTTTCGTAGATCTCGTTGCTCTTGAACTCCGCGAAGGTCGCGAATGTCGACTTCACGATGAACGGGTTGGGCGCCACGCAGTCGAAGTAGCGCTCCGGCTGGTGCCCATTGAGGAGCGCGTCGATGGCGTAGCGGTTGTTGCTGGCCAGCATGTTGATGTACAGGGGATAGTTGTCCGGGGTGATTCCCAGCTTGTTGAGAAAGCTCGCGTACGCCCACAGGGCATTGGCCGCCCTGGCCGTGGCGGATTCGAGTATCTCCGTGATGAGCCGGTGCTTGAGGAAGTCGACGTAGTCCGGCGAGATGTGGCCGACCTTGACCTCGTCCTGCAGCTTCTGGAAATCCATGCATGCTCCCCGTCAGGGAAACCGGAGCCGGGCTCCCGAGAAGGCCCGGCCGCTGGTTTCCGATTTCGCTAGTTGGACGGCTTCTTGCGCGCTGATCCGCCCTCGGACGTCTTCTTGGGCGCGGCACTGGCCTTGGGCGCCGCTTCTTCTTTGGCCGCCGCCTGACCGCGCGAGGAGACCCTGATGGTGATCTGCTCCTTGGCCACCTTGTCTTCCTGCGCGAGCTTGGACTTGGTGAACTCCACCACCTTGCGGGGCGGCACCTCAAAGTCCTTGTAGCTCATCCGGGCCAGCAGAACCGGCGGGATGACCTCGTTCAGATGCTTGGTGCTGTCGAAGAAGAAGTTGCGGATCTCATTGGCGTGAATTGCCACCTCTTCCATGTCCCGGTTGGTTTCATCCAGGCCCTCCAGCTGAGCCACCTTTTCCAGGATGTCGAGGATGCAGCGGTTCAGGGAGTCCTCCTGCCCGGCCTCTTCGTCCAGGTGCTTGCCCAGCGCGTTCAGGTCCGACACGGTGAGGGAGTAGATCTTGTATCCGTCGATGGGCACGTTGTACGCCGCCTGCAGGATGCCCAGCACCACCGACAGGGATTTGGCGTACAATCCTCCCGGGTGCCGCTCCGCAAGCAGGTTGAAGGAAGCGGTAAGAAGCTGGTAGTTGGGCTGGATGGAGCTGAAGAACAGGAACGGGTCGCGCGCCCCGATGAGCGCGTCAATGACCCAGTGGTTGCCGATCTCCAGCACCTTGATGAACAGGGGGTAGTTCTCCCCCGTGAGCCCGGTCTTGTTCAGGAAGTGCGCGTAGGTGATGGCTGATTCCACCGCTTCCGGCGTGCGGCAGGCCAGGATCCCGCCCAGCATCTTGTTCTCTATCGCCGCGATGTCCGTGGCGGTGTATGTCTTTGTTCTGTCCAGGATGACCATATTTCCTCCCTATGCCTGCTGCTCAATCTTCGAACACCGTGGCCGGCAGAACCTCTTTCACGAGGTAGTCGGACTTCACCAGCAGGACCTGGGGGATGGCGTCCTCCATCTTCCTGCGCTTGTCGAAGTAGTTGCCGCGAATGACGTTGCACTGCCGGGCAATGAGCTCCATCTCGTCGTCGCCCTGCCCTTCCAGGGAGGCGAGCCTGTCGAGGATGTCCAGGATGGCCCTGTTCACCGACTCGTTCTGGCCCTTCTCCTTGTTGAGGTGCTTGCCGAGGTTGTTCACGTCATTGATCGCCACCTTGTGGATCTTGTACCCGTCCTTGGCGTAGCTGTAGGCGGCCTGCAGCGCGCCCAGCACGATGGCCAGCGTCTTGGGATAGATGCCGCCGGGGTGCCAGTTGGTCAGCAGCCGGAAGCACGTGGACACCAGGTGCTTGGTGGGCTGGATGGGCGTGAGGAACAGGAAGGGATCGGTGGTCCCCAGCAGGGAGTCGATCACGAAGTGGTTGTCCATCTCCAGCAGCTTGAGGAAGAGGGGATAATTCTCGTTTGTCAACCCGCTCTTTCTCAAGAACGCGGAATACGTGATGGCCGCCTCCACCGCGTCCGTAGTACGGCACGCGAAGATGTTGTTGATGATGTGGTTTTCCACCCTGAAGATGGACTGGTCTGACCACACCTCCTTGTTGAACTCGTCCAACTGCGACATTGTTTCGCCTCCTATCTCTTTTTCGCGGTTTCGCCGAACTTCCGCGTTGCACGCGGCTTCACGAGCGTATCGCTGTAATTCTTCCGCACGAGAATCTCGGGCGGCATGACGCTCGTCATGGCCCGCCGCTTGTCGAAGAACGCATTGCGGATGGCCGTGGCGTGCGAGGAGTTCTTGTCCACCGCCGGGTCCTCATTATTGATGGACCGGTACTCCGCGATGTCCGCCAGTATGTCGAGAATGAAACGGTTGATGGGATCGTTCTGGTCCCTCGATTTGTCCAGGAACTTGCCGATGGCGTTCACGTCTTCTATGGCAAGCCTGTACAGCGCGTGCCCTTCCTTGGCGCTGTGGTAGGTGCGGTACAGGATGCCGAAGATCAACTCCAACGTCAGGTCGTGCACGCCGCCGGGCGCATAGGCCCGCAGCATCTGGAAGCAGAACCCGATGATGAAGGGGTTGGGCTGCACCTTTGTGAACAGGTCGAACGCCTTCTCCTTGCCGATGAGGGATTCGATCACGTACCTGTTTTCGTCCCGCAGAATCTCCAGAAAGAGGGGGTAATTGTCGCCGTTCAGCCCCTGGGAGCTGAGGTACTTGGCGAACTCGACGCACGCCTCCACGGCAAAGGGAGAGTCCACCTTCATGAAACGAGACACTGCCTGCACCTGGAGCTTGTACAATTCTTCTTCGCTCCAGAATTTCAGCATTGAGAAATGAAGCATCAATGCCTCCGCCATGCCGGCGCGCGCTTGTTCAACGCCGTATACAGTATTCTATGCATGTTAGTTGCAGTTGTCAAACCCCTATTTGTTCCGGCGCCGCGGTGTTGCGCGGCTTGCCGAAGGCTTTTTAGGGGAGCGTGCTCCCATTGCGCCGCGTGTCGAAGTGGTTCGCTTTTTCGCAGACTTTTTCGCGGTCTCCGTAGGGCGGCCGCGCGGAGCAGCGGCGCCAGGGGTCCGGCGGCCGCGCGGGCCCGTCTTGCTGCTCTGCAGCCCCCTCTTGCTGCTCTGCAGCCCCAGCTTGAGCTCCGGCGCTTCTCGGGCTTCCAGCGCGGGCGCGGACTCGTCATGCAGCGTCCATTGGAAGTTTTTCAAGCCGATGGGGGCGCGGACGATGTCCTTTACCAGGAGCACATCGGGGATTGCATCGAGCATCCTCTTGGTATTGTCGAAGAAAGCCATGCGGATGTCGTTCGCCTTGATCCCGATCTGTTTCGTGCCCCTGTTTTCGCTGTCGATGCCGACGAAGTAGATGTCGAAGAGGATTTCAAGGAGCAGGCGGTTGCGGGGATCCAGCTGGTCGCGCTCCTTGTCCAGGTGTTTGCCGATGTTGTACACGTCCGACATGCGCAGGGGATAGATCTTGAAGCCGTCCTTGGATGTCTTGTATGCGTTCTGCACGACGCCCAGGAGGGCAAGGAGGGCTTTCACGGACAGCTCGTTGCCCTTGTATTTGGCCAGTATCCGGAAGGTTTCCTTGACAAGGAACCAGTTGGGCTTGATGGGGGAGAACAGGAGAAAGGGATTGCGGGGCCCCACAAGGATGTCGATTACCGAGGGATTGTTCGTTTCCAGGAGCGTGAGGAACAGCAGGTAGTTCCTGTTGTTCATCCCCTCCGCGCTGATGGCCTGCGCGAGCGCTGCCGCGGCATCCACGTGCTCGGGGGTATTGCAGAGAATCACATTGCGGGCAAGCGTCAGCAGCGCGCCCCTGATTTTCTTTCTATAGGAATGGGCGGTCGCGCGGTTTTTGCCCTCGGTCTTGTATTTCGTGATCTTTGTCAGCACTCCGGGCCCTTCATCGTAATTTTCGGCCCGATTCACGCAAAACATGACCGCTCCACCGACAATTCCTTGACAACCCAACGGCAAAACGGTAGCGTATTCGGGAAGAGGGGGAAATGCCGCGCGAGAAAAAGCTCTCGACCAGGCTTGACTCACTCCTCGATGCCATTTTCGATCGTCCAACGGATGCGTTTTCCCTGTATAGGGACATCGCGGCCCTGCTGAGCGCGGATCAGCGCATCCTTGCCCAAAAGAAGATCAGGAAGACGCTGCGCCAAAAGGGCGAGATCAGCGCGGCATCGGCGGTCCTCACCGCCTGCGTCCTGCATCTGAGCGGATTCCCGGCCCATCGCATCCTGCACTTTCTTTCCATTTATATTCACGGAAACCTGAACCTCTCCCTGTTCGAGCTCGCAGCGGGCACAATCTTCCTCGGAACTCCGCCGCTCCCTCCATCCCTGCTGTATGACATCACCCAGTACACCTATCTGGAGAAGCGGCTCCTGGCCAGAAAGAGCCTGGAGATATCCGCGCGCCTGAAGGAGTCTCTGAGCCCTGAGCTTCTCCTCTACCTCTACCTGCTTTCCCTGCGCGACGACCTGAGCAATGAGAACGTGCAGCTCATCGCGCTCATCATGAAGAACTGCTTTCCCGCACAGGAGGTCCGCACCCGTTTGGGAGGAGCCTCACTGGAGGAGTACGGCGAGATTGTCCGGGCGTGGAAGAAGGCCGAGCAGAGGACGATCAGCGGCGAAAGGACGCGCGAGCCCGGGCCGGAGAAACGCGCCGCGCGCCCCTTTGACCGGGACACAGCCTCCTTTTTCCTGGACAAGTATTTTTCAGACGCCGCCCTGGAGAAGCTCCGCGCCGAATCACCCGCCGCGCCTCTCTCTCTCCGACGGCCTGGCAAGATGGCCCGGCCCGAACCCGCCGCAGCCCACGCCGATGCCGGCGCTGCCGAGGATGCGGCAGTCGCGCGGACCGAGCGGCCACTGGCTCCTCCCCTGACCCAGGACGAGTCCCCGGAGCTGGAGGCGCCATTACGGTCTCCAGCGGCGGCGTCACGGGCCCCGGTCGCGGCTTCACGATCGCAGGCCGCTCCGCCGAGGACCCCGACCGCGCCTTCGCGGGCCCCGGCCGGTTCCCCGCCAGGGAGCGCGTCTCATCGGCAGCGGCGCGCGGCAGAGTCGGCCCGTTCAGCGCCCGCCACCCGTAAAAGGGCAGAGTTCCTTGCCAGCGGGGAAAAACGCCGTGCGCCTAGTTTTAAATGGTCCCTGCTGCTCCTGCTGCCCTGCATAATCGCGGCTATTGCGGTCGGCATCACGCTCCTGGCAATGCGCGTCCTGCCAATGGAGGCCGCGGCTTCTTCCGCCGGCCCCGCTCCTGCCGCGCCCGGTCCCCCCGCCGCGTCAGCGGCCGGCCCTTTACCAACTCCCGCCGCTGCCGAGCCAGCCCCGCCCGCTGCGGCCACCCGGACGTACGTGGTGCGGGAAGGGGACAGCCTCTGGAAGATCTTCAATACGCTGCACACGACCAAACCGGACGCAAAGAGCTGGGCTGATTTCCTGACGGCAACCCGGGTTCTGAACAGCCTGGACGATCCGGACCGGATTCGTCCCGGCAGCATCCTCACGCTGACGTCGCCGAACAAGTAGCCGAACCTCCGCTCCGCCAGTATCTTAGCTCACGGAGGTGTGACACAGTGAAACGTTTGGTGCTTATTCTTTGCTCTTTGGTGCTCGTTCTCGTTGGCGGCCTGTCGTTCGGCCAGGACAAGACCCTTGCCGTCACCACGAACGCGACGGTCGTAGATGGCGTTGTCAATCCCGACGAATACAGCTTCTCCCAGGATTTCGGCAAGCTCGCTCTGTACGTGAATCGGACGGCGGACGCCCTGTACATCGGGGCGGTTGGCGTGACCACCGGCTGGGTGGCAGTCGGCCTCGGCTCTCTCCGCATGGACGGCTCAACCATCTTCATGGGCTTCGTGGGAGCGGATGGCAAGGTGCAGTTCAAGACCCAGGCAGGGAAGGGCCATCAGCACATGGATGCCGACACGACAGTGGCCGACACGATCATTTCCTATGCAATGAAAGAGGCGGGCGGCAAAACGACCCTGGAGATCGCATTGAAGCCGACAGCCTATATCACGCAAGGCCAGGCATCGCTTGACCTCATCTGGGCGGAGGGAGCGGAGGATTCCTTCACGCCAAGGCACATGAGCCGGGGCGCGCTCAGCCTCACGCTGGCTCAGTAGCACACGCGGGAGTTTTCACCCTTGCGCGCGAAGCGCCCCCGGCAGGGGGCGCTTCGTAGCCGCGATTCCCTCCTTCCCCTGGCGCTTTTTCCCTTCCTGATACATACTGTTATGGGGCACTCATGAAAACGCTCCTCGTGGTGGAGGATGACCCGATCATCATGAACCTCATAGTGATTCTCCTTGAGCGGGAGGGGCACAAGGTTCTGCAGGCATCCACAGCGGAAGAGGGGATTACCCTCGCGGCCGGGCAGACCCCCGACCTCATCCTCATGGACGTCGCCCTCCCCGGCATGGACGGCCTGGAGGCCACGCGCATCCTCAAATCGAGGGAGGACACGCGCCGGATCCCCGTCGTCGCGCTTACCGCGCAGGCTATGAAACAGGATACGGAAAGGGCGGAGCGCGCGGGGTGCGACGGCTTCATCGCGAAGCCGGTTTCCACCCGGGCGTTTTTGAGCGAGGTCGCGCGATTCCTCGGCGAGGACGCGCGCGCGGGAGAAGGGCGGGAGTGATGGCGCGCGGCCATCGCATCCTCGTTGTCGATGACGACGAGACGATCCGCGGCTTCCTCCGGGATCTGCTCACTGCGAACGGCCATGAGGTGGACCTCGCCCTGGATACGCGCAGCGCCGCGGAGATGTTGAAGGGCCGCGAATACGAGGTGGTGATCACCGACCTGATGCTTCCCGACGGCGATGGGCTGGAGGTGCTGCGGATCGCGCGCAGCCGCCCCTACGAGCCGGAGGTCCTCCTCATCACGGCGTACGGGACCATCGACTCCGCGGTGGAGGCGGTGCGGGGAGGCGCGTTCGACTACCTCACCAAGCCCATCGCCTCGCAGAAGCTGCTTCTCACGGTGGAGCGCGCCGTGGAACGCCGGGCCCTGAAGACCGAGGTGAGCAACCTCCGCCGCGAGGTGGGGGAGCGCTACGCGCCGCAGAACCTGGTGGCGGCCAGCCCCGGCATGCGCCGCATTCTCGAGCTGATCGACGTAGTGGCGGCCACGGATTCAGCCATCCTCATCCAGGGGGAAAGCGGGACGGGCAAGGAGCTGGTTGCCCGATCCATCCATTTCCGCGGCGCCCGGGCCGGACGGCCGTTCATCGCGATCAATTGCGCCGCGCTTCCGGAAGCCCTCCTGGAGAGCGAGCTTTTCGGGTACGCGAAAGGCGCTTTTACCGGCGCCGCCGCGGAGCGGAAGGGGCTCTTCGAAGAGGCAAACGGGGGGACGCTGCTGCTGGATGAGATTGGCGACATGCCGCCGCTTCTGCAGGGAAAGCTCCTGCGCACGCTCCAGGAAGGGGAGATCCGGAGGGTCGGCAGCGCAACGGTGCGGCGCGTCGACGTGCGCATCCTTGCCTCCACGAACAGGAACCTCGCGGACTTGATCCGGGAAGCCAAGTTCCGTGAAGACCTTTTTTACCGTCTGAACGTGATCCCGCTGACAATTCCTCCCCTGCGGGAGCGGCGGGAAGATATCGTTCCGCTCTGCCGCCACTTCCTGGCGTTCTACGCAAAGAAACTGGGCCGGCAGCCGCAGAGCCTTGCGCCGGAAGCGATGGAAATGGCGCTGGGCTACCATTGGCCGGGCAATATCAGGGAGTTGGAGAACGTCATGGAGCGTGCCGTCACGCTCTCCTTATCAGCCGTTATCTCCCTTGCGGAGTTCAAGGTCATTTTCGCCCTCGGTCTGGCTGTCGCGTCCTCGGTCCCTCCCGAGCCCGCGGCCGCGCCCAAAGCGACACGGGAAGAAGCTGAACGGGAAACGATCAAGAGCGCTCTCGAAGAAGCGGACGGGAACCAAACCCGGGCCGCGCAAGCGCTCGGGATGGGACGCAACACGTTGTGGCGCAAGATGAAAAAGTATGGGATGAACCCCAGGGAATGACAGGTCCCCTCTGTTCCACTGATGTGGAACATCTGTTCCACAATGAGACGGCCGTGCTATTGATGTGAATCTCTTTTGTCTCTGTAAACGAATTAGTCCAATCCGTGAATAAAAAAACCCTGTTTTAGGCGATTTTTCTTCACTCTCCTTGAGCGCAGCCAATCAGGCATTGGCATGGGGATTGCTTGTTCAACTCCGTACATTCGCCGACGACGGGAGGATGATTCAGTATGGGGAAAAGGATATTGGTTGTTGATGACGCCAACTTCATGCGGACAATCGTGAAGGACACGCTGGCGCCCAGCGGGTTTGAGATCTGCGGCGAGGCGACGAATGGCGCTGAAGCGGTGACGAAATTCGCCGAGCTAAAACCGGATCTGGTGACCATGGACATCACCATGAAGGTGAAGGATGGGCTGGAAGCGGCCCGCGAAATTCTGGCCTCTGATCCGAACGCGCGGATCGTCATGGTAACCGCTCTCGGCCAGGAAAAGATGCTTCTCGATTCCATCGCCCTCGGGGTGCGCGATTTCGTGGTCAAGCCCTTCACCAAGGAGCGCATCCTTTCGGCGGTGGAGAAGGCTCTCCACTAAAGCCGGAGCGGGAACGGAGAGGGAGGAAAGAATGATGGTAAAAATGAACGCCAAGCACGTGAACCCGTTCGTCGAGGCCGCGATGCGCGTCGTCACCCAGATCGCGGGCATCGAGGTTCGCCGCGGGCATCTGTCCTACAAGGAAAAGGTGGAGCCGACCTACGGCGTGTCCATCATCATCGGGATTTACGGCTTCCTCACCGGCCAGATCGTCTACAGCCTGGAAGGCAAGCTGGCCGAGCGGCTGGTGGACAAGATGCTGGACGGCAAATCCCCCCAGGAGAAGAAGATCATGTTCCTGGACTGCCTGGGAGAAGTGGCGAACATGATCACGGGCAACGCAACCTCGCTCCTCAATCAGAGGCGCGACCAGCTTCTGAACATCACGACCCCCGCCATCGCGGCGGGCACCAATCTGAGCGTGCATCTCGTGCCCAAGCCCGCCCTCGTTCTGGGGCTCATCACCCAGTACGGGCCCATAGAGATCAGCATCGCGGTGGAGGAAAAGGAGACCCTTCAGGAGGTAGGGGCGATGGACGACGGTCTTTTGTCCGAGACGTGACCCCCCGACCGCCACGGCGAAGCACGGAGAGCAATCAATGGAAGTCAAGCCCGAATACCTGGCCATCTTCAGCGAAGAGGCGGGCGACCAGCTCCGCGAATGGGAGGAGAGCCTCCTCGCGCTGGAGAAGTCGCCGGGCGAACGCGAGCCGCTGAACAACCTTTTCCGCGCCATTCACACCCTGAAGGGCTCGGCGGGATTCATCGGCTTCGATTCTCTCCAACGGCTGGCGCACGACCTGGAATCCTCCCTGTCCGACGTGCGCGACGGCCAGCGGGAGTACAGCGGCGATCTGGCCGACCTGCTCTTCAAGGGACTGGACCTGTGCAAGACGATGATCGACGCCTTCGCGGGCAGCCGAACTCCCGACGTCGACGTGGACGGATTCCTTTCAAGGCTCGCCGGCATTGCCGGCGTAGAAGCGTCCTCCGGGCAGAACGCGGCGCTCGCCGCCGCCGCAGGCGGCATTCCCACCCCCGCTTCCGCAGCCCAGGCGCCCGCCGCTTCCGCAGCAGGCGGCATCCCCGCTGTCCCGCCCGCGCAGGTGAAAACCTGCTCCCTCACGGTCCGCATCGATGCCCCGCCCCGGGAGGCTTACCTTCGCTCGTTCCTAGTCAAGGCGCGGATCGAGCGCCAGGGAATGATCCTCGGCGTCGAGCCTTCCCCGGACCTGCTGCGCGACTCCGACGGACCCTTTATCTACACGATCACCCTTTCCTCATCCGCTGATCCCGCCGTGATTGCAGCGGACGTTGCAATCGACCAGGTGTCCGTGGCTCCCGTTGTTTCGCAGCCGAAGCCCCCCAGCGTCGACGCGGCGCCCCGGCCCGAGGAAACGGCCACCGCGCGCGAAGCGCACGAGCAGTTCTCCAAGGGCTCCCGGCCCGAGGAGGTGGTGCGCGTGTCCGTGGAGAAGCTGGACACGCTGCTCAACCTTGTCGGCGAGCTGGTGATCCACAATTCAGGATTCGTAGCCACGACCCAGCTTATAAAGGAAGAGTTCGGAAAGGCCCATTTCATCTACGACCTGGAGGAAAAGACGGAAGCCCTCTCCGCCATCACCCGCGACCTGCAAGACGGCATCATGAAGGCGCGGATGCTCCCCATTGCCACCGTGTTCAGCCGGTTCCGCCGCGTTGTGCGAGACCTTGCCAAGGCGAGCGGCAAGTCGGTCGTCCTGGAGGTTTTCGGAGAGGAGACGGAGATCGACAAGAAGGTGAGCGACCGCATCGGCGAGCCGCTCGTGCACCTGGTGCGCAATGCGGTGGACCACGGCCTGGAGACCACGGCGGACCGCGACGCCGCGGGTAAGCCCAGCACCGGCACCATCAAGCTGGGCGCCTACCAGGAGGGCGACCATATCTGCATCGAGGTGTCCGACGACGGCAAGGGCCTGGACCGGGACGCGATACTGAGGAAGGCGCTGGAGAAGGGCCTCATTACGCCGGAAGAGGCGCCCAATGCCAGCGCCGAGCAGGTCCTCGGCTTCATCTTCCTGCCGGGATTCAGCACGGCCCGCAAGGTGTCGGACATCTCAGGCCGCGGCGTGGGCATGGACGCGGTGAAACGCGCGGTGGACGAGATGAATGGGAACCTTCGCGTGCGGTCCCTGCCGCGCGTCGGCACCACGGTCACGATCTCGCTTCCCCTCACCATGGCCATCATCACCGCGGTGCTCGTGGAGGTGGCCGGGTCCACCTACGCCATCCCGCTCTCCGCGGTGCGGGAGATCCTCAAGGCCACCGAATCGATCCTGCGGACCGTCGGGAATCACAACGTCATTCTTCTGCGCAGCGAGGTGCTGGCGCTCGTCAACCTTGCCAGCGCCCTGCAGGACGGTGAAACGAAGGAGAGCCGGCCCGTGCCGGGTCGGCCCGTGGTGGTGGTCGATTTCGAAGGCCGCAAAATCGGGCTGGAGGTGGAGCGCATTCTCGGGACCCGGGAGGTCGTGATTAAGAGCCTGAGCCGGCACTACCGCGAGGTGGAGGGGCTCATCGGCGCCTCCCTGCTCGGCAATGGAAAGATCGCGCTGATCGTGGACGTGGAAACCCTGATCAAGCTGAACTGTCATGACGGAATCGTTCGGGCCGAGGGCAATGGCGCGGCCCAGCGCGAACCAGATCTCGCCCCGGCTCCCGTGGCACGTGTACCGGAGCCCATGGCACCGGCGCCCTCCGCGCCCGTCCCGGCTCCGGCGGCGCAGGCCCCGGCGCCCGCCGCTCCTCCCGTGCAGCCCATGCAGGAGCTGGCCGGGATCGTGGCCGGCAGCAAGGGCAGGCTCCTGGAGGAAGTGAACAACCAGGGCGCCATCCAGGCGTCCATTTCCCTCTCTCAGCTCACCGGGCAGGAGGTGCGCGTGAGCTTCCCCGAGTCGCGCCTGGTGCCGATCAAGGACGTGGCGGAGCTCATGGGAGGGGAGGAGAGCGCGGTCGGCGGCATGTACATCGGCGTGGCCGGCGACCTGGCTGCCGGCATGCTCCTGGTCATTCCCGAAGCCTACCTCCTGGTCATGAACGACGTGCTGCATGGCAGGCCGGTGGGGACGGCGCGCCGGGTCTCGGATGTGGACCTTTCGAGCATTTCCGAGCTGGGCAACATCCTCTCTTCTTCCTTCATTAGCGCAATCGCCGACGCGGCGCACCTTGCCATGAACCCCGAGGTGCCCGAGATCAGCATCGACATGTGTCTTTCGGCCATCGACTCCGTGCTCGCCCGGTTCAACCAGCCGGGGGACCAGCTTCTTTTCACCGAGGCGGAGCTCTACGGCGCCGGCATGGAGAGCGTGGTGTGCCATCAGTTGCTTTTCCTGGAGCCGGACTCCCTGAAACGGCTCATGGATGCGCTGGCGGAGAGAGCGAGCGCGGCCGTGGCAGGGTGATATGCGCGGTGAAACCGTGAACGTGAAAATGGCGGAGATGGACGTTGTTGCCGACGGCCGCAGCCTCAAGACGATCCTCGGATCGTGCGTGGGGGTCATCCTCCGCGATCCCGAGCGCTGCGTGAGCGGCCTGGCTCACATCATGCTGCCCGAGCATCGGCGCGGCGACGCGGCCACGGGCAAGTACGCCGACTCGGCCATCCCCGCGCTCCTGGCCCGCATGCTCCGCAGCGGCGGCCGGGCCGGATCCCTGCAGGCGCTGATCATCGGCGGAGCCGAGATGTTCCCGATGGGGAACGAGAGAATCGCCGCCATCGGCGACCTGAACGTTGAGGCGGCGCGCAAGGCGCTGAAGGAGAGCAGGATCCCCATTGTGTTCGAGGAGACGGGCGGCAGGGCGGGACGCGCAGTGGTGTTCGACAACGCCACCGGCACGGTGTCGGTAAAGACGCTGCAGTCCATGCCGGTCATGGGAGAGGCCACGTGAGCGCGCCCGCTGCGGAGGCTATCCTCTTCTCCCCGCCCGTGCTCATGGAGGAAACCTTTGAGAAGTTCCAGGCGCTGATCCACGAAAAGACCGGCATTCGCATGCGCGACGGAAAACAGATCCTCATCTCCAACAGGCTGCGCAAGCGCATGGCGCTGCTTCGCTTGAGCTCCTTCGAGGAATACTACCGCCTGATCACCTCCCGGAATGCCGGCGGGGAGATGACGAACTTCATCGACTCTGTGAGCACGAATGAAACCTATTTCTTTCGCGAGGGAAACCACTTCACGGCGCTCAGCTCCGCCATCCTGCCTGAGCTTTTCCGTACCAGCCCCCGGGTCCGCATCTGGAGCGCCGGTTGCTCCACGGGAGAGGAGGTCTACACGCTGCTGATCGTGGTGGACCAGGCCGCGCGCCTCGCCGGCAGCCACACGGTGCAGATCGTGGGCACCGACATCAGCACCACGGTGATTGCCCGCGCGCGCGAGGGGATCTACCGCGAGCGCGCGCTGCGCTTCGTTCCGCCCGAGCAGCTTCAGAAATACTTCTCTCCCGTGGGCGGCGGCGCCTACCAGGTCACGGAGGAGGCCCGGCGTCGGGTGGAGTTCCGGGTGCACAACCTCTTCACCGATCCCCCGCCGGGGGAGCAGGCGAACATCATCTTCTGCCGCAACGTCATGATCTACTTCGACAAGGAAGCCCAGGCGAAGCTGGTGGACGAGATTTTCGCGCGCGCGATCCGTCCGGAGGGGTACCTGTTCATCGGGCATTCCGAATCCATCAGCGGATTCACGAAGTGCTTCAGCTACTGCTCGCCTCTGAAGGCGCCGATCTATCGCAGGAAAAAGGAGGGGACCCCGTGATCCGCGTCATGGTGGTGGACGATTCCGCGCTGGTGCGGAGAATGGCCACGGACATCCTCACGTCGGATCCCGAGATCTGCGTGGTGGCAACGGCGGCGCAGGCGGAGTTCGCCCTGGCCAAATTGGACAAGGAGCGCCCCGATGTGATCACGCTGGACATGGAAATGCCGGGCATGGGCGGCCGGGAGGCGATCCGCAGGATCATGGCCATCAGGCCGACGCCGATCATCGTGTTGTCCGCGCACGCGCGGAAAGGCGCCGAGCTCACCCTGCAGGCCCTTGACCTGGGCGCCGTGGATTTCGTGCTCAAACCATCCAGCTCGCTCTCCGGAGGGATCGCCAACATCGCCGAGGAGCTTACAGAGAAGGTGAAGAACGCGGCGAAGATCGTGTTCCACGGCCCCCGCCTCCAGTCGGCTCAGCAGGAGTCTCCGGCAGCGAGCGAAACCGAGCGCCCGGAAATTGGCGCGCCCGCGGCTGCCGCACCAGCGGCGCCATTTCGCGGCCCGATCCCCTATGACCTTGTCGCCATGGGCACCTCCACCGGAGGTCCCGTGGCCTTGAAGATCGTGCTCCAGATGCTCCCCGGCGACCTGCCGGTGGGCGTCGTGGTGGTGCAGCATATGCCGCCCGTGTTTACCAAGGCGTTCGCGGAACGCCTTGACGGGTGCTGCGCGCTCGGGGTGAAGGAAGCGGAGAACGGCGATGCCATCCTGCCCGGCCGGGTCCTTCTGGCGCCGGGGAACTGGCACATGACGGTGTCGCGGTTCGGAGCCGAGCCGCGCGTGCAGCTCCATCAGGGCGAGAACGTGAACGGGCATCGCCCGTCGGTGGACGTGCTGATGCACTCGGTGGCCATGGAGTACGGCGGCCGCGCGGTCGGCGTCATCATGACGGGCATGGGCAAGGACGGCGCCGATGGGCTGCATGCCCTTTACCGGAGGGGCGGCCACGTGATCGCGCAGGACAAGGACAGCTCCGTGATCTACGGCATGAACCGGGAGGTCGTGCAGAACGGGGACGCGCACGAGGTGGTGCCGGTGGACGCCATCGCCGGGCGGATCGTCGAGACCCTGCGCGGCGCCTCATCGACAAGGAATGCGATATGAAGCTTCAGGAGCGCTACAAAATGGACGGCATCGGCAACAGGTCAGA
The DNA here is from genome assembly GCA_049519415.1 of Spirochaetia bacterium. GTDB lineage: Bacteria > Spirochaetota > Spirochaetia > SZUA-6 > Fen-1364 > Fen-1364. The sequence goes on from JBEKQU010000018.1 coordinate 100,228, forward strand.
GGAGCTTGTCTACGATGCGGTGGAGGCCCTTGCGGAAGAGGGAACGGCCATGTGCGGGTGCGAGGAGTGCGTGATGGACCTCGTGGCGTGGACTCTCAACCATGTCACCCCGCGCTACTACACGTCCCTCCTTTCGCCCCTTACCCCCGACCCCGCGCTGGAGCGCAAGGTGCGCGTCGAAATCGACCTGGCCATCTCCGCGGGCCTGAAGAGGCTCAGGGAACACCCGCACCATTCGTGAAAGGGGGAGAGGGGATAATGCTGACGCAGGGGTGGAGGGGACCCAACGCGCAGGGGATCGGGCTGGACGTGACGCCTCCGACGCAATCGCCGAAGATACTCGTTCTGGAGGATGAAAAGGACATCCAGTCTCTGGTGACGGCGATGCTGAAGATCCGCGGTTTCACGTGCGACATCACCGGGACCGTGGCCGACGCTCGGGCGCGGATGGCCGCGACCCGCTACGACGTCATGCTTGTCGACGTGCAGCTTCCCGACGGCTCGGGACTGGCGCTCGCCGAGTTGGGGGGACCGGAAGCGCCGCTCGCGATCGTGATGACGGGAAGCAGCGACATCCAGACCGCTGTCCAGGCGATCCGCAACGGCGCCATTGATTTCATCACCAAGCCCTTCTCCGTGGGGCATTTCCTGCAGCGCATCGACAAGGCGATCGAGGAATGGCGCACGCGCCGGAGCCTTCAGTACTACGCGCGCGCGCTGGAGACGCTGGTGGAGCTGAAGACGGAGGAGCTTTCCCGCACCTCGCGGCAGATCGACGAGGTCTGCGACATGACCGTGGCCGCGCTGGGCGCGGCGCTCAACCTGAAGGACCACGAGACGGCGGACCACTGCGCGCGCGTGTCAGGGAACAGCGTGACGCTGGGCTCCCTTCTCAATCTCTCGGACTTCGAGCTGAAGAACCTCAAGTGGGGCGCGTACCTGCACGACGTGGGCAAGATCGGGATCCCCGAGCGGGTGCTGTTGAAGGAGGGGGACCTCGCGCCGGAGGAAAGACGGATCGTGGAGAAGCACCCCATCATGGGCCACGCGATGATCCGCAACATCGATTTCCTCGGCTACGCCACGGACGTGGTGCTGTCGCACCATGAGCGGTTCGACGGCACCGGGTATCCCCACGGGCTGAAACAGGAGCGCATTCCCCTGAACGCGCGCATCTTCGCGCTCATGGACACGATGGACGCGATGACATCCGATCGGCCCTACCGGGCGGCGCTCCCCATCGCCGCGGTGGCCGCCGAGCTGGAAGACAAGGCGGGGTCGCAGTTCGATCCCGAGATCGTGGAGGCATTTCTGGCCGCGCCGGCGTCGACGTGGCACACGCAGGGGTGGATGGCTCCATCGCGCGAAAGCAAGACCTCGCGCGATGAGCGTATTCACACCGGATCGGGCCCGGAAGGGCGGCGGTGAGAAAGAAGGAGAGTGAGATGGAAACGACAAAGACGGAAACGGACGAGCTGCGGCAGTTCATCAGCTTTTCCGTGGGCGAAGAAGAGTACGGCCTGGAGCTGCTCAGGGTGAAGGAGGTGATCCGCATCCGGGAGATCACCTGGCTCCCCAAGGCGCCCTCGTTCGTCAAGGGCATCATCAACCTCAGGGGCGACGTGATTCCCATCATCGACCTGCGCGACAAGTTCGGCCTGGAAGCCAAGGAGGCCACGGCGATGACCCGGGTGATCGTGGTCGAGGTGGAGGGCCGCCTGATGGGCATGGTGGTGGACTCCGCCAGCCAGGTGGTGCGCATCCCCGCGGATCAGATCGACCCCCCGCCTCCCGTGCTCGGCGGCGTCTCTCAGGAGTTCATCACGGGCGTTGGCAAGCTGGAGGACAAGCTGATCATATTGTTGAACATCGACGCGATCCTCACGGTGGAGGAGAAGAAGGCCCTCACCACGCTTGACAAGCCAGCCCCCGAAATGGCGGCTGTCGGAGCGGCATATGGCTAATACTCTGGGAGCGGAAGCGCCGCAGCTAACCGTCGAACCTCTGCTCACGACGCATCGGATCTTCGAGGCCTGCGACGCCCAGAAGAAGGGCCTGGAATTCCTCCATGCCGATCTCTTCGATTCCCGCGCGCAGGTCGCGCTCTCCGCGCTCAGCGCCGTGCGGGCCCTGGCGGATGCGCGCAGCTTCCCGCACGTGGCGCGGCTGCTCACCAGCGCCCCGGAGGAGGCGCAGTGCGCGGCCGCGCGCGCCCTGGGCGCCCTCCGGCACCCCGAGGCGCTGAAGCTCCTCCTGAACCTTGCCAAGACGACGCGCAGCGAAAAGCTGCGCCGGGAGGCTCTCGGAGCCCTGGCGGCTGCCGCGCCGCAGGACCAGGAAGTCATGGGCCTCATCCGCCAGGCCGCGCGTACGCCGTTAGGCGCGCCGGGCGCGCGCGCGCACGCGGCCGGCCTCCTTCTCCGCGTGGAGGGGGAGCTGGCGCTTGAGGAGCTGCTGAAGGACGGGCGCGAGGAGATCCTTGACCAGGTGCTCACGGCGGCGGCGGACAACGCGGCGCTGGCCTCCCGCGCCGCGGCGCACTGCGCGCCCCTGTATCCGCGGCTGTCCCTACGCAACCGGATGGCGCTTGTCCAGCTTGCCGCGCGGCAGCCTCTTCCCGAATCCGCGGCCATCCTGCGCGAATCTCTGGGCGACCCGCACGCCGAGGTGCGCCGCGCGGCCTACGCGGCACTTGGGACGGAGTCCCACCACGCGGCGTGGCTTTCCGACATCATCGCGAAGCTGGCCGGCGCCGTGGAGACCAACCCTTCACTGGAGGATGAGGCGCAGCAGGCAGCGGCCCGCATGGAAAAGGTAGAAGGCGCGGCCGAGGCGGTCCTGCCGGAGACCCGGGCAGCGGTCATGTCGCGTGTGGCGGATCTGCGCAAGCAGCTTGCGGCCGAAGGCCGCAAGGTGTCCAGCGACGCCCACGAGCTGGGCTGGCTCATCATGCGCTCCAAGGAGTACATGGAGTACTACTGCGACGAGGAGTTCAAGGCCGCGCTTCTGCGGTGGCTCAAGGGCGCAAGCTCCGACACCGCGGCGGGGCTGCAGCGGATGCTGAAAGCCACGGCCGTGCGGGTGGAAGTGCGCCATTTCGACGGGTATTCCGCCATTACGGACCTGATCAACAACCCCAAGAGAACGGGCATCGCGCTGGTGGCGCGCGAGCTTACGCTTGCCAAGACGGGCAAGAGCCGCCAGTTCTGGCACCTGATTCGCGTCATACGCCTGGCCGCGATCTTTCTCTCCCCCGCGGCGAACAGCGCGGTCGGGATTCTCCTGCAGGGCATATTCACCTGGGCACGGCAGGAGAAGCTGTACCGGCTGGCGGAAGTCGCGCTTTACGCTCTGGCCAAGGTGGATGCTCCGGCCGCTGAGGCGGCGTGCAGGGAGTGCGTCGCCGTGCCCCTTGCAAGCAAGATCCTGGCGATCGCCGCGTTGCATCTCCTGCGCAGCCTGCATCCGCAGATGCTGGAGCCGGCCGCAACTCGGCTGCTCGCGTCCCAGGATGATCCGTACGTGACCCTTAACGCCCTGGAGGCATTGTCGGCCGGGCCTCCATCATCCAGCGGCGAGCTGGCAAAGACGCTCCTGTCCCGGCTTGCGCTCTCGACCAGCCGGGAAGTGCGGGAGGCAATGGCCGCGTACCTTGGGGAGAAAATCCTGCTGGATATCACGGAAAGCCTCAAGGAGCCGGCCCTCACCGGGGATGACGCCCTGCGGGCAGCGGCCCTCGCCATCCTGGAGCGCCGAATATCTCTTGGACGCGTGTCCAACCGCGACGGTACGGTGGAGTTTCTCTATCGCATCCTCAGGAGCGATCACGAGCCCAGCCGCAGGTCCGCCGCCATCATGCTGTGGAAGATGGGGGACCCGTATGCCGTGGAGGTGCTGCGGGACCAGCTCTCCGCCGGAAGCGAGGAGGGGATCGTGGATATCCTGCGCCGGCTCCGGGGATGCCTCCGAGAGCCGCTCGCCTCCGCTCTGGAACCCCTGCTTTCCCGGGACAGCGCGCTGATCCAGGCGGAGCTGAGGGACCTGCTTCTCCATGAGGACGGCCAGCCCGTCCGCGACCATGCCCTGGAAATGGCGCTGCGGCTGCGGGGCGGCGCGCAGGAGGAGGAGCCCCTCCTGGAGGACGGCGCGCCCGCCGTTGAGCTGCGTTCGGAGCGCTTGACCTTCCAGTTCGAGCGGGAGAATATGCAGGAGCTGGTGATGTTCTTTTCCGACATCGTCGGCTATTCGAAGAAGGCCCAGGTCCTGCCGCCCATGCAATTGTCCGCCCTCATCCAGGAGTACGAGAAGATCCTGCTGACGCACGTGGAGGCACACCGGGGAGAGCTTGTCAAGCGGATGGGAGACGGTCACATGATCGTTTTCCACGACCCGATCCCCGCGGTGCTCGCCGCCATTCGCCTGCAGAAGTCCCTGCGCCGTTTCAACCGCTACCGCGACGAAACCACGCGGGTGGTGATCCGCATCGGCATCCACGTGGGCAAGGTGGTGCGCAAAGCGCAAGGAGACGTTCTGGGCAATGCCGTGAACATCGCATCGCGGCTGGAATCCTCCGCCCCACACGGCTCGATCCTCATCTCGGACCTCGTCTATGAGAAGGTGAAGGACGCCGTGCACGCGCGGGAGATCGGCCACATCACCGTCAAGAACATCTCCGAGCCCATCCGGGTCTTTGAGCCGTACGAGATCGTGATCGATCTCCCCGCTGAGCTGGACCCCCTGAAGCAGACCAGGGCCGTCCCCGATTCCGCGGCTGCCCCCAATCCCGAGGCTGCCCCCGATCCCGCGGCTGCCGGCAGCGTGACCTTGGACAGGGAGACCTACGTGGAGCTGGCCCGTTGTTTCTCCGCGCTTATTTCACTCTGCCGCAAGGCGGAGCATGGGCAGGTGGCCCTGTCGTCCATCACTGAACGGGTGCTGTCCCGGTGGAGCCGTCTGAGGCCACGCCTGCCCGGGCTTGCTCCAGCGCAGCAGGGGTAAAGGGAGGACCATGGAGAACAGGCTTGGTCGCGCGCTCGGCTTTCCGCTGCGGCCACGGCGCTCCGCGGGCGCGGAGGAGCATTCCCGGGACTCGGGAACCGGAAATACGCGCGTGCTGGAGGCGCTGAGCCGGCTGGCGGGCGGCGTGGCGCACGACTTCAACAACATTCTCCTTGTGGTGCAGGGGTACGCGGAGCTGGCGCTGGCCGAAGAGAACGCGGGCCCCGAGGTGCGCGGCCTGCTTTCCGAGGTGATGGAGGCGACAACGCGCGCAGCGCGTCTCGTGCAGGACTTGATGGTCATTGGGCAGCGAGGCCCTTTCTCTCCCCGGCTCCTTGACCTTGACGAGGCGATCCTCCACCATCTGCCGGCTATGCGCGCGGCGTGCGGGGAGGGCGTGTCGATCCTCCACACCCCCGCAACCGGGCTTCCCTTCGTTTTTGCCGATGAGGACCTGCTCGGCCGGCTTCTCACGGCGCTGTGCTCCCGGGCGCGGGAGGCGATGCCTGGAGGCGGCACCCTCTCTCTGCGCGCGGCGTTGGTGGACGATCCATCGGGAGCCGGCCGGGTCCTGCTCCGAGCAACGGACACGGGCGAGCCCATCCCCGAGGAGCTTCGCGGCCGTTTCTTCGAGCCCTATCTTCCCGGCAGGTCCGGGGGCAAGGGACAGGGACTCGGCCCGTTGATCGCATACGCGGTGGCCCAGCGCCTTGGCGGAGAGATCAGGGTGGAGAGCCCGGCCGGGGCCGGCACCACCGTCGTCTTTTCCCTTCCTGCCCGGTCCGCGCCCGCCGTCCGCCCCCTGCCGGAAAAGCATGCCGCGCGGGAACTTGATCAGCCGGTTCCGTCTCCAGCTCCCGGTCCTGCCTCCGCTCCCTCCGGCGGGGCAACGCTCCTGCTGGCCGAGGACGACGAGGGGCTGCGCGCCCTTGCAGCGAAGATCCTTTCCCGTGAAGGCTACACGGTCCTGGCGGCGCGCGACGGGCAGGAAGCGGTGGAGATCTTCGAGCGCGAAGGGCATCGGATCCAGCTCGTGCTGCTGGATGACGTGATGCCGCGCATGGGGGGCCGGGCCGCGCTGGAGCGGATCCGGCGCATCACCCCTGATCTGCCGGCCATTCTCTGCAGCGGGTACACGTGGCGCCTTGACGGACAGGCGCGGGAAAGGGACGGGTTCTACGAGATCCTCCAGAAGCCCTGGCAGCCGCGCGAGCTTCTCCATCGGGTGCGCGAGTGCTTGAGGACGGGCTGATGAGCGCGGGCGTTCGGATCCTGTACATCGAGGACGATCCGGGGCTCTCGCGCCTGGTGCGCGCCAGGCTGGAGGCGGAAGGCTACCGGGTGGAGATCCGCGCCACGGGCCGGGAAGGTCTGGCCGCGTTCGACGAGGCCCTCCACGACATTGTCATCGTCGATTACCACCTGCCCGATTACAACGGCCTGCAGGTCTTGGAGGCTCTGGCGGCGCGAGGCGCAGCCGTCCCCGTGATCATCGTTACGGGCGCGGGGAGCGAGGAGATCGCGGTGCGCGCCATGAAGCTTGGCGCCGCTGATTACATCAACAAGGAGTCCTACGGCAAGTTCTTCCAGCTCCTGCCTCCCTTGATAGAGAAGACGATGCGCCAAAACGAGCTGGCGCGCCAGAAACAGCGCGCGGAGGCCGAGCTGCGCGACAGCGAGGAGCGGCTGCGGTCCATACTGGCCTCCATTGACGACGCCGTGCTCGTCACGGACAAGGCGGGCCTGTTCGTGGCCGCGCGCGCTCCCGGGGCCGCGGGGGGCACGGCCGCGGCATCGGCCGACTGGATCGGCGCCACCTTCCGCGACGTGTACCCCCCTGACGCGGCCCGGCAGTTTGAGGCGGCCTTTGCCGCGGTGCAGGCGAACGACAGGGTGGAGCAGTTCGACATCTCGCTGCCGTCGGACGGCGCCGACGTGTGGTTCAACGTAAAGGTGTCCCCCCTGAAGGACATGCATCGCGGGTTCGCCGGCGTCACTATTGTGGCGCGCGACGTGACCGCGCGCAAGCAGACGGAGGAACAGCTCCGGCTGGCTTCCCTGGCCGCGGACGCGGCCAGCCGGGCGAAGTCCGATCTCCTGGCGGGAATGTCGCATGAGCTGCGCACGCCGCTCACCGCCATCATCGGCTACGCCGAGATCCTCTATTATGAGTACTTCGGGGCCGTGAACGAGCGCCAGAAACAGCAGCTGGACGTGATCCTGCAGTGCTCCCGGCACCTCCTGGACCTCATCAACGACATCCTGGACATCTCCAAGATCGAGTCGGGCAAGACCGAGCTGGAGATCTCCGCGGTCCGCATTACCTCCCTTCTCACGCACACCCTCGTGCTGCTCAAGGAGACGGCGGCCCGTCGGAAAATCCGCATTGCAGCCGTCGTGCCTCCCGAGCTTTCCGCTCTGGAGGTGTCCGCGGACGAACGCAGGATCAAGCAGGTGCTGTTCAACCTCATCTCCAATTCATTGAAGTTCACGCCCGAGGGAGGGGACGTCACGGTGGCGCTGTGGGCGCAGGAGGGATCTCTTGGCATCAGCGTCTCGGACACGGGAATAGGGATTCCGCGCGCAGAGCTGGAGAAGATCTTCGACGCCTTCTACCAGATCAAGGGCCGTCCCTCGGCGTCGCGCGCTCCCGGCTCGGGCCTTGGACTCTCCCTGGCGCGGCAGATCGTGGAGCTGCACGGAGGCAGGATCTGGGCGGAAAGCGAGGGCGAGGGTAAGGGGAGCAGGCTCGTCTTCACGCTTCCCCTGACGCGAAGCGCGCGCGCCTAGCAGCACCCCCTGGCGGCGCTCTGCGAGCCGGCCTTTTTTTCAGCCTCCGGACCCGAGCAGCCGCAGCCGCACGAAGGCTCGGTTCCCCGCAGAATGCCGCCGATGATCGCGGCCGCGCAGCCGACCCCTGCCGTGACGCTGATGGCCCGCGCGGCGCAGTTGCGGGCGCATGCCCCGCACTCCATGCATGCTCCCCTGTCCGCGATGATCGATTTCCCATCCTCCATCGCAAAAACCGCGTGCGGGCACACCTCGATGCATTCCCGGCAGCCATTGCACAGCGCCGGATCCAGTGAAAGGGTTTCCCCGTTTTTCAGGTATGTTATGTTCATGGACGTCTCCTACAAGCTGAGAATTCGGGCTGTGATCGCGAGTCCGACGCCGATCACCAGGGATGCGATCATGGGAATGGTCCCAAGGCGCACCTCCAGCGCGGCGCCGGGCTGGCACGTGAACGTTGATGCGCCGGTGAAGTTCATGGCGATGAAGGCCACCAGCGGCGTGGTCATGAGGACCATGGCTGCCCCGCCGGGCAGGGATGTCTGTAATATGAACGCTGCGAGGACGCTCCAGAGCGCGCCCAGCACCGCGCCCTTGAGGGCGAACGCCCGAAAGGGAAGGAAAGGAAGAAGCGCGGGGAAGCCGAGCGTGGCTAAAAGAACGGCTCCGACCAGGGGGATGAAGAAGCCAAGGAACCGGTGCAGATAACCGGCGGCGAAAGGGAGGCTGAGCAGCGCGGATCCGGCCAGGATGGCCAGGAGGAACGGCCACGCGTGCATCAGCTCCGCCGGGGCGATGGCCATCCGGTCCCCCAGTCGGAACGGCACGGCGCGCATCGCATCGACCTTCTTTAGCCCTGCCGCAAGGTAGGCGGGGATGTCGCGCGCCATCACCGGACCGTACTTCACTCGGAAGCCGGTGGCCTCCTTGACCTCGTGAGCAGCCACTCCGGATGCCCCCAATTGGGGCAGGATCAGCGTCCGGTGGGACACCACCTGGTCCAGGCGAACCGCCAAGATCCGCTGTTCCAGCTCCCGAGTGCCGAAGGTTCCCTTGCCAGCGGCGCACCAGACATTGATGCCTCTCGTGTCCAGCACGAGGATCCACGCGTCGATCCCCTCCAGCTCCCGGCGCAGGCGGTCGAAGGTGAGCTTGTAGTTCGCGGTGACAAGCACGGGGGATTCCGGGCTCGGGGACCCCACGCCATACAGGCCGGGCCTGACCCTGTAGCGCATCCGCCCGATGTCCCACCTCACCTTCCACCCGCCCACCACATCGCGCCAGGACAGCCGGGTGGAGACGATGGGAATGGCTCTCTCCTTTACGGTCACGGAGCCTTTCACGAAGGCGACGGGCGCCTCATTGTTCACTGCTTTTTCCATCATCGCGCTCCTTTCACTCCCGCTGTTCTTCAGCGCAGCAGGGCGCGGCGGGGTTTTTCCGCATCTGCTGCATCGCGCCGGCAAGCAGCGCCGCGGACTCCGCAACGGTCCGCCTTTCTTGCGCGGGTATGAAATCGAACAAACGCGTGTAGGACACGTCGCAGAGGTCATTGATAGTGTCCGCCTTTTGCTTTCCCGTTTCCGTGAGACTGATCACCTGCTGGCGCCTGCTGGAGGGATTCGTCTCGCGATTGAGGAGCCCTGTCCTGCACATGGCATCGACCGTCCGGCTCAATGTGCTTTTATCCAGCTCCAGAACGGATGCCAATTCGGTCACGCTGGTATGGCCGCGCTGTTCGATTTCCAGCAGGAGGTGGCACTGCGCCAGCGTCACCCCGCAGCATCCTGTCTCTGATGCCATCGAAAGCCCCACCTCGCGCTCCAAAACGCGGAGGTTTTTTCTAAACTCGCGGATCGATACGCCATCGTCTGCCATATATTTCTCCGAAAGATGTATTAGGAAACAGATGTAATATGCAATAATTGTATTATACAACTTTATGAATGTCAAGCAGAAATCTTCATTCTCATGTAAAAAAACGACGCCTGAAAAGGCGCCGTTTTAGTGTTGATCTGCGCTTTCTGCCGAGCGATCAGAAGCCCACCACCTCGTTAACCACGATGAGCTTCACGCGGCCGGGCTGCACTTCGCGATTGAAGAGAAGCACCTTGCTGGGGAATGTATGAAAAGTGTCGGGAAGGCCGTATGCCTTGCGCGCCCGTGCGCTTTCTTTTTCCACCACGTACTCCTGGATCCTTTTCATTCCCTCTTCCACGTCCTTCACAATCTTCTGCGCGCCCACCACCCATATCAGAGTCCCGGCGCCTGATGCATAGGCGGCAAGCTGGCTTCCCGTGAGGGATGCCACTATCACCGTACCCGTCTCCGTGACCGCATGCGCGCTTCCCAGAGCATAGTCTGGCGCCGCGCCGAGCTTGCGCATCTCCCTTCCCTGCGTCTTCTGGTCCATCTTGACCAGGGCCGGCCGCACCGAGGTGTAGCGCCCGGACTCATTGATCTCCCTGGCGATTCCGAGGGTCTCAAGGGTGATGGAGGTCATTGCAAAAACCTCGGCCTTCTCGGGGACCATGGAAAGGACCTTTCTTTTTGCCTCTTCGCCTGTTTCCACCAGGCTGGCCTCTATTCCGTTCGCGGTCAGCGCCTTCAAGGTTTTCTCGATGGCGTCCCTGCCTGCCTTCACATCCCATGCCTTCATGTCGAATCTCCTTCGTCCTAATCTATTGTAAGAAGGTAACAAATAGTAAGTTAATAATGAAATTGCATATCGTCAAGAAAAACCTTATATTTTTTTCATGAATACAATGGCTGGCGCTCCTTCCGCCCTATGTCCAACGGTGGAGCGTGCCTTTTCCATATTAGGCCGCAAATGGGCGGGACTCATCATCCGCGAGCTGGCTTCCGGACCTCGGCACTTCTGCGAGCTGGAGAAAGGCATCTCCTCAGTGAGCGCTCGCATGCTGACGGAGCGCATCAAGGATCTGGAGAAGGAAGGGATTGTCTCGCGCACCGTTCACACAGCGTCCCCGGTGCGCGTCGTCTACGATCTCACCGACAAGGGCAGGGCTTTGGTCCCTGTCATGCAGGGGATAGAGTCATGGGCCCTTGCGTGGTCGGAGTCCTGATGCTGCCTCGCGCCATCGGGACATGGCCGCGTCCCAGAGGGGATCGGCGGGCGGATCCGCCGTTATGACCAGCGGGATTTTTTTCACAGGGTGGAGGAACGACACTTGCCGAGCATGCAGGTGGATGCCGCCGTCCGGGTTGGACCGCCGCGACCCGTATTTCAGGTCTCCCTTGATGTGACAGCCAATGGCGGCAAGCTGGGCCCGGATCTGGTGGTGCCGCCCGGTGTGCAGCTCAATTTCCAGCAGGTGGTAGCGCTCGAGGCTGAAGAGCAGATGGTAGCCGAGTTTTGCCTCGCGCGTGCCGTTGCCAGGACCAGCCACCGCGTACGACTTGTTTTGCGCGGCATTCCGTTTCAGCCAGTGGGTCAACTGGCCTGATTCCGCAGGCGGCTTCTCCGCCACCAGCGCCCAATAGATCTTGCGAATGCCGCTCTCGCGGAACAGTGCAGCCAGGCGCTCCAGGGCCTTGTCAGTGCGCGCGAAAAGCACGACCCCGCTCGTGGGCCGGTCCAGCCTGTGGGGGATCCCCACAAATACATTGCCCTGCTTTCCGTAAGCGTTCCGCAGGTAGTCGCGCACCCTGTCGGCGAGCGTCTCGTCTCCTGTTTTGTCTGCCTGGACGATGTCGGAGGGCATTTTATTCACCGCAATGATGTGGTTGTCCTCGTACAGGATGTGCAGGGATGCGCTCATACGAATAGTTCCCGGGTCGGTATAGCCCGGATCAGGGAGAATGAGAAGCGGTCGAAGATTTATGCGCGGCGCGCGCTCAGCGCGCCGTTTCGGCGCCTTTTTCAGCGGGCACAAACCTCAGGGACAGTGAGTTCACGCAGTGGCGCGTGTTCTTTGCCGTGAATAATTCACCGAGGAAAACGTGACCAAGATGCGCGCCACAGGCCGCACAGGTGATCTCCGTTCGAACGCCGTCCGCGTCGACCGTGCGGCGCACCGCGCCGGGGATCTCGTCGTCGAAGCTGGGCCAGCCGCAGTGGGAATCGAACTTGTCCTCGGAGCGGTACAGGGGAGCATCGCAGCGCCGGCAGACGTAGGTTCCATTGCCCCTACACGAAACATACTCTCCGGTCCACGGCCGTTCCGTTCCTTTGTAAACGATGACCCGCTCCTCCTCGGGAGAGAGCGGATTGAGCTTTTCTTTCATGACCAGCTAAATTTCAGCACACGGCGGCGCGGAGTCAATTGTTTCCCATCCCGGGGATGCGGCCCGGGCGTCCTTGCATGGACCCGTGCATTTCCTGTATCTTCGTGCTGCCCATGAAACAGAGAAACCACTCGAAGCTTATTGCCCTCCTGGCCGCTGAGTACGAGCGCCGTTCGCCCCGTTCGGCCGCGATCAACAGGGAGGCTATGAAATACCTCATTGATGGGGGAAGCCACACCATCCGATTGCTGCGTCCTTTCCCGCCGCGCATCGCATCCGCAACAGGCGCCTACGTGACGGACGAGGATGGGCATCGGATCCTCGATTTCTGGCAGGGTCACTACGCGAACATTCTGGGGCACAATCCGCCGGTCATTGCAGATGCGCTTGCCCATGGCCTGCAGGCGGGATTCGGCCTTCAGACAGGCTTCACCGATGCCCTGCAGGTGCGCGTTGCCGAGCTGCTGTGCTCCCGGACAGGCGCCCAGCGCGCGCGATTCACCTCCAGCGGTTCGCTGGCCACCATGTACGCCACCTTCCTCTCCCGGGCTTTCACGGGAAGGGAAATGGTCATGAAGGTGGGCGGCGGCTGGCACGGGGCCCAGCCCTGGGGCCTGGTCGGCGTGGATTTCCACGAAGAGAACGCGCACAACTTCGAGCAGGCGGAGAGCCGCGGCCTTCCTCCCGCGGTCGCGGAGGAGGTGGTGGTCACGAGGTTCAATGACACCGCGATGCTCGAGGCCCAGTTTGAAAAGTTCGGAGGCAAGGTGGCCTGCTTCATAGTAGAGCCTTTCCTCGGCTCGGGCGGCTGTCTTCCGGCCACGATGGGCTTCCTGCGGAAGGCCCGGGAGCTGACCCGGAAGCACGGGGCGCTTCTCATCTACGATGAGGTGATCGCGGGGTTCCGGTTCTGCGCGGGAAGCGTTGCCCGGATATTCGGCGTGCAGCCCGACCTGGCCACGTATGCAAAGATCATGGGCGGCGGAATGCCGGTCGCGGCGGTTGCCGGCCGGGAGGATGTGATGAGGCTCGCCGGCCGGGCCGGGGGCGTGAAGTTCTCCGGGGGCACCTATTCCTGCCACCCTGCATCGATGCTGGCGTCGCGCGTCATGATGGAACATCTCATTGCCGAAGAGGGAGGGCTGTATCCCCGCATCGCGGCCCTGGGAGCAAAGGCGCGCCGCGTCGTGGAGCAGGCGTTCGCTTCTATAGGAATCGTTGCTCAATGCACCGGGGACCGCAGCGATGCCCTTCCTGACAGCTCGATGTCGGCCGTGCACTTCCCCTACGAGCGTGGGACGGCGTGCGACTCCCCCGAGCAGACCCGCAACCCCGCTCTCTGCGACGTGGACCTAGCCGACACCGTGCTGCAGCTTGCCCTGCTGCTGGAGGACGTGTTCGTCATGCATGGCCTGGGATCGGTGAGCGCGGCGCATACCGAAGCGGATATCGAGCGACTGGGAGAGGCCTGCGGTGCGGCCGCCCGCCGGATTGCGCCTTTTCTCTAGTGTTGTATTTAGCCCTAGAGTGGTGTACAATTGATAGTGGCAATACAGCAAAGGAGGAGCTACCGTGAAGAAGCTCATGCTCGTCTTAATAATAGCAATCGTGCCCGTTCTGGCATTTGCCCAGTTCCAGATCGGCGCCACCGCAGTTTACGGTGGCAGCGTATCATCTCTTACTTCCAGCTCGTCACTCTCAACCAGCGACTTCGTGTTCGGTCTTGAAAGCAGGCTCAAGCTCTGGATCTTCCAGGGAGGCGTGACCGCCCTTTACTATCCTGAATATCAATCAGTGGATCTGCTCACGGATGTCGGACTGTCCCTCAACATCTGGTTCATACGCATTGGCCTGGGGGCGGGGCCCAACTTCGGTTTTGACACGGCCGGCGGCTCGGATATGACTGATGCGGGATGGAATATGAAAGCCACCGTGGACATCAATATCGGCGGCCTTTCCATCGGCGTGGTGGGATACGTTTTCAGCGACAACCTCAGCGATCTGATCCAGAGCGTGGCCGGGAGCGAAAATTCGCCAACTACGCTCACTCCCGCACTCGGCGTCACGGTTCTGTTTAAAATCTTCTAAGCTTTTTCCTCCGATTTTAAGGGGCTGCCCTCGCTCGGCAAGCCCCTTTTTTATTTGACAATGGCTTTCGTCACGGATACCGTGTGCCCACTGAGAAATGACGCCTTGCAGCCGCGAACAGGCGGAGCGTTTGGGCAGCGCCGTACGCTTCCGCACCATCAGCATTGTATCCGCAACCCCTGGATCTGAGCCGGCATACGGCGAGTTCGCCGCTTTTCTGGACAATCTGCGCCGGGAGTTTCCCCGGGCAGCGGCTGCCCTGCGCTGGGAGCAGGTGGGCGATCTGGCTCTTCTCCTGTCATGGGCTTCTGGTGATTCCAACGCTCCCGGGCTTCTCTTTTATGCCCATTTCGACGTGGTCCCAGCGGGCGAAGAATCCGCGTGGTCGCGCCCTCCGTTTTCCGGCAAAGTCGAGGATGGATATATCTGGGGAAGGGGGACACTGGACAACAAGAACTGCCTGATAGGAATCATGGAGGCCGTGGAATCCCTCCTGTCCGAGGGATTCCAGCCGTCGATGGCCATTTACCTGGCGTTCGGCGGGGATGAGGAACTTGGCGGTGCGTTTGGGGCTGGAATCATTGCCCGCACGCTTGCCGATCGCGGGGTGCGTCTGAAGTGCGTTTTTGACGAGGGCTCTGCAATTACCGACGGCATCCTCTCCTTCATCCCGCGGCCGATCGCCATGATAGGGATCGCTGAAAAAGGGTTTGCCAACATCGAAATCGTCGTTGAGGGCAAGCCGGGCCACAGCGCCATGCCGGGCCGGGGCACCGTGCCGGGAGCGCTCGCGGCCGTGGTAGCCGGCATTGAAAAGAAGCCCTTCCCGGCACGGCTCACGCCCACGGCGGCGCGTTTCTTCCGTGCGCTCGCTCCACATGCCCGGGGCGCCATCCGGCTCGCGCTGCGTTTCCTGCGGCCCCTCTGGCCGCTGCTCAAGGGGGCGCTGACCGCTGATCCTTCGGTGGACTCCCTCCTGCGCACCACGCAGGCCGTCACCATCATCAAGACCGGCCAGGTTCCGAATGTGATTCCCAGCCAGGCCAGAGCCGTGATCAATGTCCGGCTGCTTCCCGGCGACACGGCGCAGTCCGCTCTGGCGCGGATGGGATGGAGCGGCTCGCGCGCAAGAACCTCCCCCGGGGCTTTTCCCTTCTCGTGCATCTTCTTACCGGCGCGATGGTCAGCGACCCTATTCCTGAATTCCCGCTGGACCCCGAGCTGTGGAAAATCCTAACTGAAACCGCGCTGCTGATCGCGCCCCGGGCCATTGTCGCGCCTTTCCTGGTAAACATGGCAACGGATTCACGTCATTTCAGGTCAGTGACGGAGTCTATTGTACGTCTGATTCCTGTGGTGCTAGCCCCCGAGGACTTGGCGCGCATCCACGGAGTCGATGAAAGGATATCACTGGAGAATTATGGCCGGATCATTACGTTTTACACGAGCATCATCCGTATCGCCGCAGGGAGGAAGGAATGAGCGGCACACGAAAATATGCCCTCCAGATCGAGCCCAGAAGCTTTCTCGAGGCGATCGGGATCCTCCTGGCGCACTCCATGCTTTCTTCCCCTCGGTCCCTATGAATCTACATATTGACGATAGCCTCTTATGTCGAGCGCGATGTGCGCTCGATCATCAACGTGAAGGATCTCGGGCAATTCCAGACCTTCGTGAAGATGTGCGCCGCGCGGGTGGGACAGATCCTCAACCTGAGCGCGCTCGCTCTCGACTGCGGGCTCTCTCATAATACAGCCAGGGCCTGGCTTTCCGTACTCGAGACGAGCGGCATTGTCTATCTTCTCAAGCCTTACCATCGCAACTTCGGGAAACGCCTTGTGAAAAGTCCGAAGCTCTACTTCATCGACACGGGCCTCGCCGCACGGCTCCTCGGAATAAAGGACTCGGAGCAGCTCTTCGTCCACCCGAACCGCGGCAACCTCTTCGAGTCCTTTGTCATTGCGGAGCTCCTCAAGACGCGACTCAACAAGGGACTCGATCCGGATATTTTCTTCTGGAGAGATAATATCGGCACCGAGATCGACGTCGTCTTCGAGGGTGGTCCTGTCGTGAGAGCCCTCGAGATCAAGTCGGGGAAGACCTACGCCGCTGATTTTGCCGCAGGGCTCAAGTCCTGGATGCGCTACTCGAAAGCAGACTCCAATGATTGCATGATTGTCTATGCAGGCGATGCTCGTTTTTCCCATAAAGGGATCGACATCATCCCATGGTTCGAGGCAGATTCGGCAGTTGCCTCGTCGGATACATAGGGACCCTCTCAGCGGCCGGGCCTCTCACTGGTCTTCAAGTCACCCATAGCCCCCGATGCTTGGTGGAGTAGGGTGTCGCCAGCCGCATCACGAGGGACTACAACGAAAAAATCAAGGAGAGGCAAGGATTGTTCGGTATCGGAAATATGAGATAGAATGCGCATCAAGGACTCCAGGGCGGTGGAGTGCTATATTTTCTTGTAACGGAACCAGTTCCGTGAAGAAGGGACGCAGATGATGCATTCGGGATATTGCCTGCATTGTCGATCAAGCCGGAAAGGCCGGCCGAAGGCTGCGTCACCGAATAGGTATGTCACATGAATGTGAGAGCCAGCCTTCTGCTTGCAGCCCTTCTCCTGCTCCTGCCGGCAGCCGTGTTCGGGACAGCCTATACATGGACTGGAGGGGGTGATGGCACCAGCTGGAACGTCTCCGGCAACTGGTCAGGGGGAGCCTCCTATCCTCAAGCTGGTGACACGGCAACGATCGCCCTCGCAAGCGCTGCCGTCAACATGAACGTCGTCGGCGGGGTTACGATAGATGCGCTCACGATCAACAGCGCCACGGCCACCCTGACCCTCTCATACGATCTGAGCGTCACCAATGGAGATATCACGATCACCAGCGGCACGCTCGGGGAGTGCGAAGGTGCTTCGACGAGACAGTCAGCATTCCTCTTCGACAAGCGAATGATCAGAAGGGAAGAACGGGAGACAGGGAGCGCCGAATGAAGAGGATACTTCTTGCAGCCGTTACCTTGCTTTTCTTCGGTTTCGGAGCATGGGCATCGGCTATCTCTTCTAACGGGACTGGGGGTGGTCTTTGGAACTCGGGCAGCACTTGGCAAGGTGGCGTCGTTCCCGTCGATGGAGACACCGTCACTATTTTGACTGGAGATACTGTTACTCTTGATATATCACCAGCACTTCCAACTTCCACTTTAGCGGTAAATGGAACGGGTGTTCTTGCTATCGGTGGTTTTTCGATAACGCTTTCCAGCATCACGGCTACAAATGTAACCACATCGAGCGGAACAATCTCTTCCTCTGGTTCGATTACTACTCTGACAGTTGGCACTAGTGTCATTCTCAACGGAGGGGTGGGGCTGACGGTGACCAACCCGGTTGCCAACGCGGTGACGCTGAACTCGGGGATAGCGACGCTGAACGGGGCGGTGACGACGCTGACGGTGACGGCGGGGACGCTGAATCTGAATGGGAACATAACGGC